>DATJJE010000070.1:0-209933 GCA_035492455.1 Vicinamibacterales bacterium | reverse complement strand
CTCACCCGACACCGTGATGGTTTCCGAGGCCGTGCCCACTTTCAGCACGAGGTTCAGGGCCGCCTGCTGGGCGACCTCGAGCACGATGCCGCTCTGCACCGCGGTGGCGAATCCCTGAAGGGTGGCACGCGCTTCGTACGTCCCGGGCGCTAGTCCGGGCACGGTGAAATAGCCGTTGCCATCTGTTACGACGCTTCGCTTCAAGCCGGTCTGGACATTCGAGACCGTGACGTCAACGCCCGGCAGCAGGCCGCCGGTCTCGTCTTTGATGGTGCCGGTGATGGTGGCGGACGTGATTTGCGCGAATGCAGCCGATGTCAGGGTAACCAGCGAAAAGACGAGGACGATGCACAGCCTCATGGTTCCCTCCGGTTGAACGTGCAGGAGATACGTCCGGCTCCCGGTGCGTGAGGTCGGGCAGCGTAGTGCAGCGATCAATGGCTGTCAATCTCCGCGCCACCGTAGGCGGCTGGGGATGGCTGAAGTTGTCCTGACGCCCACAACGAATGGCGTTGAACCTCTGAGATGATGCGGATGGAATGGTGAGTGCGCGACGCCGCACGACCGAGCCAGTGCCGAGCACGAATGCTGGAAGGCGTGGCTGTTTCTACAAAATCGGTGATTCCACGTGACACCCCAACCGTCACAGCTCGGACAGCGCCAACTGTAAACGTCCCAGGATTCAGCGTTCTTCAGGAATACCAGCAGGACTTTCCGGACTCTGCCGCGATACCGTCGCGTTCGTGACTCTAGCAGTGGCCAAGTTTCGACACAGAGAGGACTCAAGTGACGAATCGAATCGTGTGGCACATCGCCGCGTGCGTAACGGCACTCACACTGTTTCCGACGACCAGCGGAGCCCAATCTTCCGCGACCACCTTTGACGAACTGCGGCTCGCCGTCAAAGATGGAGACCAGGTGGTCGTCACCGACTCGGATGGCCGACGCACACGAGGAAAAATAGCGAAAGTTACTGCGTCCTCGTTGGATCTCGCCATCGAGCGATCCAAGTTCGTGATTCTTCGGGAACACTCACAACGGACTTTCACCGACACCGACGTGACGAGAGTTACGCGGATTGACTCGATGTGGCAAGGGGGAGTGATTGGTTCCTTGGTCGGATTCGTTTCGGGCGTGGTTGGCCCAATCCCGCGATGCAGTGGGACGCGCCGGAACGACATAGCGTGTGATCCGTTGTTCCGGCTCATCGTTGCGGGACCGGTGTTCGGCCTCGTGGGCGCCGCGATTGGAATCGGGATCGACGGGAGCATCAACAAGGTGGTGTATCGCGGCGACCCTCAGGTTCATCCCGTGACGATCACCGTGTCGCCTTTGCTCAAACCGAAATCCGCTGGTGCATCTCTGCGTCTTGGATTCTGAAACGTGCAGCGGAATTGTTCCGAGAACGCCGCCATTTCACGCCGAGGCTCGACGTGCGGCGTCCGACCAAGAGTGCTTGTCGCTCCACGTCAGCGGCCCCATCACTTCACCGCGACGGCGGCGCTGGCGAGCCGCCCGCGCACGCTGCAGGACCGACCGCGACACGCGACACTTGATCACGGAACAGTCGACGGCCGCGGCGGCCGCGCCTGCCAATGGTCGGCTGAATCAGCCAACAGATCGTGAAGCCGTGCGATGTCAGGTGGCTTCACGATGTGATGATCGAAGCCGGCGGCGCGCGAGCGCCGCTCGTCTTCCGCCTGTCCCCACCCCGTCAACGCAATAATCAGCAAGTTCGCATGACGCTTGTTCGAGCGGATGGCGCGCGCGACGTCATAGCCATCCAGCTCCGGCATGCCGATGTCGAGCAGGATCGCCTCGGGCTCGAACGTGTCGAGCATGTCGAGCGCAGCATGGCCGCTATGCGCCACCTGCACTGTCGCGCCGAGTGACGTCAGCAGCTCGCCAAGCGTGTCAGCCGCATCGTGGTTGTCGTCAACGATGAGAACGCGCCGCGACGGCAAGCGTTGCGGCAGAGCCCGCTTCGACGTGTGTGCCGCAGCGGCAGCGGTTGCGAGCGGCAGCGAGACGGTGAATTCGCTGCCTTTACCGACGCCATCGCTGTGTGCGGTGACGGTGCCGCCATGCATCTCGACGAGACTACGGACGAGCGTCAGGCCGATGCCGAGTCCACCCTGGCCCAGCCGGTTCGATCGATCGAGCTGCGTGAACATCTCGAATACCGACGTCAATTGATCCGGCGCGATGCCGATGCCGTTGTCGCTGACGGACACGACCGCGCGCCCGCCGTCGGCGCGCAGGCGCACGTGGATGTGGCCCCGCTCCATCGTGTACTTGGCGGCGTTCGTCACCAGGTTGGCGAATACCTGCGTCAAGCGCACGGCATCGCCGTTGACGGTCAGCGGCTCGGCGCACGTGTCGACCGTCAGTTGATGATGCGACGCATCAACAGCAGGCCTGCTTGTTTCCACCGCAGCGTTCATGATCGACATCAGATCCACGGCCGCACGATCGACGTGAATCAAGCCGCGCGTGATGCGCGACACCTCGAGCAGATCGTTGACCAGCCGCACGAGGTGGGTGATCTGCCGCTCCATGACGCCGCTGACGCGAATGACGGCGGGATCCTGAACGCCGCTTGCGCGCAGCAGTTGCAGTCCAGTGAGCAGCGGCGCGAGCGGATTGCGCAGTTCGTGACCAAGCGTGGCCAGGAACTCGTCCTTGCGGTGATCCGCCAGCCGCAGCGCCTGCTCGGCGCGGGCCCGCTCGGCAAGATGTTCACGGATCTGGTACTGGCGTTCGCGCGCGCGCAGCGCCGTGCGCACAACGCTGACAAGGGTGGCGACGCGCAGCGGCCGCTCGAGCAGCGTGACGTTGCCGAGCATCTTCACAGCATCGCCGGCTTCCGCCGAATCAGCGCCAGGCCGTGTCAGTACCAGCACCGGCAAGTCAGACCATTGCGGCTGCTTTGCGAGAGCGCGGCGCAGCGACGCGTTGTGTTGCGAGGTTCCGGCTTCTTCCGGCAGCATGACCGCTCCGGCGCCGGCGGCGATTTCCCGCAGCAGAACCTCGAAGGTCGCGCAGACCTGCACCGCGATGCCGAGCGGCGACAGCACCGCCGCAGTGGTCTCGCCGTCTTTCGCCGTCGCAGCGAGAAAGAGGACACGCCGATCGAGCGCGGTCGCGGTGATCACGACAGCTGCGGATCCGCTGGCGCGCCGGCGGGCTCATAGGTCGGAACGCCGGTAAGCACGCCGCGGAATTCCCGCAGCGCACGGCCGACGGTGATCCCTCTCTCGTCGAGCCGGAACTCGCGCAGCGTCCGTTCGTGCCGGCTGCCGCGCTTCTTCATCACCGAAATCGCCTGCCGCACTTCCCCGCGGTTCTCGAAGTAGCGCAGCAGAATCACCGCATCCGCCAGATAGCTCGCATCGACAGTAGCGATCATCTGCGCGCCGATCAGCCCCTGGTGCGCGCCGACCAGAATGGTGGCCGCACCCTTCTGCCCGAGATACATCAGCAGCTCGTGCAGTTGAATGGTCAGGTGCCGCTCTTCCGGCATCGCATTCAGATACCCGTTGAGGCTGTCGATGACGATGACCTTGGCATGGTCATGCTCGACGGCGCGTCGAATGGCGTGGATGAATTCGCCCGGCGTGAGCTCCGCGGGGTCGATCTGCTGCAGCGACAGCATCCCCGACGCCAGATGCTTCTCCACTTCAACCCCCAGTTGCGCGCAGCGGGTGATGAGGGTCGTCGGGCTTTCGTCGAAGATGAACAACGCGCCTCGCTGGCCGCGCCCGGCAGCGGCCGCGGCAAATTGAGCCGCCAGCGTCGACTTGCCGGTGCCGGCAGCGCCGACGATGAGCGTGCTGGTGCCTTCTTCGATGCCGCCGCCAAGCAGCGCGTCGAGCTCCGGGATCTGGCTTGGCATCTTCGCGCGCGACGTGCCCTGGCGGTGTTCCGCCGCGACGAGGCGCGGAAAAACCTCGATGCCGCCGCGGTTGATCAAGTAATCGTGATAGCCGCCGCGAAACTTCACGCCGCGGTATTTCACGACGCGAACCCGCCTCCGATCGGCGCCGTAGTCGGGGTTTAGCTGTTCGAGCAGGATGACGCCGTGCGCGATGCTCTGCATCTGCAGGTCGTGATCCGACGCGGTCATGTCGTCGAGCAGGATGACCGTGCACTCGCGTGTGGCGAAGAACTGCTTCAGCGCGAGAATCTGCCGGCGATAGCGCAATGCGGTTCCCGCGAGCAGGCGCAGCTCGGAGAGCGAATCGAAGACGACCCGCGTTGGCCGGAGACGCTCCACGTCGTCGAGGATCAACTTCGTCGTCGACGCGAGCTCGATCTCCGATGGATGAAACATCGTGTTCTGCTGGTCGCGGTCGAGTTCGGCTTCGGGCGGTGTCAGTTCGCGGATGGTGATGCCCTCGAGCGACCAGCCGTGCGATACGGCAACCGCGCGGAGCTCTTCCTCGGTTTCAGACAGCGTGACGTAGAGGACCGCTTCGCCGCACCTCGCGCCGGCCATCAAGAACTGCATCGCGAGTGTGGTCTTGCCGGAGCCAGGCACGCCTTCGACCAGGTAGAGGCGGCGGCGTGTAAGTCCACCGCCGAGAATGTCGTCGAGTCCGTCGATGCCGGTGGATGCGATCATCACTGCCTCCGGGCGAGGCCGGGGCAGCGTGCCCGAGCTGTTGCCGTCAAAAACTCTATACCACCGGCGCGCGGTTCTTAACTGAACCGTACAGATCGATCGAGGCAGGCAGTCACTTTTTGATCTTTAGTTTTGTTAGTGCTCTGCTCACGCCTGTCGTGAGTCTTTGAAGTTCGTCGAGCGTTTCCGGAAGTACTTCGTACTTGTCCGGATTCGCGACTCGCGTCCACAGCCGCTCGGAAGCCCTGTGAAGCCCACGCGCAACTTCAGCGAGCCGTCTATCGTATTTCGCGACGTCCTTTCGAGATCCTGCCATTCGAGTCATACCCCCGGCGAACTTTACATCAGCGGAAGGTCGGGCCTCGGAATATGTTCCACGTCTTCCCCGGTAAACGGTGGTGCGCCTGGCGTCGTGGGCGGATTCTGGTCTGCGTCCTCGAATTCCGGAATGTTGGAATCAGGCGGCCGCTTGATGTCCGGCTTCTCGCTGGGCTCCTGCGCGTGTACGCGGTGACGACTCATTGTTGCCTACCCCTTGATTCAACCGTGTTCAGTTGCTGTTCCTTACTCATCGTGGCTCAGCTCGTAACCCGTTCGGGATTCGTGCTGTTCCACGCGGCACATCTACGCCGTAGCGGATGTGTGATACTGCCGCTGGAGGAGAGCCTCATGGCCGAGGAGAAACGTCGGGCTGAAATACAATCCATGCGTTGGGCACATCAACTTGGGGAACAACGCAACGTCCGCGACGTAGGCGCCGCCGGTCTAGTCAGATCGGAAGCGGACGGTGCAGCGCGGTTGAATGAAGCTTCCCTCGAACGGTGGCGGGCGATTGTCATCTGCGTCAGACGGGTAGCGGCCGCATATAACAGCGGGGCCAAGCGCGACTGCCTGCGTGTCGCTGAGCAGTCCGGGCACAACGCCGTTACCGTCACCGAGACTGGAGAGGGCAAGCCATATCTCACCGCCGCACTGGAGGATACGATCATTTGTATTCGAGGCCGTCATCGTGACGGCGGCTCACATGCGACCGAAGTCCGACTGCGACCCGATCGCGGTGACGATGCGACGGCGGCGTACGTGCTGCAGAACTGGATGCAGCGTCTGTGAGCGGATATCTAACCCGCCATTGCGGCGTGCATTCCATACTACAGGCAGCCTGTCCCCCGGTGGCCGTCGTGCCGGCGATCGATACCGAGCTGACGACAAGAACGGGCGCCGCGTAGCGTGCCATTCTCTAAACTAGGGCTTCACCAAGATCTGCTGAAGAGCATCCGCGAGCTCGGCTTTACCCGACCCACACCGATCCAGGAGCAGGCAATTCCGCCGGCGATCGAGGGACGCGATCTGCTTGGCTGTGCCCAGACCGGCAGTGGAAAGACGGCGGCGTTTCTGCTGCCCATTGTCCATCGGCTCATCGGCAGTTCACGGCGCGTGACGCGCGCGCTCGTGGTCACGCCGACGCGCGAGCTCGCAGCGCAGATCCTGGACGATTTCAACGCACTCGCCGTGCACACCGATGTTACCGGCGCCGCGGTGTACGGCGGCGTCAGCATGGGACCGCAGGAACATGCGTTCAGAACTGGCGTCGATCTCATCGTCGCCACGCCGGGCCGCCTGCTCGATCACGCGCGCGCGCCGTATGCGAAGCTTGATCGCCTCGAGTATCTCGTCCTCGACGAAGCCGATCGCATGCTTGACATGGGGTTTCTGCCGGATATCAAGCGCATCCTGCGGCACATTCCACAGCGGCGGCAGACGTTGTTCTTCAGCGCGACGATGCCGCCGGCGATTGCCGCGCTGGCGTCCGAGCTGCTCAAGAAGCCGGTGACGATCAGTCTGCAGCGACACGCGGCACCTGCAGTCGGCATTACGCAGGCGGCGTATCCGGTCGCGCAGGATCTCAAGGCAGCGTTGCTACTGGAGTTGTTCAGGCGCAACATTCTCGCGCAGGCACTCGTGTTCACGCGCACGAAGCATCGTGCGAATCGTGTGGCCGAGTTCCTCGAGCAGCAGGGCGTGAACGCGGCGCGCATCCATGGCAATCGATCGCAAAACCAGCGCACACAGGCGCTCGCGGGTTTCAAAAGCGGGCGGTATCCGGTGCTCGTCGCGACCGACATCGCCGCCCGCGGCATCGATGTCGAGGCACTGAGCCACGTCGTCAACTTCGACGTGCCCGCGGCGCCGGACGATTACATTCACCGTGTCGGCCGCACGGGACGCGCGGAGATGACGGGCGAGGCATTTACATTCGTCGCACCGCAGGAAGAGAGTGACTGGCGGGCCATCGAACGAGTGATCGGACGATCGCTGCCGCGCGTGACGCTGCCGGACTTCGACTACCACCGCCGTGCGGCCAAGCCGCTCGAGGTCCCGCATGCCCAGCGCATTGCGGCGATTCGCGCGCGCAAAGCGGAGGAGCGTGCGCGCGCCGCACGACACGTGGAACGCCGTGCCGCGTCGCCACCTCATGCAACGCCAGCGCCGCGCTCTCCGCAGGGCCGGCCGAAAGGCGGCCACTTCCGCCCGCATTCACGCCGTCGTCGTCCGTAGCCGGCTGTTCAAAGCAGAACAGCCGAGTTCAGCCCCCGTGCGTCATGATCGGCCTGGACGTGCCGCCTCAGATTTTCTTCCGCCAGGTGATGCACTCCAAGAGGTAATGCCATGTTGGACGATTTCATCGCTGCCCATGCGTTAGCGATCGAAGAGCGAACGCGGCAGCGGCTCGAGGGCCGTGTCTACCCATCGCTGTCCCCACGTGAACTCGAGTACGGCGTACCGCTGTTCCTCACCCAGCTTGCTGAGACCCTTCGGTTGGAATCGACGCCTGCTCCCTTTGCCGCCGAGGCCATCGGCTCCGCGGCTACGCGGCACGGCGCGGAGTTGTTCGAAGCAGGTTTCACGGTATCGCAGGTCGTACACGATTACGGCGATATCTGCCAGGCGATCACCGAACTCGCCATCGAGCGTGACGCCGCGATTACCGTCGAAGAGTTTCACACCCTCAATCGCTGCCTCGACACGGCAATCGCTGAAGCCGTCACTGAGTATGCCAGGATTGTGGAGCGGGACCGGACGGTCCGGGAGATTGAGCATCTGGGCGACGCGGCGCATGAGCTTCGCAACATGCTGAACACTGCCACTCTCGCCTTTCAGACGTTGAAGCGCGGTGACGTTGCTGTCAACGGCAGCACGGGAGCCGTCCTCGGCCGCAGTTTGATTGGTATGCGCGACGTCATCGCGGGCGCGCTGTCCGAGGTGCGGCTCGCCGCCGGCCAACAGGTGCGCGAGCGGGTGCGCGTGATGACGTTGATCGACGAAATCGCGGCAACAGGTTCCCTTCATTCTGAATACCGGCAGATTGAATTCAGCGTCGCCGCAGTCGATCCCGAACTGGCCGTCGACGCGGATCCGCAGCTACTGGCATCGGCGGTGACGAACCTGTTGCAGAACGCGTTCAAGTACACGCCCGCTGGCGGACACGTCTCGCTGCAAACGTATGTCAGCGAGGGCCGGCTGTTCATCGCCGTGAAGGATGAATGCGGAGGATTTCCGCAGGACAGGATGCCCGCGTTCCAGGCATTCGGCGATCGCCGGGGGACCGATCGCACCGGACTTGGACTCGGCCTGTCGATTGCTCGTAAGGCGATGCGCGCGCACGACGGCGATATCCATATTCAAAACCTGCCGGGAGTGGGGTGCGTGTTTACGATCGACATGCCTCTCGCGGCTCCGATCGCCTCGACGCCGCTGCGAGACGCCGGGCTCCCCCTGGTATGACTGGCATCGGCGAGCGGTCATGGTTCGGACAGGCGTGGGACGTCGCGCAGGACCTCCTCATCGCGACCGCCCTGGTGTGGACCCTTCCGCTCCTGCTCGGCATCGGCACGGCGATCATTCGGCTGATTCTCGCAGCGATTCGACACGATCTGCCATGAGGGCGAAACAACTACTTGGCATTGCGATCGCTATTCTGCTCGCGTTTGCGGCGGGGTTCGTGTGGGGAACGCTCGGACGGTCCAATACGGCCGCGGCGCTGCAGGCCTCGGACATCCGCGGCGACCTGCTGGCCGCGCGCGCGGCAGTCCTCGACGCGCGTGTAGCAATCTACAGCGCCAATTTTGGCGAAGCGAGCGGCCACCTTGAAGATGCTCGGGCGCTGCTCGGACGCGCGCATCAGCGGCTCCAGGATCTAGGACGAGACGATGAAGCGGAACGTGTGACCGCGGCGCTCGCGAACGTTGACGAAGCGCAGCGAACTTCCGTCAGGCTGGATGCCAGCGCGAACGGACGGGCGGGCGAGGCTGCCAAATTACTCAGCGATCTGCTCGCTGGGCAGCGACCCCGCTGAACATCTCAAGACGGAGGCGTGCTGTCTTCATCGGCCTGCAGACCTGACACAAGCCGCTGCATAGCGACAACGAGCATCCGCTCCTTGCGCAACGCCGCAACGACCTCTGTGACACACCTTTCAAGCCGCGCCTGCGCCGCCATAACCGCCTGATGCTGCGCCTCAGTCTGTGCCAGGAGGTCGAGTGCACCCGCGAAACGCATCGTCATTTACACCAGCTCCGAGACGAGCGCATCGGCGGTGAGCAAGAGCGAAGCGACGGACGCAGCGTTCTGCAGTGTCGTTCGCACGACCTTTGCCGGATCGATGATGCCCGCCGCGATCAGGTCTTCGTAGACCTCAGTCGCCGCATTGAACCCCTGGTCGCCGCTCATGTCATGGACCTTCGCGACGACGATGGCGCCTTCGATGCCAGCGTTCGCGGCGATTTGTCGCATCGGTTCTTCGATGGCTCGGCGGATGATTCGCGCGCCGACAAGCTCATCGCCCGTGAGGTGCAGGTCATCGAGCTCTTGGCCTGCACGCAGAAGGGCAAGCCCGCCCCCGGCGACGATGCCTTCTGCCACTGCCGCTTTGGTGGCGTGCATTGCATCCTCAACACGAGCCTTTTTCTCTTTCATCTCGGTTTCAGTTGCAGCGCCCACTTTAATCACGGCGACGCCTCCGAGCAGCTTGGCGAGTCGTTCCTGTAGCTTCTCGCGATCGTAATCGGAGGTTGTGCTGTCCGTCTGCGTGCGCAGCTGCTTGACGCGCGCCTCAATAGCCGGTGGCGCGCCGCCACCTTCGATAATCGTGGTGTGATCCTTGTCAATCGTGACTTTCCTGGCGCTGCCCAGGTCCTCGACCTTGACATTCTCTAGTTTGACGCCGAGATCTTCGCTGAACAGACGACCCCCGGTGAGCACGGCGAGGTCCTGGAGGATTTCCTTCCGGCGATCACCGTAGCCAGGGGCTTTGACCGCCGCCACCTTCAGCGTGCCGCGCAGCTTGTTGACTACCAGCAGCGCCAGTGCCTCGGTCTCGAGGTCCTCGGCGATGACGAGCAGCGGTCGTCCGAGCTGCGCCACCTGTTCGAGCAGTGGCAGTAGATGAGCGATCGAGCCGATCTTCTTCTCGTAAAGCAGGATGAACGGATCCTCCAGCCTAACCTCCATACGTTCCGAGTCGGTGACGAAATACGGCGACATGTAGCCGCGGTCAAACTGCATGCCCTCGACAACTTCAAGGGTAGTGTCGAGCGCCTTGCCCTCTTCCACGGTGATCACGCCATCCTTGCCGACCTTTTCCATTGCCTCGGCGATGATGGCGCCGATTGTTACGTCGCCGTTCGCGGAAACCGTCCCGACCTGCGCAATCATGCCGGGTGTCACCTCGCGCGCCATCGTCTTGATCCGTTCGACGATGGCTTGGACGGCCTTCTCGATCCCACGTTTGATATCCATCGGGCCGGCGCCCGCCACCACCTGCCGCATCCCTTCGCGGTAAATCGCTCGCGCGAGCACCGTGGCCGTTGTTGTGCCATCTCCCGCTGTGTCGGATGTCTTGCTGGCCGCCTCGATAACCAGCTGTGCGCCCATATTCGCGAGCCGATCCTCGAGATCGATCTCCCTGGCAACCGTCACGCCGTCTTTGGTGATTGTCGGAGCGCCGAAGGTCTTGCCAATGAGGACGTTGCGCCCCCTCGGTCCAAGTGTGACCATTACGGCGTCAGCCAGCTGGTTCACGCCGCGCAGCATCACCTGGCGCGATTGCTCGCCGAACAGAATCTGTTTTGCCATGGAAGCCCGCCCCCGGGGCTGAAACGTCAGTTGATCTTGTTGCGCGGCAGTGGGATATCCGGATAGGGCACGATGCCCAGCAGCCGTTCGGCGTGCGTCCAGAGCGCGATTCCCCGTTTGACCAACGCCTGTTCCTCGGCCGCACGGAATCGCTCCATCAGATTGCGGAGTCCGATCTCGCGCACGTCATCGTCGTCCCGCTCAATCGCCATGCGATCAAGGTAGCGGAAGACCCGCGTTTTCGGATGTCCCGCATTGCACATCCGACGGAGCGCCGACCAGTTAGGACGGTGTTCACGGCCGGAACGTGCCTTTGTTGGCCGTACGCGCCGCCGTCTCAGCGTCATCCTTATCCTGCTGCTGCCGCTTGGCGCGTGCCGCCTCGCGCTGCGGACCCTCCTGAACGTCGAGTGCGATCGCGCGCGCCTCATCGGTACGCGATGATGCAGCCAGCCGCGTCGATTCGATCACCAAGCGGAAGGCAGCGCCGTATGCCCAGCGTGAGAGCACGATGGCGTATCCAGCACCGTTCCAGCGCGCGACGACTCGCGCAGCGACGTTGTCGTTTCCTGTCGCCGCGTCGCCAGTTGACGCCAGCGTCGATGATGAGGGTGCACCATAGACCGCGGACAGCGCATCCACGAGGTCGCGATCGGTCATGCCGCGCGTGCGCGATCGCTCGTAGTCGACAGCAATGCGCGAGAGCTGGTTTTCGTAGAAGCTGAAGACGATCTGTTCGAGGCCCTGGCCTGTTGATGGCGCAGAACCGGCGGTTCCGTACGAGGATGGCAGCCACCGCAATTCCTGCATGACTGCGGGGCGTTCGTGGATGAGCCTTACATCGTCGGTCCTTGTTTCCGTGAGTTCCACGATCGATTTCGTCGACGCGCCAAGGTGAAAGTCGCGATAGCCGCCTTGTTCTGCACCTTGTTCCTGAACGCGCCGTCCGAGGCCGCCTTCTCCCTGCGAGCCCTGCGCCTGCACACCCGCGGGGACGCTGGCGGCGAGTGCTGCCGCGACGATAAGTCGGCCGGTGAATGTCATAAGAGGGCTTTCCGTTGCAGAGGCCAGCGGCGGGCCGTGACGTGGCGCGCAATTCCGGCGGCGCGGCTGACAGGTGGGATGAACTCGGACCGGACGATGAGTTCAGGCTGCTCGTTCAGGAGCGCTGTAACGGTTCCAGTATAGTCGATTAATCCGCCTTTCTCCGCCGCGCAGTGTAGACTGCTTGTGTACTGCTTTCCTGAAGCCGACCCTCCGCACGTCCTTCCCGCGGTCGGCGTCATCAAGGCCCTTCTGAAAGCCAGGTTCTTCGTGGACAACACCACTCGCACGGTATGGATACTTTCCGCCTGCTGGATTGCGTTATCGGTGGCGGTATTTCTGGCGGTCGACGCGTCATCGACGCGCAGCTGGATTTATCTGGCCGCAATCGCGCTGCTGCCGCCGATCGCGCTCATCCGGCTGTGGCCCGGCGGCGCACGTGAACAGACAGCTGCCGATGTAATCCACGGCCGCGCGGGACAGCCATGACCGCTGTCACCGAAGGCGATGTGGCCGGTGCGCAGGCGCGCTGGGATGCATGGAGAGCACGCTACGCCGACAGCAGCCGGCGGAGCTTGCGCCGGTCGGTTATCGTGGTCTGCCTGCTTTTCGCCGTCATCATAACGATTCTCGTGACACAGCTGTTGGAGCGCTACGCATGACGGCCGACAACCAAACGATCTCGCACGTCGTCACATGCCCGCTGTGCCATACCGTGGCGCCGACGATCACGGAATCTGCGTTGGCCACGGGCGCAGACTGGACCTGCGACACCTGCGACCAGCGTTGGGATGCGGATCGGCTGGCGGCAGTGGCGAGATACGCGCAGTTTGTCGCCGATCGCGCGCGTCACGTGCCGGCCTGAACGGCGCACCGCCCGCCGCTACGAAGTCCTTGACGGAGCCTTGTCCTGCTTTCTTTGCTCCTCTTGCTTCCGTTTCGTCATCTGCTGCTGCTGGTTCTTTGCCTTGTCTTTCTTGCCGCCTTTGTCTCCCATGTCTGCTCCATGTCAGGCATTATGACTCGTGGCCCGACGGGGTGTGCCTCGCAAGCGCACGCGGGTCTCGGCTGCTTTTCGTGAGCGGCCGCCGCGTCGTCTGAAGGTCTACTCGCCCGTTGGCTTGACATCCAATCGATCGATCACCTGGCGGAAGAGGGTGAAGATTCGCTCTACGGATTCGATGTCTTCTCTGCGCGCCGGGGATTGGGCCAGGTTGTAATCGATGACTGCGGCGAGGACGAGCGCAGCCAGTCGCGGATCGCCGCTCAAGATGTGCGACATGGAGAGGCCGGTCGAGGCCAGCTCTCCATCGGCGAGCGGCAGAGAGATCCATGGGCCGCGTCCGTCGATGGCGACGAAGAACTGTCCGTTGGCATCGAAGTATTCCACCAACTGCTTCGCCAGCGTGCCATCGGGTTCATAGACCGCGAGGCGCTTCTTCAGCACGTCAGGAGCATCCGTCCATTCGCCGAGCGGCCGAATCAAAGCTTGGAATTCCTGACCGAGTTCCTGCCACCGCGCCGTCGAACCCTCGATCCTGGTCACCTCGGCCCGCTTCTCGCCGCCGATCTCGGAAAGACGTCGAGAGACGCTTGCGTTGATCGTCGAGAGCGTCGACCATCCCGAACCACGGCTCACCGCTACGGCCAGCGCGAGGCGGATCTCGTCCTGCTGGCGTCTCAGCTGCCATTGCTCGAGGGTGAGTTCCGCCGCTCGCGGCGACATGAAATCCCTCGACGACTCGAGCATGCCGAACGGCGACACCACCTCGTGGTAGAACATCGAGCCGAGCGCGACTTCACGGAAGCCTCCGAAAAGCCACCACGGCATCAGGGCGACGCTCTTGTAGGTGTTCTCCATCGGAAACAGCACGTCGGTGCTGCGGCCGAACGTCCCGGGAAGCTGCGGATAACGGCGGACCTGTAAGTGAAGCTCTGGGTATTTCAAGGCGCGCGCGACCAGCGCCTTGGCCAGCCCCTTGGGCGTCTGCATCGTCACGCCGCCCGTGCGGTCGCCGATCATCTCGATATTCGGCAGGATGAGATCGAAGATGCGGCGCGCCTGGTCGGAGCAATTGCGATAGAAGAAGTTGAATCGAGATTTGTTCGGCGCGGCATTGAAGGCGGCCACCAGGGCGGCGTCGTCAGCCTCCGTGGTCTCGACCGAGTAGAGGTAGATGGTTCGGTCGAAGCGCGTGGCGAGGGCTGCCTTCCACTGGCCTTCCGGTAATTGGCCGTCGCCGTCCGCCGCCAGCGCCGAGGAGAACAGAGGAGCGAACTCGAACTGCTCGATCGCCCGCTGCAGGCCGGGCGTGCCGATGACTGGTGCGAGTTCGGGCGCCACGAAGCCGTGCATGAATGCCTCGAACGGCACGATGGCCCAGTCGTAGTTCTCGTGCTCGCTGAGCGGCGCGTATTTGCTCACAACGCCGCCATGTTCGCCCGGGTGGCACAACCGCATCTTGACCGGGCTTCCGTCGGGGCAGATATTCGAGAAGTACGTACCGGCGTGCCCAACCCGAGTGAAGAAGCCCAAGGCATCGACCGGCTCGAGAACGAGGATGCCAACCTCGCCCCGGCTCGGGCTGGCGGTCAGCAGGGCGAGACCGATCACCAGGAGCAGCCGTCGAAGAGTGGTGAACACCGTCCCCCCTGAGCACGGGCCCGCGGGCCGTCTACCGCTGCGGTCGGCCCGCGAGAAGTCGTTCGTCCCCTTCAGTCTGTGCTTTCGCGCGATGAGTACCGGTTGAGCACGGAAAGCAGTTTGGCCGCAGCCTTGGGCGCAGGAATGTCCTTCGTCACAATCTCACGATTTTCCAGCCGCTGGCCATAAAGCGTGGCGTTGTCGTCCAGATCCTGCCGCAATGTCGCCCCTTCGAGGGCGAGACCGGCAAACAACCCCTGCGATCGCGACCACGACAGGATGTCCGCGTGCAGCTGCGCGTCCGTCTGGGCCGTCGCGGTGCGTCCCACCGGACCGGCCGCGACGGAGGCTTCCGCGCCAAGCGTAAATTTGCTCTCCAGGAGCTTCTGCGAGCCGCGCTCAGTCATGACCAGCATGATCAAGTCGGTCGACGAACCGCCGATCTGAAAACCCACGCTCCCGCCTTCAATCCGCACCGTGGCTGGCGCCGACCAGCCCCCACCGCTCGCCTGCCGGCACGACAGATAACCTTTCCCGTACTTTCCGCCAAAGACGAACGCGGCCGTCTTGAGATCTGGAACGATCACAATGCAGTGCGCCTTGTCGAGCAGATCCTGCGGTATGCCCTTGTCCGGGGCCGCCATGATCTCGGAAAACACGGCCGCGGCCTCGCCGAGCCGCTGAACCGGTTCATTGTCTGCGG
Organism: Vicinamibacterales bacterium; assembly: GCA_035492455.1. Classification (GTDB taxonomy): domain Bacteria; phylum Acidobacteriota; class Vicinamibacteria; order Vicinamibacterales; family UBA2999; genus Gp6-AA40. Next base: position 194,786 of record DATJJE010000070.1, on the reverse strand, counting down.
CAACGAGCGGCGTCATCGCCAGCGTCGTCGTCACGATAGTCGCAGTAATCAATCTCACGTTGCACCTGCTTTTCGCTTGCGGGCTCGGAACTGCTTCTTCGCTCTGAGCTGGAGTTCCGCGCCGCCCACGACGAGCGCCACTCCCATCGGCACGTTGACCCAAAACCAGGCCGCGCAAACATTCTCTCCCCGCGCGGTGCCTCCCGCCTGTCTCAAACAGAACAGCCGGCGCGCGTCGTTTCGTACGCTGGTCGATTGTTTTCGTTCCCAGTGGAAGGCCGCCCGACGTGGAGGGGTCGGCTAGTTGGAGTCGAGCTTGTTGATATCTCGTATCTCGCGCAGGGTCCGCCGCATATCCTCCACGACCTGCATTCGTTCGAGCGAAGCGTTCAGCGCGTCGGCTGTGGCGCGTACGGTATCCACCACGGCGTGCCGCGCAGCTTCTGTGGCAGCTCGTGCTTGCTCGCTAGCCGTGCGCGCCGTCTCGGCTGCGATCCGTGCCTCCTCGCTGGCCACCCGCGCGGTCTCAGCAGTCTCGCGCAGCCGCTCTCGCTCCTGTCGGATCGCTTCGAGCGCCTCGCGATGATGATCGCGGACCTCTCGTGCTTCCTCCGCGAGCCGCCTGAATTGTTCTGCCTCGTTCGGGGCAGTCTCCGCGGCAGAGGCGCCTACCGCAAGCCCACGGCCAATATCGTCTTCACGGCTTTCGTTCATGACATTACCCTGCCGCCAGAGTACCGCGAGTCGACAGCCGAGCGATGTCCCAAAGCGAACGCGACACCGCGTGCGTAAGAGATCGACGTTCGGGCGCACCATCGAGATCGCGATGCCTTGCCGGTGGTCATAGACCCATCAAAGCGTGAGGGATCATCCGCGTCGCTATCAGCGACGCCGTGCCAGCCCCTCCGCCTGCCCTTGCAGCATGTGCAGCGCCACCCCGCTGAGATCAGGGATGAATTGCGGATTCGACGTCGTTCCCTCGACGACGAAGGGAATGCGTTCGTTCTTCAATTGGCCGGTCGCGCCGGTGATTCGACCGGCGGCGCCCGTGATCTTGCTGGTGGAATCACCTCCGGTAAGCGTCCCCAACAGGTCACCGACGGCGCCGGCCGTACCAATGGCCGTGCCGAGCGCCCCTGTGCCGCCGACAGGGCGCCTGCCACTCATCGAACTCGGCAGCGTCAGATGGGTCAGCGTCGCCACCATGCCGAAATGAAGATTGTTTCGCGCATCGATTGTTCCTGCGCCGGTGATATGACCGAGTGACCCGACATCAGCACTGAAGTGATCGAAGCGCAGTCCATCTGCCGCCACCCGCATGTTGGTGGTCATGGACTCGATGTCGAGGTCGCTGCCGGTGTGAAGGCCGGTGAATGCCGATATCGTCCGCATCTTCGAACCGAGATCGAATCCGGTCAGCCTTGCCTTGAACAGGCCGACGTTGCCCGCCGCGACCAGTCGACCAATCGCGCCCACGACATTCACATTCGCTTCGATCGTGCCGGCAGCCAGATGGGCGGCTTGAGGAAGATGGATGCCGAGCGCCGGCATGAAGCCCTCGAGTTCTGCGGCCGACATGCGCCCGCCAGCAATCTTCATATTGACAACCGCCGATTCGCCGCGCGCGTCGTAAGTCCCGGTGAGGCGAGCGGCGGCTGCGCCCATCTTCAGTGAGGATGGATTCAGAGTTCCCGTGTGAGTACGAAGGTCATAGCTGGAATCGAACGAAACGGCGACCGGCCGAGATGCGGGTGCGCCGCCCGCCACGAGGAGCGCCTTCGACAGTGTGGCGTTGCCCACAATCGCGGCCACGCCGCCTGTGGACGCGATCGTCGCCTTCACATCAAGCAGACCGCCGGCGGAGGGATTGAGGAAACCAGTCTTCGCGAGGTTCAGCCCGTCGATGGCGACGATGGCATCGAGCGGCGTTAGCGTCTCGTCGGTCCGGTCCATCGGCCCAACGTCGCCGGTGAGACTGAACGTGCCACCGCCAGGCAACACGGCGTTCGCCGTGATTGGCCAACGCGAAACCGGCGACAGATCTGACGCAGCGACATTGACGTGGTCGTATGTGCGCTTCCGAGTCTCCGTTCCTACAAGGACCCGGCCATCCCGCAATTCGAGCTTCCTGATCGCGAAGGTCCCCGAGGTGTTTGACGAGGTCGCGAGGGAGGCGTAGTTCCAACGGCCGGCTGCATTTCGAGACAGCGTCACCACCGGCTGTTCAATCGTGATGTCGGTGACATTGAGCGACCGCGACATGATCAGGGGCCAGAGCCTGACGCCGATCGTGACGAACTTCGCAGTGAGAAATGGCGAGGAGCTGAACGCCCGATCGTCGGCGATGATCAGCGTCTCGGCCGAGAGCGACTGATGAAGCAACGAGATCCGCAGATGGCCAACGGAGACGTCGCGGCCAAGCGCTGCCGACGCACGTTGCTCGATCGCCCGACGGAACCGATCCGCAGGGATCACTGAGACGGCCGCCACCAGCAGCACGGCGACCGCAACGAGGACGACGAGAGTGACTCGAACGATTCGTGCGGTTCTGAACTCCATGACGTTCCTTCCTGAACACCGGCACACTCGCGGCGGCGCCATCCGATGGCTCACAACCGCTTCTGCTGCTCCTGACCCTCCGGCGGTGTCGCCGCCCACGAGCTAACCCGTAGAGCGATCCTGATTTGCGCCTGCAGCGAGCAGTCGTCGGAAGAACGATCCTCGGATGAAGTTGGAGCAACAAGAGAACCGGTGCCCGCCAACTAGCACGCGGCGGCTCCCTGCCCGTTTCTCGCCCTTTTCTCGCTTGTACGGGCGTCCCGGTTTCTCGGAGCTAAAACGGTTGGGTTCACACCGCGGCTCACCAATCGCCGCGAACGACGACTAATTGTCACGGGGCCTACGGATACCTGGCTGGTTCCGTCGCTGATTCGCCAGGCGCTGAAGAAGCGAAGGTCGTCGGGGGTACCGCTCGCCGGCTAGACAGTGACGGTTGGGTGAAGCGCCGCGGGAACCAATGCGCCCGCGGACACGAGTTCCCTCCTCATGCGAGTTGAACGAGGAACCACACAACTAAAGCCGCGATGATGAGGAGCAGCAACATGCGCATTCTGGTCGCAGTGCGCCGGTCATTTGCCTCACCTCGCGCCCGCCAGTTGCGCCACCGGATTTCCGCCTGCCCGTCGGGTATGAACGCCGTTTGAGTCGTCATTGGAGCACCTCCTTGTCAGTGTACGGAGATACGCTCAATGGCGCTGTTCCCGACTGCACAGACACACGCCCGATGCCACACAGGTTCTGACCAGACTGCGGGTGTCAGGTGGCGTGAACGCGAGCACACTTGGCTGAATGAGCGACAAGTGGCTCGCCGAACATCCTGCGTCGCACTCACGGTAAATGGGTTCGAACCGCAGCGATGCTGCTGTGCAATGCGATACAGACAGGCTGCAACGCGCGTGTCATGCTTTAGCTGCGTCAAAGACTAGGATCTAGACATGAACACCGCGCCTTCACTCGCCACGCCTCTCTCTTCCCCACCTCAGGTGGCAGCGGCGGTGCTCCATGATGGAACATACCCTCCGCCATCCTTGATGTGCCCGCTGTGCCACACGCCTACATCTCTACCGCAGAGTGCGCTCGACACGGGCGCCGACTGGCGATGCGTCACGTGTGGCCAACGCTGGGATGCAATGCGACTGTCGACCGTGGCCGCGTATGCCGCGTGGGTCGTTGAGCGTGGTGTCGCCGGCTGAACAGCTGGATCGAAAGCACGCTAGCGCAGCGAATCACAGAACGTCCCAATCCACGGGCACCAGAAGTACCTGCATCATTTGCGACAATGGAGTATTAATGTCACGCTGTACGCGGTTGCACTCAAATGGCGGGTCGTAAGCTCAAGCGGAGGCCTTCGGTCGGCCTCGCGAAGGGTATTGGGAAAAGTATAAGCGGGTCGAAAGACGCATGGGCTGCGAAAGCCGGCGCGGTCATCGATTGGGCCGACGTGCGTGTGCACCGCGTCGCCTACGAGGCCAAAACAACGATCTTCGCTCAGGGCGAGCCCGCGACTAGCGTCATGTACGTCGAGCAGGGCACCGTGCGCCTATCCGTGTTGTCGCACTCCGGGAAAGAGGCCGTGATCGCCATCCTCGAGGCCGGTCATTTCTTTGGTGAGGGATGTCTGGTCGGACAGACACACCGGATGGTGACGGCATCGGCCATGTCTGCATGCACAAGCATCGTCGTGGAAAAGGAAGAGATGGTGCGACACCTCCACGCTCAACCGGCGTTCGCTGACCGGTTCCTGACGCACATGCTCACGCGAAATATCCGCATCGAGGAAGACCTCATCGATCAGCTCTTCAACTCGAGCGAGAAGCGTCTCGCGCGAACGCTCCTGCTCCTCGCGCGTTACGGTGAGCCTGAAGCGTCACACCGCGCTCTGCCACGGCTGTCACAGGAAACACTGGCCGAGATGGTTGGCACCACGCGCTCGCGCGTGAACTTCTTCCTGAACAAGTTTCGAAAGCTCGGTTTCATCGAGTACAACGGCGGTCTGAAAATCAACAACTCTCTTCTCAGCGTCGTGCTGCGGGACTGATCGCTCGTCAACGACAGCGCGGCCGCCGCGAGCGGACGCTGATCACAAGTTGCGTTATTTCGCCCGAAGTGATGGCGCTTTGAACGTGTCTCCGCACAATGCGCATCGCCAAAGGGTATTTTGAGTGATCTCTTTTGCGAGCGTGCTGACTTTGGTGGACCCACACGAGGAACACGTGGGTCGCGGCGGGACCTCGGCTGAAGTCGGAAAGACCATCTAACCTCCTAGTAAGTGACCAACGCCAGCCTAAGGCGCGGTCCAGGCGTGCCCGAGCGTCATGGCTTGAACGCAGCCTTGTTCGTTGCCCTGGTCTTCTCTGCAGCGGCACGCGCGGCTTCGGCTTGTTCCTTGGCGCGTGCGGCATCACGTGCGGGTGCTTCGCGCGCGTCGATGATTACTGCGGTCGCTTGTGCTTTCCTGGCGAGCGCCTCGAGCGGGATGGAGGTGATGACCAACCCGAAGCTGCCCCCGTACGTCGATTGATTGAGCGTGAGCGTCGCGTCACCTTGCCGCCACGTGGCAATCATGGTCGGCGTGTCGAGACTGTCGAACGCCGGCCGAGGAGCTACCGTCGCTGTCCGCGTCGAACGAGGCCCATACATCGCGGACAGCGCTGCGACCATGTCCTCTGTGGTTAACCCCTCCGTGCTGTTCCTGTCGTAGTCGATTGTCATCCTGAAGAGTTGGTTATCGATGAAGCTGAAGACGATAACCGCGACTGAATCGCGCTCGACGGGATTGCGACCGCTCGTATAACGTGGCCGCCACGACAATTCTTGGAGGAGTGCGGGCCGTTCGTGGACGGTCTTGAGGTCCGTTTCCGCGGCGCCGATCCGGGCGGTCACGTCGGCAGTTGAGGCTCCGATCGTGAACTCACGATAGGTGCTGAGGTCGGCAGCCACGACCGGCGACGACGCGAGCAGCATTGCGGCGACCACCGTTACGGCGGGGCAAGAGCGAGATCGCACAGGTACCAACTTTCCTTATTGGGTGTTGACGCGCCGGCACCTTATCGATGATGCGTTCGGCGCCGGCGCTCACGAATACCGCCGCCGCCTTCTTTCTCGCGCTCGGCAATCGTCGCGGCAGACATCGTGATCGGACCGGCCGGCATGTCGCTGGAACCAAACGCCGATCCGCCCATTGCTCCCGGCGACCGCGGTGTCACCGTGTGCGGTTCGTAGGCACCTGGAATCAGCTTTCGAGCAGCCTCGTCGTTCGAAAGGTTCTGGCCAGAAATGGGAGGCATGTGGCCACTTTACCGGGAGTTGCGCCGCAGCGATGTTCACTTGTGTACATCACACACTCGTGCGGCATTCCCGACTGGGGACGGCGTATTAACGTTCGGGCAGATGGCTGTTCTGCTGAGCAACGAACAATTCACGCGGCGGCGTTGCGAGGCTGGGTGTCGCCGCCGCCGGCCATGGTCGCGCGACGAACAGACGACGACAAGGTCGTGCAATGAGCCGCGCCCATCGGTTGGCGCGATTCACGCGAGCGCTGTCGGTCGCGATGCCGGTGTTCGCGTACATTTGTCGATACAGCTTCGAAATCAACACGAAGGCCAGTCGTGAACGCAGTGTCGGCGCGCACCGCGAGCGCAGCCAGATTCGCCGAAGACTGTAAAACCGGTCCCATACGGCCTGCGTCCGGGCGCGAATTTCGTCCGCGGTCATGACTGGGTGTGGTGCGTAGACCTTTGGCCGCTGGGCCTGCGGGATGAGCCAATGTCGAGTAATCGGTATGCCGCCCACCCGGTCGGCCGAGGCGCCGACCTTCTTTTCCCAAGCCTCGAAGTCGACCGTGCCGGGATACGGCGTCAACATGACGAACTGCGCAAAGGCGAGTTCGGCGCGTTCCGCGACATCTGCGGTCGCGTCAAAGGTTGACGGTCGATCGCTCGGCAGGCCGAAGATGAACGACCCGAGCACGTAAACGCCGTGCTCGCGGAATTTCTTCAGCCGATCCACGAGCGCCTCGCCCGCTTCGTTGAAGTTCTTGTAGACGTCCTTCAGCCCTTCGGGTGTCACCGCTTCAACACCGACGAGCGCACCTTTGATATTGGCGCGCCGCATGGCGTCGAGAAAGGATTCGTCCTCAGCCGCTTCCATGGTGATTTGTGTGAAGAACACCATGTCGCGCGGCAGCTCCGCCAACCTCGCCATCAGCTCGAATCGCTCCGCGCGCAGGGCTCGCAGCTGTTCGAGGCGGGTTGCGTTGCCCTGCCGCTCTGCCATTGCGAGATCGGACAAGGTGACCGGATAGAAGTTGTCATCAGCAAGCGCGACGAATCGGAAGCCCTGGCGACGCAGCTCGACGATCTCGGTCACAACGCTGTCTACAGTACGTTGCCGCGGCGTCTGGCCGTCGGTGCGCCACACCGAGCAGAACGAACAGTGTTTCGGGCATCCGCGCACGGTTTGCACCGATCCCCACATGTAGCGGCCCGCAGGGAGCAGATCCCATCGCGCCGGGACGAAATGGTCAGCGGCTACCCGTCCGGCCTCGTAGCGCGGCTGCAGCGTACCCTGCGCGGCATGATCGATCACCTGCGGCCATATCACATCCCCGTCACCGCGCACGACGGCATGGGCGCCACCGAGATCGTGCGCCTCGTCTGGATACAGCGTGGCGTGTATGCCGCCAAAGACGACCGTCGCGCCCCTGGCTCGCGCCGCAGTACCGATCTCGTACCCGCGTAGCGCATTGCCGGTATGAATCCCGATACCAACGACGTCGCCCGCGTTGATGGTGTCGAGATCGAGCGGCTCCAACGTTTCATCAACAATGTGGGGCGGACTGTAGGCGGCTGGCGTGGCTGCGCCGAGCACGAAGAGCCAGCGCGGCGTAATCACGCCGACGCCGAACGAGAGATGGCTGGGGTTCACGAGATGGACGGTGAGTGACCGCCGGCCGGCGGAAGCCGACTGCGAACGAACTGGGAGGTAGTGAACAGGAAATGCGTCTGACATCGTCACGCTCCTACGGTAGCTCGTCCGGCTGCCGGGACTTGGGAGGCTGAGGCGACGTCACGAATGGCGTGGCACCAGTCTGGGGGGAAAAGTAGTCTAGCGTACATTCTGACCGAGTCCCCCTGTGATGGCGTGATACGCTGTCCATTCCTGCTTTCTGAGCTGTGCCCGCAGTCGATCACGACTGTGCCCTCCAGTCTCATCGAAGCACCTGACTCTCAGTCAGGGCTGATTCAGAGGAGAGGCCATGCGGCGGGCACGAACATCGACTCGCGTACTGACTGACGGCACGCCATTACGGAACCAGTTGCTGGCAGCACTGCCGTCCGCCGATTACGGTCGTATTGCCACGCACTTGCGTCTCCGGTCGACCGTTGTTGGCGCGACGCTGCACGAGGATGGACGCCGAATCGACGACGTGTACTTCCCCAATGGCGGCGTGTTCTCCGTGACCAATCGCATGCGGGATGGCGCGCTCGTCGAGGTCGCGACCGTTGGGCGTGAAGGCATGCTGGGAGTCGGCGTCTTTCTGGGAGATCGCGCGGGCGCAGGACGCACGATGCAACAGGTGCCCGACGGGCCCGCGATCGCGCTGGCCGTCGCACCGTTCCTCAAAGCGACAGCGGTGCACGGCGTCTTTCGCGAGATCATCTCGTCGTACGTGCAGGCGACCCTGTTGCAAACAATGCAGTGCATTGCGTGCAATGCGCTGCATGACGTCTCGCAACGATGCTGCCGTTGGCTGTTGCAAATTCACGATCGAGTCGACACCGATGACTTTGCGCTGAAGCAGGAGTTTCTTGCCGTCATGCTCGGCGTTCGCCGTCCGACGGTAACGGACGTTCTTCGTCTGCTCAAAGAAACCGGAGTGATCTCCACTCGATATGGCCGCATTCGCGTTCTTCGACGCAGACAGCTCGAAGCCGCATCGTGTGAATGTTACGCGGTGATCTGCGGCCATTTCGTGCGATTGGGACTAGCGCACGCGAGGTGATGATGGATTCGTTGGAAGCACAGGCGAGAGTGGTTATCGCAGCGGCATTGATCATCAGAGGTGCGGTAGAAATCCCGACAATACCGTCGGCTGGTCAGCCGATGCCGGACGCCGCTGGAATGCGTCTGCGCGAGCTCACCGAGTACGTGTATCGACTTGTCACTGCGGATGAACCGCATGCGTCGAAGTGAGTGGCTGTGGTGACGCGCCGCGACACCCGCCGAATCAAGACACTGTTGCACGTCCGCATTACCGGCATGGACGTATTGTCGCGAACGAGCCGGACGCGGCGATACCTCACTCCGCTCCGGCAGCGGTCCTGAAAGGTCGCAAGGTGCGCACTGGCTCTGTCTCAGCGACACCCAGCTCCACGATGACGTGGTGAGTCGCGCCGTCTTGAACGAGCGGAATCGACGTATGGTCAACAGGCACGCCGTCGAATTGCGCGGACCGGACGCCCATGCACCGCCGATGGGGATTGAGAACCGAAATGCTGTAATGGGTCCCGCCGACATTCCACTGCATCGAGAAGTTCGGCCACATCGCAGGAATGCTGGGTTCGATCGAAAACGTCTCGCCATGACGATGCAATCCAAGAAGGGCCTCGATTGCCGCCTGGTACATCCAGCCGGCTGAACCCGTGTACCACGTCCATCCGCCGCGACCGAGATGCATTGGATGTGCATAGACGTCGCCCGCGACCGCGAAGGGCTCGGCACGATACTGCTCGAGACCGGTCGGCGTACGCGTGTGATTGACGGGATTAATCATGTGAAACAGCTCCATGGCTTCGTCGCCGAGGCCAAGCTGAGCGAGCGCGATGATCGTCCACACCCCGCCGTGCGTGTACTGACCGCCGTTCTCGCGTATGCCTGGCAAGTATCCCTTGATGTATCCGGGATCGTGCGCCATTCGATCGAAGGGAGGCGTCAGCAGCAGCACCACCTGGGCGTCGCGGCGCACAAGATGCGCGCGCACGGCTTCCATGGCGCGCGCGGTCCGGCGCGGGTCGGCCTCCTGCGAAAAGACCGCCCATGACTGAGTCAGCGAGTCGATCCGGCACTCCGCGTTCTGTGCCGAACCAAGAGGAGTCCCGTCGTCGAAGTACGCGCGTCGATACCAGTTGCCGTCCCACGCAAGCTCCACCATCCCGGCGAGCCATCGCGCTTCGCTGCGATAGTGCTGCGCGCGTACGGCATCGCCCCGCTGCTCGGACAGCGTTGCCCACTGGTTCAATACGACTACCAGAAACCAGCCAAGCCATACGCTCTCGCCGCGCCCTTGCTGGCCGACGCGGTTCATCCCATCGTTCCAGTCGCCTGAACCGATGAGGGGCAGACCGTGTGCGCCGTACTTCAGCGAACGATCAATCGCGCGAATGCCATGTTCGTAGATCGACGCGCTTTGCGACGATATGGACGGCAAACCGTAGACCTCGACCTCGTCTGGCTGCAGCGGCGGTGCTTCCAGGAACGGGACGACCTCGTCGAGCAGCGATCGATCGTCCGTTCGCGCAACGTAGCGCGCCACCGAATACGGCAGCCAGAGGAGATCGTCGGAGCACCGCGTCCGAGTGCCACGCCCCGTCGGCGGATGCCACCAGTGTTGGACGTCGCCCTCGACGAACTGCCGCGAGGCCGAGAGCAGAAGATGTGAACGACAGAGATCGGGCCTCGAGTGCAGCAGCGCGAGGACGTCCTGCAACTGATCGCGGAACCCGAACGCTCCGCCCGGTTGGTAGGGACCACTTCTGGCCCAGATCCGACAACTGAGCGTCTGATACAGCAGCCATCGATTGACGAGCAGATCGAACGAATCATCCGGTGTCTGGACCTGAACGGCGCCGAGGACCTCGTCCCAGAATCGGCCGCAGCGGGCAATGGCATCGTCGACTTCTTCGAGGTGCGAATAGCGAGCGGCGAGCGCCGCGGCGTGAGACGCATCGCGGCCTTGACCGAGCACGAACGCGACGCGGCGCACCTCTCCCGGCGGGATATCGATCCTGATCTGCAGCGCTCCACAAGCGTCGAACCCGGGACCGGTTCGTCCGCTCAGCCGCTCGCGGAAAAGTCCGGCCGGCGCTGCGAGCGTCCGATTCCGCCCGATGAAGTCCGCCCGATCGCATGTGATGGAGCTTGGGGTTTCGGTGGCGTGCCAGAAGGCGACGCGATCCTTGAACTCCGCGTTGTACGTGTTCCTCGCGGTGATCCCGCCACTGGACGCATCGACGTCGGGGACGACGAACCGCCGCTCACCATACCGCGGGGGACCAAGGACCCACTCGACGTACCCGAATACGCTGAGATGTCGAGTCTCCCCGGACGTATTTTTCAAGGTCAAGAGCGACAGTTTCACCGGGTCGTCCGCTGCGACACAGACGGTGAGATCCTGCTCGAGGCCCTCGACGGCGTGCTGAAAACGGGTCACGCCGGCTCCGTGTCGAATGATCCAACGTCCTGCGTCGCTCGTGCGAGGCAGAGGACCTGGTGTGGCGCCCCACACCGTCCGCGCGTCCTCGTCGCGCACAAAAATCGCTTCACCCGTTGGATCGGAGATCGGGTCGTTGGCGAAGGGAGTGAGGCGGTTCTCGCGGCTGTTTCCGCCCCACGTGTATGCCGCACCCGATTCGCTCACCACAGTGCCGAACTCCGGGTTCGCCAGCACGTTTGACCAGGGCAGAGGCGTCGTCCGATCGCCCTCCAGAACGATCACGTACTCCCGACCATCCGCCGCGAAACCGCCGATGCCGTTCTCCATCAGCCGCGGTTCCACTGGCACCGGTTCGGACGCTGGACGCGGAGCGCGCATCGTCGCCGATGCTGGAACAATCTCTGTTGGCGGTAACCACGGTGTCTTGCGATCGAGCTGAGGCATGAGGTCGCCGAGATCGCTGCGGAGAACGACACGCGCGACCGCAGGCAGCAGGATTTGATCTGGCGGTGGCATCCCGTCGCTACGAAGCAGGAAGACTCCGCCACGCTTGTCGAGCCACCCGCTCCATCTCGGCTCGAGCAGCAAGCCGACCAGCTCGTTCTGCACTGCGTCGAGATAGTCCGCTGGATGATCGTTGAGAACGACCACGTCGGCGCGAAGGTTCTTGACACGCCAATACTCCTGCGCATGCAGCAGCTGACGCACCAGTGCGAGGCCGTTAGTGTCCGCGACATGCACGAGGACGATCGGCAGGTCTCCCGATATGCCGAACCGCCACAGGTTCGACTGCCCGCCGGTGTTACGCGCAATATCGTCAGCATTGGAAGAAGACGCGTCCGTCCCGAACACGCGCGACGCCAGGCGATCGAAGAGCATTGCCTGGTCGTCGGTCAGCCCCAGATGCTGCAGCGTAATGTGCACGTGGGTCGAGGCCATCGAGAAGGCGCGCGCTGCCGAGCTGGCGTCGCGGTATTTGCGGACAAGCGCCAGCGCCGATGCTTGGTCCTGAGCAACGCCCGTCGCGAAGGTGACCCGGACGAATCCTCCCGGCGCCAGCCGCACGCGTTCGCGGACGCTGGCGACCGGATCGAGCACCGCTCCCGTCGTCCCCGAGAGTGCGCGGCCGTCGAGTGCGGCGGGATCTGTCAGCGAGCGGCCCCGCCCCAGAAACCGCGCCCGATCGGTCTCCCATTCAATGGCACCGCCGAGCCGACCGTCGATAGCCAGCACGTGAAACGCCCACGCGTGGGGCTCCTCGGCGGATCGCGGGCGTCTACTGAACAGAAGTCCTGCGCTCTGCGCGTCATAGGCTGTTTCGATGAAGAGTTTGGCGAACGCTGGATGTGCCAAATCATCCTCGCTTCGAGCGAGGACAATCTCTGCATAACTGGTGACCTCGACTTCCCGAGGTCGATCGGAACGATTCGTAATCGACAGCCTGCGCACCTCCACATCGTCTTCGGGCGAAACGACGACTTGAAGCTGCGTTTCGAAATCGCCGTCGCGCCGCTGGTACGTTGCTTTTTCAAGCTCGAAAATCGCGGCGTACTGATCCGGCTCACGACAAATCGGCTGATACGTTGGGGACCACACCTGGCCCGACCAGGGATCTCTGAGGTAAATGAACTGGGCACCCGCATCGGACGTCCGGTCCTCACGTCGACGCGTGACCGCCAGGTCGCGCCACGTGCTCGACCCGCCGCCCGCATGCGTCAGGCCCACCGTGTACCTGCCGTTCGACAGGAAGTGTGTATGCGGATTTCTTGTGTGCGGACTGCGAAAACGCCGCAACGCCACCGTGCCAATCGACAGCTTCGCAGCCGCTCCTTCCACAGGCCGGGCTTCGGCGAGAATCGCCTCGCGGGGAACGCGTTCCTGCAGCAGAAGTTCGGTAGCTTGCACTCGCGGGTCGGCGTGGAACCGCTCGACGAAGATGTCGTCGCACAACACATTCGTCATCGCCACCAGTGACATGCCTTGATGGTGTGCAAAGAACGCTCGCACGACTTCCGGAGTGATGTTCTTGGGCGGCGCATCGGTATCCGCCAACGAGGTTGCCGGCCGATAGTCGATCGACTCATAGAACCCGAATTTGCCATCGAGTCCCTGTCGAATCAGCTGGAGGAAATTCGAAACCGCGGCTGCGGGGTCGATGAGACCTGCGAGTGCTGTGGCGTATGGTGCAACGACGAGATCGTCGGCAAGTCCGCGTTTCAGTCCCAGACCAGGGACGCCGAACGCCTTGTATTGGTAATTGCCTTGTCGGTCGGTGAATGCGAACGCGGACTCGGAGATACCCCAGGGAACGCGACGCTCCCTTCCGTACTCGATTTGCCTCCGAACGTTCGCCCGGCAGCTCTGATCGAGCAGCGTTCCTGGATAGCTGCGCAGCAGCAGCTGCGGCATCAGGTACTCGAACATGGTGCCGCCCCACGAGAGGAGCGTCGCGCGGCCGTCGACGCTCGTGACCATCCGTCCGAGATGAAACCAATGATGCTGCGGCACGTCGCCCTTGGCGATGGCAACGAAACTGGCGAGCCGCGCTTCGGAAGCCAGCAGGTCGTAGAAGGTCCCATCCAGCCGCCCGGGACCGTCGGCATCGGCAAGGCGGTAGCCGATCGAGAAGATCCGTCGACGGTTGTCGTAGAGAAAACCGAACTGCATCCCGGCGACGATGGCCGATGCTCGCCGCGCCAGCGCCGTGAGCTCGCTGATGGCCACGGCAGACGGGACCTCCAGCGCCGCAACCAGGTCGCCGACCGCACCGCACCAGAAGGCGATTTCGCTCACAGCTTCACTCTCGCCCTCGCCGGATAAAGTCGCGAGCGTTTCCGTCAGGTCTCGACCGAGGTTCGCCAGCGCAGCAGGGCTTCCGTCCCTCATTTCGCGTTGGCATTCGCTGATGATCTGCCTGGCGATGCCGTTGACGCGTGTGACGGTCTCGCGGATCGGCTGCTCTGGCGCCGGTGTCGTTGCCGATGCAGTCGCCAGCAGCTCGGCGGAGTCAATCAGCCCGTCGAGCAGCGCCGTGCGCGCCTGCGGCTTGCTGGTCAGGGCGAGGAGGCCTTCGGCCATGGCTATGAGCGAGGCGGCCAGATTGCCACTGTCGACGGTGGAAACGTATCTCGGATGAAGGGGCGCGAGCGTTACCGTGTTGTACCAGTTGAGCAGGTGCCCGTCGTACTTCTCCAGGCCTTCCAACGTGGTGAGTGTTCGATCGAGCCGCCGGATCAATGCCTCGGTCGTCAGGTATCCAAGATCGTGGGCCGCCAGCGTCGACAATAGCGCCATGCCGATATTGGTTGGCGACGTGCGCCGCGCCAGGCGCGCGTGGGCCCCTTCTTGATAGTTGTCGGGGGGCAGCCATGTGTCGGCGTCGGTGAGAAACGCCTCGTAATAGCGCCACGTCTTTCGCGCCGTCCTGCGCAGCAACTGCCGATCGGCGACGCTGAGAGGACGTTCACGTGGACCCGCCGGCTTGCTCAACCAGTAGGCGACACCGGGCGCGGAGAACCACAGCAACACGAACGGCATCGCGGATGGCAGGCTGTCGGGATGTGTGACCGACACGACGAACGCCACTACTATGGCGATGATGGGACTGGCCATCATCCCGGCGATGATTCGCAGCAGAGCATGACGGCCGATGCCCGCCGCGCGCGTGGCTGCCGCTGCCGCCGTTTCCCATTCCAGCAGACGCCGCCTCGTCACGGTGAGGCGCACCAACGTCAGAACGACCGCATGCATGGTTTGCCACGCGTGGTAGGCGAGAAAGGTCACGCCGAGAAAGACCTGCGCCAGCGTGGTTGCCGCATCGGAGCGGAGATTTCGCCAGAACACCGCGAACGACTGCGCTCGTCGCGGACCCACCAGCATCTGCGCGACCAGAGGCAGAAGCTGCGATGCCATCACCGTCAGCACGGAGAGGGTCCAGAACCAATGGGCGCCCGGCAGGATCGTCCAGCCCGCGACGAGCAGCGTGAGCAGCATCGGCGCAACGAGACTGCGACGCAGATTGTCGAGAATTTTCCAGCGCGAGATGAGGGGGAACGAATTCCGCTTCATCCCATGACGAGTCGGGACGAATGGAAACAACCAGAGGAGGATCTGCCAGTCCCCTCGAATCCAGCGATGCTGACGGCGTGCGTGGGCAAGTACCGTTGACGGATATTCGTCGACCAGCTCGATATCGGAGACGAGAGCCGCGCGGGCATGTAGACCTTCGAACAAATCGTGCGACAGCAGCGAGTTTTCGGGAACGGCATCCGAAAGCGCGGCGGTGAAGGCGTCGACGTCGTACAAGCCCTTTCCAGTGAAGATGCCCTCGCCGAACAGGTCCTGGTAAGTGTCGGACACCGCGGTCGTATAGGGATCGACGCCTGTGTGTCCGGAATACAACCGTGCGAACAGAGACCCGGCGGCACTGGTGAATGTGACGCTGATGCGAGGCTGGAGAATGCCGTAGCCCCTGGTGACTCGTCCGGCGGACGGATCGAAGAACGGCCGATTCAGGGGATGCGCAATGATCCCTATCAGTTGCCGGGCGGCATCTCGGGGCAGCCGCGTGTCGCTATCGAGCGTGATGCAGTAACGAACCTCCGGCAGAATCGACGCATTCCCGACCGTCAGCGCGAAGCTGGTGTCGGTGGCGCCACGAAGCAGGCGATTGAACTCTTCGATCTTTCCTCGCTTGCGCTCCCATCCCATCCAGAGGCGCTCCTGCTCGTTCCACTGACGCGTGCGGTGGAAGAGGAAGAACCGGTCGTGACCGCCGTCGGCATGCTTCGCATTCAGCGCCCGCACTGCATCGGCCGCGGCCGTCAGAATCTCGGAATCGAGCGGCAGCCGTTCTGCCTCCGCATCCCTGAAGTCACTGAGGATCGCGAAGTGGATGTTGGAATCCAGATTGCCGAGCGCCTGGACTTCGAGGTGTGCTACCAACTCCCGCGCCCGCTCGACGCTGTCGAGAATGGTAGGAACGATCACCATGGTGCGCGCCGGCGCGGGAATGCTGCGGAGATCGAGCCTGGGCAGGCGCCGCGGCGGAACCAGCCGCGCTATCAGTCGCTGAACAATCTGGATCGCAAGTTCACTCGCCGGCACCACCGTCAGCAGCACCACGAGGGCGAGTGCCGGCCAGTGCGAGCGGTGAGCGTGCCCATAGGCGACCGCAACCGCAACGAAGACGGCCGTCAAGAGGCCAACGGTACCGAGGTACCCGGGCGTGGCGTAGCGGAAGAACGCCCGCTTGAGCCGCACGGTGACTCCTGGCTTCCAGCCGATGCCCCGCTCGAACTGCCAGCGGCCTTCCCCGATCAGGTAGTAGCCGACATGCGCTTCGCGGGCACTTGGCGAGTGCTCCGCGGTCTGCCTGGCACGCTCGACACTCTTGAGCGCCACGCGCACCTGGCCCTCTCCGGTCGGTTCTGCCAGTTCCTCGACGGCGTGACGGTAACGATCGCGGCTGCCGAAGTCCATCCGGCCGTAGACGGCGGCCGGATCGCGCTGCAGCACCTGTTCGACCAGACTGACGCTCTCGAAGAATTCGCTCCAGTCGAACGTCGAAACGAGGCGGAGGCTGCCGATCAGGTTCGCCATGAACGCCTGCTCCGACGCTTGGTGCCGCGCCTCGGAGCGAATGGCGTCTTCAATCGTCTGTCCGCGGGCGGCAACAGCCGCATCGAGCTGCTGTCGCAGGTCGGCGGCAGTCTCGTGTTCGCGGGAGCGTTGCAGCAGCCGAATGACAAATGCAGGGTGCACGTGCGGCGGCCAGGGATGGCGGGTGCGCATCCCCCCGCCGAGTGCGCCCACCAGGCGATCGGCCTCGAGACGCTGAGCGCGGCTCGCCGCCATGACGTCCGCGCGCGCGCGAACGTGTTCGACGAGAACCAGCTTCAAGACCGCCGGCCATGCCCAGAGCTCGCCCATTGTCAGCGGAGTGATCGACTGGAACGCCGTGATGAAGCGGTGCAGCCGTTGCGAATCGAGCCGTCCGGCACTGCAGCGAATCAGCTCGCGCGCCATGGCGTAGACGCGAGGCAGACCCGCGAACTCGTCGGCGGCGATCCACGGCAGGCGGCGGAAGAACGACGGGGGCAGATCGTGGTGAATGTCGCGGATCGCTGCCAGCACCGTATAGAAGTTGTCGAGCAGCCACTCGGCGGCAGGCGACGAGGGTTCGCCGTGCGCGACATCGGCAGATAATGCTCTATACACACGTCGCAGCGTTGTTGTATGGCGCCGCAGCGTCGTCAAGTGCGCGGCTCGGCCGCGTCGCGATGGCGAGATTGCCAGCAGAGCTGCCAGCCGGCGAGCGTGTTCCTCTAAGGGTTCGATGCCGAGTAGGTCGATGGAAGCCGGTGGCGTACGACTGTCACCTACGTTATGCATGGCCGCTTCCGGGCCGATTGAAAGAGCAACAGATTTGTTCAACAAGCTCTTATACTGTACGTGCCTTTCTGACTGCTGCGCATTCCGGCCTCTCGCAATAGACCGAGTTCTCGCCTCTCCTGCGTCGTCGTCGAGCATCCCGCTCGAGCCTGCCATCAGAGCGATGCATCCCAGGCTCTATTCGAAACTGCTGGGACGGTCGCCACCATTAACATCGTCCGTGACCGGGCCACCGGACAGACGCGCGGATTCGCCTTCATCGAGATGAATGACGATGAGGGGGCCCGTCGCGCGATAACCACGTTCGACAGGCACGAATTCGGGGGACGGAGCCTCACCGTTAATGAGGCGAAGCCGATGGCTCCGCGCGGCAATGGCGGCGGCGGTGGCGGGTTCAATCGCGGCCGTCAGTCCCGTCAGACGCGCTGGTAAGAATAACGGCGCATCCAGACCAACCCGGATCTCAACAGAGATCCGGGCACCTCGTAATAGCAACGCGTCTACTCGCCGGACGCCGATGTCATTGCTCGTTGGTTGGGCGATCGTCAATTGCTGAATAGCGATAGGTCATTCGCAGCGTCGATCGGCCGAGCAGGCGTAGCTGTGCGGTGGACTCCAACGATACCGGTAAGAGTGCACCATTGATGCTGCGGTATGACCGGACGATGTCGACGCGACTGACCCACAGTGAGGGATTCTTCGCGAGCCTCCCCTCGACGCGAACGAGCTCGCCGTCGCCGGGCATGAGGAACATCCGTCCGATGATCAACGGCCGCTCCTTCCGCAGCGGCCGCATCGTCACCTGCGCAAGTCCGTCTTGGTCGATCCCTTCATTGGTGAATGTGTAGTTGTCCGATGAGATGGCGACGCGGCTGCTATCGCCGCGTGCAATAAGCCGGCGTTCTTCCTCCAGCAGCGTTCGCAGTACGCGGGAACGGATATAGCGGGAACCGCCTTCGGCAGTCACTTCGTAGCTGAGACCGTCGGCCGGCGTGTAATCGGTCCGAGCATCGAGCCAGCCCCGTTGTCCGCTGCCAGCCGCTTCGAGACGACGCGTCGCGCGGTAGGAGTGCGGAGCGGCCGGTTGAGCGAGAAACTTCTGCATGGCGACAGTGCCATCTGGTGGCGCGACGATCGCCGCCTTCAAGTGCAAGGCGCACGCCGCGGAGAGGAACACAACCGCAACGGCCGTTCTGATTTGCATCTGTCTACCTTCACGCGAAAACCGCTCAACGACGACATCGCAGCAGCCATGTGAGGGCCGCGTGCGTAGACGGGCTCTACCCGTGCTGTTGGCGTCCAAGGACATCCGCCAGCTGCTCGAGAATCTGCACGGGCGGATCGTCTATTCCAGATAGGCCGCGCACGTGACGCGACTGCAGGTGTGTGACAGATTTCAGCATTCGACGTTGACACACGGATCGCTGCCAGGCCTCCGCCTCGATCA
The DNA here is from genome assembly GCA_035492455.1 of Vicinamibacterales bacterium. Lineage (GTDB taxonomy): Bacteria > Acidobacteriota > Vicinamibacteria > Vicinamibacterales > UBA2999 > Gp6-AA40. The sequence goes on along the minus strand of DATJJE010000070.1, from coordinate 175,953 downwards.
ATTCGCAAGCGGCGCGTCGTATCGAATCGCCGGCGGGACCGGACGGACATTCTTCGGCCAAGCGAAGAACGTGCTGAAGATTTTCAAACAGCGTCCGGTACGAGTGGTTCGTGCGCGTCCCACCCCAGTGGTCCGGCGGCGCCTCCACTCTCCTGGCGCGCCACGGGTCATGGGCCCGGCACCACAGTACCTGGCCGCAGTCGTGACACACGACGTCGCCTGCACAGGCGCCGTCAACTGGCGGTCTGTTCCACGTCACCGAATGACCGCTGACGCGGTGTGTGAAGTAGGCGAGCCGAGCGGCTAGCGCTTCGAGCCACATTGCGGTGGCCCCTCAACCTCGTCGGCGCCGCTGCGTGCGACGCAACCCTCAGCGACTTCCATCTGCGCCATCATGGCCGCGCTGTGCTCACCGCCGAGCCGCGGCGTGCAACCGGCGAGCAATTGCTGGGCGCGAAGTGCGGCGACAACTGCGAACTCGTAGGCGGCCAGATGCGGTGGACGGGAGATCATGCGACCCCGCCCATTGCCGAGTCATGCCGGGGACACGCAGTCGCGGGATGAAGGAGAAGAGTTGGGATGGAGTACTTGAATGTCATGGGTTCCTCGCACATTGCCATGGTGAGGAACCCGCCTAATGCGGGAGGCTCAGGACAGCTCGAAGCGATTCTATCACGCCGGGCGTGACCGGCACGGATTCGTCTGTCTCGATGATGCGGCGTTCCGGCGTGCGACGGACCGACTAGTTCACCAACCGCGACGGCCCACTGACAGAACCGTTGGCGCGAGCGCAATGCTGACAGCGGTATTCGGTACGGCGGCCACGCTTCGCGCGTGACGGCAACTGCTGCCACCCTTCAACGTACCAACGTGGCTCGGCTGGATCCGGCGCGTGCGTCTCACACGCGACCTCACCGCGAACGGACCAGTACAAACGCGCGACGGAGTTGCGTCTTACCACCGACGTTTATGCTGCTGGCGGTACCGAATTTCATTCCAGACAGTGCCGCACTCATGACATCGCCAATAGGTATCCCGTGTGATGATCGCCGCCAGCGTTCCGAATTTCTTTGATCCACATTCCGGGCACGCCGACGGCTTCAAGGGCACGGCCTCGTCCTGCGGCGACCCCGGCGATTGCCGAAGGCGCTCGAACCTCACGATCGCGACTCGAGTGAGCGAATGATCTCCGCCATTGTCTGCTCGGGACGATGCGTCCAGACGAACAGCACGAGAACCACCATCCACAGACTGAACACGAGTGAGAGAAACACGGCAGCTGGCATCACACCCTCCCAAAAGGCTTTGGTGAGGGCTGACCGCGTGATCAGGACTCAGAAAAGCGATAAACGACGACGGGCAACTGTACGTCATCCCGCGGGCTCGCACAAGCGATCACGCTTCGACATTACGACGGATCATGCAGCTGCGCATGATGTCACTTCGGATCTGAGCTTCGACCTACTGGCGATGTCACGAGTGCGGCACCGTATGGAATGAACTGCGGTATTAGCAGCAGCATAAGCGCCAGTGGTGGGCCCGGATCTCCAGTGAGACCCGGGTAATGTCGATCGTGTACGCGTTACCAGCGGGATCCGCGGGATTGGCGACCGCTGTAGGACCCGCCGTCGTTACTGCGCGGAGCCATCGGCTTCGCCTCGTTGACGGTGAGGCTTCGGCCTCCGAATTGATGCTTGTCGAGCTCCGTAATAGCACGACGTGCGCCCTCATCGTCGTTCATCTCGACGAACGCGAATCCTCGTGCCTGTCCGGTGGCACGATCGCGAACAATATTGATGGTGGCGACGGTGCCAGCAGTCTCGAAGAGCGTTTGAAGATCGGACTCGTTGGTTTCGTACGGCAGGTTGCCGACGTACAGCTTGGTACTCATGAGTTACTCCTGCATCTCGAAGATGCAAATCGGTCTGATGGCAGGCTCGAGCGGGATGCTCGACGACGACACGCAGGAGAGGCGAAAGGCTCGAATCTATTGCGAGAGGCCGGAATGCGCAGCAGTCAGAAGGCACACACAGTGTAGCACGTCATGAGTGAGGGCCGTCCGTCCGCCGAGTCGTTGCGTTACCCTCAGTTCGCCCGTACACTTGTAGGGCATCCCGTTTCTGCTTTCTGGAGCCTTCTCCGCGTTCAGGCAGCGGTTAATCCTCGTCAAAGCTCGAACGTTGTGTATCGGCGCACCTCTTCGCGCCGCACGTTGGTTGTCGACGGCGTCCGCTCACACCTTGCAGGGGAGATGACATGCTGAAGTACTCACCGGGAGATCGCGTTGTCCACACGCAGTACGGCGACGGCACCATCAACAGCGTCAACGAGTACCACACGGTCATCGACTTCGATGCCCACGGCGTGCGCAGGTTTTCGTCGCCGCGTGTCGTGCTCGCAGCAACATCGACACCGGCGCCTCTCAAACCGGTGAAAGCGGTGCGGCGAGCGAAACGTCCTACGGCGACGACGTGATAGCCGCGGCCGCCAAGTAAGCGGTCTGTGCGGCACGAGCGCCGTTCAATCCCGTGTGCGGAGTCAGACACAGCCGTGTCACTACCCACACGGGTGGCGAGACGATAACCCCCGCCCGACCTTCGACGATCGAATCGAGAACGCTCTCGATTTCAGCCAGTTAACAGCTTCCCGCCTCATTCTCCTGCCATGGCGGTCTGCTTGCCCTCATGTCGGCCGGACGCTCGGCCTCTTCGGAGGCCGGCCACTACGGAGGACGATATGAGAAGCAACGGACAAATAGCGGCGGTGCTGATTGTCGCAGCATGCGCTGCGGTCGGCTGTTCCAAGCCATTCGACGCAGCAGAGACAAAAACGGAGCAACGGCCGCCGGCGAAACCTGTCGCGGTGCCAAACGCAGTCGATGCAACCGGCGAAGAGGGAACCGAAGGTGACGTGCCCGGACAAAGCGTCGGCCCAGTGTCGTTCGCGGACGGCAAGACGGCGTATCAGGCGAAGAATTACAGCGCAGCGGCGAGACTCTTCGAGGATTACACCGAGCGTCGGCCGAACAACGCGTGGGGCCACTTCATGCTCGGACTGTCGGCATCGAAGGCCGGCGATGTCGCCAAAGCCGAGAGCGCATTCGAGGAGGCGTTAAGGATCGATCCGAATCACGTCAAGAGTCTCGTGAACCTGAGCCGAGTCCTGATCGATCAACGCCGCTTCGACGAAGCGCTGGTCCGACTCGAGCACGCGGGCGAGATCGACTCCGCCTCCGTTGACGTGCAGCGGCTGCTGGGCCGTGTATACGCCGAACAGCACAAGACGGACGAGGCCGTTGACGCCTACCGCCGTGCGATCGCGTTGGACGAGCACGACGCGTGGTCGATGAACAATCTTGGCCTGCTGTTCCTCGAACAGGGTGATGCGGAGGAGGCGCTGCCGCTACTGTGTCGCGCGGTGCAGCTGCGAAAGGACGTCGCTGCCTTCCACAACAACCTGGGGATGGCCCTCGAACACACTGGACGCTTCCTGGCCGCCGCCGAGGAGTACCGCGGCGCGCTGACGGCAGACGCCGGCTACGGAAAGGCGAAGCAGAACCTGGCGCGCGTCGAGGCCGTCAAAGTGGGGCACGAGGAACCATTTGATCTCGAAGCGACGGCGTTAGCTAGATGAATGTCTGCGATTTTTTGAGTCGCGGGTCGGTCCGCCACCAGATGTCGCGACCGACCCCGATTTCGCGTCCATTGGCACACGACGCGAGCCTGTCACAGCGGATGTTGCATGAAGAACTCGACGAGTCTGACAGCAAGACTGTGCGGATGCTGCAACTGCATCGCATGCGTTGCGTTCGGCAAGACGTACGGCTCGGCGCGGGGGAGCCAGTCCAGCAGCGCGCGGTGTGTTTCTCCGAATCGCGGCCACAGCGCGTTGCTGTTTGCGCCGAGCACGACGAGCGCCGGTTGAGTGATGCGGCGCGCTTCGGCGGGTCCAAAGTGAAAATCGGCCGCGGCGGGCATCTCGATGTCCAATGACACCTTGGCGTTCGCGACTGCCTGTTCGAATGCGCCGGGAACGACGCCATCCAGTTGAACACGATAATCGGCTCCGAAGCGCCGGCGGAGAAAGTCGTCAACTGCCCCTTCGGCGTCGCCTGCTGCAAACCGTCGCTGCGCCTCCGCAATTGCCGCGCGATATCCAGGCCCGCTCTCGCCGAGCACGAGGGCAGGTTCAAGCAGAACGAGCGTGGCGACAAAGGTTGGCGAATCGATCGCAAGCTGCAGCGCAATCAGCCCGCCAAAGGAGTGGCCGACCACATGCGCGCGCGAGATGCCGAGGTCTGCGAGCAGTTCGCGGCAGTCGGTCGCATGGACCGCAATGGATAGTTGCGCAGCGGGTGCTTCGCCGACGTTGTAGCCGCGTCGATGGTAGGTAATTAGCCGGTACTGCCCCGCGAGCGTCGCCTCAGCCACCAACGGTCGAAATGCATCGGCGATGAGCGCGCCGTGGATAAACAGAACCGGCTCTCCGGCTCCGGTGATGTCGTGTCGAAGAGTCACAACGAGATCACCCCCGGCGGCACCGTGCCCTACGTTTTGGCAGCGACTCCCGCGCCGAGCTGCGCCATCATGGCGGCCACGTCGATGTAATGGGTTGAACGGGTGATCTTGCCGCCTGCGGTCTCGATCACACAAACCGCCCGCACTTCGACGGGCTTCCCGGTCGGCGGTTTACCCATCAGCGACCCGCGATTGGTCCCGCGCCAGACGATCTCTGCGGCTCCTTTGTTTCCTTCAACAATCTTATTGGTGATCGTGCCGCGAGCATCCGGAAACGCCGCTCTCCACGCGCGTGCGTTTGCAGTTCCTTCTTTCGGCGTAAAGCGGCGGCCCGTGCCGACTTCCTCGCCGTAGCCGTTCGGGGCGAAGTCGCCTTCGGCTTCTTCGTCGCGACCGGCGTTGAACAATTCGACGAATCGATCGAGCAGTTCGCTTACCTGTGCCATTGAAATGCCCTCCGTCTTTTTACGAGTGCGATGAAACGGAGCGCCAGTCTATGCGCGCAGGTTGACCGGAATCAACGATTGACAGGAACAAGGCCGGACGCAGGAAGGTGGAGACCGACGGAATCGTCAAAAGAGAACGCGATCTCGTATTCCTGTGCGGTCGTGTTCAACGGAACGCATCTGATGACCCGGCCATTGGCATGGACCTCCCCGTACGGTTCCATTTCCAACGTCAAGCTTGGCCGTTCGCGAGCTGTCGAATCGGAACGCGTCAGAAAGCGATACGTCGGACGTGTGTGTATTCGCAGCAACGCGCCGCCTGAGGAAATATTTATCAGCGCCGCTCGTTCGCTTCCAAAGCGTACCAATGAAATCCACGGCACCTCGCCATTCGCAAATCGAGGCTGACTGCGACGTTCCGGCATTTCACGCAGCGCCGCGTGCGCGTTGTACAGCTCGTTCTGCTCCCTCAACGCGCTCGCCCCGGCAAGATATGTGACTACGTCCTTCGTGAAGATTCCCGAATCGCAGCCACACGTGCCTGTACTGCGTGTCCGTTGCCACCAACGCCAGTGCCACACCGAACGAGCTCGCGGTTGGACAGAGTTCTGACACTGTTCGAGGTGCGGAAGCCCGAGGATCTGCACATGCCTTGCGGCGGGGATCGTGCCGAGATAAGCGATCAGGTACTCCTCTGTCGCGGCCGGAGTCAGCGTGGGGAGGAGCAAAACGTCGGGAATGCTGTGGTCAATCGACGAGAGAGCATCCTCGAGCGAATGAGCGACAATGACCTTCTGCGACACATACGCGCGAAGTGCGTGAAGCAGAGTGTCCGCTTGAACAGAATCGGGCTGAACGACTAGAAGCCACGACATGGCAACGTTGCGCTCAATCGGTGTCCGGTGGCAGCAACTTCGTCAGCAGTTCTTGACGAAGTCCTCGTGGCGCTGCTGCGCGAGCCACCATTTGCTGACCGGCTCCATCCGCACGATCCCGATCACGCATGTACGCATGGTGACTCCAACCAGGACGACCAGTGCAATGACGGCGATGCTCGCGGCAATAACCATGTCACTTCAGAGACGACCGAACTCAACTGCGGTCACGCCAATCCGTGCAGGATTGGCGGAATTTCACGGAAGTTCCCAACGCCTCGTCGCCCGATGATAAAAGGTGTCGGAAGGAGGATGAACATGTCCTGGAAGACGTTTGTCATTGCGGTCGTCACCGTTGCGTGCTGCGTCAGTGCATGGGCGCAGGACAAACAGAGCGAACCGTTCCTCGGCATCTGGGAAATCAATCTGACCAAGACCGTCAACTATCCTCAACAGAGTCAGATGGTCATCAACGTGCCGGCGCCCGGCGGCGGGTTCATCAGCACCCGCGCGACGATCGGCAAAGAGAACAAGTCGTCGAGCGCCGAAATACATCCGGTCGCATTCGATGGAAAGCCCCACGCGACCACCGGCGGCGATGCGCGGGAAATTACGTATAAGCTGATCGACCCCTACACGATCGAGCGCACGCACAATCGCAACGGAAGAATCACTGTCGATACCGAACAGGTGTCAAAGGACGGCAAGACGCTGACGGTCACGCAACCGGGCGGCGTCGTGCGCATCTACGACAAGAAATTCAGCGTTCGTTGAGGCGCGTCGCGGTGGTCGCATGGAGCTCGGCGATCCACGCCCGAACACCTCGGGCGGGACGAACGGGTGCGGGTCGCCGGACTTTCGGCTCTCCAGACGATCAACGCGATCCCAACACTCGGGATCCATCCACGGATGCGTGACGAGGCGCGCCTGCACTTCGTTCTCTGGTTCGTCGTGATCGGCCAGGACCCGACATATCCCACGCCGTGTTACGGGACGATCTGGACCCCAGACGGCTTGGCCAGCGTATCCAGATACTCGATCGCTTCCGACGGGATGCAGAGCGTCTCGGCAAACTGCTGCGCCTTCATCCAATACAAGTTCGCGCGCATGAACGTCCACGGCTTCGTGTAGTACTTCGGGTCGGTCACCGTGACCGTCAACCGGATGTTGTATTGATCGACGCGCGTGTAACGTTCCTGAATGCGCGCCATCGAGCTGCGCGGATGTCCCACCGTGTCGAGCCACGCGCGTTCGTCCAGACCCGTCGTGTCGATGACGAGCGTGGTGTCGTTTTCCCAGTGGCCGACGGAATAACCGTTGTATCGCGACTCCGGAGCGCCCTTCACGTCGACCGCCTTCGGCAGCGCGCGGCCATCCATCCAGATCTCGCGCCAGAGGCGATTCTGCTCATAGGCGATGAGGATGCGGTTCGGCGCGGAGCCGAAGATGAGTCCACCGCGGTTGGTAATCGCATACGTTTGCACGTTGCGTGGGAAGCCGAGGGGATCGCACTTGATGGCCGGATCGTTCGACGCTCCGGGATCGGCGTTCGCGTTGCTTCCGAGATTGGTGGCGAGGTTGTACGCCTTGCGCTGCTTGAAAATCGCCTCGCCCGCGGCCGTCATGGGCGGCGCGGGATCGGGCTTGTTGCTGGTGCCCGGTCCGACCCACACGCCGGACAGATCCCGCTTCGGCGCAGGCCCGGGCGGATTCGGCATCTTCGGAATGCCCTCCGAGATGTATTCCTCGCCGGGGACGCGCAGTTGTTGGCCGTGAACCGCGGATTCCCAGGCGTGCGCGGCGAACACTGCAAGCAACGCCGCCATTGAAGCCAGGATGGAGTTGCGCACGGTCTGCCTCCTCGTTACCAAGAATCGACCGCCTTTTTTGGCAGCGACTCCGCAATGTACTCATTGAGTTCCAGTCGAGTGCCGTCCGGATCGAACACGTTGATGTTCTTCACATGAGCACCTGGAGAAACCGCCGTCGCCTGTCCCATCGTACCGCGCGCGTTGCCTGCGGCCGCCGCGAGGCCGGCTTGCCGAAGCCGGGCGATCGTGGCGTCGAGGTCGCGCGTCAGCAAATGGAAGTGCGTGAGACCCGTCGAAAGGTTTGCTCCGGCAGGCTGCAGCTCGAGGAAGGTATCGCGGCTCGTCTGATAGTAGATATTTGTACGTTGAGGATCTGTGCTGCCAAACGTAAATGCGACACGAAACCCTACGATGTTCTGATAGAACTTCGCCGACGCCAGCGGATCCTTGGCCGCGACGCCGACCACGCTCAGCATCAAGCCCCTGGCGTCCTGAGCCGCAGTCCACGACGCTGCCGCTTTCTTCATGAGCGATTCTGGAACGAGCTCGTTCAGCTCCAGCCTGATGCCGTTCGGATCGTAGACGTTGGCATTCTTTACGAAGATGTTTTGAGAGTAACCAGGCTGGGTCATCGCACTCGCAAGTGGGCCGTTCGACGTCGCTGTCGGCAAGCCAGCCTGGCTTAGCATCGCGAGCGTGGCGTTCAGATCGTCGACGACAAAATGCGCGTGCGTGAGGCCGGGGCGCACATCGACGGTCGCCTGCTGCATTTCGAGGAACGAATCGCGCCCCATCTGAAAGAACGTGTTCGTTCGCGTGCCGTCCGGGCTGGAGAACTTGAACGCGACCGGAAATCCCATGACGCGTTCGTAGAACGCCTGAGACTTTGCGTAATCGCTGACAGCAATTCCGACGAGACGCAGGCTGAAGACGCGGTTGCCGGCCTGGCCCTGAGCGGCGCCTGGCTGCACCACGAAACCCGCGATGACGACCCCCAGTACCGCTGCGAAGAGCGCGAATCGCTTCATCTTGCTCCCTCCGTCGCTGCGCTGCGGACTATAGATCTTTTCGCGGGCGGTTCCTACCGTAGCTATAATCCGGCGTTCGCAAAGGACGCAGACGAGTCATGCCGCGACAATTCCTTCTCGCTTTCTCTGCGGTGGTCTGCGCGGCGGCGCTCGCTCAGGCGCAATGGGTCACGATCAAGCTGCCGAATACCCCGCGCACGAAAGACGGCACGCCAAACCTTGCCGCTCCGCCTCCGCGCCTGCGCGACGGCAAAACCGATTTCTCGGGTATCTGGTACGAAGATCCCGCTCGCACTGATCCGGAGAAATCGGCCGAAGGACAAACGGTCGGTGAGGATAGGCCGCTTGTCCTGATGCCCGCAGACGGATCGCCGCTCCCCCTGCTTCCCGCTGCAGCTGCTGCAGTCAACGAACGAATTCGGCGGGGAGACCTGACGCCGTCCACCTACTGCCTCCCGCATAGCGTCGTCGACGGGCTGCTGGTGCCGTCGCCGTTCAAAATCGTGCATTCGCCAGGTCTGACCGTCGTCCTCTTCGAAGAATTCGTCCGCTTTCAGCAGGTGTTCACCGATGGGAGACGGTTCCCCGAGGACATGCAACCGGCGTGGATGGGCTATTCGATCGGCAGGTGGGAGCGCGACGAGCTTGTCATCGAGACGAGAGGCCTGAACGACCGCGCGGTGCTGGGCGCAGGGGCGGGATTGCTCACCACCGAGACACTTCATCTGACCGAACGGTTCCGCCGTCCGAACTTCGGTTCCCTGGAGGTGCGCGTCACCGTGGATGATCCGAAGACCTTCTCGAAGACATGGACGAGCAAGCCCCTGTGGTTCAAGCTTCTTCCCGACACGGACTTCATCGAGAACATCTGCGACAACGAGAAAGACGTGGAACGCATCAACGCGGCGAGATGACGCGTTAGCGGGCGCGCTCCCACACGATCTTGTTCGTGCTTCCCGCAGGCGTGAGAACAAGCCGATCGTTCGATTCGAATACGTAGTTCCGCACCACATCGTCGCCAACCTGACCAGGGTTGATGTTGCCTTTGCGATGATGAGTGACGATACGCGCTTGTTCGTCGACCGAATACGTTCCGAAATAAGCCAGGTAGCCGGTGATTGCGTCTTTGGCCTCTGCCGGCGTCGGCTCGGACCCCGCGTATTTTCGGCGCTCGCGGTTCGGCATGACCTGCGCCGCCATGTTGCCGAGGCTGTCGTAGATCATGATGCCAGTCTGTGTCGCCGAGACGAGGCGCCATGTTCCAACGAACCGTGATGTATCGCCCGCTGGCCCTGTCTGCGCGTCCATGACTGGCGCCGCGAGCAGCGCAACGGCTAACGCAATCGCCCCCCGCTTCGAGAAGGTGCTCATGACGGGCGCATTCTGTCACGAGCGCGTATCGCCGTGGCGAGTAGCTGTGTCGACGCGTTGCCCGGTCAGCGCGTCGAGCGTGAAGGCCGAGTGAATGTCGACGTGGCGGTGGCGGGCGCACGCGTCGTGGGCGTAGCAATTGGCCCGACGAGAGGCACTCCGATCGGCACCGACACCGACGTCGTAGTCACCGTCAAGGAAGACGTCAGCGTCGGCGGCGCGACTGGATTCGTCGGTGGTGTTGCCGGCGGCACTGTCGGGATCGGAATGCCGCCCGGCATCTGTACTGTCGGAGGTTGCGGTGTCGTCACCGATACGAACGTTGCCGTCGAGGTCAACTTTGTCGGGCCCGTCGGGCTCGAGACATCACACGCGCTGCTGAACAGACCCAACGCAGCAATAACAACGAGTATTCGAGGCATCGGCAATCCTATTTCTTGAAGATCTCGTACACCGCCCCGCGTGAGAGCGATACGACGTACAGATCCCCGTCAGGCCCCGTTTCGATATCCGTGCCAATGCCGAAGTCCCGACCGATGAGCAAACCTTCACTCTCCGAGATATCGAACTTCGCAGCGTTATCGGCCACGCGATCCTGAAGGCGGGGATCATCGACGGCGATTCCCCGACGGTTCCCCTGCAGGTTGAAATGAAAGAGATAACCGCCGGCGAGACCCGGCGTCGCGGCGCCAACGAAAAGGTCGCCTTTGTACTGTTGGCCGAGCTCACTACTGTTCAGGAAGCCAATGCCTCCAGGAGCAACGGCAAACTTCCAGCTGAACTCGGGATCGTTGTAATGCGCGCCGGGGAGCATGAACAACCGTGACAATGCGTCCGCGGGCGAATCCGCTAAACGCGACGGCGGCCAGCGAAGCTGCTGGAGATTCTGACCGAAGAGCGTCGTTTCGATTTCTTTGAACTGTGCGAGGCGATCGACAGGACCCATGATCTGAATCCATCCCAGATTCGAACCGGCATCGATGCGATTCAGCTCGTCGAACGAATCGTCGCCGTTTTCCTGATCCCACAACGCGCCTGACACAGGATCGAACGCAAGCCCAAAGCTGTTGCGAACACCGTACGCAAAGATCTTCTGGAGGTTCGAACCGACCTCGCCGCCCGTCGACGCGCCAGCCGCGTAGAAGGGATTGTCCGCCGGCGCTGTGCCGTCGTCATTGAGCCGCAGGACGACGCCGGTCAAATGCGCGTTGTCCGGATCGGGTCCGCCAAACTGATCGTCCATGACGGTTGGACCCGGACATACTTCGGACGGGCCGCACGGCAGGTTCTGCAGTTTTCCGCGTCGGCCATTGTCGCCGATGATGACGTATAGCTTTCCGTCCGGGCCAAACCTAATCACGCCTCCGTTGTGATTTCCCCGAGCTGGCTGCGCCTCGTCACCCTGTCCGACGGGAATGGGCGCACCGTCGTTCTGAAATGCATGGAGCTTGATGATGTTGCGGTCGAACGTCAGCGTCGATCCGTTCCAGATGAAACGATCCACGCGATTGCCCAGGAGAGGCACTGCCAGAATATCCGTGCTGTCGGCGCCAGGGACGGGTGGATCGGAGCATTCCTGTTGGCTTGGGAAAAACGGATCGGAAGGGTGCGGGGCCGTGCACGTCCAATACAGGTAGACCTGTGAGTTGGTGGCGAAATCCGGATGCAGCGCGATGCCGAGCAGTCCGCGCTCCGAGGAGTTGTTCACCGCCAAATCAAGGACCGTTGAATTGACGACGCCATCGATCACTCTTTTCACCTGCCCCGTGTTCTTTTCGAGTACGAGCATGTCGCTTGCGCCGAGGAACGCCATGCTCACCGGCGTCGTCAGCCCCGTAACGACCGCGCGGACGTCGAGCGTAGGCACAAGCATGGTCGGGGTGCCCGACTGCGCCATCGTGGTCGCGTTTTCGCTCGAGGAGAGCGCCAGGACAAGCAAGATTCCGAAGTAGGGAAGGGGCCGACGCATTGGATTCATGGTCACTCCTTTCCGAACGGGAGGCGTGTATCGATGCGCGGCAAATCGGAGGCCGACCGTTGCAAGCACGCGGCGGTGAGAGAGCTGCGGACGCGTCGACTGATTGCCACGCCGCCGATCTCGCGGATTTCAGCAGCGTGCGCAACCGCCCCGTTACGCTGCCCGAAAGGTCTTTCAGCGAATTGGAAGCAGCGATCGACCGCGTACGGGTTCAGTAAGCGGCGGTTTGTCGCGGCGCCATACGCTCGACACGTGCTTCCGACGCGACATTGACATAGCACCTTCGCCGCAAAGAAGTCGGCCATCGGTCCCTGATCGCGGAAAAAAGTCGGCCCCTGAGCAGCCGAACAGTCTGGCTAAGCCCAAGCATGGCACTCAAGTCTGTTGTGCACCGTTCAGAAAACCCAGTATTTCCAGACAAATAACGGCACTCTTGAAATCTGACGACAGACCCCGGCCTTTGGTACCACTGTTGCCCCCGCAGGCCGCGCGAATCGCTCTGGGCGATTCCACAGACACGGGGAGCGGACGATATGAAAACGTTCATCAAATCAGCGGTTCTCGCGGCGGCGGTGTTCGCATTGGGCGCCGGATCTGCCAACGCGACCGTGATCGATTTCAGCACGGGTTCGCTCGGCGGGCCGGGCGGCACCATCAATATTGGGGCGAACATAACTGGGTCGGGCATTTTCATCGACGCCCTCACCATCACTGGTGCACCAATCAACAATGGGCTGTTTGACGTGGAGGGCGCCGGTGTATGCGGCGATGCCGTCGGAGGCTGCGGTGTTTTGAGCTTCGACAAGAACCTCAATACGATCACGCTCGTCGGCTCGATCCCCGCCCTCGGCATCCTCGCGCCCATCAACCTGCTGAGCGGCGACCTCTCGGGAGGCGTTACCGTGGCGATCAACGACGGCTTCACCGGCGCTATCACCGCCTCGGGTCACGATACGAAAGGCCGCGAGCTGCTCCTTGCAATCGGGATGGATCCCGCAACGCAGTTCACTTACTTCGGTTTCACAGGAGGTTTCAGCGGCGGCCAGGGTTCTCCGTATACGGCGATCAGCACCGATATCATCAACACCAGTACCGGCGGGGGAACGTCAGGCCAGAATCTCGTTCCCGAACCGGGTTCGCTCGTGCTCTTCGGTACCGGGCTGTTCGGGGCGGCGACCAGACTTCGTCGTCGTTACTCAACCAAGGCGTAAGCTCACCACACCCTCGTGTCCAAACAGGGAGCCGTCACCTCAAGGTGCCGGCTCTTTGTTTTTGCTCCGCGATCGCCGGGCGCCATCATGAGCTTATCTGCTGTAGATGGTGATCGAGCTCTCAAGATGTGAGCATAGCCGTTCGGCCGCAGATCGCGCGTCGCATGCGCACCATCGCTAATTACACCTGATTTCTTCGCACGCCAAGGCGACACGTCATCGGTTCAGCGCCGGGTTCCGCGTTGCACTGAAACGCCGATGGAGGTTGGCATGCGGACACTGAACACAGTTGTAGCGAGTGCCGCCGCGCTGCTCATGGCGACGACGGCGTTCGGTCAGCTGAAACAGCACGACACGGAGAAGCTCAACGAAGCGGCGACCGTTCTGGGCGAAATCAGGAACGCTCCTGACAACGGCATTCCTGATTCGATCTGGAAGAAAGCACAGTGTGTCGTCGTCATCCCCAACCTGAAGAAGGCCGGGTTCATTGTCGGTGGAGAACATGGATCGGGTGTGATGAGCTGCAAACACGCCGGTGCGTGGGGGCCACCGGTGTTCATGGAACTGACGAAGGGCAGCGCTGGATTGCAGGCTGGCGTCCAGAGCGTTGACCTGGTGCTGATCGTGATGAACCAGAGGGGCGTCGAGAAGCTGCTGCGCAACAAGGTGACGCTTGGCGGCGACGCATCGATCGCCGCGGGTCCTGTCGGACGCAGCGCCAGTGCGGCAACCGATGCGCAACTGTCGGCAGAGATGCTGTCCTACTCGCGGGCGAAAGGACTGTTTGCGGGAATCGATCTGTCAGGCGGCAGCTTGAATCCTGACACCTCGAAGAACGAGCGCGCGTATGGACCGAACGCATCCGCACGAGACATCGCTCTCGGAACGACGCCGGTGAAGATGGGCGCGGAGCAGCGGGCGTTTACCGAGGCGCTTGGACGAGAGACGCGTGGAACGTCGGGTGTCAAGTAGCCAACGCATTCATGCGACTGAGCAGTACGTGGGGTGCCGTCAAATTAATGTTGGGCGGTTCCCCTGCGGGGCCGCGTGTGGTTAGCATTTCCCCGGGTCGTTATCTTCGGGGGAGGGTGGCGGCCCGTGCAACAGCCGGTGCGCGGAGCGGTCTTCGCGCGCCGGTCTTCGTATCGGAGCTGCGCTAATGACACGTACTAAGATCTTCCTTCTCGCTTCGGTCGCTGCGCTGATCAGCGCCTGCAGCATGTCTTCTCCAACCGCGCCGTCACTGAGCACCACCGTGGGTACCTCCGGGTTCGCGTCCGATGCAGCAACGGCCTCAGGCAGGCTGTCGACATCGGGCGTCACCTGCACGATTGACATCGGCACGACCACACGTCCACTCCCTGCGCTTCATGTGCTTGCGAACTGGATTAACGCGTCGATCTCTACTTCAAGCCTGGCGTGCGGTCAGGTGCGCTCGCTGGCGACCAAGCTGCAGCAGGAAGTTGCCGCGCTCGATCAGCAGACGCAGAACTTCGACGCGGCGTGCGGCATTTCCACGGGATTCCTCGCGCAAGTCCAGGCGTTGATTTCTACGGGGTCATTGGCGACGTTGACGTTCCCGCCGCCGATTCCGGGGGCACCAACCACGGTGCTCGGACTGGCGACGGAAACCAACGAGCATTTCTGCGAGGCGGCGAAGGAGTAATCACACCGAGCGGGCGCGCGTCGCTACTTCAACTCGCCAACGTTCCGCTCGCCCGTCTCTTCGATCCACTTCCGTCCTTTCGCGAGCCACTGCGCGAGACCGAAGAGCCCCACGCCGGCCACACCAAGGCCAAGCATTTTGCCGCGACTGGGCCGCGCTGGCAGCGCCGGCGTCGGTTTGGCCGGGCGCGGTTGCGTGCGGCGCTCGGGCGATGGAATCCACCGGGTGAGATACGCGAATGTCTCGGAGGCACAGACAGGACATCGCTGATCTTCGTGGATCTCCTCGCAGTCGAGACACAACCGGGCACGTCGAAGCTGCATTCCTCTATCGTCGCATGATCGGCTCAACCTTTCTGGTGATCGCGGAACTCGGAAGTTCTGAGTTCTGCGCACCTTCCTGAGCGCCATCGACGGCACAACCATGCAGATGTCAGCAGATCGTCACCGCATGCTGCTTGCACTCGGGCTGGCCGGCAGATGAGCAGGTTTGGAATGCTGGTGGTGAGCGTCGCGATTGTCGTCCTCGTCGCCCTGCCGCTCCTGACCCTGGCAACGCAGTTCCTCGAGCAGGTTGAGAGGCTCGCCACGTGGTCGCCGCCGCAGCTCCTCGCGCTCTTTGGCGGCCTGCTCGTAGTCAAACTGATCGTGCTGCTGTCCCTCGGGAGGATGGTACGGAGAAGCGCTGAATGACAACGACGAGCAGGGTTCCTCAGGAGTGCCCGTGCTGCAGCACGTATGGATGGATCACGCTGGTGCTGCGGGCCCACCTCGAAGGCATTACGTCAACGTGGCGGTGCATGAAGTGCCTGCACCAGTGGTCGATCCTTCAATCGTGGCGCGCGCGTCTCGACGAGCCGGTGAGAACGATTCGATTGACGCGTTCGCGTCTCACTGCGTAAGGACGATGCCTGCACGCACCAGCTTTTCGAGCTCGCTCGAAATGCTGCATCCCGTCGAGCGCGCCGTCGCGCATCGCATCGAGGAGCGTCTTGCCTTCCGACTCGCCCGCCTTCTTCGGCACCAGGCGCTGGGAGACGAAGAGACGGAAGGTCGCGGCCAGATGGCTGCGGATGGCGTGCTGCCCGCCGGCGTCGAATGCACCGATGATGCGTTCGACCGTCTTCGTCTACTTGCGGCGGACGGCCGGTTCGACGTGTGTCTTGCGCAACAGGGGCGCCGCTGCCGGTGACGCCATGAACTTGATCATCGCACGCGCCGCGTCCGCCTGCTTCGAAGCAGTGAGCAACGCGACGCTCGATGGGCACGGTTTGTTCAGATAGCCGGGCAATGGTCCTACGTAGTCGGTCCCCGGCACGCCAACCATGATGTTGGTCTGTTGAAGGCCAAGCTCGAAGTCGCCGCGAGCCAGGTAATCGGTGACCGGACCGCCTGCCGTCAACGTCGTCTTGCCTTTCAACCGATCGGTGAGACCGAGCTGCGCGATCCCTTCCGCGACATGCGTGCCACTGCAACCGCGTGAGTAGCCGATCGACTTCGCGGCGACGAGCGTCGCCTTGTAGGCCTCGACCGTGCTTATGTCGGGCTTCGGCGCGCCGGCCCGGACCGACAGTCCGAGGCCGGCGAGCACGAACGGGGTAATCGTCTGTGTGACGACCTTGCGCTTCTTGACGAGATCGTTGATGGTGTCCGGATTAGCCGTGACGAGGTCCGCGCGCCCTTCGTCGATCGTTCGTTCGAGCGCGTCGCCTTCCACCTGGACGACCGTCACCTTGTTTCCGCTCATACGCTCGAACGCGCTGGCGAGCTCTTTCACGCCGGGCGTTGCACCCTGATTCGTGAGAATGACGAGATCGGCGGCGCGAGCTGTTCCCTGGAACAGCAATCCGACGAATACCACAGCGAACGCTACGGCCGATGTTGCGGACGTTTTCATCGCTGTACTCCGTCGACGATCTCGTCAAACGACGTGGCTTGCGTTCCGTCGATCTCGTTGGCCGCCTTGACCATCGCATCCATCAGCTCCGAACGTCGAATGTCTCCGGTCTCGGACAGATAGCGGTTCTCGCCGCCGATGACGCTCGTATACCACTTGTCGATCATGTCGAGGTAGCCGCGGCGTTTCAGCCGCCGCCCGGCAAGCACGTCGAGACACGCATCCGCCAACCGTGCGTACGCTCCATCGGGGGCGCTGATGTAGCCGCGGACTTGGGCGATGTGTTCAGCAGTTCCGATACCGAGCTGAATATTGGCGCGTTCGAGTCCAGCCTCCAGATCCGCTGGAGGACGTTCTGAACGTTCGGCAATGGCAGTCGGCCCCGGGGAAGCCGGCGCAGCGCGAGTGGCCTCCGCGCGCGACCGGCCGTCTGGCCCGATGATGCCCGCCTGCAGCAGGATCGTCAGCAGGCCGCCGATTGCCGTGAGCAGCCCCGCAAACGCGGTGATCATGCCCGGCACGGTCTGCCACCAAGTCCGCGACGTCTCGTCGTTGGGCATCGCGCTAGAAGGTAACTACACGCTGACGAGCATTCGCGCTCAGCGATTCGCTTTCAGCTCCTGGTACACCTGGCGAACAAATCGTTCGCTGGTCATGCCGACCTCCTGCACCTTGGAATCCAGGTCCGCCGTTACCTTCGCCGCCACGACCTGATCTTCTGTCTGCCCCTGATCGACAAGCTTCGCGACCCGATCGCGAACGGTGAGCGCCAGATCGCGGTGCGCGATAACCGCGTTGCGATCCACGGTGGCTCCGTGGCCCGGAATGATCTTCGTATTCGGACCGGCATGCCCGATGACGACGCCGAGGCCGTCGATAAGCCCCTGCAGCGAACCGCCGTTGGCACGATCGACATTCGGGTACTGCACCGAGCGGTAAAAATCGCCGGTCATGATCACGTCCAGGCCAGGAAAGTAGACCAGCGTGTCGCCGTCCGTGTGCGCCCGCGGAATGGCGATCATCTGGATCTCCTCACCGTTCATTCTCATCGTCAGCCTGTCGCGGTACGTAACCTTCGGCAGTCCAACCGCGGCCGTCGGAGTTGCAGGCGTGCCATTCGCGTTCGGGTTCGGGTGCGCCAGCCTGTAGCGCAGTTCCTCGCGCGAGATGATCATCGCTCCCATCTTGCCGAAGTTCTCGTCACCACCCGTGTGGTCCCCGTGCACGTGCGTGTTGACGATGAATTTAATCGGCTGCGGCGTCAGACGCTTGATCGCCGCGGCGATCTTGTCACTCAGCGGCGCAAACTGCGTGTCGACCATGAACACGCCATCGGGCCCGAACAGCACGCCGATGGTGCCGCCCTGGCCGTCGAGCGTGTAGAACTTGTCGGTCACCTTGTTTGCCTTGATTTCCACCTTGCTGAAATCCGGCGCGTTCTGCGCCTGCGCAACGACCGCGCCAAGCACGACGATACCGAATGCGACGACCGCTCGAGCAAATCTCATCACCTTCAACCTCCTCAGAAGCGGTGCTACCGCAACTGGAACTGCACGCTGTGCGTTGTGGGATCGCCTGAGGCGGTGAAGCTTAACGCATACGTGCCCGTCGTCAAACCCTGCGTTGACAGATTAAAGACAGAGGCGCCGGACGTGCGCCATACCGGAATGCGCTGTCAGGACTGGACGATTCCGAGTGGTCCGGCGTACCGGTGACGGTGGTGGAGACGAGCGCGACCCCGGTAGCATGCACTACGATTCGCGTTGCGTTTCTCTTGATTTGGTATTTATTGAATGACTCGACGCGTGCACATGGGAAGATCGATCGGTAAGCGCGAGGGATCAAATCGCTCGATCCCTCGCGTCAAATGACTTCTATTCGCACCTTCGATCCGTTTCGGATCGACTAGTCGACAAAGAGTCCGCTCGTTACCGTCTGATATCCGCTGATACTCGTCACGCGCACAAGCACATGTCCACGTATAGACCAGACGAGATACTCACCCGCGCTGAAGTTGCTGACCGAACGGCTGTCCAAGACCGCGTTAGTCGCCGCGTCGAGGACTTCTATCAGCTCCACTCGGTTACCGAAGGTCCAGTCCAGCACGTACAGAGCTAGTTGATGTGAGAGACCATCGGTGAAGTTGATGTCATACGTAAAGTTGACGTTCGAGTACCAGCACGATGCAACACGATTGTTGACGTTGGGAAGTTGCAAGGCCCGAACATCGGAAGTCGAGTTAGTCCAGGTGTACATCGACGCACCGCTAACCGATACCTGTGCATATGCAGGATAGCTAGACGCTTCGTTAGCGATGTCATAGCCAGTACTTCCGTAGACGCCGTGCCACGTCCCCTGTGTGGTTGTATCCAGGCGCAGGAACGACGCTGATGTTCCGCTGCCGCCACCACCGCTCGACGTGATGTTGAACGACTGCTGCACATTCGGCGCAGCGTTGTAATTGCTGTTGCCTGATTGCGACGCAGTGATCGTGCAGCTTCCCGCAGCGGTGATGGTGACGGTGTTGCCCGACACCGTGCACTGACCTGACGCGGCGAAGCTGACAGGCAGTCCGGATGAAGCGGTCGCGTTCACGGGGAACGGCGGATCGCTGGTGGTTTTGTCCGCCAGCGGCCCGAACGTGATCGTCTGGTTTGCCTTCGCTATCGCAAACGTCTGCTGCACGCTGCTCGCCGGCAGATAGTTGGAATCGCCGGGCTGCGACGCGGTGATCGTGCACGAGCCTGCCCCGGTAATCGTCACCGTCGTCGATGACACGGTGCAGTTGCCGCTGGCGCCGAAGCTGATGGCCAGCCCGGATGATGCGGTCGCACTCACCGTGAACGGTGGATCACCGTACGTCTTCCCGGACAGCGGGCCGAAGCTGATGGTCTGGCTCGCTTTCCCGATCGACAGCGTATTCGCGCCGCTGCTGCTTACATAGCTGCCGTCGCCCGCAAAGCTCGCACCGACGCCCGATGGGTAACTGCCAGCGTTGATACCTGAGAGACTGACGTTGCTCAGCGTCGCGACCCCGGATCCGTTCGTCGCAGCGGAGCCCGCGGCATTGCCGTTGAGGGTGAAGCTGATCGTCTTGCCGGTCACTCCGTTGCCGCCTGACGTCAGCGTTGCAGACAACGTGGTCGTGCCGCCATACGTTCCGGATGCGGTTGAGACTGCGAGTGACGTGCTGGCGGCCGCGCTCGCCGCCAGCGAGAAGTTCTGCACCGTCGTCGATCCCGCAGTCAATGTGACGGATGCGCTTCCCGTTACGTAACCCTGCGCTGAAGCCGTCACCGTGTACGAGCCCGCAGCGAGTGAGTTCAGCGTGTACTGTCCGCCACCGTCTGTCGTCGTGGAAAATCCGCCCGCAGATACCAGGGCGCCGCTTATCGGACTGCTCGTGGCGGAATTGGTCACGGTGCCCTGCAGCGTTGCCGAATTCGATGTGCAGCTCGAGAACTTGAACGAGCCGATGCGCGTCTGCCAGTTGTCCTCTGCAAGCCTAGTAGGCTGAGGAGACTGGTAATACTCGCTCGTGTACCAGAAGGTGCATCCGTCGGGATCGATCGTCATCGCGCTGTAGTCGCCCCAACGATTGTTCGTGGACCCGTCCGAGAACTGGCAACACTGCGATGCGGTCCCCTCCACGAGCGAGGTTTCGGTCTGGCCGAGCGTATTCAACGGATCGGAGGCAGCGAGCCTCCCCGCATAGCGGATGGCCGGAAACAACGTGGAGCTTGACGCGCTGTACCCGAGCGCCATGTTTCCGTCTTTGTCGACGGCGAGGCTCGGCATCCACCGAGCCACCGTCGAATCTGGCGCGAACGTGGACTGCTGCACCGGTGTGGCGGAGATGGTGGCGTTGGTTACGTTGATCTGATACCACCGCGGCGATGCCAGCGATGAGTTCAACGGGTTCGCAACGGTATGCGTCAGCCAGAGCGATTCCACGTTCGACCGATTCGTGTACTGGCTTTGCACCATCAAACGCTCGTACAGCGTGTCGAGCGCATTACCGTTCTTCGCAGGCACTGACGTCGGCGCAACGCCCCACGAGGCGAGCGTCACGTTGGATGGGCCCGTCAACGTCGAGTTCGCGGTGTTGGTCCAGTCGACGTGAAACTTCCACACCCTCGCGAGCTTCGCCGACCAGATGACGGAAATCAGGTTCGGCCGCCCGGACGGCGGCGTACCGGTAACAACGTGATACGTGCTCGGAATACCGGTAAAAACCGACACACCCTGAATAGACCCTGGCAGATTGAACATGACTGATGACGCCGCCGCGCCGGCATACATCTGCGTCTTGTTCAGCGCCCACACGCGAACGTTCTTGAAGTTCTGCTTGCCGAACAGATTCGCCGTGAGATAGAGACCGTCCGGCCACACACCGAGCTTCGGGTAATCGGGAAAGGCGTCCGTGGTCTGCAGCGAGTAGAAGTACCAACCGCCAGTCAGCGGATCGCCAGTTTTCGACACGGCAAAGCACTGGTAGTACGGCGCGACCGGGTTCCCCTGACCGTTAAGAACAAACGCAAAGTCGGTGACAATCCATCGATCCGCCGCCGAGTCCCATGCGACTACCGGGTCACCGAAGTTATCAGTGTCGCAAAGATTCCCGAAGTTCCCCTGGGTCATCAGCTGATCGAAGGTGAAGCTCGCCATCAGCGCGCCGTCGCTCTTGCGGAAAATACCGAGCGACGTGTTGACCGTCTGCAGGTAATAGGTCGGACCGACGTCGCCATTGGTATCCGGCGGCCATCCGTCGCCGTTCTGCGCGTAACTCAGACCAAAAAAACTTCCCGCGCCGCTACCGCCGCCAGGGGAGGGCGCGGGCGCGACAGCGCCACCTCGCTGCACGGCGTCATCTCCGAAACTCACCGGTCGAAGTCCGGGATCTTCTCCGTGGTCCGGACGATGCTCGTGCTGCGACGGGAGGCTGCTTGGCAGGCGCCGCACGTCGCCGTCGAATGGACGGCCCTGTTCCAGTTGCACGACAACAGGCAACGAAACAGTTTCGGGAACTCCTTGTCCGTGACCCGACGTCGTCAACCACGTGAACACATTGAGGAGAACTGCCGCACCGGTGGCGCAGCGTATGAGTACGCGTTTATGGCTGTTCATGAATGGAATCCGCGGCGCCATTATCCAATGACAACGCGGCGGAATGAAGAGGTCAGACCACGTGAAAATTTGAGAAACACGGAAGTCCGCCGCAGAGGGGATATCCGGCTGTCATGTATGATTCCCCCGCGCTGTGGAGTACCTAATGACACGCAAAGCCTCGCTCATCGTTGCGATTTGGCTCACGGCGGTCGCGGCATCTGCGCAGACCGGCGCCGGCTTTAAGAACCTGTTCAACGGCAAGGATCTCAGCAACTGGAACGTCACGGGCAACGCGGACTGGCAGGTGAAGGACGGGGTCATCGAAGCCACCAAAGCACGTGGCTTCCTCGTCACGAAGGAGTCGTACACCGACTTCGAGCTGCGCGCCGACGTGTGGACGACGCCCGATTCGAACGGCGGGATTCTGTTCCGCATCACGAAACCCGAGGACCCGGGCATCGAGAACGGCTACGAGCTGAACATCAACGACAAGCGTGCGGATCAGACGGGACGCACCGGGTCGATCGTCAACGTCGCCAAGCCGCTCGTCCAGTTCGATGCAGGCGGCAAGTGGGTCACGGCAGTGATTACCGCCAGGGGGGCGCACATGGTTGGCACCCTCAACGGCATCAAGACCGCGGAAGCGGACGACGCGAAGTACAAGAGCGGGCCGGTGTCGCTGCAGGCAGCGGGCGGCATCGTCCGCTACAGGAACGTGCAGATTCGTGAGCTGAAGTAGATGCGGACCTTAAGGTCCGCTTCTACCTTCGTTGCCGCGATCGTTGCAAGCGCTGCGCTGGTCTCGGCGCAGCGCGCCGCGAGAACGCTCGACATCTACGTCGTGGATGTCGAGGGGGGCAACGCGGCGCTCTTCGTCTCGCCGTCAGGCGAATCGCTGCTGATCGATACGGGCAATGCGGGCGCCGGCGCCGCGCGCGACGCGGCGCGCATCGTCGAAGCGGCGAAGGACGCGGGCGTCGCGCAGATCGATCACGTGATCACCACGCACTGGCATGGCGATCATTACGGCGGCCTCGCGGAGCTCGCCTCGCGCATGCCGATCAAGCACTTCATCGATCACGGCAGGAACATTCAGCCGACCGAAGCGACGGACGCGTTCCTGAACACGACGTATCCGCAGCTGTACGCGAAAGCCACGCACACGGTTGCCAAGCCGGGCGACACGATTGCATTCGCGGGTGTGTCAACGCGCGTCGTCGCGTCGGCAGGCCAGGTTATCGCGAAGCCGCTGGCAGGCGCCGGCAAACCGAATCCCTTCTGCACGCCGATGAAGCCGGTCGACGCCATCCCAGAAGATACCCAGTCGGTGGCGACGCTGTTCACGTTCGGGAAGTTCCGCGCGGTGCACCCGGGCGACCTGACGCGCGACAAGGAATACGACCTGATCTGTCCAGCCAATCGGGTGGGGACGGTCGATGTCCTGGTCGGCCCGCATCACGGCCAGGACACGTCGAATTCCGAGGCGTTCGTGCATGCGCTGCAGCCGCGCGTCATCGTCATGAACAACGGCACGCGCAAGGGCGGCTGGCCCGATGTGATGAAGTCGTTCTACACCTCTCCTCGGTTCGAGGATTTGTGGCAGATGCACTTCTCCTTGCTCAGCGGCCAGGAATACACGCCGCCGGGGGTGTTCATCGCCAACGGCGTCGACGATCCCATGAGCGCCATGCCGATTGCGCCGCTGCCCGCGCCCGGCGCAAACGCGCCGCCCGCGCCGGTACACAACGGCCGCGCCTACTGGGTGAAGATTTCGGCGCGCGACGACGGCACGTTCACCGTCACCAATTCGCGCAACGGATTTTCGAAAGAGTACAGGTAGGTCGAGACGGGTCCTCCGCCGGGTTCACTCATCGACATCGGCACCCATCGTCTTCACATCCGTTGCCTCGGCCAGGAAGGTCCAAGCGTGGTGTTCGATTCCGCACTTGGCGGCTCGTCACTGAGTTGGTCTCTGGTGCAGCCATTCGTCGCGCGTACGACGCGCGCGTGCTCGTACGATCGCGCCGGCTTCGGATGGAGCGACGCCGGTCCGAAGCCGCGCACAGCTGGACGCTGTGCGGGTGAGCTTCGTGAGCTGCTCGGGCGTGCCGATGTGCCAGGGCCTTACTTGCTCGTCGGCCATTCGTTCGGCGGGCTGGTGGTGCGCGTGTTTGCCGCGCGCTGGCCGGAGGACACCGCTGGACTCGTTCTCATAG
The DNA here is from genome assembly GCA_035492455.1 of Vicinamibacterales bacterium. Lineage (GTDB taxonomy): Bacteria > Acidobacteriota > Vicinamibacteria > Vicinamibacterales > UBA2999 > Gp6-AA40. Next base: position 151,829 of record DATJJE010000070.1, on the reverse strand, counting down.
AGCCCGCCATTCCCGAGGAATGGCTCGAACCAACGGAGGAGCGTCGGCGCCTGATTGCACGCGGCTCCGATCTGTGCCGCTATGGCGCCATGGCTGCACGGCTTCGTCTGGCGCACGTCGTGGTGTGGCTCGTGCGTCTTGGCGCGTTCACGCCTGCGCGTGCAGTGGTGAAAATGGTCAGTCGCGGAGGCCTGCGCCGCGAGGACGAAGGCATTTTGGCGCCCATTTGGAAACTGCCTCCGCAGGCTCGTGCGCTGCTCCGCCAGATGTGGACGAAGCCGTCATTCTTCGAAGCGCTTGGCAGCCAGATCGCCGCGATTTGCGAGAGCGCCGGCGACGTGCTGCGCGCATCCCCGGCTCATCTCCGAGATCTTCCGTTGACGGTGATCACCTCTGCGACCGCAGGTGAGCACCGCCTGCAGACCGACCGCGCGTTGTCGAAGTTGTCAACGCGCGGCGAGCACGTCGTCGCGTCCAACAGCGGCCATTGGATTCCGCTCGACAACCCTCAGGCGGTGATTGACGCCGTCAACGCGATGGTGGCCCGAATTCGCCAGCGCTGAAAACGGCGCCTTCAGTCGGGAAGGGGCAGCTTACTACCGGGCTCGCGCTGCGCGTGCGTCGGCTGCTGCGAGGCACTGCCTTTCACCTTCTCCTGTGCTTTCGACTGCGGCTGGCGTTGATCGTCGGCGCGGCTGGTCTGCTGCTGTTGGGCGACTCGATCCTGCTTGCGCATGGTTGCCTCCAGCCCTGTTGCGGGGTTGATGCGTATCTACACCCAGTGTAGCCGCCCAACCGCGGCGCTTCAGCCCAGCAGCACTAACGTCGAGCTTGATGTCAGTTATTCGGGTGCCTTGCCCCACGCGCACGTCGTGTGCTCGACGAGCTCGATGCGGATGCCGCCCGGCGCTTCGACGTAGGCCGTGCGATGGCCGAATTGATTCGGCATGGCGGCGGGCTCGCTTGTGAACTTCACGCCCTGCGTTTTCATCGCAGCGGTCTCGGCGTTCATATTGAGTGGAGCGAAGCCGAGATGATCGATTGAGCGGCCCTGGCTTGGTGCAGTAGCGGTTCCCTTTGTGATGATGAGATACGTACGGCCGTAGCGCAGCGCATCGCGGCCGCCGCTCTTCGTACGCTGCCCACCGAATGTCGACGCAAACCAGCGAATCGTTTCGTCGGGGTTCTCAACACGCAGCGTGACGTGATGAAAGCCGCGCCCGGGCACGTCGTTCACGAGCTCGATCTTCGTGCCCCACGGATCCGTGACGACGCCAGGCGCAACGCCCTTCGCACCCGCACCTTCAAGAGCCTTCTGTTTCGCCGCAACATCCGGAACGGAGAACGCGATGCTGTCGATGACGCTGCCCTCGCTCGGCTTCGCATCGCCAGACCGTTGGAAGATCACCAGTACCGGAAGCGGCCGCTTGCCCGAGTACGGCTCGAACATGACGCGTCCCGGGTTCTCGCCGGGCTGGCCGTCGAGATTATTCAGGTACCACTCGTACGCTTTGTCCGGATCAGGGACGGCGAGGTGGATGTGATCGTACGGCATCGTCCTGATGGTCTGCGCGCTGCCGCTGATTGCAAGCAGCGCGACCATCAGGACGACGAGACGGTTAGAACTCGTAGCGCACCCCGAGCTGCACGGTCGTCGGCACGGCCCCCGGCCGCAGCGTGGTGAGGCGCAGGAAGTCCGTCAAGCGCTGATCGCCGAGCGGATTGTCGAAGTTCGCGCGATTGGTGATGTTGAAGATGTCGGCAAAGAGATCAATCGTGCGGCCCGTGGGGCGTGCGCGGTACCCGAGACGCATATCGATCTGGAAGAGTCCGGGGCCCGTCGCTCCGTTACGCTCGCTCTTGTTGTGCGCCGTGTAGGGATTGCGACCGGTGCCCGTATAGGTGCCCGCCGGAAGCGGCTCGGTGAACAACCCGTTCCGATCGGTATCGAGCGTCGAATCCGTGAGCGTGAACGGCGCGCCGCTCACTGCGCGCGCGACCCAGCTGACGGCGATGCCCCTGGCGCGCGGCACCAGCGCCTGTCCGCTGATGACGAGGTTGTGGCGGCGATCGAAAGTGGTCGGCCCCTCGTTCAAATCCAGGTGCAGGTCGTCGAGCAACTGAAAGCCACTCAAGACAATGCCTTGGCCCGGATTGTTGCCGCGCGCGTAGCCGAGCGTGTAGGACACGCGGAACGAATAGTCGGCAGCGAACCGCTTCACGATCGCAGCCTCCAGGCCGTCGTAGTCGATCTTGCCGGCATTGACCGGCTGACTGACCTGCGCGGTGTACGCCGGATTGACGCGCACGAGCGTGGCCGTGCGCGCCGTGCTGGCGCGAACGCCCGGGTTCAGATCGCGGAGCATGAACTGATCGCGCGCCTGCGTATGAATGTAGTCGGCGCTCGCGGACAGATTGGTCGCGAGCTGCCGTTCGTATCCCGCGGTGTACTGATCTGAATATGGAATCGTGCGATCCGGATTATCGAGTGTCACGGTGCCGGTGTTCTTGATGCGCGAACCGGCCGGAAACAGCGACGCGAGCAGGGTACGGTTCACCGTTGGACCGCCTGCCAACATCGGATCCTGCGGCACCGTGCCGACGGAGGGCCCCGGGTCCGCGTTGTTCGCGGGGAAGAACGTGCTGAACGACGTGGAGAAGGCACCGGCGGTGAGGATGTTGGAGATCAGCTCGAAATGCGTCTTGTCGTAGAAGCGGCCGTAGCCGGCGCGCACCACGGAGCGGCCGTCGCCCGTGAGATCGTGGGTGACGCCGACGCGCGGCCCGAAATTGTTCTTCTCGATCGGATAGCGATTCGGGTCGGGAAACTGCGGATTGTCGAGCTCTCTCAACGGCTGGATCTCGATGTCGTACCGCAGGCCGAGGCTGAGCGTCGTCCGCTTCGTGACCGTCCACTTGTCCTGCGCGAACGCCGACGCGAAATGCGCTTTCTGGAATGTATTGAGCGCGCCCGGGACGCGGACCTGCAGCCGCTCCGGATACGTACGCGGGTCACCGGCGCTGAACGGCGCGTCGCTCCTGAAGAAGAAGATGCCGTTCAGGTTGTCCTGCGCCGTCGACCGCGCGCCGACGTATTCGTACTGCCCGCCCATCTTCACGTCGTGGGTGCTGCCACCGCGCGGGATGAACCACGAGAACGTGTCGTCGAACTGGTAGGCGTTGTCCACGCGCGCCTGCGCCACAGGGGACTGCTGATCGACGAAGTTGAGAAAGACGAGCGTCGGCTTGAGCGCCGCCTGATCCTGGCCGTTCGTGTTGAACCCGGGGTTGGCAAAGGCGACGTCTTCGCGCGTGAAGTTCACGCGAACGGTATTGACCTTGGTGTTCGACAGCACGCTGTTGAGCGTGCCGACCACTGTCTGATCAACGTCGTGCTCCTCGCGCGAGGCGTTCTGCGTCACCGTAAGGTTCTGCGCTCCGGTGAACGGAGGCAGATAGGGGACGATCTGGTTGACCTGCGGCGACGACTCGCGAAGCCATCGGACCGTCCACGTGTTGTTCGCGTTCACCTGGTGGTCGAACCGAAGGAGCGTGTTCCACACGCGGTCCTTCGTCACCGGGGACGCGTTGAACTCAGGATGCGAGGGAATCGTGATGGTATTCGGACGGTTGACCATCACGCGTTCGACGTTGGCGAAGAAGTGCGCCTTGTCACGGACGACAGGCCCGCCAAAGTTGGCGCGATACGTCTGCAAACGCGTCCGAGGCTTGGTGAGGCCGTTCTGCTTGACGAAGAAATCCGGCTTCGTCATCGATGCGTCCTGCCATAACCCCGCGCCGACGCCGTGGAAGGCGTTGCTGCCCTGCTTGCTGATTGCATTGATGATCGCGCCGGTCGTTCGGCCGAACTCCGCATCGTACTGGTTGGTGACGACCTGGAACTCGGCGATCGCCTCCACCGGCGTTCGCGCCTGCGAGCCCGCGCGCTGGCCAATGACATCGTCGTTGTTGTTGGCGCCGTCGAGCATGTAGTTGTTGTTGCGCGAATCCATGCCGTTCACGCTCACCGCATCCGATCCGAACGACTCGGTGCTGATATTCGCGACGATGCCCGGCAGCAGCGCGACCATCCCGACGAAGTTGCCGTTGACCGACGGCAGCATCGATACCTCGCGCGTCGTCACATTGCCGCCGATCTGCTTCGACGTGGTGTCGACGAGCGGGGTCTCGGCCGTCACTTCTACATTCTCGGTGAGGCCGCCCACTTCGAGCTGGAGGTCGAGCGTCGTTGTGTGGCCGAGATCCAGCCGCACATCGTTGCGCATGTACTTCTTGAAGCCGGAGAGCTCCGCGGCGATCGAGTACATGCCCGGCGCGAGCGCGGTCGCGAAGTAGGTGCCGTCCTGGTTGCTGACCATCGAGCGGTACACGCCGGTCGCCTGGTTGGTGATGGTGATCGTCACGCCGGGCAGCGCACCACCCTGGGTATCGAGCACGCGCCCCCGAAGCTCGGCCGTGCTTTCCTGCGCGACGGCGGCACTGCTGATGAACATGAATCCCGCAAGCGACAGCAGGGTCATGAGACTACGCATGTGCTTCCTCCTACAAAGGACGAAACCACTTTCTTGTTACGTATGATGCCGGGCGGCGTCGATGGGGAAAACGGCTGTGAAACGCGCCGCCGCGGGGCGAAACGCGATTGTGATGCAAATGGTGTTCGCACGGTTCACACCGGTGCTCAGTATGTAGCAGGCTGCGGCACGTATGCGCTGACGGTGCTCTCGTGGCCATCGGCATCGACGGCCGCAACGCCGAACACCCAATCGTCAACATTCATGTGAGGCAGCGTGTACTCGGTAACGTTGCCGACAAACAGTTCGTGTTGCCAGTCGGGCGCCCACGCTTCACGCCAGAAGATCCGATAGCCCGCTGCGCCGGACGACGCCGCCCACTGCAGATGGGCGTCGTAGCCTGATAGTCGTCGATCGATGGTCGGCGCGCCTCGATCGGTGGTCACACGTGGCGGTGGTGGCGCAAGCGCCAATACCGCCATTGCCGCGGCATTTACGCGCGCATTCTGGCCGAGATAGGCGAATGAGACGCCGTCGATAGTGTCGTTCGCGTTGTGCTGCTTCGAGTAGTTCTCGCGCGATTCGCGGAAGCCGACCGCCGCGAACCCTTCCAGGTTCCACGCCGTGTGATCGCCGCCGCGCCCGAATCGATCGCGCCGCGCCATCAGACGGATGCGATGCGACGGAACGTAGCGCGCCGCGATGCGCCGCGTAAACACCGCCAAGGACCGCGACGGCGAATCCTCTGGCCCTTCCGAGTAAAGACGAATCGTCGCGCCGTCGACAATGCCATCGCCGCCCACCGAGCCGCCGACGATGTCATTGTTGAAGATGGCTTGAACAGGGATGTTGGCGGATTTGACCGCGCGAGCCTCTTCGCGGGCACCGATCAGACCCTGCTCCTCGCCTGCAACGGCGGTGAACACGAGCGTCGCATCGAAACTGATGCCGCTCTCCGCGAACACGCGCGCCAGCTCCATCACCAGCACTGTGCCGCTGCCATCATCATCGGCACCGGGCGCGTCCGCGTTCTCCGCAGGATTGTTGTAGCCGCCGCCGGCGGTATTGAGGCCGGCCTGCCCCTGCGCGCCAAGATTCACGGTGTCGTAGTGGCCACTCACATAAATACGGCGCGCGCTGCGGCCGGGCAAGATCGCAACGATGTTCCGTAGCTCGACGTCGCGGGTGATGCGACCACCCTTCGGAATCTGATGCGTGTCGAAGCTGACCTGCAGCTTCGGACTGGAACGCGTCATCTCGTCGAGGATCCACTGGCGTGCCGCGCCGATCCCCCTCGTCATCGACGTCGTGTCCGACAGCGTGTTCCGAGTGCTGAAACCAACGAGCGTTCGAAGCAGCTGCTCCATCCTCGCCTCGGAGATCGACGCCACGAGCTTCGCGATGCGCTGGTCGACATCGGACGCGCCGAATTGCGCCCGAGGCGAAGCCGCACCGACAATCACTACCAGCGCCGCGATGACCGCGAGCAGTCGCATAGAACCGCATTGTAATTCCATATAATCCGAGCGTGAGCGTTGAGGAACACAAATCTCACGCGCCGGTCTCGGTCTCCTGTTTCGTCCTGAGCGTCAGCGATACACGCACGACCGAAAACGACACCGGCGGCCAGGCCATCCGCGATCTCCTCGAGATGAGCGGCCACACGATCAGCGGTCAAGCCATCGTGCGCGACGATCCCGATGCGGTAACGAACACGGTCAGGGATTGCCTCAACGATGCGGCGACCCAGGTAATCATCACCACCGGCGGCACCGGCATCACGTCGCGCGACGGTACGTTTGAAGCGATCGATCGACTGCTCGAGAAGCGGCTCACCGGGTTCGGCGAGCTGTTCCGGATGCTCAGCTACGAAGAGATTGGCGCCGCGGCGATGATGAGCCGTGCCACCGCCGGCCGCGCCCGCGGCAAAGCGATCTTCGTGCTGCCGGGTTCCCCTGCCGCCGTGCGGCTGGCGATGACCAAACTCATTCTTCCCGAGCTGGGCCACGTCGTTCAGCAGCTGCGCCGATGAGAACAAAGATGCAGCCCTTCGGCGACACGATCACGCTCGAGCAAGCACGTGCGGCAATTGATGGTGCGCTGCGAAGGATCGAACGCACTGAGCGTGTGGCCCTCGATGCGGCCAGCAACCGCGTGCTTGCCCGCGACGTTGTCGCCACCGCCGACGTGCCGCCGTTCTCGCGCGCGGCGATGGACGGCTATGCGGTTCGCGCCATGGATACGAGCGGCGCCAACCCCGTGCAGCCGGTCGTCCTGACGTGCATCGAGAAGGTCTTCACCGGCCAGATGCCGACGCGCACGGTCGGCGCCGGTGAGTGCACCGAGATCGCTACTGGCGCGCCAATGCCTCCGGGCTCCGACGCGGTGGTGATGGTCGAACAGACGAGCGCCGACGGAGCGCACGTCAGTGTCTTCAACGCGGCTGATGCCGGGCAGAACATCGGGCGTAAAGGCGCAGACATCAGAGGCGGACAGACAGTGCTGCGCGCCGGCGAAATGCTCAACGCCAGCCGCATCGGGGCCATCGCTGCGCTTGGCGCCGCTCAGGTCGAGGTCTACGGCCGGCCGCGCGTCGCCATTCTCTCCACCGGCAATGAGATCGTCGACCCCGGTAGACCGCTGCTGCCCGGTCAGATCTACGACATCAATCGGTTCACGCTCACCGCGATCGTCGCCGATCACGGCGGCGTGCCCGTGCCGCATCGCACTGCGACAGATACGATGGCCGACCTCGAGCGTGCGCTCGACGAATCGCTCGAAGACGATGTGCTCGTGTTCTCGGGTGGAACCTCAGTGGGCGAACGCGACCTGATTCTCGACGCGCTCGGCAGCCGCGGCGAGGTGCTCTTTCACGGCATCTCGGTGAAGCCAGGAAAGCCGACTGCGTTTGGACTGGTAAACGGCCGGCCGTTTTTCGGCATGCCCGGTTATCCATCCTCGTGCCTGCTGAACGCGCATATCCTGCTCGTGCCCGCGCTGCGCTTCATCGCGCGGCTGCCGCCGCACGCGCTGAAGACGATCACGCTTCCGCTGTCGCGGCGAGTCGTCTCCGCGAAAGATCGCCACCAGTTCTATACGGTGCGCGTCGCTGACGGAATGGCGATCCCGGCGTTCAAAGCGTCGGGTGATATCACGAGCATGTCGCAGGCCGATGGCTACTTTGAAATCGCAGCCGCGACCGACGCGGTCGAGGCGGGCGAACTCGTCGCGGTGACGCTGTTCTGAGCTAAGATCCACGCCCGTAGCGGAGGATTCGATGCGTACGAGAGTTCTCGCGGCCGCCACGGGCATCGCTCTGCTCCTCGCTGCCGCTCCGGCAATCGCCCATCACTCGTTCTCCGCGGAGTTCGACGCCAGCAAGCCATTCAAGCTGAGCGGCGTCGTCACGAAAGTCGAGTGGCAGAACCCGCATACGATCTTCTATCTCGACGTCACCGACGAGCGGACGAAGAAGGTGACGAACTGGGGTTTCGAGATGGGCAGCCCCAACGGGCTGATGCGCAACGGCTGGACGCGCAACACGCTGAAGATTGGCGACATGGTAACCGTCGAAGGCAGTCTCGCCCGCGACGGGTCGCCGTACGGCAACGCGCGCGCGGTTGTGCTGGCGAGCACGGGCAAGCGCCTGTTCGCTGCATCGAGCCAGACCGAGGCGCAATGATGCGCCTGATGCGCATCGCGATCGCGTCGTCGGTGATCGTGATTGCCGCGCTCTGGACCGCGGACGCTCAAGGTCCCGCCACGCAGCGCACTGCTGAACCGGCGCCGCGATTCGCCGACGGCACGCCGAACCTTGGCCGCGTCCCCGGCGAAAAGGGTGTGTGGGACGTTCCCTATATCCAGAACATGGGTTTGCGCATTCCGGGTCCGGATGGCAAGACTGCGGCGGAGCGGGGCCCGGCGCCGAGCGAAAGCGGAGGGCGCGGCGGCGGCAAGGCCGAGCCCGACGTGCCGTTCCTGCCGTGGGCGCGCGGCATATACGACTACAACTCGAAGAACAATTCCAAGTACGACCCCGAGGGCTTCTGTCTGCCTCCGGGCGGGCCGCGGTTGATGGCCACGCCATATCCGATGGAAATCATCCAGCAGCCGGAGCACAAACGCATCTTCATGGTCTTCGAAGGCGCGACGCACATCTGGCGCGAGATCTACATGGACGGGCGTCCGCATCCACAGGGTGACTCACTGAATCCGACTTACCTCGGTCACTCCGTCGGTCACTGGGATCACGACACGCTCGTCGTTGATGTCGTCGGCTTCAACGAGAACACGTGGCTGGATTACTACGGCCATCCGCATACAGACCTGCTGCACGTGGTCGAGCGGTTCAGGCGCCTAAACAAGGGAACGTTGCATTACGAGGCGCTGATCGACGATCCGGGCGCATATTCGAAGCCGTGGACGGTCGCCTGGAACATTCCGTGGAGCGCGGACGGCGAGCTCACCGAATACATCTGTCAGGAAAACAACAGGTATCTGCAGAAGCTGACCGACGATTTCGGCCGGTCCGTAATCAGCGGGCGCTAGTTCCGAGTAAGTCTGAAGTCGCCCTTCCGCCCCGCTTCCGTCCATGTGCCGCTGAGCACGCGGTGCGCGGAGCCGAGGTTGTCGAGCTTTCCATCGATGACGATGTCGCGCGCCTCGAGATGCACCTGCCACGTTTCAGGATCGACAGAGGCTTTCGTCAACGGACGCGCGTTCGGTCCGGGATTGATCGCGCCGGTGATCGCCTTGCCATCCCACTGCATCTGCAGCAGGACGCGCGTGCGCTGATCCTTGTTCGGTCCCCAGTCTCCGCTCCACGACCCTTTCAGCGGATGGCCGAACTGCGCGAAGGCGCTTTGCGCTGCAAGCACGCAGCCTGTGAGGATGAGGGCGCGGAACACGCGTTGACTATACTTCCCTGAGTGACCGATTCCCAACGTGACGTCGCCGCAAGCATCGGCGTCCCTGTCGCACGGCGTCATATCTTTCTCTGCTGCGATCAGGAAAAGCCCAAGTGCTGCGAGAAAGAACGCGGCCTGGAAGCCTGGAGCTACCTGAAGCGGCGACTGAAGGAACTGAAGCTGTCAGAGCAAGGCGGCATCCTGCGTACAAAGGCGAACTGCCTGCGCATCTGCGAGGGCGGGCCGATCGCCGTCGTGTACCCGGAAGGTGCCTGGTACGGCGCATGCGACCCTCCGGTGCTCGAGCGCATCATTCAGGAACATCTGATTGGAGGCCGCATCGTCTCCGATTGCCTGATCTGTAAACATCCGCTCGAGTAAACGCGTATCAAATGCGCGTATACCCCCCGGGATACCTCTATTCTTCAGACGGAGATCATCATGAAAATCAGGACGTGGGTGCTGATTCTCTGCGTCGGGTTGCTGCCAGCAGCCGCGCTTGCGCAGGGATCGGTCGATGGCAAATGGGCCGGCGAAGTGCCTGGCGGACGCGGTCCGCAGCAGGTAACGCTGACTCTGAAAGCTGAGGGCGGCAAGCTCAACGGATCCGTCGCCGGCGGACGCGGCGGCGAAATCCCCATCGAGGAAGGTACCATCGCCAACGGGATGCTGAAGTTCAAGACAAAGCAGATGGGACGCGGCGGCGAAGTCACCCTCAACTGGACCGGAACGCTGAAAGGCGACGAGATCGCGTTCACGCGCATGGCCGAGGGCGGCCAGGGACAGGCGCAGGAATTTACGCTGAAGCGGCAGAACTAGTTCGAGAGAACATCGGGGCTCGGGATTCATGAACAGACGAATCCCGAACTCCGAATCCCTGTCTACAGGCTCTTGTTCACTTCCGCCCAGTTCACCACGTTCCACCACGCAGTGATGTAGTCCGGCCTTCGATTCTGATACTTCAGGTAATACGCGTGCTCCCAGACGTCGAGCCCGAGGATCGGCGTCTTGCCTTCCATCAACGGGTTGTCCTGGTTCGGCGTGCTGACAATCGAGACCTTGCCGCCGTCCTTCAGCAGCCACACCCAGCCGCTGCCGAAGCGGCCCGCGCCCGCCTTGGCCCACTCCGTCTTGAAGTTGTCGAAGCTGCCGAATGAGGAGTTGATGGCATCGGCAACCTTGCCTGTCGGCGCGCCGCCCGCGTTGGGCGCCATCCACTTCCAGAACATGCTGTGGTTCCAATGGCCGCCGCCGTTGTTGCGCACGGCAGTGCGGATGTCTTCAGGCACGGTGTTGATGCCGCGGCACAACTCGTCGATGTTCTTCGAATTGAGCTCGGGATGCTTCTCGAGCGCGGCGTTCAGGTTGGTTACATATGCCTGGTGATGCTTCCCGTGATGAATCTGCATCGTCTGCGCATCGATGTGCGGTTCGAGCGCAGCGAAGTCGTACGGGAGCTTGGGCAGTTCATGCGCCATGCGTTCCTCCTCGGAGGGCGATCGAAAAAGGGAATGTTACTGGATCGAGAGCATTCGATCGAGCGCGACGTGAGTCCAGAGTTTCTGGTCGCGCGGGACGACGATGCGGTTGTGGACACGGCCTTCGACCAGCTCTTCAAGAATCCACAGCAGATGGTTCGGCGACACCCGGAACATCGTCGAGCAGAGGCAGCCGAACTGATCGAGCGATACGACAGTTCGATCTGGTGCTACCTCGTTCGCGAGCCGGTTGACGAGGTGGACTTCGGTGCCGACCGCCCACACCGATCCAACAGGGCTGTTCTTTACGGTCTTGATAATGTACTCGGTGCTGCCGCTGTCATCGGCAGCCTGCACGACATCCCACGGCACCTCCGGATGAACGATGACGCGGATGCCGGGATACTGCTTGCGCACGTTGTCGATCTGCTTGACCGTGAAGCGCGTGTGCACCGAACAGTGACCCTTCCACAGGATCATGCGCGCGCGTCTGAGCGTATCAACGTCGATGCCGCCGAAGATCTCGTTCGGATCCCATACGACCATCTCATCGAGCGGGATGCCCATCTTGTATGCCGTGTTGCGACCCAGATGCTGGTCTGGCAGGAACAGAATCTTCGTGCCCCTCTCGCACGCCCACTTCAGTGTCGCAGCCGCATTCGACGACGTGCACACCGTACCGCCACGCTCGCCGACAAAAGCCTTAATGGAAGCCGCGGAGTTGATGTAGGTGACGGGCACGACGCGCTCGACGCCCATCTGCGTCAGTTCTTCCCAGCATGTTTCCAGTTGATCCAGCGCCGCCATATCCGCCATCGAGCATCCGGCCGCGAGATCCGGAAGAATCACCTGCTGATGCGGCGCACAGAGCACGTCCGCGCTCTCCGCCATGAAGTGCACGCCGCAGAAGACGATGTATTCAGCCTCTGGGCGATTGGAGATTTGGCCGGCGAGCTTGAAGGAATCCCCCGTGTAGTCCGCGAACTTGATGACCTCGTCACGTTGATAGTGGTGGCCAAGGATCACCAGACGGCTCCCAAGCTTCTGGCGCGCCACTCTGATGCGTGCATCTAAGTCAGCGTCGGAAAGGCCGAGATACTTTTCCGGCAGAGGCTGCCGTTCAAACAGACGTTCCTTCTCGAACTCCGTGAGGAGCGGAATCAGCGTTGTCATCGGTTATGAAAATTATAAAAACTCAGCAGGCGGCGGCAGGTATGTTCACGATGTTGTAAAGCGTGTCGCGCTCGAGCGGTTCACGTCCGGCAGCGCGTACGAGTCTGGTGAGCTCAGCCGTCGTCATTCCCTCGGGCGTGGGCGACCCGGCCATGTGGTAGATCTTCTCTTCCTGCACGGTGCCGTCGAGATCGTCGACGCCAAACCATAACGCGGTTTGCGCCACATCGACCCCAGTGGCAATCCAGAACGCTTTAATGTGGGGGATGTTGTCGCACACAAGCCTCGCCACCGCGTGCACACGAAGCGTGTCCGCCGCGCTCGGCGCCGGCAGCTTGCGCATCTGGTTATTGTCGGGGTGAAATGCAAGCGGGATGAACGCCTGAAATCCGCCCGTCTCATCCTGCAGAGTACGAGCACGCATCATGTGATCGACGCGCTCTTCCATTGTCTCGATATGTCCGTAGAGCATCGTCACGTTCGTTCGCAGCCCGAGCTGATGGGCGGTGCGGTGAATGCTCAGGTAACGATCGGCGTCGCACTTGTCGTGGCAGATCTTACGGCGAACCCGCTCCGCAAAAATCTCCGCGCCGCCACCAGGCAGTGAATCGAGACCGGCATCGATCAACTCGCGCAGCACCTGCTCGTCCGTCATCTTGTAGAGATCGGCGAAGAACGCAATCTCCACGGCTGTGAAGCACTTCAAATGAATCTCTGGACGAATGCGCTTGAAGCCGCGCAGCAGGTCCTTGTAGTAATCGAACGGTAGATCCGGATTGAGACCGTTGACGATGTGCAGCTCGGTGAGCGGCTGGTTGGCGCGGCGGCGGAGCTTGTCCCACGCCTGCTCGAGCGACATCGTGTAGGCGGCGGCGTCAGTCGGCTGCAGCCGCGCAAACGAGCAGAAGAGGCAGCTTGCCACGCATACATTCGTCGGTTCGAGACGCAGATTGTAGTTGAAATACGTACGAGCGCCGTGGCGCTTCTCGCGCTCACGATTCGCGAGCGCTCCGACGGCCAGCAGGTCGGGAGATCGGAACAGCGCGACACCATCGTCGAACGTCAGCCGCTCATCCGCGTGAAGCTTGTCGTCGATTTCCGCCAGACCGGCCGCCTTGATTCGGGAGTTCATCGCAATCCGCTCGAAAAATTCTACGTGCTATAGTCCTAGGCCACAACCGACGCATCTGCGCAGGGGAACCGGGTGCAAGTCCCGGACGGTCCCGCCACTGTAACAGTCAGGAAACCTGCCCCGATGCTCTGTCTTTCCCCGGCGCGCGAGACGCCGGAAGGAGACGCCCGTGAAACCGCGCGCCGCCATTTCCTGGAGCGGAGGCAAGGACTGCTGCACCGCTCTCCTCCGCACACATAGTGAGTTCGACGTCATCGCCACGCTGACGATGTTCGCGGAAGACGGCGAGCGCAGCCGCTCGCACGGCCTGCGGCCGGACGTTATTGCGGCGCAGGCCGAGCGGCTCGGCATGACGAGCATCAGCGGCCGCTGCTCCTGGGCCACTTATACCGACGAGTACGTGCGGATGCTCGGTGCAGCAGTGGCGCTCGGGGTGACGCACATCATCTTCGGCGACATCATGGGCGACGCGCATCGCGCGTGGGACGAGCGCGTCTGCGCAGCGCACGGACTCACGGCCGTTCTTCCTCTGTGGGGTGAATCGACGCGCACGCTGGTGGAAGAATTCATCGGCAGCGGCAGTGCGGCCGTCATCGTGACGGCGCGCGCCGCGCATCTCGACCAGAGCTGGGTCGGCCGCGGCATCACGATCGAGGCGGTGCGCGAGCTCGAGGCGCTCGGTGTCGACCCCTGTGGTGAGTACGGCGAGTACCACTCGCTCGTCACGAGCACTCCGTTGTTCACCGCCCCGCTTGACGTCTCGTTCGGCGTCCGCGAGATGCATTCCGACTGCTGGACGATCGATGCTGCGTGCTGAAGACGTTTCCTTCGGCTACGGCAACGGATTCACGCTGCTCGATGCGACAGCCGCCGTTGATCCTGGATCGCTGACCGGCCTGCTCGGCCCGAACGGCTGCGGCAAGACCACGCTCCTGAAGCTGCTGTCGGGGGTTTTGCGTCCGCAACAGGGTCGCGTGTTTCTCGGTGAGCGTCCGCTCGAGACGATGACGCGTCGTGAGCTTGCCCGGCGTATCGCCGTTGTGCCGCAGGAGACGCACCCGGCATTCGAGTACAGCGTGCTCGACATGGTGCTGATGGGCCGCCATCCGTATCTTGGTCCGTTTCAGCTCGAGGGCCCGGTGGATCTGGAGATTGCGTCCGCCTCGCTCGCAGCGACGGGCACGGCACAGCTCACCTCGCGCAACTACATGACGCTGAGCGGCGGCGAAAAGCAGCGTGTGATCATCGCCAGCGCGCTGGCGCAGGCGACGGAGCTGCTGCTGCTTGACGAGCCGACGGCGTCGCTCGACCTCGGATATCAGCTGGAAATTGCCGCCCTGCTTTCACGTCTCAATCGCGAGCGTCGCGTGACCATGGTGCTCGCGACGCACGACCTCAATCTCGCCGCGTCCGTATGCGATCGACTGATCGTCATGCGCAACGGTCGCGTGCTGGCGCAGGGTGCAACGCGCGAGGTGCTGACCAGCGAGACGGTCCGGCGGTTGTATGACGTTGACGCGGACGTCACGTTCCACGAGCGAGCGGGGCATCTCACGATCGTGCCGCTGCAACGAGTGCGATGATCAGGACGCGCCTCGCAGCAATCCTCATCGGCTATGGCACGCTTGCTGTCGGCGCGTGTCTGCTGGCGCCGCTCGTCGGCAGCACGCACATCAACCTTGCGCGCGCGTTCGATCGCTCCATTCCCTTTGCCGACAACGTCGACGCACAGATCTTCTTCGTTGCGCGAATGCCGCGAGTACTGACCGCGGCCGTGGTCGGCGGAACGCTTGCGGCAGCGGGTGTCGTCATGCAGGCCCTGCTCCGCAACCCGCTGGCCACACCTTTCACGCTCGGCGTGTCGGCCGGTGCGGCGCTCGGCGCCATCCTTGTCATCACGTTTGTGCAGGCCGACCTGAAGATCGGTCTCTACAGCATTGGCGGCGGCGCCATTCCGCTCGCCAGCCTTGGCGGCGCCCTGGTGGCCTCGCTCGTCGTCTACGCACTGGCGAGGCGGCCGGGGCGTACGATGTCCACAACGGTTCTCCTGCTGGCTGGTGTCACGCTCAACGCGTTCTTTTCCGCGCTGATTCTTTTCGTGCAGTACTCGGCGGACTTCACGCAGACATATCGAACGGTGCGATGGCTGATGGGGGATCTCGACGTCGGCAGCTTCACGCCGATTGTCGCGTCGCTGCCGCTGGTGCTCGCCGCGTTCGGGATGTTCGCCGTGCTGCCGCGCTCGTTGAATCTGTTGAGCGTCGGCAACGACATCGCCGCGACGCGCGGCGTGGACGTCGGCCGCACCCAGCGGCTCGCATTTTTCAGCGCCTCGCTTGCGACGAGCGCCGCGGTGTCACTTGCCGGTCCGATCGGCTTCGTTGGCATCGTCGTTCCTCACCTGGTGCGCCTGATGGTGGGTGTGGATCACCGCGTCGTATTGCCGGCGTCGGTGCTGTTCGGCGCAGCGTTTCTCATCGGCTGCGACGTGGTTGCGCGAATGGTGCTCGCGCCTGTCGAAGTACCGGTGGGCGTCGTGACCGCAATCCTCGGAGGGCCGTTTTTCTTATGGCTGCTCGTGCGGAAAAGCTGAAGGCGATCGTTTGCCTGCTCGCTCTCGTCGGTGGAGCGCGCGCCGTCACGTTCGCCCAGAGTAACGCCCCGGCCGCCGCGTCACAGCCTGTCGCGGCGAGACGTATCGTCTCGCTCGTACCCAACGTGACCGAGATGCTCTTTGCCGTCGGCGCCGGCTCGCAGGTCGTCGGCGTGAGCAGCTACGAGGACTTCCCTCCCGAAACGAAATCACTGCCGCGTGTCGGCGCACTGCTCGATCCGGATGTTGAGCGCATCTTCTCGCTGCGGCCCGATCTCGTTATCGTCTACGGATCGCAAACGCAACTGGAAGGTCAGCTCTCAGGTGCCGGCATCCGCGTGTACCCGTACCGACACGCGGGTGTGGACAACATTCTGCAGGCGATACGTGATGTCGGACGTCTCACCGGACATGCAGGGGACAGCGATCGGGTCGTCCGCGACCTGCAATCGCAGCTCGACGACGTTCGCAGGCGGGTCCGCGGACGGCCGCGCCCGCGGACGATGCTCGTCATCGGACGCGATGCGGCAGCGCTGCGCGGCGTCTACGCAAGTGCCGGCGTCGGATTTCTGCACGAACTTCTCGACGCCGCCGGCGGAGATGATGCCTTCGGCGATATCACACGCGAGGCGGCGCAGCCGTCGAACGAGACGGTGATCGCGCGGGCGCCGCAGGTGATTATTGAAATGCACGCCACCGAGCAGCCGGCCGCCGAGGTAGTCCAGCGCGAGCGCGCCGTATGGAATGCGCTGTCGTCGGTTCCCGCCGTTCGCAACAATCGCGTCTACCTGCTCTATGGCAGCTATCTCATGGCAGCGGGGCCGCGAGTCGGACGCGCGGCGGAGGCGCTCGCGCGTGTCCTGCATCCGGAGGTTTTTCGGTGAAGATTCTCCTGTCGTGGAGCTCCGGAAAGGACAGCGCGTGGGCGCTGCACCTGCTGAATCAGCAGTATCCGGGGGCCGTCGCCGGGCTGCTGACGACCATCAACAAGGTGATGGATCGCGTCGCGATGCACGGTGTGCGACGATCGCTGCTCGAGGCGCAAGCTCGCGCCGCCGGTTTGCCCCTGCACGTCGTGCACATCCCGCATCCATGTCCCAACGACGTCTACGAGGCGCAGATGCGCACGGCCATCGCCGATGCACGGACGAATGGGTTCACGCACGCGGCGTTCGGAGATCTGTTTCTCGAAGACATCCGGCGCTATCGCGAGGAGAAGCTCGCCGGCACCGGCCTCGAACCACTGTTTCCCGTGTGGGGCATTCCGACGCGTGAGCTCGCGGCGCAGATGATCGATGGCGGACTGCACGCACGCATCACGTGCGTCGACACACGCAAGCTCGATTCGACATTCGTCGGGCGAGAGTTCGATCGATCGCTGCTGAACGATCTGCCGCCGTCAGTCGACCCGTGCGGCGAGAACGGCGAGTTCCATTCGTGCGTCTACGCGGGCCCGATGTTCACGCACTCAATCGCGCTGCAGGACGGCACCGGCCATGCCGTCGAGCCATACGTATGGGCGGACCTTATCCCAGTCGCATCGTCTGTCTGACGGAGGAAACAACCGAGACGCTGTATCTGCTCGGCGAAGGCGATCGTGTCGTCGGCGTGTCCGGTTACACCGTCCGGCCGCCGGAGGCGCGTCAGAAGCCGCGCGTCTCGGCGTTCATCAACGCGCGCTTCGACAAGATCGAGGCGCTGCGGCCGGACTTGATCCTCGCGTTCTCGGATCTGCAGGCTGACATCGCGGCGGAGCTCGCGCGGCGCGGCTATAACGTCGTTCTGTTCAACCAGCGGAGCGTCGTTGAAATTCTGCAGATGATTCGGATGGTTGGTGGATTGATCGGGCGCAGCGATCGCGCCGAGGCGCTGGCCTGTCGGCTCGAGGCCGATCTCGATCGCATCCGCGACGACGCGTCGCGATTGGCGCGCCGGCCTCGCGTCTACTTCGAAGAGTGGGACGACCCGCTCATCTCCGGCATCCAGTGGGTCGAGGAGCTGATTGAGATTGCTGGCGGGGAGCCGATTTTTCCGGAGCTGCGCTACGCGAAGCTCGCGAAAGATCGCATCGTCCAGGGCGAGGAAGTTGTCCGGCGGGCGCCGGACGTCATCGTCGCGTCGTGGTGTGGGAAGGCGGTGAAGAAGAACAAGATCGCCTCGCGCCCGGGATGGGATGCGTTACCAGCCGTGCGGGCAGGCCGCATCCACGAAATCAAGTCCGCGTACATCCTCCAGCCTGGCCCGGCATCACTCACCGAAGGCATCCGCCAACTGCAGGAGATCCTGACGCGAGTCAGAGTCGGGTGACGCTCCGTACCCGAGTCAGAGTACGGTGATGAGTCGTACGCGACTCTGACTCAGGTGATGGGGCGACTCAAGGTTGCAATATTTGCAATCTGTCGATCGTGCAGCCTCGACAGCACGAGCTGCGCGGCCGTTGCACCGATCAACGCCATGAACATGTCGGCCTGCGTGTCGAACGGATCCCCCTGCGTGCCGAGAAACGCCTCCGCCGCGCTGCCCCCAATCAGCGCCGACCACCACTCGATGAATTCGTAGCACGCGCTGATCGCCAGGCACACGCACAACACAATGAAGAACAGCCACTTGCCCACCTGCAACGGCGAACGCCTGATGAGAATCTCGCGCGCGATGATCGCCGGCACGAACCCCTGCGCAAAATGCCCGATGCGGTCGTAGTGGTTCCGCGAGAAGCCGAACAGATCCTGCATCCAGAACCCGAGCGGCACCTTGGCATACGAATAATGCCCGCCGAGCATCAGGATTAGCGCGTGGACGAAGATGAGTCGATACGCAAGCGCCGTGAGTGGAAAGCGTCGCGCCGTCGCCAGCAGCAACGGAACCGCGACGAAGATCGGGAAAACCTCGAGAATCCAGGTCGTCTGGTCGAACGGACGAATCCCAGACCACACGAGCAACACGAAGCCCACAACCAGCAGCGCAGCCGGCTCGCGCGACCTCACACGCGCACACGCCGCTCGTCGAGGAAGAGCGGCTGCTCTATCGCCGGAATGACGCCAAGCGCCTTCGCCTTCTCAAACAGCAGCTCCACCGCCCGGCGACCGTCAGGACCAAGATCGATCGAGTAGTCGTTCACGTACAGGTCGATATGCTGATACATGACGTCCTCGCGCATTTCCTGCGCGTGCTCGCGGACGTACGGCAGGCTGGCGTCGCGATGCGCAAACGCATACTCAACGCTGCGGCGAACGAGTCGATTGACGATCTGCTTCACATCGTCAGGTAACGAGCGGCGGATGACGATGCCGCCGAGAGGAATGGGCGCGCCCGTCGTGCCCTCCCAGAATTCGCCGAGGTCGACGATCTTCTTCAATCCTCTGGCGGCGTAGGTGAATCGGTTCTCGTGGATGATGAGGCCTGCGTCGACGTAACCGTCGAGCACGGCGCCCTCGACATCCGAGAACAGCAGCTCAATCTTGTTGCGCGCCGCCGGAAACGCGAGACCGAGAAGAAAATTCGCCGTCGTGTACTTCCCCGGAATCGCGATGCGAAGCGCGCCCGACGCAACGTCGTCCTGAGAGATCGTGCGCTTGCATATCAGCAGCGGACCGCAGTTGCGGCCGAGCGCGCTGCCAGCATCGAGCAGCACGTAGTCGCGCGCACAGTAAGCGTAGGCGTGATAGCTCAGTTTGGTGACGTCCACCTCGCCCGCGAACGCCGCCTTGTTCAGCGCTTCGACATCCGCAAGCCGCACGTCAAATTCGAGCCCCTCGAGGTCGACGCGTCGATGCACGATCGCGTCGAACATGAAACAGTCGTTGGGACACGGCGAGAAGGCGAGTGTCAGCTTCATAACGCGCGGACGATGTCCACCGCAGCGACACCCAGATTATCGATCGCTTCCTTCGGCTTCCAGGCGTCGCGGTTCCGCCGCTCGACGACATTGGAGACGGCGCGCACCTGCGCGAAGCGAACGCCCTGGACGAGGCACGCGTACATGAACGCGGCTCCTTCCATGCTCTCAACCTGCGGCCGAAACCGACGGGCGACTTCATCAATGGATCGATCGTTGCCGTGCACGGTGTTCACCGTGATCCCCTCGACGACGGGTAACGCGTCGAGCGCGGCGGTTGCCGGCGGCGCGTCGTTGACCAGCCTTCCGGCGCGAAACGGAAATTCATCGTCATCAAGTAGCTGCAGGTCGTGAATCGTCAGGAACCGCTCGCCGTCTTCCGCACCGAGCTCAGCGATGCGGTCCCTCACCACGTGAACAACAGTGCCCGGCGACAGCGCGCGATCAAAGCTGCCGCACACTCCCAGATTCAGCGCCACGTCGTATCGCTCGAGCGCGAGTGCCTGCGCGCACCGCGCGGCTGTGGCCACCATGCCGACGCCGGTCACCAGCACGTCAACACCGGCTCTCGACGTGAGCTGCGAGGCGTACGAATCGATCTCCGCGGTCGTCGCAGAGACGATGAGAATCCGCACTGGCGAATATTATTTCTTGCTCTTCTCGGACAGCCAGCGAAGTAGCGCCGACAGGTCCGCATAGGGTGCGCGGTATTCGATCGGCGTCACGTGCTCGATCATCTCGCGATGGCTGGGGGCGCCGTACGGGACGGGGCCGGTGGCAAGGTTGTCCTGCTTCGTGAAAAGGTCGATTCGCGGCGCCTGGCCGTAGACGTCAACGGTGTAGCGGATGTGCAGGCCGTTGCCGGATTCGCTGGCCGCGCTCTGCCGCAGCTGGCGGGTGACTTTATTCAAATCCAGAGGCAGGCGCTTCACGTCGACCGACGTCTGCTGCGCCGACGCGACGCCGGCGGCGGCCAGAACAATCGATCCGACGAGAACGACCCGCATGAGATTCATGGCTCTTCAGACGTTAGTGGGATCCTATTGGTTTTCCTTCCATTCTTCGTACCAGGCCATCTGAATGGCCTCGAGCTTGGGCTCGTTCGACGCCTTCGGGTCATCATCAAACCCGTCGAGCTCGAGGACCCGCTCGCGCAGGTCCGTGAATCTTACGGTAAGGGGGTCGAGGTCGGGGAACTTTTCGCTCAACGCGATGCCGATATCCTCGGCGTTGATCCACTTCATGGCCGCGCTCCGGCCGCTTTCTTTTCTTCTTCGGTCTGATCCGACTTGCCGAGCTGAATGGCGCCGCCTTCCTGTACGTAATTCCGGGTATACATCGGGAACTCGACCACGACATCACCCTTAATCACAGCCTGGCATCCGAGCCGTGAGTTCGTCCGCAGATCCCATGCGGTGTCGAGTCGATCGAGCTCCTTGTCCTCCGGCTCGCTGAGGTTTTGCTCACCATCCCTGATGTAGAGATGACACGTCGTGCAGGCGCAGCTGCCGCCGCAGGCGTGCTCCAGCGGGATGCCGAAGTTCATGGCGACGTCGAGGAACGACTCCGGCAGCCCGTGGTGCTGATATTCGAGCTTGCCGTGCTCGAATTCGACGGTCGTCTCCTTCCCGTCTTTGATGAAAGTGACCTTCGGCATTTACTGGTACGTCCTTCCCAAATTGCACCTGGGCGCCTTGCTGTCGCGCCCAGCGAAACTTTGTTCGACGGGCCGTCGTGCGTGCAGGTACATCAGTTGAGGCCCACCGCTAGACGTCCTTCACATTCCGCCCGGCCAGCGCTTCGCGCACGGAGCGATTCATCGTTGCTTCCGCGAGATGGTGAGTTGCGTGGTTCAGCGCGTGGGTCTTCTCCTGGATGACGGCGCGATCGCTGCCGGTCATCACCGCCTTCAATTCCGCGAGGGCGGCCTCGATCCGGTCCCGCTCACCCGGCTCCAGCAATTCCGATGCGCTGGCTTCCAGATCCGCGCGGCGCAGCACCTTCTCAGTCGCGTGGATGACGGTTTCGGCCTCGTTGCGAGCTTCAATCAGCAGCCGTGCCTCGAAATCTGCTTCGGCGTGCTCGAACGATTCGATCAGCATCCGCTCGACTTCCTCATCGGTCAGTCCGTACGACGGCTTGACCTCGATGCCCTGTTCGATGCCCGTGCGCAGCTCGCGCGCACCGACACTGAGGATGCCGTTCGCGTCGATCTGGAACCGCACCTCGATGCGCGGAAGCCCCGCGGGCATCGGCGGAATTCCCTTCAGGTGCAGATGTGCCAGCGATCGGCAATCCGCCGCCAGCTCGCGCTCGCCCTGCAGCACGTGGATGTCGACGCCGGTCTGGTTGTCGACGCCGGTGGTGAACATCTCGCGGCCGCTCGCCGGAATCGTCGAGTTGCGCATGATGATCTTCGAGACGACGCCGCCCATCGTCTCGATGCCGAGCGACAGCGGCGTGACGTCGAGCAGCAGCATCTCGCGGCGGCCGCTGACCAGAATGTCGGCCTGCACCGCCGCGCCGAGCGCGACCACTTCGTCCGGGTTCAGATCGCTGTGTGGCTTGCGGTCGAACAGCTCCTCGACCAGGCGGCGCACGAGCGGGATGCGCGTTGACCCGCCGACCAGCACGGCTTCGTCGATGTCCTTCGGCTCGAGACCCGCGTCGGCGAGCGCCTGGCGACATGGCTGCAGCGTGCGGTCGATGAGCGGTCGGATGATCCGCTCGAAGTCGGCGCGCGTGATCCGCTTCCGGTATCCGCTGTGCACCCAGCGCGAAGGTTCGACGCGAATCTCGGTCTCTTCGACGTCGGAGAGATCCCACTTCGCCTGAATGACCGCGCGGCGGATCGCCTCAACGGTTGACGCGTCCTGTTCCTTCGGACCTGCGATCTCCGCCAGCACCGTTTCGACCATCAGCCGATCGATGTCATCGCCGCCAAGATGCGTGTCGCCGTTCGTCGACAGCACCTGGAACACACCGTCTTCCACCTTCAGGATGGAGATATCGAAGGTGCCGCCGCCGAGATCGTAGACGGCGATCGTTCCGCGATCGCGCTTGTCGAGGCCGTAGGCGAGCGACGCCGCCGTCGGCTCGTTGATGATGCGCAGCACCTCGAGGCCGGCGAGCCGTCCCGCGTCACGGGTCGCGGTTCGCTGCGCATCGTTGAAATACGCCGGAACGGTGATCACCGCGCGATCGACCTCGAAGTCGAACTCACCCTGTTTGCGGAAATGCTCTTCGGCGCGGTGCCTCAGCTCGCGCAGCACGAACGCGGAAATCTCTGGCGGAGTGAACGCGCGATCTGCCATGCCAATGCGAACAACCCCGCCTGGATCGCCAGACACGGTAAAGGGCAGCAGCCCCGCTTCCGCGCGCAGATCCTCGATGCCGCGACCCATGAAGCGCTTCACCGAATACACGGACCGGGACGGCGCGGTCAGAAGCCGACGCTGCGCTTCCCGCCCGACGAAGATGGTCCCCTCGTCTCCGATGGAAACAACCGACGGAACGAGCGCGTCTCCGCTCTCATCGCGAATGACGACGGGTCGGCCGTCCTCGACATAGGCGACGAGGCTGTTGGTGGTGCCGAGATCGATGCCGACGACCCTAGCCACGGCGGCCGGCTCCAGGCTCCCGGCTTCCGGCAAGACTCGTCATCTCGCGCTCGATACCAGCGAGCAGGTTGTTGATGTAGTTACGCTCGAGCAGCCGCTCGCGCAGCGCGTCCAGGGTGGCGCGCTTCTCCTCGGCGGCGGCATCTTCCTGGCTATCCCAGCGCGCGCTCAGCTCGTCGAGCTGGCGCTCATGCTCCTTGCGCTTGCCTTCAACCGGCTGCCGCGCCTTCTCGAGCCGCAGGCGCAGTGTCTCCAGGTTAGCGCCAGATTCGCGCAGCTCGCGGATCTCATCGAGCTCCTCGTTCAGCGCGAAGACCTCTTCGAGCAGTGATGGCGGGACTTTGGCTTGGCCTTCCTCGGACTTCGGCGACGGCAATCCTTCAATCGCGAGCAGGTGCTCGATGCGCGTCACCGGATTCTTCAGCGCACGGTACGCATCGTTCAGATACGACGAGCGCTCGAGGCTGGCCAGTCTCTCCGCCGGCGGCGCGTTGTAGAAGTAGTCAGGGTGAAACTTGCGGCTCAACTCGCGGAATCGCCGCTCCAGGTCGTTGGCATCGAGCACCACCTTGCGGGGAAGACCAAGGAACGAGAAGAAATCTCCATGGCGTCCGAGAGCGAGGATGCGGCTGCACTGCGGGCAGAAATGCTCGTCGACGGGAGCGCCCGCGCCGCAGTTGCGGCACTCAATGGCGGGGTCGCCCGCGCGCACACTCGCGCGCTGGGCCGCCGTCGATTGAGAACGAAGAGGAATCGGTTCGGGAGTCATGACGCTGTGATGGCTGCTCCCCGGCGCCTCAGGCGCCGAAGGAACTGCCGCAGCCGCAGGTCGTCTTCGCGTTCGGGTTGTTGAAAACGAAGCCTTGGCTCAGGAGCGCGGCGTCATAGTCGAGCGTCGTGCCGTTCAGGAACAGGTAGCTCTTTTTATCGACGAAGATCTTCGCGCCCTCCGGCCCTTCAAACACTTCATCACCAAGGCGCGGCTCCCTCTCCCACGCGAACGTGTAGCTCAGACCCGAGCAGCCGCCCCCTTTGACGCCCACACGCAGACCGCCATCGGTGATGCCCTGCTTGGCCATCAGCGATTTGATCTTCCTGGCGGCGGTCTCGGAAATTTCGATCATCGTTTACGCGCTCGGCTGAGCGTGCTCCGCAGCAGGCTTCACGCCCTTCGCCTCGTCCTGCTTCTTCTTGTAGTCGGTAATCGCCGCCTTGATTGCGTCCTCGGCGAGCACCGAACAGTGAATCTTCACCGGCGGCAGCGACAACTCGGCGACGATGTCGGTGTTCTTGATGGCGAGCGCCTGCTCGACGGTCTTGCCCTTCAGCCACTCTGTGGCGAGACTCGAGCTGGCAATCGCCGATCCACACCCGAATGTCTTGAACTTCGCGTCGTCGATGACGCCGGTGTCGGGATTGACCTTCACCTGCAGCTTCATCACGTCGCCGCACTCCGGCGCGCCAACCAGGCCGGTGCCCACGTTGACATCGTCTTTCGGCAGCGACCCGACGTTGCGCGGGTTCTCGTAGTGATCGACGACCTTATTCGAGTAAGCCATGATGTTCTCCGTGTAGGGGCGGACGTTCAGGTCCGCCCTAATGTGTCACCCACTGCATCTTCGAGAGATCGACTCCCTCTTTGACCATCTCATAGAGGGGCGACATCTCACGCAGACGCCGCACCACCTTCGTCAGTTTGTCGATCACGTAATCGACCTCTTCGTCCGTCGTCCACCGGCCGAGACCGAAGCGAATCGAGGAATGCGCGAGGTCGTCGCCGGCGCCGAGCGCCTTCAGCACGTACGATGGCTCGAGGCTGGCCGACGTGCAGGCGGAGCCGGACGACACAGCCACGTCGTTGATGCCCATCAGCAGCGACTCGCCTTCGACATAGGCGAAGCTGATATTCAGGTTGTGCGGCAACCGGTGCTCCATCGAACCGTTGATGTAGATCTCGTCGAGGTTCTTGTGGAGGCCGTCATTGAGACGGTCGCGCAGCTTGCGCAGCCGCTCCGTATCCTTCGTCATGTCCTGCTGACACAGTTCCGCCGCCGTGCCGAGGCCGACGATGCCGGTGACGTTCAGCGTGCCCGAGCGCATGCCCCGTTCGTGGCCGCCGCCGTTGATCTGCTCGGCGAGCAGCACGCGCGGGTTGCGCCGACGCACATAGAGCGCGCCGACGCCCTTCGGCCCGTAAATCTTGTGCCCGCTGATCGAGACGAGATCGACCTTCAGCGCGGTGACGTCGAACGGAACCTTGCCGACAGCCTGCACGCCATCGGTGTGGAAAATGATCCCCTTCTCCTTCGCGATCGCACCGATCTCCGCGATCGGTTGGATGACGCCGATCTCGTTGTTGGCCGTCATGATCGTGATGAGAATCGTCTTGTTGGTAATGGAGGCGCGCAGCTCATCGAGATCGATGCGGCCGTCCTTCTGCACGGGCAAATACGTGACGCGCAGCCCCTGCTTCTCCAGCTTCTTGCACGTGTCGATCACCGCTTTGTGCTCGGTGACGCACGTAATGATGTGGTTGCCCTTCTCGCGGTACATCTCCGCGACGCCCTTGATCGCCAGGTTGTTCGACTCGGTCGCGCCGCTCGTGAAGATGATCTCCTTCGCGTTCGCGCCGATGAGCGCCGCCACCTGCTTGCGCGCCGCTTCAACGGCTTCCTCCGCTTCCCAACCGAACGGATGGTTACGGCTGGCTGCGTTGCCGAACTTCTGCGTGAAGAACGGCATCATCGCGTCGAGCACCCGCGGGTCGACGGGCGTCGTGGCGTGATAGTCCATGTAGATCGGAAGCTTCATTTACGTCCTCGCGTTATGTAGCACCGCGGCGTGCGACACCGTCACCGGCGCAGGGATGTTCTCCGCCGCGATCTCCGCAATCGTCACGGTTCCAAGCGCCGCCGCAATCCGCTCGCGGATCTGCCAGAGTGGATCGCGAATACTGCACTTGTTGAACTGTTCGCAGTCGTGTTTCTCCGTCGAGCAGGCGGTCACGGAAAACGGACCGTCGATCGCTTCGATCACTTGCGCGACACTGATCGAATCGGCGGCGCGTCCGAGCATATAGCCGCCGCGCGTACCTTGCGTCGACGCGAGCAGCCGCATCCGTACCAGCCGCTGCAGCACCTTCGCCATCAACTCGATCGGAATGTCGTACTGCTCGGCAATCTCACGGGCACTCGAGGAGCAGGTGTCGCGCTTCTGAGCGAGGTGCTTCATCGCCATCAACGCGTAATCAGCCTTCTTGGAGAGCCTCAACATAGATACGTCTTATATCCGACCGCTATCGTCGTATTTTATCGCAAAACCCGTCAAGAAAGGTCGGGGTTCAGTATTTCGGCTGGCTGGGGTCCACTTTGTCGATCCAGTCGAGAATCCCGCCCTTGAGGTTCTTGACGCGATTGAAACCGACAGATCGCAGGAAATCCGTGGCTTTCGCGCTGCGGCCGCCCATCTTGCAGTGCGCAACGATGTCTTTGTCGTGCGGCAGCTCGGCATACCGCCGCGGCAGCTCACCGAGCGGGATGAGCACAGATCCGGGAATCTTGCAGATCTGATACTCGTTCGGCTCGCGGACGTCGAGGATGAGCACGTCGTCGCCGGCATCGAGGCGCTTCTTGAGATCGATTGAGGTTGTCTCCCACTCGTTCACGGCTGCTCCCGTCTGCTGCGCCGCCGGCTCGGGGCGGATGCCGCAGAACTGTTCGTAGTCGATCAGCTTCGTCACCGTCGGGTGCGTGCCGCACACCGGGCAATCCGGATCCTTGCGCAGCTTCAGCTCGCGGAAGCGCATCTTCAGCGCGTCGTAGATGAGGAAGCGTCCGATCAGCGGCTCGCCGATGCCCATGATCAGCTTGATCGCCTCTGTCGCCTGGATGACGCCGATGATGCCGGGCAGCACACCGAGCACTCCGCCTTCAGCGCAACTCGGCACGAGCCCCGGCGGCGGCGGCTCGGGATAGAGGCATCGATAGCATGGGCCTTCCTTCGTGCCGAACACCGATGCCTGTCCTTCGAAGCGGAAGATGCTGCCGTAGGCGTTCGGCTTGCCGGTGAGGACGCACGCGTCGTTGACGAGATAACGCGTCGGGAAGTTGTCGGTGCCGTCGAGGATGACGTCGTAGTCCTTGAAGAGATCGAGCGCGTTGTCCGAAGTAACCGTCGTCTCGTAAGTGTCGATCTCGATGTGCGGATTCAAATCGTGCAGTCGATCCCTCGCCGATGCGAGCTTCGACTTGCCGACGCTCGACGTGCCATGCAGCAGCTGACGCTGCAGGTTGCTGAAGTCGACAACGTCGAAATCGACGATGCCGATGCGGCCGACTCCGGCCGCGGCCATATACATCGCCGCCGGTGACCCAAGTCCGCCCGCTCCGATGCAGAGCACGCTTCCCGCCTTCAGCTTCTTCTGACCGTCGACGCCAACCTCCGGCATGATGAGATGCCGGGAGTAGCGCTTGATTTCGTCGGCGTTCAGCTCGGTCTGTGGCGGAGCGGCCGTCGGGGCGCCTCCCGCGACCGACGGGACGATGCTCAGCGAATCGCCGGGCTTGACTGGCGTCTTCTCCTTCTGGAGATAGCGGATGTCCTCGTCATTCAGATACACGTTCACGAAGTTCCGCAGCCGACCATCGTCGGCGTAGAGATGCTTGCGGAGGCCCTCGTATTTCTTGGTCAGGTCGGCGAGTAGCTCACCAACGGTGGCGCCGCTGACCTCGACGGATTCCCTCTTGTCGGTGAAGGGACGGAGCGGCGTCGGAATGTGGATGGTGTTAGGCATAAGTCAGCTGTTCTTCGTCGAAGGCAGAGCGATCCTCCCGCAGGCGCCATGACGTCATATCTCCTGAGACGCCTGAGCGGACAGAAACGATTACGTACGAAAAAAACGGCCACGCGTGGTCCAGGTCGTACTGCGACGGACGCGCCGGGTGGTCGGGATGCGAGTGATAGAAGCCTAGAAGCTCGCCTCCCACCTCGGTCGCACGCTTTTCAGCCACACGGTAGTCGTTGGGCGTCACGCGAAATCGCGTGCGCGGCCCTTCGTCGGTCATGTTTGGCAGCGCCAGCGTTTCGCTGATGACTCCGTTGCGGCCGATCAGCGCTCCGCAGCATTCGTTCGGATACGTCTCCTGACCGTGCGCCCGGATAGCCCCGTCCACTAGTTCGTTCAGTCGCAACGTCATCGTTACCGCGGATGCGAAGGGTCGGCGCTGCTCTCGTCCCAGAAACGTTCCGAAAGGTACTTCTCGCCCCCGTCTGGAAATATCACAACAATGACCGCATCAGGGGAGCGTTTCGCGACCGCGAGCGCGGCCGCGAGGTTCGCGCCGCTCGAGATGCCGACAAACATGCCGTGACGCGCGAGCTGACGTGTCAACTCGAACGCTTCTTCCGTCGCGACGCCGAGATCTTCGTCGGCGAGCGACGGTTCATAAATTCCGGGTACGATCGCCGTTTCCATGTGCTTCAGCCCCTCGAGGCCGTGCAGCGGCGAATCGGGCTGGACGGAAATCAGTCGAATCGCCTTATTGAATTCACGGAAGCGCCGGCCCGCGCCAATGAAGGTCCCGCTCGTGCCGAGGCCGGCGATGAAGTGTGTGATGCGGCCGCCGGTCTGCTCGATGATCTCCGGCGCAGTCGTGTCGTAATGCGCGCGCCAGTTCGCTGGGTTGTTGTACTGGTCGACGTAGACGTAAAGGTTCGGCTCGGCCGCGTACATCTCGCGTGCCTTCAGGATGGCGCCGTCGGATCCTTGCATTGGATCGGTGAAGACAATCTCGGCGCCAAAAGCCTTCAGAATGCGCTTGCGTTCGGGCGTGACGTTGCTCGGGACACACAAACGGACGCGATATCCGCGAGCCGCGCCGATCATCGCGTACGCTATGCCAGTGTTGCCCGATGTCGCGTCGAGGATGATCCTGTCGCGCGTCAGCGCGCCGGACTTCTCCGCCTCCTCAATCATGCGGAGCGCGGCGCGATCCTTGACCGATCCGCCAGGATTCTTCCACTCGGCCTTCGCGTAGAGCTCGACGTTGCGGAGTCCGATCTCGAACATAGCGAGCCGGATCAGGGGTGTATTCCCGATCAGGTCGACGATGGAACTGGCGGTACGTGGGAGTCCCGGTATGGCGACTGGCATGTCCGACTGGGAAAGTCCGAATTATACAAATCCCAAACCCCAAACCCCAAAAACCAAATCCCAATGTGGGCTGGGATGGGGATTTGAAGCTTGAATTTGGAATTTGCGATTTAGCCGATTGGCTTCCCGTCCGGTGTCACGACTTCCACCGGCGCCACATTCAGCTTCCGCAATTCGGGCTCGATTTTGGCTCGATCGCCGACCGCGACGATAACCATGCGCTCGGGCACGAGGTATTTCTTGGCCGCGGCGAGTGCCTGATCGGCGGTCACGGCCTGCACGGCCTGCGCGAGGCGGCTGTAGTAGTCGAGACCGAGGTCGTAGACATAGAGCGCGGCAAAGCTTCCGACCGCGGCCTGGCTGGTCTGGAATCCGGCCGGCAGCGATTGCGTGCGCGCATCCTTGGCGCGTTCGAGCTCCTCCGGCTTCATCGGCGCGGCGGTCATGCCGCGCACCTCTTTCAGAATCTCGGTGACGGCGGGCGCGGTCACATCGGTGCGCACGCCGGTCGCAATTGCAAACGGTCCCGGGCCACGCCGATAGTCAAATCCTGAACCGGCGCCGTAGGTGTAGCCATGCTCTTCGCGCAGGTTCATGTTGATGCGGCTCGAGAAGAGCCCGCCAAGCGCGGTGTTCATTACCTGCAGCGCCTGGAATTCCGGAACCGCTCGAGGCGCTCCGATCGCGCCGAGGCGCAACTGCGTCTGTGGCGCTCCGGGCCGGTCGACGATCAGAATCTTCGCCTGCGGTGCCGTGGGCGTGGCGAGCGCGGGCGTAGTTGGCATCCCGCGCTGCCAGCTGCCGAACACTTTCTCGGCGAGCGGCCGCAGCTCCGCCATCGTGATATCGCCGGCGACGACGAGCGCCGCGTTATTCGGCACGAAATTCTGCTTCCAGAAGTTCAACATCGCTTCGCGCGTAAGCGCGCGCACGGATGCCTCGGTCCCAATCTCGGTGAATCCGTACGGATGGCGCTCGCCATACAGCGCGACGTTGACAATACGGGTGGCGAGGATGCCGGCGTTCTCCCGCTGTTGTACCAGCTGCGCCAGGCGATTGGCGCGCTGACGCTCGATCTCCGCGGCTGGAAATGACGGGTGCAGCGCGATGTCTGCGGCGAGATCGAGTGTGGCGGCGAAATTCTTCTTCAGCGAGCGCGCTGTGACAAATGACGCGTCCATCGAGCTGGTGGCGTTCACATTCGCGCCGAGCTGTGCGATCTCATTGGCGATCTGCACGGCAGAACGCGTTGCCGTCCCCTGATCGAGCATCGCGACCGTGAAGTTCGCCAAGCCAGGCATGTCGCCAGGATTCGTATCGCTGCCGCTCTTGACCACGAGGTTCGCGGCGACAACAGGCAGGCCCCGGCGGGTGCTGAGGATCAACGTGAGGCCGTTGGCGAGCTGCGCCGTCTCCGGCGTCGGCACCTGCAACGCCTTTGCGGGACCCGGCTTCGGTGGTTCGGCGCGCCATGGCTCGTCGACGTTGACCGATTCGGTGCCGGCGCCTTCGGCACTGGTCGGCGCAGGCGGCGTCGGCACCTGCGGCGCCATCACCGGCTCGCCCTTCACCGCGTATACCACCACTCGAGCGGTCGGCTGCAGTTGATCGCGCGCAAAGGCCAGCAGCGACGCTGGCGTCACGGCGCGAAGCCGCTCGATATCCTTCTGCAGATAGCCGGGATCGTGGAGGTAGTGGTTGTATTCGTTGAGCATGTTCGCGACGCCGTTCAGATTTTCGAGTCGCGTCACGGCTCCGGTTTCGATCACGTTGCGCGCCTGCTCGAGCTCACGCGGTTCAACGGGTTTAGTTCGCAGCGACTCGAGCTCCTCGTTGATTGCCGCTTCGAGCTCCTCCGCCGTATGACCGGGGCGTGCGGTCGCTTCGATCTGAAATTGCGATCCGAGCAGCAGCGACTGCTGATAGGCGTTCACGCTCTGCGCAATCTGCTTGTCGTAGACCAGCTTCTGGTACAAACGGCTCGCGCGGCCGCCGCCGAGAACCTCCGCCGCCATGGATGCGTCTGCATCTCCGGGCTTGAACACTGACGGCGTCAGCCACGCCATGTAGACCCGCGGCAGCTCGATACGATCGGCAACGACCTTCCGCCGCTCCGTCGTGATCTTTGGCGTCTGCACGTTAATCGGCGGCACCGCTGCGCCGCGTTTCAGCGTGCCGAAGTATTTCTGCAGGAGCTGCTTGGTCTGCGCAGGATCGAAGTCGCCGACGATGGCGATGCTCGCGTTGTTTGGCGCGTAGTACCGCTTGAAGAACTCGCGCGCGTCCTGCAGGCGCGCCGCCTGAATGTCCGCATGCGACCCAATCACGCTCGCGTAATAGGGGTGGCTCTGCGGATAGAGCATGTGTACGACCTCTTCTTCCGCATTTCCGTACGGACGGTTTTCGGTCGTCTGCCGCCGCTCGTTGCGCACCACGTCCTGCTGATTGGCGAATTCCTTCTCGTCAATCGCATCGAGCAGATAGCCCATGCGATCGGATTCAATCCACAGCGCCAGCTCGAGCCGATTCGACGGCACCGTTTCGAAGTAGTTGGTGCGGTCGTAATCGGTCGTTCCGTTGATGCCGGTCGCGCCGGCCGCTTCCAGCATCTGGAAATGCGAATCGTGCGGCGTATGTTTCGAGCCCTGGAACATCAGATGCTCGAACAAATGCGCAAAGCCAGTGCGCCCCTGGACTTCGTTCGCGGGCCCGACGTGATACCAGAGGTTCACGGCGACGATAGGCAGCCGCCGATCCTGGCTGAGAATCACCTCGAGTCCGTTCGGAAGCGTGAACTTCTCGAACTGAATCTTCGGGATGTCCGTCGCCGGCGCGCGATTCTGCGCCGCCACGGGAACGATGGCGCCAAGCGTGGCGATGAGCGCGGCGGCAAGAAAACGGGTGGAGATGCGTCGTGTCTGCATGGTCAATCCTTCGTCTTCGTCGGCGCGTTGTTGAGACTGGCCCACAAATACCAGCACGCCACGGATCGGTAGGGTCTCCACGCCTCGCCGATACGACGGAGACGATCGGGCGACGGCGCCTTGCGAAGTTTATACGCGCGCTTGACCGCGTTGACGATGCCAAGGTCGCCGACGGGCAGGACATCCGGCCGCTGCAGCCGAAAGATGAGAAACATGTCGGCCGTCCATCGGCCGACGCCTTTTACTTGCGTCAGCGCTGCAACGACGGCTTCGTCATCCATTCGGTCCAGAGCATCGAGAGGAAGCTGCCCCTCCTCAATCCGTTTGCACAGGTCACGTAAGTAGCCAAGCTTCTGCGTACTGAGGCCGACGCCCCGCAGTCGCTCATCGGGCGTGGCGAGTACCTGAGACGGCGTCGGAAAGCATTCATACAGGCCTTCGAAGCGGGAAAAAATCGTTGCCGCGGCCTTCGCGGACAGCTGCTGGCCGACGATGGCGCGCGCGAGCGCCTTGAACGGATTCGTGTGCAGCCGCGCAGCAAGGCCGCAGGGTCCATGCGCGCGCATCAGATCGCGCAGCACGGGATCGCGCCGCGCGAGATGGCGTCTCGCCTTCGTGTAGTCGAGCTCCATCACTTCAACAGTGTCGTCACGGTAACGTGCGCGCGCACTTCCATTGATCCCGCGGCGACCGGTGGTGCCGCCGCCGCGACGACGCCAGCCTGAAGACTTTCGCGTCGCAACGGAATCGGCGGGGAGCTTACACCCTGCTCGTCGATGCGGATGATGCGATCCACCATCATGCCGGCGCCGGCGGCGGCTGCCGTCGCCCGCGCACGCGCATCCGCTACGGCGAGACGCAGCGCCTCGCGCTCGAGCCGGTCGCGATCTTTCAAATCGAAGCGGATGTTCTCCACCGACGTAGCTCCCGCGCTGACAACCATATCCAGCAGCTCGCCGACGCGATCGGCATCGTCAATGCGCACGTCGATCGTATTGCGCGCGACGTAGCCACGCAGAACACGACGATTGTTGCTGTAGTCCCAGTCAGGCTGCAGATCGTAGACGGTGGTTTTGATCGCCTCCTCCGGGATGCCGGCGGCGCGGATACGATCGTGCACCGGCTTCATCGCCTCCGCATTTTTGCGCTGTGCGTCCCGCGGACTTGCGGCGTGCGATTCGGCGGTCACCGTTATCCACGCACGGTCGGGAGTCGCCTGTACAATCCCGTCGCCGGTCGTTACGACGACCGGCTGCTGAATATCGCGCGGCACCGTGGGCTGCTGCGCCGACGCGCTGAGCGGCAATGCCATCGCGGCAGCCACGGCGAACAATCTCATCACCATGTCAGTCCCCTACAATAAGCCTCACGAGGCGCGCGTGGAAGTATCCGAAGTCAGACGGCAGCTCAAGCATGCAATCGATCGAGCGAAGGCACAGGCACAACAGCGGCGGCAACAGGTTGCCGACGCGGAACGTGCATATGCGAAGTTCCTCGAGGATGTGGCGACGCCGACGACGCGAATGGTTGCGAACGCGTTGAAAGCGGAAGGGTATCCATTTACCGTTTCGACGCCCAGCGGCGGGCTGCGGCTTGCCTCAGATCGAGGGCGCGACGACTACGTCGAGTTCGAGCTCGATGGTGCGGGAGCGAAGCCGACCGTCATTGGTCGGATCCGTCGAACGCGAGGCTCTCGCACGCTTGAAGACGAGCGGCCGATCAAAGCCGGCGCCGCACCCGAGGACCTGACCGACGCGGATGTCCTAGGCTTTCTCGTCGAAGCGCTCTTGCCCTGGCTTGATCGCTGAATGAATCGCCATCAATCCACCGAGCAGCGGGACGACACTTACGCGTTCGAATCCGCGCTGCTCGAGCAGACGCGCCACTCCAGCAGCTCCCGGGTAGTTGCGAATCGATTCGGGAATGTACCGATACGTGTCCGCATCGCGGTGCAGCACCAATCCCAGCGTTGAACCGACGATCGTCAAGTAGGCAAGATACACGGCGCGCAGCCACGATCGCTCCGGTCGATTGAAATCGAGCGAGAGAAAACGGCCGCCCGGCGCCAGGACACGCGCGATCTCGTCGATTGCCTGCTGCAAGTCTGGAACGTTCCGAAGCCCGTAGCCTGCGGTCACAACGCTGAAGTACTCGGAAGCGAACGGCAACGCGAGCATGTCTCCGTTGACGAGCGCCGCCTGCCGTTTCGCGGCGGCGAGCTGCAGCATTCGCAGCGTGACATCAAGTCCGACGGCGACACTTGCCCGCTCCGCCGCCCGGAACAGGATGTCGCCGGTGCCGCAGGCGAGATCGAGAAGGCGATCGTCCGCACGGATCGCGGCGAGCGAGATCAAGTAATCCTTCCACTTGCGATCGCGGCCGTACGACAGGACGACCGTGATCAGGTCGTAGCGATCGGCAATTGTCGCGAACAACCGCCGAACGTACTTCT
This sequence comes from Vicinamibacterales bacterium, assembly GCA_035492455.1. Lineage (GTDB taxonomy): Bacteria > Acidobacteriota > Vicinamibacteria > Vicinamibacterales > UBA2999 > Gp6-AA40. The sequence goes on along the minus strand of DATJJE010000070.1, from coordinate 117,032 downwards.
GCTTGCCGCCTGGAGTCGCAATGGTCGAGCGGAGGCTCACCCCTCGGCGCCGCCCGGGCCTCGCGGTGCCCGCACGAGCAGGATTGGAATCTTCACAAGGTGCCGGACGCGGTTGACGGTGGTGCCGCGGACGAGATCGTTCAGGAAGCGATGTCCGTGCGTGGACATCGCGAGCAGATCGACGCCGCGATGTTCGGCGAGTCGAATCAATTCGTCAGCGGGATCGCCCATCGCCAGTTCGGTGGACACCGTCAGGCCGTCGGCGCTCAGGTCCGCGGCGAGTTTCGCCAGGTAATCGCGATCCGCCTTCATCTCCTCGGACTCACGCAGCTGCAGCCGGTCGAAATTCCGTGCGGCCCACCCGTCGGCCACGTGCACGAGATGCAGCTCGGAACCGATCTGCTTGGCGAGCTGCCGCACGTGCTCCAGGATCGCCTGGTCGGCGGGAGAATGCTCGACGGCGACGAGAATGCGGCGGTACATCGGTTACGCGAACGTCTGCACGAGCAGCCACGCGTTGAGCGCGGCAATGATAACTGCGACTCCCCACGCCAGCACGCGGACAGGCATCGGCGCGACAAACGGTCCCATCTTCGCTTTGTCCGACGTGAACATCACCAGCGGAAAGACCGCGAATGAGAGCTGCAGGCTGAGCACCACCTGACTGAGTATCAGCAGCGCTCCTGTCCCGCGTTCGCCGTAAAGTGCGACGACGATGATGGCGGGAATGATCGCGAGCAGACGCGTGACCAGCCGGCGCAGCCACGGGCGCACACGCAGGTTGATGAAGCCCTCCATGACAATCTGGCCGGCGAGCGTACCTGTGAGCGTCGCGTTCTGGCCCGAGCAGAGCAGCGCGACGGCGAAAAGGATGCTCGCGGCGCCGGTGCCCAGCAGCGGCGACAGCAGCTGATACGCATCACTGATGTCGGCCACATTCTCGTGGCCGGAGCCGTTGAACGTCGCCGCGGCCATCACCAGAATCGCCGCGTTGATGAAGAGCGCGAACATCAGCGCAGCGCTCGAGTCGATCGTGGCAAACCGGATGGCTTCCCGCTTGCTCGCGAAGGTGTCGACGTACTTGCGCGTCTGCACGATCGACGAATGCAGATACAGGTTGTGCGGCATCACGGTCGCGCCGAGGATGCCGATCGCGATGTAGAGCATGTCGCCGTTGCGCAGGATGTCAGCCGTCGGAACGAAGCCCGCCGCAACACCAACCAGGTTCGGCTTGGCCCACCACACCTCGATCGCAAAGCATCCCGCAATGGTGAAGATCAACGCGACGACGAGCGCTTCGACATAGCGGAAACCACGGTTCTGCAGGAACAGGACAATCAGCACGTCGAGCGCGGTCAGACAGACGCCCCAGGTGAGGGGCAACCCGAACAACAAGTTGAGCGCAATCGCCGCACCGATCACCTCGGCCAGGTCGCACGCGGCAATCGCAATCTCACACAGGATCCAGAGACCAACGGTGACCGGCCAGGAGTAGTGGTCACGGCACGCCTGCGCCAGATCGCGCCCGGTCGCGATGCCGAGGCGTACCGCCAGCGCCTGCAGCAGAATCGCCATCAGGTTCGAGAGCAGGATGACACTCAGCAGCGTGTATCCGTAGCGCGCGCCCCCAGCGAGGTCGGTGGCCCAGTTGCCCGGGTCCATGTAGCCGACGGCGACCAGATATCCGGGACCCGCAAACGCGAACAGCTTCCGCCAGAACCCGGCATCCGCCGGGATCGGAATCGACCCGTGCACCTCCGGCAGGCTGACCGCGCCGCGCGGGACCCTCCAGCCGTGGGTGTCGATTTGTTCCAGCTCAGGCGCCATTTTTGACCGTTCAAAAAATAGCTCGCCGGCTATCGAAAAGTCAATTTAGAATCCGTCTATGCTGCCGTCGAGCACGGTCGAAAACTACCTGAAAACCATCTACCTCAGTTCCACCGGCGCACACGGATCCGAACCGCGCCTGATGCCCATGGGGCAGCTCGCAGCCGCAGTCGGCGTGACCCCCGGCACCGCGACGACGATGGTGAAGACACTGGCGGAGTCCGGTCTCGTGAATTACGAGCCATACGCGGGCGTGAGCCTCACGCGTGCGGGCAAACGGCTCGCCGCGCTCGTGCTGCGACGGCATCGACTCGTGGAACTGTTCCTCGTGCAGGTGATGGGCCTTCGCTGGGACGAAGTTCACGACGAGGCGGAGCTGCTCGAGCACGTTGTCTCCGACCGGTTGATCGACCGGATGGACGAGATGCTCGGCAGACCAGAGGTGGACCCGCACGGCGATCCGATTCCGGATGCCGAAGGCATGGTGAAGAAGCAGCAGGCGCAAACGCTGCTCACCTGCCCGGTGCGGACGCGTATGACGGTGGCCCGCATCATCGATCAGGACAAGCAGTTCCTCAGGTTTGTTGAAAGCAACGATTTGAAACCGGGAGAGACCGTCGAGGTGGAGGAACGCGACGAGGCGTCAGACAGTGTGCGTCTGCGTGGCAAGGACGATCGGCGGATCACTATCGGAACGCGCGCGGCGTCGAAGCTGCTGGTGCATGTCGCGCGGTCCCTCCTGCTGATTGTGGCGCTTGCATCGGCAGCTCACGCGCAAGGCCCGCCCGCGTTCGAGATCATCGACAACTCCTTCCTCATCGAGGAAGCATTCAATCAGGACGATGGCATCCTGCAGACGATCGGTACGATGCGCATGGGGGCGAGCAACGATTGGGAGAGCAGTCTCACGCAGGAATGGCCGTTGCTCGGACACCTGCATCAGATCTCGTACTCAATCCCGTACGCGGCGACGACCAGCGCGCGCGGCCTTGGTGACCTGATGCTGCACTACCGCATTCAATTGACGTCCGACACACCGGGCCTGCCGGCGTTCTCGCCGCGGCTGTCGCTCATCCTGCCAACCGGTCATAGCGGGCGCGGTCTCGGAGAGGGCGGGTTCGGCTGGCAGGTGAACCTCCCCTTCAGCGAACAGGCGCGAGATTTCTATCTGCACTGGAATGTCGGCTACACGAGAATGCCGACCGTCTCTCGTCCGCACATCGGCGCAAGCGCCGTCTGGCGCATCGTGCCGAAGCTGCACGCGATGGTCGAAACTCTGCTCGAAGGAAACGCCCGCGTAACGCTCTCGCCGGGAATGCGCGTCGGATGGAATCGCGGCGACGCACAATGGGTCGTCGGATTGGCGGCGCCGCTGGCGCGTGAGGATTCCGCCGCCACCCTGTCGGGCCTCGGCTACCTCTCGTACGAATTTCCGTTCAGTCGCTAGTGACGAACCGCGCGATCACATCCGCCAGCGACGACGAATCGCCGGCAACCCATGCATCGGGGAACGCCTCCGGGTGGTGCGCGCAATCGGTAAAGCCGTAGGCCACCAGGCAACAGCGTGCGTCCGCGTTCCTCGCTGTTTCGTAGTCGATCTTCGAGTCGCCTATGAGCAGCGTTCGCGGCGGAGGGGCGTCGGCGCGATCCATCAATGCCAGCAGTGCGGCAGGATTCGGCTTCCGCGGATAGTGACCGTCGCTGCCAACAACATCGTCGAACAGCTCGCGGATGCGCAGGCCGCCGAGGATCTTCTCGGTCGGCGCCGTTGGCTTGTTCGTCAGGATGGCGAGCCGCGCATGTTCGCGCGCTGCGCGCACGACGCCAATGATTCCGTCATACGGCTGCGTGTGCTCCAGGAGCCTCCGGTCGTAGATCTCGAGGAAGCGTGCAGTGGCTTGCGGATTTTCGGGAATACCGGCGGCCGCCAGCGAGCGGCGAATCAGCATCTTCGCCCCTTCCCCGATCATCTTCATCACGTCGTTGACCGGCAGCGCGGGCGCGCCGAGTTCATCCAGCAGCTCGTTCACCGAATTGGCCAGATCGCGCGACGAGTCGATGACAGTGCCGTCGAGATCGAACGCGATCAGGCGCCGGTGTAGGTGGCCCACGACGTAGGCGTCTCCCAGACGGTGACGCGAACGACCGGCAGCCCCTGCTCGCGCGACATCTCATAGATCAGGCGTGCAATGCGCTCGACGGTCGGATTGCTGTCGAGAATGAAGATTGGCTCGCCGAGCGACTGCAGCGGCTTCACCAGGGGATCGTCCTGCCGAAGGATCATCTTGTGATCGAGCTCGCGGTCGATCCAGCCCTTCACGAGACGCTTGATATCGCTGAAATCGACCACCATGTTGCGCACGTCGAGCGCGTCGGTTCGCACCTCGATTTCAGCGACGGCATTGTGACCGTGCGGGTGTTTGCAGATGCCGTCGTAGTCGAGAAGGCGGTGGCCGTAGCAGAAGTCGATTCGTTTCGTGACGGAGTACATGACGAATAATGTTACCCCGTGGAGACGGCGGTTCTCCTTTCGGCAGGTCTGGACAGCGCGGTGCTCGCCGCTTACGAGGCGTGTCGCGGTCGCGTACATCCCATCTACGTCCGCACGGGATTGGCGTGGGAACAGCGGGAGCTCTCGGCTCTTGAACGGCTGCTCGCAACGCCGTCGTTCAAATCGCTCGCGCCGCTCGCGCGGCTGACGTTTACTGTCCGCGATCTGTACCCCGCTACGCATTGGGCACTTCGCGGCGAGCCGCCGGCGTTCGATACGCCTGATGAAGACGTCTACCTGACGGGTCGCAACGTCATTCTGCTGACGAAAGCATCCATCTATTGCGCGCAGCATCAGATCGGTCGCATCGCGCTCGGGCCGCTCGTCGGGAACCCATTCCCCGATGCAACGCCCGAGTTCTTCGCGTCGATGGCCAGGGCGCTCAGCCTCGGCCTCGCTCATGACATCCACATCGACGCACCGTTTGCTGACAAGGAAAAGTCTGACGTCATCAAACTCGGTGTCGAACTCGGCGTTCCGTTGGAGCTGACGCTCTCGTGCATGAATCCGCACCTTCGCCGCGCGGCGTCGCGTCGCGACACGACGAGCCAGCGCTTGTTGGGCGGGCAAGCTCCGGACATTGAACACTGTGGCGTTTGCAGCAAGTGCCGCGAGCGGCGTGATGCGTTCAACGAGGCGGGCGTAGAGGACAGGACCCGCTACGCGGTTCAACCGATCCGCTAACGCCCTCGCGGGCGCAGAGGGTCCGCGCTGCTGCGGTACACCTCTTCGCCGTCGATGAACGTTCGCGACACACCGAAGCCGCGGTCCAGCACAACAAGATCAGCGACATTGCCCTCGGCGAGGACACCGAACCTGGTCAGGCCAAGCGCCCGTGCCGGCGTTGTCGAGCACATGATCGCCGCATCGGTGATTGATGCCCCGAACATCGTGACGACGTTTCTAAACGCACGGTCCATCGTCAGCGTGCTCCCGGCCAGGGTGCCGTCGTCAAGCAGCGCCGCCTGATCCGAAACACGAATCGAGCGGCCGCCAAGCCGCGCGATTGCACCGGGCGCAAGTCCCGAGCCCCCTGTGCCGTCGGTGATCGCCATTACGCCGTCTACGCCCTTGGCGGCAATGGCCACACGGCTCATCGCGGGATGAACGTGAAAGCCGTCGCAAATGAGTTCTGCCTGCACCTCCGCGTGCGATAGCACGGCCCCGGCGAGTCCAGGCGCACGATGCGTAATCGGCGTCATGCGGTTGAACAGATGCGTCGCATGACGCGCGCCGGCATCGATCGCGGCGACCGCTTGATCGAAATCGGCGCCTGAGTGACCCAGCGACACGCGATGACCGGCACGCACCAGCCTCGGAATCAGGTCGAGAACACCCTCGATCTCGGGAGCGACGGTGATGATGCCGACATCGGCAGCTCTCGATTCGATCACATCCAGAATGTCGCGGCCGCTGTAGTGGCCATCCCGCCGGTGATCGTTCGGGACGCGGAGGCAGGCCGCAGGCTGCGCGCCTTTGTATTCTGGATTGATGAAGTTGCTTTCCAGATGCGCCGCCAGCACGCGTGACGCACCGCGGACTGGCGTCGCGCGGGCGGCAGCAATCTGCTCGAGGGTGGCCGCGAGCTCCTGTGGTCGACACGCGACGGTCGTCGGACAAAACGCGGTGACGCCGTAGCGGGGAAGGCGTTCGGCGATAGCCGCGATCGAACCGACGCCGTCAAGCGCGTCGTGCCCCTCGACGCCATGCACGTGAACATCGATGAAACCCGGGACAAGGTAGCTGTTCGCGACGTCGACGACTTGGGCGCCCGCAGGAGCTCCGCGCGTCCGGTCGATGGCCGCGATTCGTCCCTCGTCGATGATGACCGACGCGTTGCTGAGGATGCGATCCGGCAGGACGATGTCGCCGCCGGCGAGGACGATCATTCCCCGATCATCGCTGCGCGTGCGGCGCCGAGTGGACCTCCGTCGTCACCGAGCGCCGCGGCGACAACCGCCAGCGAATCCGCCATCGTTTTCGGCAGCCGGCGGATCGCTTCCGTCTGCGAGGGCTGCAGCAGTTGGTCCGCGGCGTCGGCGATCAGGCCGCCAACGACAACGATGTTCGGATCGGTGACGACGACAAGGTTCGCGATCGCCATACCGACGTAGCGCGCGGTGTCACGTACGACGGAGATCGACACGCCGTCGCCATTGCGTGCGGCTTCGAAGATCTGATGCACGTGGATGGCGGCAATATCGCCACCGGCCATGTCGAGGACGCGCGAACGATCGCCCGATTTGATTCGCCAGACGAGCCGGCGGACGATGCCGGCCGCGCCAATTTCCGCCTGCAGCGATCCGAAACGGCGATAGTCCTCCCGCTCGACTGGATTGAGCGCGAGATACGCGGCGGCACCCGCCAGACCGTGCGCCCCTTCGAACGGCACGCCGTCGAGAATGAGGCCCGAGTGCACGCTGTCCGCCGCGGTGAGCGCCACGACCTGGCGTGCGCCTTGTGCAGCGCCGCGCCAGTGTTCGCCGAGAGCGAGGGCGCAACCGCGCGTGGTAATACGTGGCGACACCGATCCGCCTGCGGCAGCAGCGATCGCATCGACGACATCCGCAGTGCCATCTTCCAAGGGGTCGCGAACGGCAATGCCGATGGACGTCGCTTTGCTGCCGCCAAGCGCCGCACGCACCGCATCGGCGGCGGACGATCCGCTGGCGCCTTCGTGTCTGCCGCGCCCGATGATGCCGCCGCCATCATCGGCGGCGACCGCGACGACTGCGTCTTCGCGAATTTCGACTCCGAGAATCACGCGTCTTTGGTGAGGATTGTATCGCCCGCCCAGTCCACATGCACATGAACCTTGCGCCCTTCGAATGGCAAGGCACAGATATTGAGCGAGCGTTGAAACACTTCGGCGTCGAGCCGCTTCAGCAGAGCGATGTAACCACGCTCCTCGGGCGCCGTGAGAATGATGACGCCGCCGCTTTCGCCCGGCGGAAACTTGCGGTCGTCAAGGTAATCGCGGTCGAAGCTAATCAATGTGCGACGGAGCTGCCGCGCAAGCCGGTAGTGCTCCCCGTCGCGGGCGCGTCGAAGATCGGGATGCTCGATGACGAACAATGTGTCCCAGTGCAGCACGTCGCGCATGAAGGTGACGAGTCCCGCCGGCACATTCGCATCCACGTAGACACGCGTATGGCCGAACAGCCCGTCGGCATGCGGCGCGAGCTCTGAAGCCAATGTCCCCATGTTCGCTATCGATGCCTCTCCAGATCCGGCATCGTCTCGGTCATTTCCGCTGGCTCAGGACGCGTCCGCGTGACGTTCTTTGCTTCGGAGCGCAGCTGCGCCACCAGCGCGTCGCGTTTGTGCATCAGCTCCTTACGCGGACGCCGGCCATGCTTCGAACCCACCGCGTATTCACAAAACAGCGGAAAGGCGATTGTGGAATCGCAGTAGGCGACGACCGTGTCGGGCAGAACTCCCGGATTGACCTTGCCCCAGCTAACGGCTTCCGCAGGCGTCGCACCTGATAGACCACCCCACACCACCTGATCGGTTGTCAGCTGAATGAAATAGTCGTTTCCGCCCTTCGGAATCCCGTACACCTCCCACAACGTCGGCTGCCCCTGCAGATAGAAATTCTTTGGCGAACCGCCGCCGAGGATTACGCAGCCGTTCTTCTTGCCTGCGAGGATGAATGCGCAGACTTCATTCACGTCCTTGTTCGGATCGATCATGAGGCGGCTGTCGTTCATCAGCTCGTGGTAGGCGATGTTCATGCCGATCGAGCTGTCGCCGGGCGACGAGGTATAGATCGGCACGCCGGTAGCGGCGGCGGCAGCCACGACCGAGTAGGCCTCGCAGCCTGGCTGCCGAGCCATTAGATCACGGCCCAGCGCGTAGTGGAACTCCGCTGTCGATACCGGGCCGTTCATTGCCGAGCGGACCAGGAAGTCGCGAATGTAGGCATCGGTTTCGAGCAACACACTCGACGGAAAGAGCACGTCGTAGATGCGAATAACGCCTTCTTCGTAGAGCTCGACGTCGTCAACGAACGGCGACCCGCGATGCAGCGTGAAATTCAACGCGTAATGGAGGTCGTGATACAGGTTCGCGCCCGTACTGATGAGGAAATCGATGAGCCCGCGTTCCATCATCTCGACGATGCAGCCGCCGAGGCCAGCCGGGGTCAGCGCGCCGGCGATCGTCAGCGCAATCGTTGTGTCGTGCTCGGGGAACAACATCTTGTCCGCGAAGATGCGGCACGCTTCGCCAAGTCGCGCGGCGTTGAACGCCTGGAACCCTTCGTCAATCAGATGCCGGATGTCGGCGCTGCCGCGCGGGCGGTAGTAGCGAATCGGCTTGCCTGAAAGGTATTGCTGTCGGGTTTTGCCCACGGAGCCGGGCGCGCGGTGAGGCATACGGCGTGAAGCTAGTATCCCCCACCTTTCCGATATTGAGACCGGCCGCGCGCGAAACCAGATGCTGCGGTGCGCAGTCGCGATTAACAAACGACCAATTTCACGTTTTCTTGAGCTGCGCCCTGTGGCTCAGAACGAGACGCACCGATAAGCAGACGAGCCGCCGCAGTACCCTGCGGGCCCCAAGACCACAGTGGATGAACTGACATTTGCCGCCCGGCGCGCGATAGCGTCGCTGCCGAAGACGACGGAAGGGTCTGATCTCGACACCCGGTTCCGCAACCTCGTACAGTCGCCGCTCCGCGCCGGCCTCCTGCGGTTCCTCAGCGCGCGCCCAGAGGAGGGCTTCGACGTTGAAGCCCTGATGTCGACCTTCGGGCGGCTCCGACTCGACGTAGAAAACTGCCTCAACGAGCTGGTCGCCTTTGGAGTTGCGCGCCGCATGCCATCGTCCCCCGGCGCGCATCCACGCTTCGGCGCCGCGCGCCCGATTGATGAAGATGCGGCGACGCTGCTCGACACCTTCCTCGAACGACGTGCCGCCATCAGCACCGAAGATCAGGCCCCCTCGGTGCAACGCTTCCGCGAAATGATCGGCCGCGACGAGAAGATGCTCATTGTCTTCGAATGGATCCGCACGGCAGCCAAGTCGGACATCGCGGTGCTGATCCTCGGACCGACCGGCTCGGGCAAGGAAGTGGTCGCGCGGATGATTCACGAGTTGAGCCGCCGCGGGACGGAGCGATTCCAGGCGGTCAACTGCGCAGCCTTGCCGGACACGCTCTTCGAATCAGAAATCTTCGGGTTTGAGAAAGGCGCGTTCACCGGCGCTCACGATCGCAAGCCGGGACGTCTCGAGCTCGCCGATCACGGCACGCTGTTCCTCGATGAAATCGGTGACCTCTCGCTTGTTGCGCAAGCGAAGCTCCTGCGCGTGCTCGAAGACCGGCGATTCGAACGGCTTGGTGGCCAGAAATCGCTGCACGTGGATTTCCGGCTGATTTCCGCAACGAATCGTCCGCTCGAGCAGTTCGTACGCGACGCGCGGTTCCGAGAAGACCTTTATTACCGCGTCAATGCGTTCTCGATTCGCCTGCCGTCGCTGCGCGAACGACCCGTTGACATTCCCGTGCTCGCAAACCGGTTCCTCGCGCGTTACTGCGCGAGCAACGGTCTACCGCTGGATGCCAAGACGCTCTCGAGCGAAGCCATGGCGCGGCTGCACACGTATCCGTGGCCAGGCAACATCCGCGAGCTCGAAAGCACCGTCTCCCGCGCGGCGCTGTCTGCTCCGGGACGGGTGATTCGCGACAACGACATCGAATTCCTTCACGCCGGCGTGGCCATGCCGGTTACCGACGGTCCTCCGCGTCTGCCGACCCTGCGCGATGCCGAACGCGCGCACATCGTTCGCGTGCTCGATGCGGTATCGTGGAACAAGAAAGAAGCGGCGCGCGTGCTCGAAATCAGCCGCGGGACGCTTTATAGGAAGATTGTCGAGTACAACCTGGAACCGGAAACCCGAACGTCCCGGAATAAAACACCCGAATAGAACACGCTGTTGCGGTTCGGCACACGATCGGGACGCGGGGTTGAGGCAGACCTGACCCCTTCCGACGTGCTAACGCGCTCACCCTCCCGGATTTATGGCCCTCGGTCACATTGATCCAGCGATGCGGCAAACGGTTTGCGCCTGTGGACTGTCCAGGGTCGAACCCGAGGAGCATCATGAGAGCACGCGTTACGATAATTTGGCTCCCTTAAGGCAGCTTCCCTCCCCCAGCTCGCCTGCAGACGAGCCTTTCCGGTACAGTCAATGAACGTGAGGTCGATGCAGAAGACGCTCGTGCGTCTGCTTTGGAGCACACCAGGCTCCGTTGCATTGGTCTGCCTCGCGCTCGTTTGCTCCTGGGCGCTCACGTCTTCGGGCTTCTGGCTGCTTCCGATCGCGCTGCTGGCCTTCTACTTCGCTTTCGGTGTCTCGCGACGTGCTAATCAAATCTCCGAGCTGCATCTGGCGACAATTGAGGCGCTGGCGCTTGCGATTGACGCGAAGGACCAGACGGCGCACAACCACATTCGCCGCGTACAGGTATATGCCGTCGGTCTCGCTCGCGCCATCGGCATGAGCGAGCACGAGATCCGCGGCGTCAAGACCGCTGCGCTCCTGCACGACATCGGCAAGCTTGCGGTTCCCGAGCACATTCTCGCCAAGCCGGGTCCGCTGACGCCCGAGGAGTTTCAGAAGGTGCGGATTCATCCGCAGGTGGGCGCCGGCATCATCAGCGCGGTGCCATTCCCGTATCCCGTTGCGCCACTCATTCTGAGCCATCACGAACGGTGGGACGGCCGCGGCTATCCGGCAGGTTTACGGGACCGCGACATCCCGCTCGGCGCACGCGTCCTGTCGATCGTCGACTACTTCGATGCACTCACTTCGGAGCGCCCGTACCACCAGGCGATGTCGATCGAAGGGGCAGTCTCGCTGCTACAACAGGAAGCCGGCAAGGCGCTCGATCCACAAATCGTCGAAACGTTCGTGCGCGTCCTTCCGCAGCTGCGTGCGGAAGTGCAGCAACTGGATCTGGCGCGTCTCACCACACCGGTTACCGCGATTCCCACTGAGCCGGCGCCCTCGGTGTTCGACGACATCGCGCTGGCGCATCGCGAGATCTACGCGCTCTACCAGATCGCGCAGACGATGGGAACGAGCCTCGGAGTTGCAGACACGATGGGCGTTATTTGCTCCAAGCTCAGCGAGCTGGTGCCGTTCTCGTCGTGCGCGCTCTTCCTTCACACCGAAGCGACGGACAGCCTGCGCTGCCGTTTCGCGACCGGGGTTGATGCAGAGACGCTTGAAGGTCTCACCGTGCGCGACGGCCAGGGGTTGAGTGGATGGGTCGCCCGCAACCGGCGGCCGCTGGTGAACGCACGTCCCGCCGCGGAGCTCGAAGCGGCGGCGTCAGCACAGCAAACCAAGCTGCAATCGGCGCTCGTCTGTCCGTTGATCGTAGGCGATCGCTTCATCGGCACGCTGTCCGTCTACCACGTAGAGCCGAGCTTCTACCGTGACGATCACCGGCGGCTCCTCGATCGCGTGTGCGAGCAGGCGGCCGCGGTAATCCACAACTCGATGGTATTCGAGCAGACGCAGGAGGATTCGCTGACGGATGCCCTCACCGGACTGCCGAACACGCGTTTCATGTTCCTGCACCTGTCGCGCGAGCTGGCGCGCGCCGATCGTCTTGGCGCCGAAGTCTCGCTGATGGTCATGGACCTCGACGACTTCAAGGAGATCAACGATACGTTCGGCCACCACATCGGCGACCGCGCGCTGCGCGAGGTCGCGACCGTGCTGCGGACGGCCATTCGCCCGTACGATATCTGCGTGCGTTACGCCGGTGACGAGTTCATTGTCGTCCTGTCCGGCTGCGGACGGGAGGAGGCGGAAACGAAGCGTCAGGAGCTGCAGCACGCGGTCGACAACGTGGAGCTCGAGGTGCAGCCGGATCTCCGCATCCCGATGATGATCAGTGTCGGCGCGGCCGTCTTCCCGCACGACGGTGACAGCTACGAGACGCTGCTTGCGAAAGCCGACAGCCGCATGTACCGCGACAAGAGCCAGCGCAAGGCGGCGCGCGCGCGGCTGCGCAGCGCGGAAGCGATGGGTTCCGCGGGTTACACTGGCGGCGGTGACCTTCCTGACACTGCCGCTCGCGCGCGTTGATCATGCGTCTGCGCGCTCGCGCCTGCTGTCGATAGACTTCAGCGGCCACACCTTCAACTTTCTTCCCGGCCAGGCAGTGATGGTGGGCACACACGGTGCAGCCGTGCGACGGCCGTTCTCCATTGCCTGCTCGCCCGAGCGCGCTGTCGAAACGCACGTACTGGAGCTGCTGATCGCGATGGAAGGCGGGTCGGGCGACTTGGGCTGGGCGGCACCAGGCGCGCTCGTCGACGTCGAAGGCCCGATCGGTACCTTCACATTTCCTTCATCCCTGCAGCAGTCGCGCCTGTTGTTCGTGGCCGGCGGCACCGGCATCGCGCCGGTGCGCGCAATGCTCGATCACGTCATGCGTCGGTATCCGGCGGAAAGGATTTCGCTCCTGTACAGCACGCGCCGCAGCGACGAGTTCGCGTTCGTCGACGAGCTACGTGCGCACGAACGTGCGGGTCGACTGGAGCTGCATCAGACGGTGACGCGAGATGCGGATACGTCGTGGGGCGGAAGACGCGGGCGCATTGGCAGAAGCCACTTCGAAGCCGTTCTCCACGATGCAAAAACGACCTTGTGTTTTGTCTGCGGGCCGCCGTCGCTTGTGAGCGAATCGGCGGCCACCTTGAAGGAGCTCGGCGTCCCGGACGAACTGATACGGACCGAAGGATGGGGGAACGTTACGGGATGACCTGCAGCGCGTCCTTCACTTCCGTCACGCCATTGACCTGACGCGCCAGCGCCAGCGCTTGGTCGTGCTCGCCCTGGCTCTTCACGCGCCCCGACAACGTTACAACGCCTTTGTAAGTGTCGACGTCGATGCCCGTGCCGCCGACATTCGGATCGTTCAGCATCGCCGTCTTCACGCGTGTGGTGATCGTCGTGTCGTCGATCGTTTCGCCGATCGTCTTGCCGCAGCCCGCCACGAGCGGCACCGCCACCAGCGCCGCAAGCAACGTCATCTTGCAACAGCCGAGCTTTTGCATCGCACCCTCCGGTGGAGGGCGGGCTGCAAGCTACATACCTGTGATGTGGAAGCCGGCGTCAACCATCAGCACTTCGCCGGTAATGCCTCGAGCTGCGTTACTAAGAAGGAATGCTGCCGCCTCGCCAACCTCATTCGTCTCGATGTTGCGCCGCAGCGGCGCTCGCTCCTTATACACATTAAGGATGCTCGAGAACCCAGAGATGCCGGCCGCGGCAAGTGTTTTCACAGGGCCTGCGGAGATGGCGTTCACGCGGATGTTTCGGCTACCAACATCGGCGGCGAGATAACGCACCGACGCTTCCAGCGCCGCCTTCGCCACGCCCATGACGTTGTAGTTCGGAAAGACGCGCTCGCTTCCCAGATAGCTCAGCGTGAGCACGCTTCCGCCACCGCGTTGTTCCATCAGCGGTGCGGCGCCGCGTGTCAGCGCGATGAGCGAGTAGGCCGAAATGTCGAGCGCCACGCGAAACCCTTCGCGCGTCGTCTGTGAGAACGGCAGCGACAGCTCTTCGCGCGGAGCGAACGCGGCGCCATGCACCACGAAATCGAGTCCGCCAAACTCCTGATTGATTCTGTCGAAGACCGCTGCGATGTCCTGATCAGAGCTCACGTCGCACGGCAACACGAGCGGCGGCTGCCCCAGCCCTTGCGACAGCTCGTGGACGTGCTCTTCGAACCGACCCTGATACGTCAGCGCGAGGCGCGCGCCGCGCGCCGCGGTTGCCTGCGCAATCGCCCACGATATGGACCGCTTGTTGGCGACACCGACGATGAGACCGAGCTTGCCTGTGAAGTCGCTCAACGTCCGCGCTTCCGGCCGGGGCCGCGCTGCTGGCCCTGAGAACGGCCGCCGCGTTGATTGCCGGAAGGCCCAGGTCGATCGCCGCTCTGACGGTGACGCGGTTGCGATTGATTCTGATGTGCTCCGCTGCCGAATCGCATCGGTCCGTTGAAGGACCCTTGCGGGCCGCGCGCGCCGCGCCGGCCGCGGCCGTGGCGGGGATTGCCGCCGCCTGGCTGCCGCATCGTCAACTCGGGACCCTTGCGTTCCGGAGGCTGACCCTCCGGACGCGGCAGCGTCGCGCGGATCAATCGACGATGTACCGGACCTTCGTCTTCGCGATTCTCCGTGAGCGCAGCATCTTCATGCGCGGGCATCTCGGCCGTTTCGACATGTTCCTCAGCCGCAACGGCTTCGACTGGCAGTTCGGTGAAGGGTGCTTCTTCAGGCTGCTCTTGCTGTTCGTGATCGGCCATATCGGTCGGTGTCGGGGAGGCGAGCGATTCTTTCTTGCGGCGCGGCGGGGGGACACGGGCCTGCTTGTATTCGTGATCCGAATCACACGTCGTGCAGCGCGTCTGCTTCACCTCATCGTCAATCATCGCCACGATCGCATGATTGGTGATGCGGCGCTCGCGCGGACAATAGTCGTCCAGAATGTCACCGAGCCGAAGCCGGCGTTGCTGCATTGAACTCCCCCGGAGCCGTTCCTTTTCAGGCGGGATCGGATAAAAAAAGGCGGCGGTAGCCAGAGTTTACTTGGAAACGCCCAAAAGCCAAATCTCTATGTGGAATTCTGTGCAGCCAACCAGTTCTTGCACTCCTTTAATGCCGCCTGCACGGCGTCCGGGTTGGTGGACTGCGGCGTCCGCTTGGCGTAGACGGATTCCAGCGGTGTCGCCGCCTGCGGGGCATCGTCGCCGAAGAAATCGCTCGCCTCTTTCCATTCCTTGAGCGTCAGGCTGCTGAAATCCCGGCCTTCGGCGACCAACCGGCGCACCATCGCAGCCACGATCTCGTGCGCTTGACGGAACGGCATCCCGCGGATCGCCAGGTAGTCGGCGACGTCGGTGGCGAGCAGCAGTCCGGATGCGGCTTGTGCTGCTTTCTGTGCGTTCAATGTAAGGCGTGAAATAACGGCGTGCGCAGCGCTGAACGAGATTCCGAGAGTGTGTTCGGCCTCGAAGACGGCTTCTTTGTCTTCCTGCAGATCCTTGTTGTATCCGCTCGGCAGTCCCTTCATCGTCACCAGCCATCCGGCGAGGCGGCCGATGGCGCGCCCGGTCTTTCCGCGCGCGAGCTCCAATGCATCCGGGTTCTTCTTCTGCGGCATCATGCTGCTGCCGGTCGCGGTCGCGTCCGCGAGCTCGAAGAAGCCGTGCTCGTCGCCGGTGAAGATGATGAGATCTTCGGCGATGCGACTGAGATGCACCATCGCCAGCGAGGTCGCAAACAGGAACGACGCAACGAAGTCGCGATCGGACGAGGCGTCGATGCTGTTGCGCACGACGCGGGAGAACCCAAGACGCGTGGCCAGGAGCGCAGTGTCCATTGAGTAGCTGGTGCCTGCGATCGCGCCGGATCCGAGTGGCAACGCGTCAGCATCGGCGCGTGCCGCGGCGAGGCGATCGAAGTCACGCCGCAGCGCGGATGCGTGCGCCAGAAAGAAGTGGGCCACGAGCACCGGCTGCGCACGACGCAGATGCGTGTAAGACGGCATCAGCGCCTCGCCGGCGCGCTCCGCCTGGTCGGCGCATGCCGCAACGACGCGCTTCACGGCGTCTTGCAGCAGCGGAATGCGACGTCGCAGGTACAGTCGCAGATCGAGCGAGACCTGCTCGTTGCGCGATCGTCCGGTGTGCAGCCGCTTGCCTGCGTCGCCAATCCTCTCGACCAGTTTGCGCTCGACGAAGCTGTGAACGTCTTCGTCGGGCCCGGCAACGTATGCGGGATCCCTGCGGCCTTCCTGAAGAATCTCTTCGAGCCCTTTTTTGATCGCTGCGGCATCCTGCTTCGACAGCACGCCCGCGGCTCCCAGCGCCTCGGCCCAGGCGAGGCTGCCGGTCACGTCGTCTTCGAAAAGCGCGCGATCGAAGCCGAAGGAAACCTGGAAGTCAAACGCCGCCGGATCGGGCGCCGTATCGAAACGGCCGGACCAGAGTGTCATGAATGGTGCGCGGAGAGGACGCGGTGCTGGCCTTTGAACGATTCGAGGCAGACGATCGCATCAGGCGCGTGCGAGGCGGTGCTGCCGAGCGCGTCGTGGACCGCCTGGAAGATCGCCGCGGGCGGCGCATCCGCAATCGTGGCGACGCTCTCGATGACTTCAGGGAGCGTCATGGGAACGCCGTTCACCGACACGGGCAGTCCGCGCTCGAATGCGATTTCCAGCCGCGCCGGCTCGTTCAACTCCGGTTTTCCGGGTGAACGCTGCCACAAGGTGGTCTCCACATCGTCGTAGCCGCCGCAGTCGATGACCGGGGTTGCGCCTTCGATGGCCGCCACCTCGTCCAGCTTGCGCGCGACCAGCGGCATCACGGAAGGACGCTGCCCGTTGCGGAGCGCTGCCATGCAGTCGCGTGCGAATTCTTCGCGAGCATCGATAACGTGCGCACGTACCGCGCCGGCCGCGAGCGCGGCCTGACGGACACCCTCGAGCTCGCGAGCCTGCCCGATGTCGAGAGTAACCGTGATCACTTCCGCGTCGAACTCGCCCGCCAGCCGCGGAATGGCCGCGACACTGTCGGAGCTGCCGGCGCAGGCGATGACGATGCGCCGCTGCGCGGGGGTCTGTGTCACGCCGGTTGTCCCTCCCCGGTAAATCGTTCGAGCCGTTTGACGAGCGCCTTCGCGCGTCTTGTGTCGGGCGCAATCACCAGCACTGTGTCCTCGCCCGCGACGGTGCCGACGACCTCCGGCAGGTGTGCATCGTCGATCGTTACGCACAGCGCCTGCGCGCGGCCGAGACCCGTCCGCAGCAGCACGAGCTGCTGTACGCGATCGACGCGCAGCAGGTATTCGGCAACCGCGCGCTGCAGCATGCTCTCCGCCGTCTTTCCGTTCGGCGCGACCGGTTTGCCCGGCGCCTGATAGGCGCCGTCAACGCCGCCCTTGACGAGCCCGAGCTCGCGGATGTCGCGCGACAGCGTCGCCTGAGTCACGTCAAACCCGGCGGCGCGCAGACTGCGCCGCAGCTGCTCCTGGCTGCGCACCGGCGAGCGCTGAATGACGTCGAGAATGACCGACTGGCGGCGCGGTTTCACGCTTTTCAGAATACACCAAACTCTTGACTGATTATGCATGCGAATGTATAAATATTCTTTTACGGGATCGTAAGGAGACAATGGCCGTAGCAGTCCCCGCCGGGGAGAAACACAGGCAACAAGGCAGCGAGCAGCAGCGCAGCCAGAGCAGCGCGAGCGGGCAGCAGCCGAAGACGCGCGTGGCGATCGCCGGCGCGACCGGCTACGCCGGACAGGAGCTGGTGCGCATTCTGGCGCGGCATCCAGCCGTCACCCTGACGACGGCGATGTCGTCGGGATCGACGAGCACGCCGCGGCCCATGCCGGCGCTGGCGCGCATCTGGGACAGCGAGGTGGTCGCGCTGGACGTGGATCGGCTCGTTGCGTCCGCCGACATTGTGTTCCTCGCCCTGCCCGAGGCGGCCTCGGCGGAGCTGGCGCCGAAGCTTCTGGAAGGCGGTGTGCGCGTCATCGATCTGTCCGGGGCGTTTCGTATCCGCGAGGCCGCCGATCGCCTGCGCTGGTATCCGGCGACGACGGCGCTGCCGCCCGGCACGGTGTACGGTCTGCCCGAACGCGATGCGGCGGCAATCAGGACTGCGCGGCTTGTGTCGTGCCCTGGCTGCTACCCAACCGCGGCGCTGCTGGCGCTGCAGCCACTCTCCGATGCGGGTCTGATCGAGGGCTCGGTTATCGTGGACGCGAAGTCCGGCGTCTCCGGCGCGGGTAAGGCGCCGACCGACCGCACGCATTTCTCGGAGAACCACGGCAGCGTTGCCGCCTACGGCGTCTTCTCGCACCGGCATAACGCCGAGATCGAACAGGAGCTGCAGCGCGAGGTCACATTCGTTCCGCATCTCGTGCCGCTCGACCGCGGCATCCTCGAAACGATCTACGTTTCGCTGAAGAAGGGAACGACCGAGGCGCTTATGGCGAAAACGCTGGAGGACGCCTATGCCGAGGCCGCGTTCGTGCGGCTGACGGGTGCTGCGCTCCCCGAGATCAAGCACGTCGCGCATACGAACTTCTGCGATATCGGGTGGAAGGTTGATGAGTCGCGCAACCGCGCCGCGCTCATCGCTGTTCTCGACAATCTCGTGAAAGGCGCCGCGGGGCAGGCCGTGCAGAACCTCAATATCGTTCTCGGCCTCGATGAGCGGACGGGTCTGCTCTGATGGCGGCGCGCAGCAAAGTTCGGTTCGTGCTCAAACTAGGCGGCGAGCTGCTCGAGCAGCCTGACGATCTCGTTCGCCTGGCGAACGGCATCGCTGCGCTCGCACAGCGAACGTCTCTGGTGGTGGTGCATGGCGGCGGGCGTGAAATCGATTCGGCGCTCGCCACGGCCGGCATTGCAAAACAGCAGGTCGACGGGTTGCGCATCACGGACGCGCGAACGCTCGACGTCGTCGTGGCCGTGCTTGCCGGCGCCATCAACACACGGCTCGTCGCCGCACTGCGCAAGGCGGGTGGGCGTCCGGTCGGGCTTACCGGCGCCGACGCGGCAGTGGCGACGATGAAGCGCTCACAGCCAATGACCAGTGTTGCGGGCGCGAGCGTCGATCTCGGCCTGGTCGGATCGCCGATCAATAACGGCGCCCCGCAGCTGCTGACCGACCTGCTCGCGCGCGGGTATGTGCCGGTGGTCGCCTGCATCGGCGCGACGCGCGACGGACAACTCCTGAACGTGAACGCCGACACGCTGGCGGCGCACCTCGCATCATCACTCGGTGCGAAACGGCTCGTCATTGCCGGAGGAACATCCGGCGTGCTCGACGAAGCCGGGCAGACGATTGCCCGCCTCGATTCGCGCCGCGCTGCGCAAATGATTAAAGCGGGCACGGCGAACAGAGGCATGGTCGCGAAGCTCGAGGCCTGCCGCGCGGCGCTTCGAAAGGGCGTGGGCGATGTGCTCATCGCCAACGGGCGCGAGGTCAAGCTGGACGCGCTGGCAGCGGCGAAAGGGCCGCTCGCCGGGTGCACGCAGGTGGTGCGATGAAGAAGTGGACGCTCGACGGGATCAAGGCGCTCGAAGCGCAGCACGTGGTGACGACCTACAAGCGTCAACCGGTCGCCTTCGTACGCGGCAGTGGCTCGCGCCTCTATGATGTCGACGGCCGCGAGTATCTCGACTTCATCTCCGGCATCGGCGTCACCTCGCTCGGCCACGCGCATCCCGGACTCGCCGCCGCGATCGCGGATCAGGCGTCAACGCTCCTGCATACCTCGAATCTGTATTACCACCCGCTGCAGGGGCAGGTGGCCGCGCGTCTGACGACGATGTCCGGAATGGCGCGCGCCTTCTTCGCTAACAGCGGCACGGAAGCCGTCGAAGGCTGCCTCAAATTCGCGCGGCGCTACTGGTATACGAACGGCAACAAGGAGCGCTCGGCATTTGTCGCGCTCGAAAACGCCTTCGGCGGCCGCACGATGGGTTCGCTCTCGGTCACGTGGGACGAGCACTACCGCACGCCGTTTCAGCCGCTCGTCGCCGACGTCACGTTCGTCAAGCCGGGCGACATTGCATCGCTGCAGGCCGCGGTAACCGACAGAACGGCTGCCATCATCGCCGAGCCGATCCAGGGCGAAGGCGGCATCCGTCCGCTGTCGAAAGAATTCGCCCAGGCGATCAGAGATGTCTGCCGCCGCACCGGGACGCTCTACATCGCTGATGAGGTGCAGACGGGCCTTGGTCGCACGGGATATCCGTTTTACTTCCCGCTCCTCGGCCTCGAGCCGGATCTGGTGAGCGTCGGCAAAGCGCTCGGCAGTGGTGTGCCGGTCGGCGCCATCCTCATGTCCGAGCGCGTCGCGCAGGCGATTTCGCCAGGCGATCACGGCACTACCTACGGTGGCAACCTGCTCGCCTGCCGCGCGGCGCTGTTTTTTCTCGAGCAGCTGATGGAGAACGGCCTGCTCGAACACGTCAACGCCGTCGGTCCGCAGTTCGAGCGCAAGCTGCGCGCGCTGGCGCTGAAGCATCCGGTCATCGTCGAAACGCGCGGCGTCGGGCTGATGCAAGGACTGCAGCTGGCGATCGATGCCGGGCCCATTGTGGATACCGCGCGGGAGCGCGGACTGCTCGTCAACCGCACCAACGAGAAGGTCGTACGCATGCTGCCGCCGCTGACCGTTGAAGCGGCAGACATCGACAAAGCCGTGGACATCCTTGACGAAGTGTTCGCCACAGTGCAGACGGAGGTGTCGGCCTAATGCTTCTGCCGCTGACGGGGATTCGAGATTCGGGATTCGGGATTCGGACACGGCGCATCAGCGACGCACCGATCGCTCTGCGCAACGCCACGTCCGACGATGCCGATGCGATCCACGAGCTCATCGACGAGCACCTTGCCGAAGGCCACCTGCTTGCGCGCGAGTTCGACGAGATCCGCGTCCACGCGCACCGCTTCGTCGTCGCGGTGCAGGATGACGAAGTCGTTGCGTGCGCAGAATTGGCGCCGCTCAGCCGATCCGTCGCGGAAGTCCGTTCGTTTGCCGTCAGCCGTGAAGCACGCAGCCGTGGCGTCGGCCGACGCATCGTCGACGAGCTGGTAGGGCGCGCCACGGTCGCAGGGTTCGAGAAGCTGTGCGCCTTCACGCACTCGCCGTCGTACTTCGTTCACCTCGGGTTTTCGATCGTGCCGCACGCGTGGCTTCCCGAGAAGATCGCCACCGACTGCAAGTCCTGCAGCCAGTTCCGCCGCTGCGGACAGTACGCGGTGGTGCGCTCCCTCGAGCGCGCGCGGAACGCCTGCGTTCCGTTGGCTGCCCTGCATGGCTGACGTGATGCCGGCGGCGCGGCAGACTTCCATCACTCCTGTTGACGGTGGAATCACGGCGCCAACCGGCTTCAAGTCGGCGGCGCTGCACTGTGGGATCAAGGCAAAGCCCGGCGCCCTGGACCTCGCTGTCATCGCCACGGACACGTTCGCCTCGATGGCCGGTATCTTCACGACGAACCTCGCGCAGGCTGCGCCGGTGCTTGTTTCCAAGCAGCACCTCGAAGCAACGCACGGCGTTGGGTGCGCCATCGTCGTCAACAGCGGATGCGCAAACGCGTGCACGGGTGCCGAAGGACTGGCGAATGCGAAGCGGATGACCGAGCAAGTGGCCGACGCGCTGGGATGCCCGCCGGAGCACGTCCTCGTTGCATCGACTGGCGTCATTGGCGTGGGACTACCGATGGAGCGCGTCATTCCCGGTATCCAGCAGGCGTGTTCGGCGCTCGCGCGCGGCAGCGGCGGCGAAGCGGCGCGGGCGATCATGACCACCGATCCATTCCCGAAAGAGCATTCGGTCCGGGTGACGACGTCACGCGGATCGTTTGTCGTCGGTGCGATGGCAAAGGGGTCGGGAATGATCGAGCCGAACATGGCGACGATGCTCGGGTTCATCACCACGGATGCGCAGGTGCCGCCGGCGATGCTGCATCGCGCGCTCGTCGAATCGGCGCGCGACACCTTCAACGCAATCACGGTAGATGGCGAGTGCTCGACAAATGACTCGCTGTTTGCAATGGCATCGGGGAGCAGCGGCACCGCCATTGACGAGGAGCTCTATCCCGCGCTCCTCGACGGCCTGCTGTCGGTTTCCGAACCTCTTGCACTCGGCATCGTTCGAGGCGGCGAGGGCGCGACGAAGGTCATGGCGGTCAGCGTGTACGACGCACGCACCATCGATGACGCGCGCCAGGTGGCGCGCACGATCGCCAACTCACCGCTCGTCAAGACGGCGGTGCACGGCGCAGATCCCAACTGGGGCCGCATCGTCGCCGCCGCGGGACGGTCTGGCGTGACGTTCGACATGCAAAAGGTGACCGTGCGCGTCGGCGGCATTCTGCTGTTCGAAAATGGCTTGCCGCACGACGAGTCGTCGCCCAAGGCTGCTGAAATTCTCAAGCGCGACACGGTGGACATCGAAGTAAGTCTGGGCGGCGGCGCCGCCTGCGCCACCATCTGGGGCTGCGATCTCAGCGCGGAGTACGTGCGCATCAATGGCGAATACCGGACCTAACGAGGTCGGCGTGGCGATGACGAAGGATTTCCTGTCGGTCCTCGATCTGTCGTCGCGCGATCTCGTGCGGCTGCTCGAGCTGTCGCGGCAGATCAAAGCCGATCGACGGCTTGGCCGTCAGGCGCCGACGGCGACGACACTGTCGGGCCAGCACGTCGCGATGCTCTTCGAAAAGCCTTCGCTGCGCACGCGCTCGACGTTTGAGATCGCGGTGAAAGAGCTGGGCGGTGAGACGCTGCACGTGCCCTCAGAGTTCGCTGACGGCCAACGCGAGCCGCTCGAGGACGTCGCACGCAACCTGGAGCGATGGGTGCACGCGCTTGTGGTGCGGACGTATGCGCAGGAAAAAGCGGCCGCGATGGCCGCTGCGGCGCCCGATCTGCATGTTGTCAACGCGCTCAGCGACGAGCAGCATCCCTGCCAGGCACTGGCCGACATGATGACGCTGCAGGAGCGCTGGGGATCGATGCGCGGCCGCCGTATCGCGTTTGTCGGCGACGGCAACAACGTCGCGACATCCCTGGCGCATGCCTCGGCGCTGCTCGGCCTGCCGTTTCATATCGCCTCGCCGCGCGGCTACGAGCTTCCGCCGCAGGTCGTCAAATCCGCCGCCGGGGCGGCGCGCGACGGCGCCGAGCTGCGAATGTTCAACGACCCATGCGAGGCAGTGCGCGGCGTTGACGCGATCTATACCGACGTCTGGACGTCGATGGGACAGGAGCGGGAGACCGATCGCCGCAAGCAGATTTTCGCGCCCTACCAGGTAAACCCACAGCTCATGAAAGCCGCCGCGCCGGGTGCGTTGTTCATGCATTGCCTTCCCGCGCACCGCGGCGAGGAAGTCACGTCCGAAGTCCTCGATTCGCCCGCCTCCGTCGTTTTCGATCAGGCCGAGAATCGGCTGCACACGCAGAAGGCTCTTCTGCTAATGCTATTGGGGTGAACAAACGGTGGCTGCAGCAGTACGACCCGGACGTCGCCCATTCGCTGGAGCCATACCCCGACAAAACCCTTATTGACTACCTGGCGTCGCTCGCACGCGAGAGCGGCGGAAGGCCGGCGCTGCTCTTCAAAGGCACGAAGGTTTCATACGCACAGCTGCATCGCGAAAGCGACGCCTTTGCCGTGGCGCTCGCTGCCCTCGGTGTCAGACACGGCGATCGCGTCGCGCTGATTCTTCCCAACGCGCCGCAGTTCTTTCTCGCCGAATTCGGTGCATGGAAGCTTGGTGCCATCGTCTGTCCGATCAACCCTACCTATAGCGAGCGTGAGCTCGAAAACGCGCTGCAAGCGAATGGCGCTGAGACCGTCATTACGCTCACCCCCTTCTATGCGCGCCTGAAAGACGTTCAGCCGAGGACCAGCGTTCGCAACGTCATCGCCACGTCAATCAAGGAGTACCTGCCGCCGGTGCTCCGCCTTCTGTTCACGCTCTTCAAGGAGAAGCAGACCGGGCACCGCATCTCCATTGCGCACGGCGATCACTGGCTGCAGGAGCTGATGACGCAGCATCGCGGCGCAAAGCCGACGGCAGCCGTGGTCAGTGGCGACGACCGAGCAGTGATCCTGTCGAGCGGCGGAACGACCGGAACGCCGAAGGGCGTTGTTGGCCTCCACCGGCATTACGTCGCAGCAGGCATGCAGTTGTACGAGTGGACGAAGTCCGCCAAGCGACCGTGGATCGACTCGATCATGCTGCCGCTGCCGCTTTTCCACGTCTACGCCAACGTCGGCGTGCAGCCGCTCGCGTTCACCGGACCGAATCCGCTGTCGCTCGTGCCGAATCCGCGCGACATCAACGATCTGTTGAAGACAATCCGCCACGACAGACCGGCGTTCTTCAATGGCGTGCCGACGCTCTACACCGCCATTCTCAATCATCCGCACGTGCGCGCCGGCAAAGTCGATCTGAGCTCGATCAAGTTGTGCTTCTCGGGCGCAGCGGCGCTGATGGCCGAGACGAAGCGGCAGTTCGAAGCAGCGACCGGGGCGCGGATCGTTGAAGGCTACTCTCTGACGGAAGGGATGATGGCGTGCTGCGTCAACCCGGTGCAGGGCACGAACAAGATCGGCTCGATTGGCGTGCCGCTGCCCGACGTCGAAGTGCGCA
Organism: Vicinamibacterales bacterium; assembly: GCA_035492455.1. Classification (GTDB taxonomy): domain Bacteria; phylum Acidobacteriota; class Vicinamibacteria; order Vicinamibacterales; family UBA2999; genus Gp6-AA40. The sequence continues at coordinate 92,429 of DATJJE010000070.1, read as the reverse complement.
TCGTGGACGCGGACGATGGCGAGCGCGAGATGGGTGTCGATGAAGTTGGAGAGATGCTCCTGCGCGCGCCGCAGTACATGGTCGAGTACTGGAACAACCCGAAAGAGACGGCCGACACGCTGCGAACGCACGGCCCCGGCGGACCATGGGTGCACACCGGCGATCTCGCGCGCATGGACGCCGACGGCTTCATCTTCATCGTCGATCGGAAGAAGGACCTGCTCAAGACCAGCGGCTACCAGGTGTGGCCGCGCGAGATCGAGGAAGTACTGGCAACACATCCCGCCGTGCTGGAAGTCGGCGTAGCCGGTGTGCCCGACGCGACCAAGGGTGAGGTCGCCCATGCCTGGGTGGTATTGAAACCTGGTCAGAGCGCGACGGCCGAAGAGCTGCGCATGTACTGCCGCGAGCGTCTCGCGCCCTACAAGGTGCCCGCACAGGTCGAATTCCGATCCGAGCTGCCGAAGACGATGGTCGGAAAGGTGTTACGACGGGCGCTGGTTGCCGAGCGCCGCGGATAGACTCGTCACCGCAATGTTCGCCGTCTGGAGTTCGGCGCGGACGCGTAACGCCAGTTCCGCTGCGCCAGGCGTATCGCCGTGCAAGCAGATGGTGTCGACGTCGGCTCTCCGGGCAAGCGGCACGACACGGGCCAGGACCTCGTCGGGATCGTGAATGACGGCCCCCGGCTCGGTGCGCGGCACCAGAGTGCCGTCAGCACGGTAAGCGCGATCTGCGAATGCCTCACGCGCGGCGGTCAGCCCTGCCGCGTGCGCCGCGACCACCAGCTCCGACCCGGGCAGCCCCATGATGATCAATGCGCTGTCCACCGATGCGGTGGCGAGTGCGATTGCTTCTGCGACGGTCCGGTCCCGAACGGCGATGTTGTATAGCGCGCCGTGCGGTTTGACGTGCTGCAGGCGGATACCATAATTGACGGCAATTTCCGCAAGCACTTCGATCTGCTGCACGACGAGGGCGGTAATTTGCTCCGGGGAGAGGTGCAGATCGCGACGTCCGAAGTGATGGCGATCATCGAAACCCGGGTGCGCGCCGACCGCGACGCCAAACTTCTGTGCAAGCAGGACGGTCTCGCGCATGACCGCGCGATTACCAGCATGTAATCCGCACGCCACGTTCGCCGACGAGATGCACCGCATAAGGGCGGCATCCTGTCCACACTCCTCGCCGACGTCGGCGTTGAGATCGACGGCCATTTCTGACGTATCTCTGAACACCCTTGTAATTCTTCCCACATTCCTGAAACCGGCCGTCGGCTGGAAGTGCGATTTTGCTCGGGAATCTGACCGGCACATCCGTTGCCCTGAGGACGGCCCGTCGGCCTGTGGTTTACGGCAGGGCGCCGTAAATGCTGGGGGGAGCCAGGTCGACTACCAGGAAGGGGCGCCTTCGGGCGCCCTATCCGGTTTACCCACCGGAGCGCGAAAGCGCGACGGTGGGTTTTGTTTTTTAGACCCCTGCGCCTTCCGGGTATTCCAAGGCCAGCTTGAGCTCGCGCGCCAGCGTTTCGACGGTGGTACCGCTACGCTTCCACGCGCCTTCCGTTTCAAATCTCAGGTCGCCGATGCGACGGCCCCACGGCGCGATGACGCGACCGATGGCCCGGTAGTCGCCGCGATCGGCGTGATCCTGATCAAGGCGCCGTACCACATCCGGCGACACGCGGATGAATGCGCGGAGTGCCGTGGCCGTCTTGATGCTGTATTTGCGGCCGCCCCACGCGGCGCCGAAAACCATCGAGATCTGCTTGAAATAGTTCACGAAGAAGCGCTTGCTTTCCTCGCGGAAATCCGCCGATTTACGCGGCCCGCCGAAGGCGTCACCGCCGAACAGCTTTTTCAGTTCCTGCGCGATCGGCGCCTGCGCCACACGGCCACGGCCGACGCCGAGCAGCTTGATTTCTCCGTGCAGCGGCGAGTCTTCCTTGTCGTTGAGCGCGCGAACTACGTCATGTGCCGCCGCGAGCGCATCGTCGCGATAGAGCTGCCGGCCCGACAGACTGACTAGATGCGACGCATTGAGGCGCGTATGCTTCGCATTGATCGTGACAAACATCTGCACGATGTGATCTTCGGGCACACGGTCGAAAATAATCGCGGGGACCGTGAAATCGTGGTCGCGGATGTTGTCGATGTCCGCGTGCAGCGCCAGCAGGCGGTGCTGGCCGTCAATGGCTCGCAGGATCCCTTCGCGCTCCGGAACCTTCAGGCGACCGACCGAAGATCCGCCGTCCACCGGCTCGAACGCCAACTTTTCGTCGCACGAGATAATCACGGCGCCTGGAATCGACGGCAGATCCTGGGCCTGGCGGCATTGCTCGTAGTAGGCGACGAGTTCGTCGATCTTTCGCCGGATGATTTGGCGCTGATACGCTTTCTCGCTCGAGGCAATCCTTCGCTCGAGGAGGTCCCAGTTCACCTTCGACGGCGCCTTCTTCTTGCCGCCCCGCACCGGCTGTTGTCCTGAATCGCCGTAGCTGAGCACCTCGAAGCGTACGAGCTTGTCGATGTCCTCGGCGGTGAGCGCCGCCTGGTAGAACTGCACGCCAAACTGCTGCATCCGGATCGCAGCCACGTTGATCATTCCGGTTTCCCCTCCTGGACCGCCCGACGCGGCTTAGGAAAGCTGCGAATTGTAGTCATCTGCCCGCGCGAATCTCAATGATTTTTTGCACTTCTTTTCGCGGTTTCATCGCCCTACATGAGGCAAATCTCCTTTTGAAGCAGATACTTACAAAGTATAATTTCCGCTTCCCATGCACCGATTCGTCGCGCCGTACGCTTTCGCCATAGTTGTGCTCTTCGCCGGAAACGCCATCGGACAAAACATCGCCACCGGGACCGCCGCTATCCCCGCCGCCGGGCGGCCTGACGCCGCGGCCCGTCCAGCCGCCAGGCCCCCGTCCGAGGTGATCAACTACGACACGATTCACCTCGAGAAGCGCATCACGGCGATTCGCGCCAGCGGCTCCATTTCGCTCGACGGAGCGCTCGATGAGCCGGCGTGGAGCGAAGCGCCCATCGCCAACGGGTTCATTCAGAACGATCCGCACGAAGGCAACCCGGCGACGTACGACACTGATGTGCGCGTGCTCTATACCGATGACGCGCTCTACTTCGGCGTGTTCGCACACGACATGGAACCGTCGAAGATCGTTCTCAACGACCTGAAGAAGGACTACAACAAGGACGGCAACGACGGTTTCCGCATCGTCCTCGACACCTTCCACGATGGCCGCAATGGTTACGAATTCATGACCAATCCTGCTGGCGCCAAGTGGGACTCACAGGTAGCCGGCGAAGGACGCGACAACAACGCGAACTGGGATGGCATCTGGGACGTGAAGACGCAGATGACCGAAAACGGCTGGGTTGCCGAAATCTGGATTCCATTCCGAACATTGAAGTTCAGCGGCGACGACGAGCAGGTCTGGGGTATCAACTTCCAGCGCAAAATGCGCCGGCTGAACGAGGATAGCTACTGGGCGCCGCTGCCGCGCATCTACGACATCGAGCGCATCTCGATGGCTGGAACGCTCGAGGGGCTGCGCGGCGTGCACGCCGGCAAGAACATCCGCGTCAAGCCCTACGGTCTCACCAGCGGCAGTCGTGTCTCGACGTCATCGATGTCCGGCGATGCGCAGGCCGGCGTCGACGTGAAGTACGGCGTAACCAGCGGCCTCGTCTGGGACTTCACGGTGAACACCGATTTCTCGCAGGTCGAAGCCGACGAGCAGCAGGTCAATCTCACCCGCTTCAGCCTTTTCTTTCCCGAAAAGCGCGACTTCTTTTTGGAAAACCAGGGGTTGTTCGCCTTCGGCAATGACAGCGGGGGCGGAGGCGGCAACAACGCATTTGGCGGCCGCGGCAATCAGCCGCAGGACCTGCGAATGTTCTTCACGCGACGCATCGGTCTGTCCGATAGCGGCAACTCGCTGCCGATTCTCGGTGGCACGCGCCTGAGCGGCCGACAGGGCGCCTACTCGATTGGCCTGCTGAACATCCAGCAGCGTGAGGACAGCGGCTTTCCCGCGACGAACTTCTCGGCGATCCGCCTTCGCCGCGATGTGTTCGCCAACTCCGATATCGGCGCGATCGTGCTCGACAAGGAAGTGAACGGTCCGAATTTCAACCGCCTCGCCGGGGCCGACGCGAACTTCCGCTTCGGCAACTTGCAACTCACCGGGTTCGCCGCGAAGTCGTTTTCGCCGCTCCAGCTCACGGCGCCAAGAGCCAATTCAATTACGGCGCGAGGCAACGTCCAGTTCACCAACCGGCAGTGGCGCACAACGCTGCGCTATACAACTATCGGCGATGGTTTCAACGACGAGCTCGGCTTCGTTCCGCGCGTCGGCGTTCGCGACACCTACACACAGATCTGGCGATCGCTCCGGCCGAAATGGCTGCCGCACTACATCCGTGAAGTCGGTCCTCACTGGATTATGCAGCAGTCAAACCGTCTCGACGGCAATGCGCTCGACCAGCGGCAGCAAGACTTCCACCTGTCGATCAACCTGTCCGACGGCGCGGGCATCGAGCCTGGCATCAATACGAATGTTGAGGTCATTCGCGCGCCGTTCGTGCTGAACAACGCGCGTGGCGCCCGCATCCTTCCGGGCCGCTACGAGTACAACGAGTACTTCTTCTACTACCGAACCAACGGTGCCTCACGTCTGGCGTCGAACTTCCGCTACAGCATCGGTCCGTTCTACGGCGGCTATCGCCGGTCGTATGCGTTCGGTCCCGAATTCCGGCCGAACGAGAAGATGAACGCGACGCTCACGATGCAGTGGAACGACATCTCGCTGCCGACGGTGTCGTATCTGTCGACGCTGACGACCGCGCGCGTCAACTACAACTTCAATACGAAGATGTTTCTCAACGCGCTGCTGCAATACAGCACCGACACGCATCAGCTCAGCTCGAACATCCGTTTCAATGTGATCCATCGTCCGCTGAGCGACATTTTCTTCGTCTACAACGAGCACCGGGACGAGCACACGGGCCTGATGCAGGATCGCTCGCTGATTGCGAAGATGACCTACATGATGGCGTTCTGATCAAAGCGCGCCGCTTGGCTGCAGGCGCCCTGTGTTCCACCAGTCCACGACCTGATCCTTCAGTTTCGCCGCGCCAAACAAGGCAATCGTAAACAGCGTGTAGGCGGTGAACGCCTGACCGAGCGTCAGGCTCTTGTGGATGGGACCGGTCAACACGCCGTAGGCGAGCTCCACATGAATCCAGTAGACGAACAGCGACGCGCGGCCGAACTCCTGCAGGACCGATCGGCCGCTCCACGCCGCGTTCCACGCGTAGGCCACCGGCAGCGACAGGATCAGGATGCCGAGACGCAGGAAAAAGAATGTCGGTGACGTTGTCCAGAATGAAGATTCCCGATAGATCGCTGGAAGAAATGACGTCGCGTAGCCGGCGGCCGCGATGGCCATACCGGCACCGGCAAAGATGACATTGAGGCGTCGTTCTGAATCAGGCGTTCTCGCCGCATCGAGCAGGACGCCGACGGCGACGCCGCCGACCAGAAAACCCGCCCATGGGAACAACGTAAACGTGCCCCGTCCCGGAATCGGACGGAAATACCATTCGATCGGGTCCGGCAGGGGCGCAAGCAGCGGCGTGGCGCGAACGAGGGGCGTCACCATGGCGATGGCGATCGTCGCCAAGGCCATCCACATGAATCGATCCCATCGCGAGCGGCCAATCCCCCACAGCAGCGCCGCCGCGAGCATCGACAGGCCCATGATGTTGAGGATGTCCACCTTCAGCAGCGCCTGCACTGGGTCGCCGCCGCTGATCACCCACGACTGAAGCCTGAACAAAAACGCGAGGCCGAAGATCTGCAGAGCGCGCCGACGCGCCAGTGCGGCCGCTTCGTCGGGCGTCTTCCCGCGTCGCAGCCGTGAACCGGCGGCGAGTGTCAGCGCAATACCTGCCAGAAACATGAAGCTGGGCGCGGCGAATCCGCCGACGATCATCGCCCAGCCGTAGGCGCTGTTGTGCCGCGCATCCAGCCGCGTCCACGCATCGAGTGTGTGCGCCTCAATCATGATGACGACGGACACACCGCGAAGCCAGTCGATGTAGCCGCGCCTCATGGCGTGACGGTAAAGCTGGTGCTGAACGCGATGTCCTGGCGGAAGGAATGGAAGACCGAACAGTACTTCTCGCGCGAGAGCGCAATGGCGCGTTCGACCGCTTCCGGCGGCACCGTGCCCTGAACCTCGAAGCGCAGATCGATCCGCACGAAGCGGCGAGGTGGGTGCTCGGCGCGGTCGCCGGTAAAAGTCACGCGAAGGCCTGTTAACGCATGCCGTCCCTTGCGCAGGATGTCAACGACATCAACCGCCATGCAGCCGGCGAGGCCGACTGCGGCGTATTGCGGCGGCGATGGCCCTCGCCTGCCGTCGCTATCGACGATGGTCGTTGTCGTGCCGCTGGTCGCGTCGAAGCAAAGATCGCCAGTCCATACCAGCTCGGCGACAAGCGGCGGTCTGGCGGCGGCCATCCGGATGGAATCAGCGCGCCGCGGCCGTAGTTGGCCGCGGCTTGTGCGAGCCGCCGCCAAGCAGGGCCTTGAACGCGAGCCATGCGGCGGGCAGCAGAACCAGCGAGTACGTCAGCGCGTGTCCGAACGCGCTGTCGGGCCCCCACGACTCGGTGGCGTCGTGAATGGGCTGGCTGAGCGCACCCATCATGTTCTGCTCGGACATTTCGTGGACGCTGGAAATGAGCAGCTGCACGACGAAGACGAAAAGGAAAATGGCCGTGACCTGGAAGAAGAGTCCAAGGTTCACGCGATGGCCGTAGCGCGACCAGAGCGATGCGACAGCGGCGGCGCCGCCGAATCCGAGCGCCGCGCCGAGCGCGAGATGCAGCGTCTCTTTCAGCTGCATCAGCAGCAGCGCCGTCTCCATCCCCTCACGCGACACCATCAGCACGGTAAAGAGGAAAACGCCGATGAAGGCGCCGGCACCCGCGCGAACGCTGGACGAGGCGAGGCGCTGTTCGATGTCGCCTTTCATGTGACGACCCGCCCGCCACATGTGGATGACGAGCCAGGCAACCGAAACCGCTGCGACGAGCGCAAGTGGTCCCTCGAGCAGCTCCTGATTCGCGGCGTTGTAAAGCACGTATCCGCCGACCGCACTGATGGCGAGCGCCACAGCGATGCCGGCATGAACCGCGCGGGTCAGCTCGGCGCGGCCCGACTTGCGCAGATAGGCAAGACTGATGGCAACAATCAGGAAGGCTTCGAGTCCCTCCCGCAGGGTAATGACAAAGGCCTGTAGCATGTCCGTCTCTTGGAAATGAGATTGAGTCGCAGAAAAGTCTAATCCGACCACTCTGGTCGGATCAAGCGGCGCTAACGCCGGGTCGAGGCCGGCGCGACCGTCCAGAGGAAGACAGGCCGGTCACTCACGACGATGCGCTGCTGGGGCTTCCAACCCGGAATGTCGAAGGCGTGCGAGACAACACGCGTGCCCGGCTTCAGCTCTTTCATCAGCTTTGGCGCCAGACGCGAGTTGAACGACGGCGACAGATACAGCATCACCACCGTCGCGGGGCTGATATCCGCCGTTAAAACGTCCTCGGTGACAAACATCACCTTGTCCGACACACCCGCAGCGCGCGCGTTTGCCGTCGCCTCGCGCGTTCGCTCTGGATCGATGTCGATGCCAACACCACGTGCTCCGTAGGTTTTCGCCGCGGCAATCACGATGCGGCCGTCGCCTGATCCGAGGTCGTAGACGACGTCGTTTGGTGTGACCTTCGCGAGCTTGAGCATCGCGTCAACCACGTCCGCTGGCGTGGGAACAAACACCACGTCAGGCTGGCGCACCGGCGCCTGCTGCGCCGCGCCGGGCGCGATCACGAGAAACGACAGCAGCAGAGCTAAGCCGCTGGTGCGAAGGTTCATGCCGTCCCTCCGTTGTCCATTATGCTCTCGCTCATGGCGGTCATCGTTCAGAAGTACGGTGGAAGCAGCGTGGCGGACGTCGAGAAGCTCAAGCGTGTCGCCGACCGCGTCATGCGCACGCGCGCGAAGGGCCATCACGTCGTTGTCGTTGTGTCCGCCATGGGCGATACGACGGACGACCTGCTGGCGATGGCCAAAAAGGTGTCGCCAAATCCGCAGCGCCGTGAGCTGGACATGCTGCTGTCGGCCGGCGAGCGCATTTCAATGGCGCTCTTGTCGCTTGCCATCCACGAGCTCGGCGGCGATGCCATCAGCTTCACCGGCAGCCAGTCCGGGATCATCACCAATGATCGCCACATCGACGCGCGCATCATCGAGGTGCGTCCGTTTCGCGTGCAAGACGAGCTGGCGCGCGGAAAAATTGTCGTCGTCGCCGGGTATCAGGGGGTGTCATACAAGAAAGAGGTGACGACACTCGGCCGCGGCGGCAGCGATACGACCGCCGTTGCCATGGCTGCGGCGCTTGATGCGGACTACTGCGAGATCTGCTCGGACGTTGACGGGGTCTATTCAGCGGATCCGCGGGTGGTGCCCACGGCGCGCCGCATCGCGACGCTTTCGTACGAAGAGACGCAGGAGATGGCCGAAGCAGGCGCCAAGGTGCTCAACGCACAGGCGGTCGAATTCGCGAAAGAGAAAGGCATCGCCATTTACGCGCGCGCAACCGCCGGTCCGCTGCCAGGCATCGACGCCTCAACCGACGGGACCGTTGTCCGGCGATCGCCGCCGCGTATGCCCGGCTCGGTGGTGGGGGTCGCGAGCGAGAAAGATGTGATCGTCCTGCAAGCGGAAGCGAAGGCTTCCGACGTCCTCGCGCTCCTTGACGAGCGTAGCGTCGCCGGCAAGCAGCTGCACGTCTTCGACAAGCGCGTCGACATGGTGATCTCTCGGGAGAACCTGCACGACGAACCGCGTCTTCGCGCCGAGCTGCAGTCGCATTTCGGCGGACAAGCGCGCCTCGTCGATGGCCTGGCGGCCGTCAGCGCTGTGGGCGCCGGCATCAATGCGAGCTATGCGAACGTTCGCAAGGGGTCGGCGCTGCTCGAAGAGAACGGGATAACGCCGTCGATGATCGCGACATCATCATTCCGCATCACGTGGATGGTGCCGCGCGCGCGGACGGAGGAAGCCGTCCGCGCTCTGCACCACCGGTTCATCGAGACGGAGCAGCCTCTGCTGCCTGCGTGACCGAACGCGACGGCTTCGAGGCGTAGGGATTCAGCTGCAGCGCGCGCGCGATCTCCTCGATCGTGCGCTGGGCACGCACGCTGTTGCCGGCTTCATCCAATGGAGGAGAGACGACGGCGATTCCGTACTTGCCGGGCGCCACCGCGATGATGCCACCGCCGACGCCGCTCTTGGCCGGGAGCCCGGTGTGATACAGCCATTTGCCTGAATCGTCGTACAGTCCGGCTGTGGCCATGACCGCCAGGACGTACGGCACGTTGTCGGCGGCGATTGCCTGCCGCCCCGTCAGTGGATTGCGTCCGCCGAACGCGAGTGTTGCTGCCATCGTCGCAAGATCCTTCGCGTTGACGCCGACCGAGCATTGGCGCGTATAGAGATCGGTCGCCTGCTGCGGGTTCTTCTTGATGTACCCGTAGGCGTGCATCAGCATCCCGATCGCCTGGTTGCGCTGATTGGTGTCCGACTCCGACTTGTAGACGTCCTGCAGGACGCTCAGCGGACGGCCGGCGAAGTCACTGTAGGTGTTGATAATCTTCGTCCACACCGCGTCGCCCGTCGCCCCCTCGACCATGCTCGTCGCCGCAATCGCCCCCGGATTGACGAGCGGATTCATTTCGGGTCCCCCAGCGAGCTTGTAACTGAGCTCTACCGAGACAATCGAGTTGAAACGCATGCCCGTCGCGTCGACGCCGATCGTCTTCTCGATCGACTGCGGCCCCTCATCCTGGATGACGCGCGCCATGGTGAAGACCTTCGAGATCGACTGGATCGACACTTCCGTGTTGATGTCGCCGGCGCTGTAGACCTTGCCGTCGCGGCCGATCACGGCGATGCCGAACATGTTCGGATCGACATGCGCCAGCGCCGGAATGTAGTCGGCGTTCTTCCCTTCTTTGAGGTCCTTGTATTTCGCGAACGCCGCGGACACCACGGATTGCACGTCGGCCTGGGCGCCGGCGGGGAGGGTGCCCACCGCGATCGCGGCGGCTACCAGCGCCGCGGCCTGCCATGCGCGCACCACTCGCATCTCACCCTTCATGACTGACCTCCCACCTTGTACGAAAAGCTGTATTTGAACGAGAACTGCACGCGCTTATCGTCCACACGGAATCCATCCGAGTGGTTGTCGCGCCGGGCCCATTGGAACTCACCCCCGACCAGCACGTTCTTCACCGGGTAATAGAGGAGATTGCCGAGCGCGTACTCACCGCGTTTGAAGTCGCTCGGCAGCTGTCCGCTCGTCGTGTCGATGTCGACGCGTGAGTAGCCGGCGCTGCTCGTCCACTTGTCGCTCCACGTGCGGTCGTAGAACGCGACGAGACCGAGAATGGGCAGCGTCTTCCCGCGGATCGGCGTCACGCGGTTGCCGAGATTCGGCACCGTCGCCACGTCAATCGGCGCATCGTTCATGTAGTTCTCGATGCCTTCGCCGTAGACGGCGCCGAGGTGCACCGTATCCGCGCCGAGCTTGATGTTCGACGTCAGGTCGACGCCCCAGCCGGTCGCTTTTCCACTCAGGTCGATCTGGTCATCGACCAGGTCGTCCCAGCGAATGATGCGAACGATTCCCGCGAGCTGCACGTGGCCCCACGGACGCGTGGCGCGGTAATGCGTTGAGAAGTCGGGAGAGGGGAATCGTCCCTGCACGTTCTGCAGCTCGATGCGCTGGGCGAAGATGCCGGCGTCGCCGCTCGCCCCTGGGCGCTCCGCGGCAAACACCAGCTCGTTGTCTCCCTGCAGGGGCATATAGCGGAACTGAACGTTCTTGAAATAGACCATTCCGTTCGGGCCCCAGTACTCGAGCGAGTTCGGGAAGATCGAGCCGTCCATGAACGGACTGTCCGTCTGCCCCGCGCCGAAGTGCCCCAATTGGCCCCACACGTCGCGCAACCGGAACGTCGTCTGCCCGGCGTCGACGCCCACGCCGAACAACTCGAACTCGAACGTCGTCTTCAGGTCGCCCAAGGTTGTCGGCGTCGTCGTCTTCACGCCCATACGGCTCTGACGGAAGCCGGCGAAGTTGTGCCCGTCTCTGCCGAACTCGTGCTTGAACGACGGCAGTTTGCTCGGCCGCACCACGTCGAACCAGTCCGGGTTGTTCTGCTCGACCTGGAAGCCCATGTCGAGCATTGCGGCGCCGTAGATGTCGATCGCCGGTTTCGGCTCCGGCGCCGGCGCCGCCGCTGGTGCCTGTGCCGCGGCATCCGTTGCGGGTGGCGGCGTGACGGCCCCGGGATCCGGCGTTGCGGCAATCGACGACACGACGACCGGAACCGGCGTAGTCTGCTCGCCGTCGCTCTGGCCGCGGGCGTCGGTTGCGGTAACGGATACCAGCGCCGCGACTGCCAGCGGCACCAGTGTTCGTGTAACGAGAGAACCTGCGTTCATTGCCCTGTCTCCTTGATGTGGACTCGTTCCCAGGCGCGCACGCGCCGCCGCGCTTCGTCGAACAACCGTTCGTAGTTCTTCTTGCGGAACTGCTCGCTCGCCGCCGGCGTCAGCTGCGAGAGCAGCGGCGCGTAGGTGTCGTAGACCGCGAGGTAATGCTGCTGATCGGCGGGCGCGACCTCGTCGGTGCCGAACAGGAACCGGTCGGGATAGCGGTTGATAAGGGCCGCCATCGCGGCCACCGACGCCGGTGATGCCACGATGTACTTCGCTGCCTCGGTCCACGACAGATCGATGTGCACGTTCGGCAGCATCGGGTTGGACAGCAGGCGGTCGAGAATCTCGATCTGCTTGGCCATCGGGTGGACGACGCGCCCGAGGCCGGCATGTGCCCAGACGATCGTCGCCTGTGGATGCCGCAGGAACAGGTCGCGCAGCTGCACCGCCTGATACGGCTCCTGGCCCGTCTTCGCGAACGGCACGTCGATGTCGTTGTGCATGATGACGACGAGACCGGATTCGGCGGCGAAATCGAGAATGCGATCGAGCGCGGGATTGGTCAGGCTCGCCGTGTCGCCGGCGACCTTGGCCGAGACAAATTCCTTGTGAATCGTGAACTCACCTATTCCCGAGAAGACGCCCGGGAACGTCGTCAGCACTCGCCGGATGTGATCCACCGCGTACATGTCCGCCGGGTTGAAGCCGGTGATCATCGGATCGATACGCGCACGCTCGGCCGACGGCAGCGATCGGTAGGCCATGGCGATATAGGCATCGGTGAACGAGTAGTAGTAGAGCGGCGCGTCGGTCTGCAGGTAATAGGTCGGCGCGAAGCTGCCGGTGTTCGCGTACGACCACTCCTGCTGCAGCGGGATGCCGAAGAGCGCGACGCGTCCGACCTTCGTCCCCATGATCTTCATCAGGTCGTGAATGTCGGTGCCCTCTTGGATGTAATTGGTCAGGTGCAGATGCGAATCGTTCACCACCGACAGATCCGTCGTCGTCGGAGGGGCGACGGCGAGCACCAAGTAGACGAGCAGCGTCAGCAGGGTTCGCATCACAACGCCGTTGCATCACCGTTATGCGCGCGGGCGATCGACGGTACGAAGACGCCGCTCGCCACGACTACCAGCCCGACCCCTCGAACGATTCGTGTCAGCTCCACCGCGTCCGGCATCGTGCACGCCGCGCGCCGTTATGCGCGCGGCGTGCTGAAACCGGCGGAAGGTCTTGTCAACGTGGAGATTGCGCGGCGGTCAGGACGGCGGGTCCGCGCGTGGCGCCGCGGCGAGGGCTCACAACACGATGGCCGCCTCTCAGGATGTTGAGAGGTTTCGCGGACGGCACCGTTGCCGTGGCGCCAATGATGCGCGTAATCGCGCTGGCGAGATCTTCAGGAAAACACGGCTTGGCGAGCACCTCGTTGAAGCCCGCGGCCATGGCGGCGTCGCGCTCGAAGGACATGACCGACGCCGTCAGCGCGACGACCGGCACGCGCGCGAGCGAGGGCTCCTCACGGAGACGCGCCAGCACCTCGGCGCCATTCATCCCCGTCATACGGAGCTCGAGAAAGATGATGTTCGGACGGCAGCTCCGCGCGAAGTCGATCGACGTCCGGCTGTCGGAGCAGGCGATCACGCGGAAACCGCAGGCGCGAAGATATTCCGCGTACATGTCGCGGGTGTCTTCATGATTGTCGACGAGCAGAACGAGCGGACGATTGTGCGGCATGACAGTCTCGCGAGTGAGTGAGCGGGATTCCGCTGCCGCATATCCCCCCTCGGTCGCCACGGCCGATTACGCGGCAGCGTCACCCGCCCATCGCCCGAGCTTGCAAAGCGCGCTCCTCGCGAAAACCGGCGCAATTTTCCATGTTGTCTCTGCAGGTCAACTGTATCCGGTGATCCGGATCACCGTGCGTTGTGATCGTGCGCGGAGGTTTCGCGCCACAGACGATGCACACGGCGTACGAACCGCCGCGGGCGCTCGATGAAGACACGGACGCCGAGCATCTCTGCATGCCGCCGCAGCACGCGTTGATACCGTGCAACCACCCGAAGACAGCGTGCAACCTCGTCGCGCGTCAAGGCAGTGTCCTTCACGAGCACGTCGCGCAGCAGGATGACGTTGTGATATTCGCCGAGGATGCCGTCGAGCGCCTCGATCCTGCGTTGGTGCGCGAGCAGATGGTTTCCGCAGCGTCCTTCGAGCAGCCGAACGTGGAACCAATGGTCCTTGACACACCGGCGCCAGGAATGGAACCGCGACGGCCGTGGTTTGGACCACGCGTGAAGCATCATGCGGCGGGCGCGCTTGTAGCTCTCCTCGAGGCCTGGTCCAATCGCCTTGAAGCCGCGAACGTCGATCCTCCAGTGCTTGATGCGTTTGCGTTCGTGGCGTAACGTACCGGCGGCGATCTTCATGACGCCGCGAGCCTCGGCATGATGGTCGGCGCGGGCGCTGTTGCGGATCACGCCGACACGCGCCGCTTCGAGCGTTGGCTTCGGCAGCGTCTTCGCGTACCGGTGCGCCAGCTCTTCGAGCGTCTCGACGACGCCCTGTCCGTCGGCGACCGGTGCCAGCAGGCGGCTGACCCTGCTCAAATCGCGATCGACCGAGCGGCCGCCGCCGGCGAGCACCGGCCGCACCAACCGGATGATGGCGCGAATCTTCTTTACGCGACGCCGCGCGTCGTGTACCGCTTCATCGCTCTGCGGATCACCAACGGAATGCAGCTCTGAGATCGCCAGCTCGAGCTGCCGCAGCACAATGCGCCGGACTTCCGCGGCGATGGGAGCGTCTTGCTTCAGCCGGAATGCCACGACGCACTCTCCTCGGTCGCATCATCGCGAGAAACGTCCCACACGGAACACCTTCGCGCCGCCCATCGCCAGCAGGGACCCAGCCGCGGTGCCGAGCGCGCCGATCGTCAGCTGCGCCAGCACCGGACCGGTCGACAGGATGGTCGCGGCGAAGAACAGCGCGAAGGTGAACCCGCTCGACGCCGCCAGCGCGGCGACGACGAGCTGCCGCCAGCCAAGCCGCTTCGGCAGGTGCCATCCCGCCGCCACGGCCAGACCGACCGCTGCCAAGATCCCGAGCGGACGGCCGACCAGAGCCGCCAGCAGAAGGGCCCACGTCCCGGTGTCGTAGCCGCGAAGCAGCACGCCTCCGTTCACCAGCCCAAAGAAGAACAACACGATCTGAACGAACGCATTCCATTCGTGCTCGAAGTGATGCACCGCGTCGTCATCGGGCGGATCGTCGAGCATGTCGAGGCTGCGCGGTTCGTGCGGCAGGAACGGCACGATCGGAACCAGCGCGAACGCAGGATAGAGTCCGTCGAGGTACAAGGCGAACCACGCCAGCGTTCCGCACAGCGTGATGTACGGCCAGAAGGCGCGTACTCGCATCGCGCGCATCGCGGCGGCGCTGCTCAGGGCGAGCGCCATGAACGCGGCGCCGCCCCCGGCCGTGATGACGGACGGATGCTGCAACGCGGCGACCACCATGCCGAACAGGTTGGTCGCGATGGCCAGCAGCAGGACGAAGGGCAGCGCGCCGCTGCGCGGCAGGATCGCCTTGAGCATGTAATACGCAGCAGCAATATCGACTGCGCACGCAATCGGCCAACCCGGCACCAGCATCGATTCGTAATGTCCGTGCACATACGCCAAGTACACACCGGCGCTTCCGGCCACTCCGCCAGCGGCCGCGATGAGCGCGAGCGTCCACCGCCGCCACGAATGCAGCGCGCCATGCGGCATCGTCGCCTCGACGATTTCCTGCATCGTCAGGCCGATGAAGAACGTCATGCCGATCTCGTTGACGGCGAACGACAGCGATTGGGCCATGCGGAAGTACGGCTCTGGCGCGGTGTTCGCCCACACGAGCGCCAGCACGACGCCGGCGGGTAACGCAAGATAGTGGTTCGTCAGTCGATCGACGATGCCGGCGTGGGCTTTCTGGCGTTGCCGATGCCACGTCGCGTGGTGCGCAGCGACTGCGTGCGACTTCATTGGGTCGCTCCCGCCGGCGATGGCTGACGATGAATCGTTCCGGAGTCCACCGTCGCGCCCGTTCGAGAAATGGCCTGAAAGAACAGCTCGTCGCCGGAGATTTCCACCAGCATGAACGACTGATCCTGGTCGAAGTAGGCGGCGGTCATCGCCGATGGATGCACGTCGCCCTTTCTCAGCTCACCCCCTGAGCCGGCGACGAAGTAGGTGATCCCCTTCTGCGGCTTGATGCGTTCGTAGACGTGGTCGTGTCCCGAGAACACGACGTTGACGCCATGCTTGACGAGGAGCGGCTCGAGCGTCACGCGCAAGGCCACATCGGATCCATGGCGGCCGCCGTCGGAATAGATCGGATGATGGAAGTAGCAGATGCGCCAGTCGTCAGACGATCGCTGCAGCGCGTCGTCGAGCCACGCGCGCTGTTGTGGATCAAGCTGGTTGGTATCGAGCACGAAGAAGCGCACGTTCTTCCTCACGAACGTGAAGTAGCGCTCGCCTCCCATGTTGAACGCTTTGTAGTTGCGGTTGTTCTGGTTGTCGTGGTTGCCGAGCGTCGCGTAGAAGAGCACGCCCTGCGACAGCAGCGCCGAATACGGACGCTCGAACTTGGTGATGAAGTCCTCCGGCGCCTGCCGCCCATACATGTTGTCGCCGAGCATGAGCACCATGTCGAACGGGAATCGCCGCCGTGCGGAGATCATCTGCTGCCCTACGTCGTACTCCCCCCGCTCGCCCGTGCCGTTGTCGCCGATGACGGCAAACTTCACCGAATCGGCCCTGATTGGCAGGGCCGTGCCGGCGTTCTGCGCCGGCGCCATCCGGCTGGCGATGAGCAGCAGCGTGAGAGCAACAAGGGCCCGACGCATCGATTACCCGTCTAATCAGTCGTGACGATCCCGCCGACGCGGCGTGCGTCGGCAATCCTGCCGCGGAGAATTGAGATGAACCTCGCCGCCAGGCGCGGTTCATATCCGCCGGCCCGAAACGCGTCCTGCCACTGCCGGTCGGTCAGGCCGCCGACGAGCCGCGCCGCCCATTGCACGTCCTCGCGCGTGATGCGGTTGCGCAGCAGCTCGGCGTGCAGACCGCGGTAATCGCCAAACACGACGAAGTCGCCGCTCACATCGGTGATGAAGCGGGTTTGCTCAAACACGGTCAGGTTGTTCCGCCGCGGCGCGATACGCCCGGTACGTCCGAGCGCGAGCCCGAGATCGCGGACGACGTACCACTGCGTCGGCCTGCCGGCCGACCCGTCGTCGTACTCGTACAGGGTGTTGTTCGAGTTCTTCAGATCCGAACTGTTGAACAGCAGCAGGATGACGAGCAGCCCCTGATACGGCCGCTGGCCGACGAACGGGTTCTGCTGCCACGACCACTCGCCGCGGTTCTTCAGCGCGGGCAGATCGAGACGGAAGCGGCCGCCTTGTACAACACGTGCGCCCGACCCATCGCGCAACGTGAATGACGGCAGGTAGTAGACCGGCGGCTGGTGATAGCCGAGCGCCGACAGCACACGGGAGAGCACGACCTCGACCGGCCCTTCATCCCCGTGGTGCTCCGAAGGCTGCTTGACGTGCCATTCGCGCCCCTGCGGATCGCGCACGACCAGGCCGGGATTGAACCCGCCGTTCTTCGGCCGGACGAAGGTGTACTCCGCGTGTGGATCGGGCGCATGCTTGGCACCCCATGGCCCGTTGAACAGATCGCTCGCGGCGACACTCGCGGGCTGTACCCACCATTGCGACAGCGGCGTCGTCGCACGGGACGGCGATTCAGTGGGCCGGACGGCAGCGCCGCACGCCACCGCCGATGCGATTGTGACGACGAGCAGGACTCGGGCTGCCGGACGGATCGTTCCCATGGCAGTCTCCTTAGGGTGCAAACGGAATCATCGCGGCTACACGGCGCGTACGGGTGCGCGGCAACCGCAGCGGCTCGGTCGTGCTGATGTTGAACCGCCATCCCTGCGCGCCGTGCGCGAGATCGATGCGTCCCAGCGTCGTCGTCTCGTTGTGCAGCCGCGCGCCAACGCCGTATGACGTCTTGTCGAGATTCAGATCGCTGAAACGCGGAGCGACGTTGCCCGCGTCGACAAAGAGCGCCGCGTCGAGATGCGTCCATACGGCAATCCGTGATTCCGCGTTCAGCACGAGCAGATTGCGATCGTGGAACTGGTAATCGTGGTAATCGCGCAGCGTGCGGCTGCCGCCGAGTGATGGTTGCAGGTAGAGCGGGATGTCACGTCCATCCTGCTGCTGCGCGGCAACGGTCCATCCGTGCAGTGCAAAGACCACGCGTCCGTCGCCGACAGGGATGTACTGCAGCGCCTCGCCTTCCCACGTATGGAACGTGAAGAAGTCATCGTAGGTGTGATCCCAGTAGTTGGTCAGTGCGCCCCGATAGAGGAACCCGCTCGTTGGATGTCCTCGATGGTCGCGAGTGTCAGCAGCGATCGATGCCTCCGAGTGCATCAGCGCCGGCTGAACGCTCAGACTCGACCCTGGATCAAACGGAAACGCGTCACGCGTGTTCGGGAAGTCGCGCTTGAACGTGCCGCCCGGCTCCATGAACTTGGGATGACCCAGCCATCCGAATTCGCCGCTGACGGACAACCAGTCGTTCGGCAACACATGGCCATAACCGACGATGTCGTGGGTCTGCAGGCGGTACTGGCTGCGATCGTCTTCCGAAATGCCCGGGCCGATCCCGAAGTAACTGACCTGCGTATCGTCCTGCCAGATCCCCTGCGTGCCGAGGACGAGATGACCGTTGGCCAGCTGCTGCGCCTCGAGGCGCGCCTGCGCCACCTTGTACATGCGCCACGACAGCGCTGCCGATGTCTCGAACATCATGGTGTCGTCGGCGAAGTACTGGCGATATCCCGGTCCGATTGACAACCAACCGGAGCCGGTGATCATGTTCGACACCTCCGGATAGAAACCGCTCTTCGGCCGTCCCGTTCCCTCGCCGCCGAAGTTATTCGCGAAATCGATCGCCGACGACAGGAACCCCGGCTCGTCGGCCAGACCCTTCGGACGACTCGTCTCCGTGATCGGAGGCGCAGCCTGTGGCGAGGGATCGGCGGCCGATGGATCGGCGGCCTGTGCGAATGCGGCCTGACGGCCGGGTGCGATCAGCAATGCGAATGTGAGAGCAGCGAGCGGCGCAGCAGTGTGCGCGAATACGCGACAGCCCATGGTGTTGCCTCCTCTTGGCTGTGTGGGAAGCGGCAAGAGGGGCACCACACGACGCGCACAGCGTGCTGTCCACGAACGTGACAAATCCCGCGCAATTCAGCGCGGATGCGCGACGGGGCGACGAGCTCGAGAGGATCGACCGCCACGGCATCTTGAGAGACCGTTGACGGATACCGGTCAGTGAGATGCGCGATTTTCGTTGAGCTGCGTCTGCACGGAAAATCGTCTGCGTGGGTTGAAACGACGTGCGTCACACAACATGATCGACCGGGGGATGCTATGACCAGAATCCTTGTTGCCGATGACCACCACGTCGTCAGGGAGGGGATTCGGGCGCTGCTCGCAGCGCATCACGGGTGGACTGTTTGCGGCGAAGCGGTGACGGGTCGGCAGGCGGTCGAGAAAGCGACTGAATTACGCCCGGATGTCGTCATCCTCGACGTGTCGATGCCGGAGATGAACGGCCTGGAAGCGGCCCGCCAGATACACCGTTCCGTACCCGCCGCAAAGATTCTCGCTCTCACCGTCCACGACATCGATCAGCTGGTGCAGGAATTCATCGCCGTCGGCGCCAGCGGCTACGTGCTCAAGGCCGATACGGGCCACACGCTGATCGAAGCCATCAACACACTGCTGCACGGCGGCACCTATTTCACGAAGAGTCTCCAGCGCGCCAGTCAGGACTGGAGCAGCGCAGCGGAGCTGGTGCCATCGACGCCGCATCTGACACGGCGCGAACGCGAGGTGCTGCAGCTGCTTGCCGAGGGAAAATCGAACAAGGAGATCGGCACGGCGCTTCGCATCAGTACAAAAACGGCGGAAACACATCGCGCACGGTTGATGGCGAAGCTGCGCGTACACTCCATTGCCGAATTGGTTCGATACGCGATCCGCAATCAGATTGTCGAAGCCTGATTGACGATCACGTTACGTTACGTTCACGATACACAGAGTCGCTTCACTCCGAGTCACCCGCCGACGCGCACAAAATTCAAAACTGCGTACTCCACCGTATTGTGAGTGCGCGCCCGCGCTCCTAATCTGCCGTCACAACAAACAGGACGCCGTTAGGCACGGCGGTTGCGAAGCGGGAGCCGCCCATGCAAAGCCATCTCAATACAACGACCACCATCGACTGGGCGCAGTTAGTGCGCGCCGAATATCTCGAAGTCCCGGGTCTCGAGCTGACGCGCGAACAGGCGCAGCGTCTGTGGGGACTCGAACGCGCCGCGTGCGACGCCCTGCTGGCCTCGCTCGTCGAGAGCCGCTTTCTGCGATGCACGCGCGACCACCGCTACCTCCGCGCTGACGACGCCGTATGACTCTTGCGTCGAACGTGCTGACCTTGAGAGCAGATCCGTTCGGCCGCCGCGACGCGGCCGCACACGCGCACGACCGCTGCGCGGTCACCGAATATGGTCAACGCGGTCACAACACGTGGGCTCTTCCCCCGCGCCGATGCACATATGCCCCGCAGGTTCGTGGCGGTACTGCGGATGCACCGCGGTGCGTCAATCGGTTTCGTGTCTGAGACGCGCTATGGAAGGGACGCTGATCCACGACGACGAACGAAGTCGCCAAGTCGAACGACTCACCGCGGAGCTCTCCTCCGAGTTCTGCGCGAAGGAGCTCGACGATGTCGACGCGCTGATTCAGGCCGCATTGCCGCGCATCGTCGAGGCGGCTGCAGCAGACTCGGCCACGCTGATCCTCGATGGCGGTGACGACGACCGCCGCCAGCATCGTTACGCAGCAACCTCGAGTGAGGCCGATGTCGTCACCCCAACGGCTGCGGATTCGATGACGCTGTGGGATCACATTCCGCTCGATGCGGAACCGCTGGTCCTTGAACGCATTCCGGGCGACCTGCCGACCGGCGCGTTGACGCCGCCGGTCATCGACTACCTGCGCGCCGTTCCCTTGCAGTCCGCGGTGGCGGTGCCCGTCACCATCGGCGGCGAGCGAATCTGCGTGCTGGCGCTCGAATCGATGCACCACCGGCCGTGGTCACCGGGTCTCGTCAGGCAGATCCGCCTGTTCACGGAGGTGCTCGCCGCCGGCGTGCATCGCGCGCAGCAGGCTCGATCGCTGCGCGACGCGCGCGAGCAACTGGAACGGCTCACCGCACACGATAGCGATGACGAGTCGCCAGTGAGGTTCTCGAGCTTCGCACGGCGCGCCGCTCACGCCGAGAATCATTTCCAGGACATCGTCGGCGACAGTCCGGCGCTGCGCGCGGCGCTGCGCCAGGTGCAGGAAGTGGCGGCAACGAAAAGCACGGTGCTGCTGCGCGGAGAAACGGGCACGGGCAAGGAATTGTTTGCGCGCGCCATTCACGCGCGCAGCCCGCGTCGATCCAACGCATTCGTGGTTGTGAATTGTGCGGCGCTGCCGCCGTCGCTCATCGAGAGCGAGCTGTTCGGACACACGCGCGGCGCCTTCACCGGCGCCGTGAACACGCGTCAAGGCCGATTCGAGCTGGCGCACCGCGGCACGCTCTTTCTCGACGAGATCGGCGATCTGCCCCTCGATCTGCAGACCAAGCTGCTGCGCGTCCTGCAGGAAGGAACGTTCGAGCGGCTCGGATCGTCGCAGACGCAGAAGGTGGACGTACGCATCATCGCCGCCACGCATCGCGATCTTCGGCGCATGATTGGCGAAGGAATGTTCCGCGAGGATCTCTACTATCGGCTCAGCGTGTTTCCAATCCGGCTGCCGGCGCTGCGCGAACGCCGCGAAGACATCCCCAAGCTGGTGTGGCACATCATCACCAAACATAAGGACCTGACACACCACGCTATTCGCCGCGTGCCCGACGGCATAATGGAACAGTTGAGGCGGCGGCAGTGGGCGGGCAACGTACGTGAGCTCGAGAATGTCATCGAAGGCGCGTTGATTCACTCCACGGGTGACACGCTCACGCTCCTCGACGACGGCATGGAAGTCGACGAGCCGCCGCATGGAGACGACACCACGCTGTCCTCCGTGGAACGCACGCACATCCAGGAGGTGCTGCGCGCCTGCGGCTGGCGCATCAACGGAGCGGGCAACGCCGCCGAACGGCTCGGCCTGCATCCCAATACACTGCGCTTCCGCATGAAGAAGCTCGGCATCGTGCGCGAACATCCCTCACGCGCGCACGTTCACGTCGCCACTGCCTGACGTCCTCTCACCGTATGCCGTGACCCGCGCCATCGCCTGGTGGCGATCGCGCGGATTCACGCGTAGGGCGCCTTCCGCATCGGGGAGCACCCCTTGCACTGGCTATGACCACTATGAAGCGATTGATCACGTGCATCACGATCTTCGTTCTGGTTGTCGCGCCCGCTGCTCCGCTGGTAGCACAGTCGGACGGCACAGTTGACGGCGGCTGGCCGCGCGGCTACACGTCGGCCACCGGAGCGCGCATCGTGCTGTATCAGCCGCAGATCGGCAGCTGGCCCGACCAGAAGCAGATGACGCTCTACGTCGCGGTGTCGTACCAGGCAAAGGACAAGAACAAGCCAGAGCTCGGCGCGTTGACAGTGGAAAGCGATACCAACGTCGCGCTTGCCGAACGTCTCGTCAACTTTTCCGAGTTCAGGATCACCGAGGCGAGCTTCCCGACCGTTCCCAAAGATCAGGTGAAGACCATCGTGGACGAGATCATGGCGTCGGTGCCTCGGGATCAGCGCGTCATCGCGCTCGATCGTGTGCTGGCGATGGTCGACACGAGCGCTGTGACTCCACGCAACACCGAAGGCGTCAAGGCCGACCCGCCGCCAATTTATTTCAGCGAAAAACCGGCGGTGCTCATCAACCTTGATGGACCGCCAATCTGGAGTCCGATTCCCCACACCGACCTGCGCTTCGCCGTGAACACGAATTGGGATCTATTCGAGTACCCGGAGACGCATACGTATTACCTGCGCGTCGACAAAGGGTGGCTCTCCGCGTCGTCGGTAAAGGGACCGTGGCAGCGTGCCGCGAAACTACCCGCCAGCTTCAGCATGCTTCCTGATGACGGCAACTGGACGGACGTCCGCGCTGCACTGCAGCCGGACAACACGGGCGTGGTCCCGACGGTGTTCGTCAGCGAGACGCCCGCGGAGTTGCTGCTGCTCACCGGAGCGCCGAAGTATCTGCCAGTGACGAACACCGCGCTCGTGTGGGTCAGCAACACCGACGCGGATGTATTCCGCAGCGGATCACAGGGCACGGTCTATTTCCTCGTCTCGGGGCGATGGTTCTCCGCGCCGGATTTCTCGGGTCCGTGGACATTCGCGACACCAAGTCTTCCCGCCGATTTCAAGCGCATTCCGCTGGACCATCCGCGATCGCGCGTGCTCGCATCGGTACCCGGAACACGTCAGGCGCTCGAGGCGGTGCTGCTGTCGCAGATCCCGCAAACCGCGACGGTAAATCGCCGGAGCATCAGCGCACCGGCGGTCGCCTACGACGGCGACCCGAAATTCGAACCGATTGAAATGACCACCGTGTCGCGCGCGGTGAACACCGACAAGCAGATTCTGAAAGTCGGTGACTTGTACTATCTGTGTGCTGATGGCGTGTGGTTCGTCTCAAAGGCGGCGACAGGACCGTGGACCGTTGCCGACATGATTCCGAAAGAGATCTATGAGATTCCCATCAGCTCACCAGCGCACAACGTCACCTACGTCACCGTCGAAGATGCGAACGATGATGACGTGACGTTCGCGGCGGCGGCGGCCTACACCGGCATGATGGTCGCGTGGGGCACCACCGTGTGGGGCTCCGGATGGTATTACCCGCCGTACTACTATCCAGGCGCGTTCTATCCCGCGTACTACCCGTACTATCCGAGTTACGGATACGGTGCCCGCTACAACCCATGGAACGGAGCGTACACGCGCGGCGGCGCGGTCTATGGACCGTACGGCGGCGCCGGGTATGGTGCGCGTTACAACCCGACGACTGGCACCTGGGCGCGCGGCGCCGCGGCGTACGGACCCGCGGGTGCACGCGGCGCGATCAACGCGTACAACCCGCGAACCGGCGCCGTCGGTTCGTCGATCCAGGGATCGAACGTCTACGGCAGCTGGGGATCGACGGCCGTCCGCCGCGGGGACGATTGGGCGCGAACGTCGCGCGTCACCCGCAACGCAACCGGTACCACCAGCCGCCTGACGCAGGGCAGCGGCGGCGGCCAAGCGCTGACGCGTCGTGGCGCGCAGGGCAATGGCGTCGTCGGCCGAACGGGAGCCGGTGACGTCTACGCCGGCCGCGACGGCAACATCTACCGCAATCAAGGCGGCTCCTGGCAGAAGTATCAGAACGGCGGTTGGGCGAATGCTGAACGGCCCGTCGGCACCGCCGGCGCCGTTGGCGATCGCGCCGCGCAAAGCAGCGTCAACCGCGACACGCTGGGTCAACTGAACTCCGATCGCGGAGCGCGCATCGATGGTGCGCAGCGGACGCGTGATCTGAACCGCGCCGGACGATCAGGCAGCGGCAGCTACCGCCCGAGCGGCGGCGGCAGCTTCCGCGGCGGCGGAGGCAGTTTCCGAGGCGGCGGTGGTGGCTTCCGCGGCGGCGGACGCAGATAGCATCACGGGCAGGCGGTGAGGCGGACTTCCGCGCGGGCCTGGATCGTTCCCTCGATTTACGCCGTGGCGGCGCTGGCAACCGGCGTCACGCTGCCACGGCTCGAACATTGGGTCTGGTTCGACGCGTTCTCCAGCATCAGCTCCTCGAGCGCGATCGCCATCTACTCCACCATCGCGTCGGGCACGATGACGTTGTCGGCCATCGTCTTCTCGTTGACGTTCGTCATGGTGCAGTTCGGCGCGACGGCGTACTCGCCACGTCTGGCGTTGTGGCTCGCCGAAGCTCCGTTGACGTCGCACGCGCTCGGCATATTCACCGCCACGTTCCTCTACTCGATTACGGCCCTCGCCTGGGTAGATCGCGACGACGTACACGGTGTTCCGCTCGGTGCCGCTGTCATCGTCGTGTTGCTGCTCATCGCCAGCATCGCGGCATTTATTGCGCTTGTAAAACGGGTGGCGGTACTGCAGGTGAGCCGCCTGCTGGCGTTCATCGGCGACCGGGGCCGCAGCGTCATCGTCACGTTCTGCGCCGGGTCGCGAACGGAAGCGCGCGATGAGCACATATCGCCCTCTGAACCTCCGACACAGGTGCTGCGACATGGCGGCCGCCCGCGAACAGTCCAGGCAATCGACGCGGAAAGCCTGTTTCGGCTCGCGTGTGCGGCGAATGCGCGCATCGACGTCGTCGCGGCGGTCGGTGACACGCTGATCGAAGGAACACCGCTCGTCTGCGTGTCCGGCACAGCAACGCGTATTTCAGAACGGCATCTGCGCCGCACCATTCATCTCGGCGATCAGCGGACGTTCGAGCAGGATCCGCAGTTCGCGATTCGGCTCCTCGTCGACATCGCCATTCGCGCGCTGTCCCCGGCGATCAACGATCCAACGACGGCGGTGCAGGCACTCGATCAGATTGGCGATCTGTTGATGCGCCTCGGACGCGGCAGCCTGTCAGGTGGCGCGGTCCGCGACGAAGAAGGGACCGTGCGCGTCGTCACCCCGCGTCCGAGCTGGGAGGATTTCGTGCGCCTCGCGTTCGAGGAGATTGCGGCCTACGGCGCATCGAGCGTACAGGTGATGCGCCGAATGAACGCGTTGTTGAGCGAATTGGCGGCCGCGCTGCCGCCGGAGCGGCGTACTGCCCTCGCCGACTGGCGCCGACGGCTCGAGACATCTATCGGCAGGCACTTCGCAGATGTGGACGAGCGCCGCGACGCGTTCGTGCGCGATCGGCAGGGGTTAGGACTGTCCCGTTCGGGTCAATAAGGTCTCGTCATCGAAGCTGCTCGGGTGCTGCCTGCGACGGCCGAATGCGGTAGTCGCCAAGCAGCACCGTCACGCTATCGGTCGCGCCGTTGGTGAGAGCAATATCCACCAGACGCCGTGCATCGTCAGCCGGCTTGCGCTGCGACGCCAGCACATCGGAAATCTGTTCTTCACCGACGACATCGGTCAAGCCGTTCGTGCACAGCAGGACCCGATCGGCGGGCCACAGCTGCACGTGCTCGATGGCGATCTCCGGGGGATTCCCGCGACCGACACCGTCAGCGCCAGCTGGCACGCCATCCGGAACGTTCGGCCGCCGCGCCTCCAGGCGCATGCGGCGCAACGCCGCATTGGCCGAGATGAGCCGCTCGAGCGTGTGATCCATCGTCAGCTGAATCAGCACGCCGTTGCGGAACAGGAAACCGCGCGAATGGCCGACGTGTGCGAAGAACAGGTCGGCGCCTGCGATGTACATCGCCGTGAGACTGGTGGTCATTGTGGCCACCGTCGGATCCGTGCGGTTCGCCTGCGCCACCGCGTCGTGCACCTGGCGATAGAGGAACTCGCCCTGCTCGATGATTTCCGCCGCGGTGTCGGGCCCGATCCGCACGTTCCACTTGCCGTATCGGATGGCGAGATGCGCCAGCGTGCTGAGCGCAAAGCGACTGGCACGTGCGCCGCTGCCGTCGGCATCGAGGCCGTCGGCGACCAGGAGCGAATACGCATATTCCTCGAACCGCGGCGGCACGTCGGCGGCGGAGAGGCTTGTCGTGAGCATCTCCTGCATGCGGCCGAGGCGAAGCGCAGCGAAATGATCCGTGTTGTGCGCCTGACTCTTTCCGCCGACCGATACGCCCGCGACTTCCAGGCCGATGCCGGCGGACAGCGGATGAAACGCGGGCGGCATTTCGAGGGGCCGCGCGACGGCCGCGCGCCGTGCGGCCCGCGACGAATTAGGTCTTTCCTGTGACATGGCGGCACCACGCCTCGCGGCCGCGAATCGGGAGCGCACCGCTCGCGATACGCGGCCGGTCATCGTCTACCAGCGGACGCTGAGGCCGCCCGTGGCCCGCCAGAAGTGAACGCCCGACACGATGCTTTCGACCAGCTGATCGGGCACCGACCCGTTGATGTCGAGGTTCGTGTTGTTGCTCGCGTGGTAATAACGGAGGTCGCCGCGAACACCAAACCGTTCGCTCGCAAACGCCATGATGCCGCCGCCGATGTTCGAGCCCCACACCGAGTTGGTGTTGTTGTCGGTAGTGAGGGTGATCGGATTGATGATGTCGGCGCTCATGGCGATGCGGCCGTAACCGCCGGAGATGAACGGCATCAACTGACCGTCGGCTCCGAGCGGCGCCGAGGCGATGGCGTTCAACATGTAGCTGTGCACGTGTGTATTCCCGTCTACGAACACCGCGTTGACGTCAAAGCTGGGTGCCCATTCGGCGAGGAACTCTGGACCGACGAACCCGTGCCACAGATACCCCACCTGCCCGCCGAACGATACGCCGCCGCCGTTCTCCTGAATGCGTGGATCGTCGGTCGCGCTCGACGCGTTGAAGCCGCCGCCGGCGAATCCCGACGCGACCCAGTGGCTGACAGTCGCTCCGTAGGTCGTTGGCTGAGTCGTCGCGGTGGACGTGCCCTGAGCGCTCGCGGTTCCCGCGAGTCCCAGGACAAATGCCGCCGCCACGAAGTACTTTGCTGATCGCATGCGATTTTCCCCCTTCGACGGGCGCGAGCCGCAAGAACGGCTCCAGCAATGCGATGCGTTCACACGGGAAATCTGCAGGTGATGGCGCGATGCTGACGGCCGTTGGTCAGTGCGCACGATGGGTCGCGAGCGGCTTCCCCTGTTCGTGGCGCTGCCACACGTAAACAGGGATGCCGAACAGCAGCAGCAGGAGGCCGTACAGCACCGGCGTCGGGCCGCAGCCGTAGACGGTGAACATCGCGAAGATGAAGGCGATGATCTCCACGGCACCGATGCGAGGGAGCGCTCCGCGCGCGGCGCCACCTACCGAAATCAATCCGTCGGCGAGCGCGCAGAATACATACGGGATGACGGCAGTCATCGTTGCCAGGCTCACGAGCATCGTGTACGCAGCGGCAAATCCCGGCGGCCCCGCAAGCTGCACCAGCACGAGCCCGGTGGCAAGCGCGGACGACAGCACGATGCCGATGGCGGGCACGTTCCGAGATGAAAGGCGTCCGAAGACGTCGGGGAACAGACGGTCATTCGCCGCAGCCATCGGCACCTGTCCCATCAGCAGCGTCCATCCATTCAGTGCCCCGATCGACGACAGCATCACGGCAAACGCCACGAGGATCGCCGCCCACTCGCCCCACATCAGGCGCGCAGCGTCGCTGAACGGCGCGAGCGAGTTGACCAGCTGTCCGCGCGGGACGACGCCAAGGACGACGATCGTGCCCAGCACGTACAGCAGCGCGGCGACGGTGATGCCGAAGATCGTGGCGAGCGGGATGGTGCGCTCAGGGTTGCGCACGTCGCCGGCCGGCACCGTCGCCGACTCGAGTCCGAGATACGCGAACATCGTCAGCGGCGCGAGCGCTGCGGTTGCCTGGAGGAGCGAGCTGCCACTGGGATTGAAATCGGCGAGCTGGCGCATGTGCACCCACGGCAATCCGATGATGGCGATGCCCGCAAATGGAATCAACTTCGCGTAAGTGGTGATCTCGCTGAACAGCCCAGCCTGTTTGACCCCGCGGAGATTCAGCAGCGTCACGAACCACATTGCGGCGACGGTTATCGCCACCGCCATGCTGCGGCTGCCCTGCAGTGCGGGCACCAGCTTGATGAGCGAGCCAGTGAACGCGGCGGCGATCAGCGGCAGTGACGCCCAGATCGAAATCCAGTAACCCCACGCGACGATGAAGCCGGCGAAGTCGCCGTAGGCGGCACGCGTGTACGCGTACGGGCCGCCGGTGGCAGGCATGCGCCGTGCGAGGCGCGCGAACGTCAGGCCGAGACAGAGCGCGCCAATGCCCATCACGATCCAGAAGACGATCGCCAGCAGGCCGTACGGAGCGACCGCTGCCGGTGACAGATAGAAGCCGGACCCGACCATGTTGCCGACGACGATCGCGGTACAGGCAGCGAGACCGAGGCTCGGACGGCGTGCGTCAGGCGGCATAGCGAATCGACGATGCGCGCAGCGAGACAGTGCTACCCGCCTCGCCGGCGATGATCCGGCTTAAATCGTTGAGTGCGCCGATCGCAGCATCTTTGCCGGTGACCGACGCGAAACGGCATGCCGCCGCCACCTTCGGTCCCATCGATCCGGCAGCGAACCCCTGTCCCGCAAGCGCGTCGGGATGCGCCAGCCGGATTGGCTTCTGCGCCGGCGTGCCCCAGTCGCTGTAGACGGCATCCGCGTCGGTCAGCATGACGAGCAGATCGGCATTGAGCTCTCGCGCGAGTAATGCCGCTGCGTAGTCCTTGTCGATCACGCACTCGACACCCGTCAGCGTGCGCACCTTCCCGCGTTCGTACATCGTCGGAATGCCGCCGCCGCCGGCAGCGATGACGACCGTGTTGTGCGCGAGCAGCCATTTGATCGGGCGGATCTCGAAGATGCGTTTCGGCACCGGTGACGCGACCACGCGGCGCCACGCCTCACCGTCCTGTTTGAACACCCAGTGCTTTTCGAGCGCCAGCCGCTCGGCTTCGTCCTGCGTGTAGATGGGACCGATGAACTTCGTTGGATTGTTGAAGGCCGGGTCTTCGGGGTCCACTTCGATCATCGTCAGCAGCGTCGCGAACGCCCGCTCGAACGGCAGCCGGTTGCCGAGCTCCTGCTCGATCATGTAGCCGATCATTCCTTCCGTTTGCGCGCCCAGCACGTCGAGTGGATACGCCTCGACCTGACCATATGCCGCACCCTGCAACGCCAGCAGGCCGACCTGCGGACCGTTGCCGTGCGCGATGACCAGCTTGTGATGTTCGGCAACCGGCGCAAGCGCGTCGGCGGCAATGGCGACATTGCGGCGCTGATTCTCGGCCGTCATCGGCTCACCCCGGCGCAGCAGCGCGTTTCCACCAAGGGCAACGACAATCAGCATGATCAATCTCCCAGCGTTGACACGAGGATGGCCTTGATGGTGTGCATCCGGTTTTCCGCCTGCTCGAAGGCAACGTTGCAGCGCGATTCGAACACCTCGTTGGTCACCTCGACGCCGTCAGTCAGCCCGTAGGCGTCCGCGATTTCCTTGCCCATCTTCGTCTCGGTGTCGTGGAACGCAGGCAGGCAGTGCATGAACTTGATCTGCGGGTTGCCGCTCGCCTTGAGCAGCGCGGAGGTCACCTGGTAGGGACGCAGCAGGTCGATGCGCTGCTTCCAGATCTCTTTCGCCTCACCCATCGAGACCCAGACATCGGTGTGCACGAAGTCGGCGCCGCGAATCGCCTTCAGTGGATCGTCGGTGATCGTCAGCTTCGCGCCCGATTGATCGGCGAGCTTCAAGGCGACGGTGACGTACTCCTCAGCAGGCCAGAGCTGTTCCGGACCGCAGAGC
Source organism: Vicinamibacterales bacterium (assembly GCA_035492455.1). Classification (GTDB taxonomy): domain Bacteria; phylum Acidobacteriota; class Vicinamibacteria; order Vicinamibacterales; family UBA2999; genus Gp6-AA40. The sequence goes on along the minus strand of DATJJE010000070.1, from coordinate 62,249 downwards.
CGCACGTCCATCCCCAGCAGACAGCCGACGATCATCAGCGAATGGCCCATGTTGTTGCGCGTGTCGCCGAAGAACGCGTACTTGATCTCTGCCAGCGGCTTGTCGCTGTGCTCGCGCATGGTCATCACGTCGGCGAGCATCTGCGTCGGATGATATTCGTCGGTGAGTCCGTTGAACACGGGCACACCGGCGTACTCGGACAACACTTCGACACCGGATTGGCTGGCGCCGCGATACTCGATGGCGTCGTACATCCGCCCCAGCACGCGCGCGGTGTCCTTGAACGATTCCTTGTGGCCGATCTGCGAACCTGCGGGATCCAGATAGGTGACATGTGCGCCCTGGTCGTAACATGCGACCTCGAACGCACAGCGCGTGCGCGTGGACGTCTTCTCGAAAATCAGACAGATCTCCTTGCCCTTGAGATGCTGCTGCTCGGTGCCGGCGTACTTCGCACGCTTGAGATCGCGCGCCAGGTCCAGCAGGTAGCGAAACTCGCGTGGTGTGTACTCCTGGACCGTCAACAGGGATCGATTGCGCAGGTTGAAGCTCATATACGGTGGCTCTCCTCAGTAGGCGGGATCGCGGGCAATGGGGCAGGTCATGCAATGGCCGCCGCCACGTCCGCGGCCCAGCTCCGCGCCGCGGACGGTGATCACTTCGACACCCGCCTTTCGCAGCAGCGTATTCGTGTAGGTGTTGCGGTCGTAGGCCACGACGACTCCGGGCGACAGCGCCACCACGTTGTTGCCGTCGTCCCATTGCTCGCGCTGCGCCTGCCAGGCGTTGCCGCCGGTCTCGACGACGCGAAGCGCTTTCAGGCCGAGCGCCTCCTTCACGACGTCGAAGATGGAGCCGGTGTCAGGCCGCACTTCCAGACCGCCGTTGCCGTCCGGCCGCGCGCTGAAACACCGGATTTGATCCGCCACTTCGCGGAAGGTGGTGCACAGGTCGCGGTCGCAGAAGCTGAACACGGTATCGAGATGCATGGCCGCGCGGCTTTTCGGCATCAGGCAGGCAATGACCCGCGTGGCCGCCCCGTGTCTGAACAACTGTGCCGCGACCTGGAACACCGCCTGTCGCGTCGTGCGCTCGCCCATGCCGATGAGAACGACGCCCTTGCCGAGCGGCATGACGTCGCCTCCTTCGAGAGTCGCTGCGCCATACGACGCGTCGCCGTCGCCCCACCAGATGTCGAACTGCGCGTCCCTGAAGCGCGGATGAAACTTGTAGACGGCTCGCTGCAGCAGTGTTTCCGGTTTGCGCGCGGGCCAGAACATCGGATTGCACGTGACGCCGTGGTAGATCCAGCACGACGGGTCGCGCTGGAAGATCGTGTTCGGCACCGGCGGAATGATGAAATCGGTACCGTCGTAGGCGCCCGCGAGCATCGCTGAATGCTCGCTGCGCGGCAGGTCGCGAATAGCGATACCGCCGATGAGATGCTCTGTCAGCTGCGCGGAGGACATCGCCTCGAGCCACGCTCGAAGCAATGGAGCGCCGAGCAATCCAACTTCGTTCGGCGTAATGCGCCGATCGAGCACCCAGCCGCGCGCTTTCGGATCGACGAGTGTCTCCACCAGCAGATCGTGCAGATCCAGGACCTCGACACCGCGCTCGCGCATCTTCAATACGAAGTCGTAGTGATCCTTCTGCGCTTCCTGCACCCACAGCACGTCGTCGAACAACAGATCGGCCCGATTGCCGGGCGTCAGCCGCTGGTGTGCGAGCCCCGGGCGACAGACCATCACGATCCGCAACAGACCGACTTCGCTGTAGACGCCGAAGGATTCCGTGACGCGATGTTCGGGGGTGATGTGTGCAGGTGCTGGAGCGGTTGGCGCTGTTGGAGTCATGTCTTCGTGCTACGCAGCGGGCGTGCCGACGCGCTGAGCCGTGAAATGGCCGGATGATGTCGAGGAAGCGTGGCGGCGCGCGCGATGACTCGACGGCGCGCCGTCACCTCCTCACAGTGTGCCGTCAGCGCCAGCCTTCAGGCACTGCACGTAGTAGGTGCCATCGCGGTTGGCGACGCCGTGCGTGTCGTGGCCGAATCCCGGGAAACGGTCGTCCCACTGTGACAACGCACGCAGGTAGCTGAGATACGGACCGTCGGCTGCGCCCGCTGCTTCACCAGGCATCAGCATCGGAATGCCGGGCGGGTAGGGGACAACGCTCGTCGCCAGGACACGGCCGGCGAGCTGAGATAAGGACACATGTTCGATCTGATCACGGACCAGTCGCTGATACGCCGCGGACGGCGTCATGGCGGGCGTCGGCAGCGTCGAGAACGCCTCGGCAAGCCACCGCGTCTGTTGCGTCTCGCGCAGGGTGTCGAACATCTGCGCGGCGAGATCGCGCAAACCCAGGCCTCGGTAGGTGTCGGGATTCGCGTGCAGCACGTCGGGCAGCACTTCGGCCAGCGGCGTGTTGCGATCGTAGTCGCGTTTGAACTCGAGCAACGCGTTCAGCAGCGTTCCCCACTTGCCTTTGGTCACGCCGATTGAAAACAGAAACAGCAGCGTGAAGTCTGTCGTCTTCTCGACCTCGATGCCGCGGCGGTGGAGATACGCCGTGACGAGCGTGGCCGGGATGCCGCTGGCGGAGAGACCGCCCGCGTCCGCAACGCCCGGCGTCAGGATCGACACCTTGATCGGGTCGAGCATGCAGTAGTCGTCGTCGAGATCGGTAAAGCCGTGCCAGCTGTCGCCCGCACGCAGCACCCACGCATCGGGACTGCTGGCAAGAGCATCCGCATCGGCGTCTTCGATGTGCGGCGGATTCCACGAATCGAAGAACCAGTCGCCGGTGTCCGCGAACTGCCGGTGCACCCGTCCCATCGTCTGCCGAAACGCGATCGCCTCCTCGATGGACTCCGTGGTGAGCGCCAGTCCGCCGGGCCCGTCCATCATCGCCGCGGTGACGTCGTTGGACACGATGATGGGATAGAACGGCGATGTCGAGGCGTGCATCATGAACGCTTCGTTGAACCGTTCGTGCGGAATGGCGCCGCGTCCGTCGCGAACGTGCAGCAGCGAGGCCTGCGACAGCGCCGCCAGCAGCTTGTGCGTGGAGTGTGTCGCAAACACCGTCGGTCCCGTGTGTCCCGCCGGGTCGCCGTGCATCGCATGGCGATCTCGATAAAGCGGATTGAAGCGGGCGTAGGCGTACCAGGCCTCGTCGAAATGGATGCGGTCGACGCTCTCGCCAAGCAGCGCCTCGACACGACGCGCGTCGTAACAGAGGCCGTCGTAGGTCGAGTTGGTCAGTACGGCGTAGACCGCGCGCCGTTCGGCTCCGTTCCGCACGAGCGGGTTTGAACGAATCGATTGATCGATGGCCGCCGCGGACAGTTGGGCGGGCGGCACCGGTCCGATGATGCCGTAGCGGTTGCGTAGCGGCACGAGGTACGTCGGAATGCCCCCCGTCATCACCAGTCCGTGTTCGATCGATTTGTGACAGTTGCGATCGCACAGCGCGATCTGATCGCGCGCGACGGCGGCGGTCATGATTACGCGATTGGCGGTGGACGAGCCGTTGGTCACGCAGTAGGTGCGATGCGCGCCGAATACGCGCGCCGCGTATTTCTCGTGCTCACCAATCGGCCCGGTGTGATCGAGCAGCGATCCGAGCGCGCCAACGCTGATCGAGAGATCCGATCGAAGAAGGTTTTCGCCGAAGTAGTCGAAGAAGATGCGGCCGACCGGCGATTTGAGAAAAGCGGTGCCGCCGGCGTGCCCGGGCGTGTGCCATGAATATTCGTATTCCTGGGTGAACTTCATCAGCGCGGCCGCCAGCGGCGGCATCATCACCTCGAGGTAGCGGCGGCTCGCGGCGGCGACGCGGCCGCCGACAAACGCCGCCGTGTCCTCAAGCGTCCAGATGAACTCGTCCACCTGCTCCATCACCGCCGTCGGAATCGACGACGCCTCGCCCCGTTCCGCCATGAGAAAGATGGGGATCTTGTCGTTGCGCGACCGCACGAAGTCCAGCAGCCGGGTCGAGTCGGCATGATCGTGATCGCCGCCGAGCGTCCAGTCCATCAGGATCGCGTGCAGCGCCGAGTCGGAGACGATGACCGAATGACCGTCGTCCGCCGATTCGGCTTCGACAACCTCCATCGATCGGCCTTGCAGCTCCTGGACGAGCGCTCGGGCGGCACGTCCTTCCGCAGTCGGGCTCGTCAGCTCGTCGTCAACGACGAGGGCACGCAAACTGAGTCGCCTGGCGTTTCGCTGGATCATGCTGTCACTCCGGCAGTGCGTTCCAGCGGAAGAATGTCAACGCAGTCTCATCCGGCTCACCGAAGTACTTGGCGTAGAGCACGCCCAGGTCGGGGGAACGGTAGAGTCGCGACAGCGCCCGATCGACGAGCAGGCGGAAATCGTTGTTGTCGGCAGCGAGCGCCAGCGCGGCAGGCTCGTTCGTGAAGAGGCGATCCAGTACGACGAGATCACGCGCATCCCCGTGACGCTTCGCCAGGTCCAGCAGGATCGCGCGTTCGCCGAACAGCACATCGGAGCGGCGCTGCACAACCCTCTGCACGCCTCCGCTGTAGGTATCTACCAGCGCCACGCCCGCGCGAACATCCAGATCGTTCAATCGCTGACCGAGCCATGTCTCGGCGGTGGTACCGGCTACCGCCGAGAAATCCCGCGACTGGAGGACCTGCGTCGCGGAGGCGCGCCACACCGGATGAAACGGCTGGCCGCGTCCCGACAGGACGTCGCGCAGACGTGCGGAGCTATCGGACCGGAGCAGCGCGCTTATACCGCCGGGGAAGATCGGAATCGAAAAGTCCGCCTCGGACCGGCGGCCGAGCGTCACCGTGTCAGCGCCGCACATCAGATCGATTTCGCCGAGGCGAAGGGAGCGAAAGCGCTGCTCGAACGCAACCGGCTTCCATTCGACCTTCAGCTCCGGCATCCCGAGGTCGCGTTTGGCCTCGTTGGCTATCTGCTGGCAGAGGACGACGGAATATCCGGCCGGCGCTCCCGAATCGTCGGTGTACGAGAACGGCCGTGCATCGCCGCGATATCCGAATGTGATGCGGCCGGTGGACTTGATGCGCGCGACAGTGCTGCCCGGCGTCGCGGCGTCGAGGATCACGATCGGAGCTGCGCCCAGCAGCGCGACAGCCCAAGAGACGAACGCGAGTTTGCGTAACATGGTGCCTCCTCTACGCCGCCGGACGCAGCGCCGCCGGTTTCGCTTCGGCAAACCGCGAGGCGATGAATCCCCAAATCACATATCCGATGCCGGTCACGATCATCCCGCCGAACACCGCGTCTTTTCCCGACGCATAGATCGCGTACACGCTGTAGGCCATCGCGACGACCGCGATCGCCACCGTGCGGCGGTACGGCCGCCCCGTCACGCCTGCGTTCTGCATCATGATCGGCAGCGCCGACAGCGCGATCACATACGGCACGACGTTGGTGACGACGGCGAGATTGACGAGGACGGCGAACTGATCGCTCAGTGACGGCGAAATCGTGGAGAGCGCCAGCAGCGTCTGCGCGATGGCAAGCACGATCATTCCGGTGACGGGTGCGTTGAGCCGGTTGACGTAGCCGAACAGTGTCGGGAACATCCGTTGATCGGCCGCGGACTTCGCCGTCTGCGCGATGGTGAACTGCCATCCGAGCAGCGAGCCGAGACACGCCATGACGGCCAGCCCCATCACGATCGAGCCGATGGTCGGATTGAACATGCGCGCGTAGGCCAGCGCGAAGGGCCCTGTCGATTTCGCGAGATCCGCGTTCGGCACGATGCCCTGAATGACCGTCGTCGACAAAATGTAGATGAACGCCGCGCCGAGGGTGCCCAGCATGCATGCCAGCGGCACGTTCCGCTTCGGGTTTTCGACGGCCGACGAGTTCTGAGCCGCCGACTCCATTCCCAGGAACGCCCACAGCGTGAGCGCAATACTCGAGCCCATTCCCTGGAACATGGTCAGGCCCTGTGGATTCCAGGCCGCGGTAAACGTCGCGCTGCTGAACCACAACCAGCCGAACACGGACAGAAGACCGACGGGCAGGATCACACCCCAGACGGTGATCGATCCGATGCGTCCGGTGATCGTTGGTCCGCCGAAGTTGGCGATGGTCGTCAGCCACAGCAGGCCGATCACGCCGATACACGTCGCAATCGGCGTCGCCGACAGCCAGGGGAAGAATCCCGCGAGATAGCCGACTGCGGAGATGGCAATCGCCACGTTGCCGATCGCGAGCGACAGGAAATAGAGATAGAACACGAGGAAGTAGCCGGATTTGCCGTACGCATCCTCGGCATAGGCCGACATGCCTCCCTCGCGCTGGTTGAACAGCCCCGCACGCGCGAAGCCGTAGGCGATCGCCATCGATCCGACTGCGGTCACAATCCACGACAGGAGCGAGATCGCGCCGACTTTTGCCATGTTCGTCGGCAGCATGATGATTCCCGAGCCCATCATGTTGACCGCGACGATGAACGTCAGTTGAACGAGCGTCATTTTCTTCTGGTCATTCACGGGAGTGTCCTCGACGGCTATTCGCGCACCGCATACGTGTGGAACTTGATGCGTCCGTCCACGCGCTCCTGAAAAACGCCCTGGACTTCGTAGTTGAATCCGGGAAACCGGTTGAACGATTCCTCGAAGGCGAGGAAGTAGTCGAGCATCGGTTGCGCGCGATCGTCCCAGCGCTCGCCGGGGACGATGACGCCGATGCCGGGGGGATAGATCAAGGCCAGCGTCGCGGAGATGCGTCCCTTGATCTGCTCGAGGGGCACGTAGTCCACGTCGTTGCCCACCAGCGCTTCGTAGGCGCGCTTCGGCGACATCGCGAGCTCCGGAAAGCTGCAGGCACGGAAGCAGAGCCGCTGCAATTCCTTGACGCGCTTCTCGCGGTAGAACGCGTGCATCTCGGTGCACACCTGCCGCAGCGTGTAACCGGCGTAACGATCGGGATACGCCGCGCAGATGCTGGGAAGCACGCCCGCCAGCGCCGCATCGCCATCCCAGAGGTTCTTGAACTTCACCAGCTTGGCGATGAGCGTGTTCAACTTGCTCTCGTCCTCGGCCGGGGTCATCAGGAACAGAATGCTGTTCAGATCGCATTTCTCCGGAACGATGCGCTGCTCGCGGAGGAAATTCGCCACGACCGTCGCCGGCACACCGAAATCGAGATAGTCGCCCGTGCGCCGATCGATTCCCGGCGTCAGCAGCGTCAGCTTGTTCGGATCGACCATCGTGTATCCGTCGGCATAGCCGCGATAGCCGTGCCACGACGCGTCCGGAGCAAATGCCCAGCATTGCTGCTCACGCTTGATCACGTCCGTCGGCAGACTCTCCCAGCGCACATTGGCCGCGTCCTCTGTGAGCGGTGAGTTGCGGATAGTGACAACGTCCGGAACGAACGGATCGAAGAACCATTTCTCCGCGGCGGTCCGTCCATGAGTGGCGTAGTAACAGCCGAACTGTCGCAGCTTCTTGCGCACTTCAATCCCAAGCTCGATGCACCTGTCCCACAGCGCCTCGCCTGCCGGCCCCTCGTGCACCTTGGCGTTCACGTCGAGCGAGGCGAACAGCGGGTAGAACGGCGAAGTGGAGGCGTGGATCAGGAACGACTCGTTGAAGCGCCGCGGCTCGATGTAGCGCTGCTGGTCCTTGATATGCGCGTCGCGCTTGTGGATTTGCGACGCCTGCGAGAAGCCAGCCCCCTGCTTGTGCACCGACTGCGTCGAGAAAAGGCCCGGCATATCCGCGCCGAGGCTCCCCAGCCGCATGGGACTGTGGTCCGCAAACAGCGGATGAAAGGCGTTGTATCCGATCCACGCCTCGTCCCACAGCACGTAGTCGCAGAGGTGCCCGATCTTCGCGAGCACCTGCCGCACGTTGTAGACCGTGCCGTCGTAGGTGGCCAGCTGGATGCAGCCGAGGCGGAACGGCCGCCTCGCCTTATAGCGCTCCGGATCCGTGACGAGCGGGTGCGTTCGAATCTGCTGGCGCAGCGCTTCTTCGTCCCAGGCGGCGAAGTCAACGGCGCCGATCATGCCGAAGGGATTGCGAGCCGTCGGCAGAAAGATCGGAATTGCGCCTGCCTGCACGAGCGCCCCCTGGTGCAGCGACTTGTGATTGTTGCGGTCGAAGAGGACGAGATCGCCCGGCCGCAGAACGGCGTTGGTCACGACCTTGTTCGACGTGCTCGTTCCGTTCAGCACGAAGTAGGTCTGATCGGCGCCGAACACATGCGCCGCGTGGCGTTCGGCTTCCGCCGCCGCGCCGTCGTGCACCAGCAGATCGCCAAGCGCCACGTCGGCGTTGCACAGGTCGTTGCGGAAGACGCTCTCGCCGAAATGCTTGTAGAACAGCTGTCCCGCCGGTGACTTCCGGTAGAACTGACCGCCCTGGTGGCCCGGGCAATCGAAAGCGATGTTCGCCTTCGCGTCGTAGGCCATGAGACCGCCGAAGAACGGCGGCAGCAGGCTCATGCCGTACTCGACGACGCTCGCGGCGACCTGCTTGGCATAGAACGCAGGCGTCTGCTGACCGAGGTAGATGTATCCCTCGACCTCTCCGACCGCGCCGAGCACCGCGATATCCGCGATGTGGTGCGAATCGGCGATACCCCAGAGCGGCGTGTGAAAGCCGGTCGCACGCACCGCCCGCACGAGCTGACGCGCATCGTCGAGACGTTTTCCGTCGATCGTCGCGAGATAGGCGCCGACATCCGCATCTTCGGACACGTCGCGGCTGAAGTCGTGGGCAACTTCGACGACGAAGTGCTCTGCTTCGAGGTGCTGCAGGAGCTGCCGAATCTGCTGATCTTCATCCTCGACAATGGCCACGATTTTCAGCAGCTTGTGAAAGGGAATCGGAATAGTCGGCGGCTTGACCGCAAACTCGATCATGCGTGCGGAAGGTGCACCGCCCCTGCCATGCAGCGACTAGGCGAATTCAGGTGGAATATCGGGAGGGTTCCCGGCTGCCGGTCGGCCGATCACGGCATCCCGTGAGCTACAGCCGATGGCGCGCCTTGACGCGGAGTTGCGCGAGCGAACGTGCCAGCGACGCATTGACTGTCGCCACCTCCTCGTCGGAGATCTTGTCGCGCAACCGTGCCTCGGCCTGCCGCCGTGCTTCTTCGACGCGTGCCTCGTCGATCTTATCGACGGCGATTGCCATGTCGGTGACGATGGAAATGCGATCCGCGGTGATTTCCACGAGCCCCTGCCCGACCGCGAGGAACTCGTCACGGCTGCCGCGACGGACGATCATTTCTCCGGGCACCATGCGAGTGAGCAGCGGCGCATGCAGCGGGTAGATGCCGATTTGCCCAGTGGAGGTCGGCAGCGTCACCATCTCCACCGCTCCCGAATAGACGGTGCCTGTCGGCGTGACGATCTCAAGCAGTAACGTCGTCAATGCCGCCCTTCATGTAGAAGCGATCTTCGGAGACGGCGTCGTGCTTGCCGTCGAGAATCTCCTTGAAGCCGCGAACGGTTTCCACGACCGGCACCTGCCTACCGTCGCGTCCGGTGAACGCCTGCGCGACGCTGAACGGCTGGCTGAGGAAGCGCTGGATCTTGCGCGCGCGGAAGACGGTGACTTTGTCCTCGGGCGAGAGCTCGTCGAGGCCGAGTATCGCGATGATGTCCTGCAGATCCTTGAATCGCTGCAGCACCTTCTGCACACCGCGCGCCACGGCATAATGCTCGTCGCCGACGATTTCCGGCGCGAGCGCACGCGATGAGGACGCCAGCGGATCGACGGCCGGGTAGATGCCGAGCTCGGCAATCGAGCGGTCGAGAACGAGCGTCGCATCCAGATGCGCGAAGGTCGTCGCCGGCGCTGGATCCGTCAGGTCGTCGGCCGGCACATAGACCGCCTGAAACGAGGTGATCGAGCCATTCGCCGTCGATGTGATGCGCTCCTGCAGCATGCCCATCTCGGACGCGAGCGTCGGCTGATAACCGACGGCGCTCGCCGTTCGCCCCAGCAGCGCTGATACCTCGGCGCCGGCCTGCGAGAAGCGGAAGATGTTGTCGATGAACAGGAGCACATCCTGATGTTTTTCGTCGCGGAAGTACTCCGTCATCGCGAGCCCGGCAAGCGCGACGCGCAGCCGCGCCCCCGGCGGCTCGTTCATCTGGCCGTAGACGAGCGCGATCTTCGACGCGCTCAGGTTCTTCTCATCGATGACGCCCGCCTGCGCCATCTCGTGATAGAGGTCGTTCCCTTCCCGCGTACGCTCGCCGACACCGGTGAACACCGAAATGCCGCCGTGGAGCTTCGCGATGTTGTTGATCAGCTCCATGATGACGACCGTCTTCCCCACGCCCGCTCCGCCGAACGCGCCGACCTTGCCGCCCTTGAGAAATGGGCAGATGAGATCGATCACTTTGATTCCTGTCGCCAGCAGCGTCGGAGAAGTCGATTGCTCGGCCAGCGTCGGCGGCGGCCGGTGAATCGGCACGTAGTGCTCGGCATCCACCGGACCGCGCTCGTCGACGGGGCTGCCGGTCACGTCGAACACGCGTCCCATCACACCCGGACCGACGGGAATATGAATCGGTCCGCCACTGTCACGTACGCCGTAGCCGCGTTTGAGGCCCTCGGTCCCCGACATCGCAACCGCGCGCACGCGACGGTCGCCCAGATGCTGCTGCACCTCGAGCGTGACGCTGACCGGACGGTTCTGTACAGTGCACTCGACCGAGAGCGCGTTGTGAATCGCCGGCAGCGCGCCCGGGAACTCGACGTCCACGACAGGACCGACGACGGAAACAATGGTGCCCGTGTTCATGCGGCGGTGCCTCCGGCAATTTCCAGCAGTTCCTGCGTGATGCGGCCCTGGCGCAGCTTGTTGTATTCGAGCGTCAGACTGCGAATCATGTCAGCGGCGCTTTCGGTAGCGTTCTGCATCGACACCATCCGCGCGCTCTGCTCGCTCGCCTTCGCGTTGAGCAGCACGACATGGATGAACACTCTGATGTAGACGTCGATGGCATAGCTGACGATATCGGCTGCGTCGGGCTCGAACAGAAAATCGAGCTGCGCCGCTTTGGGATCCCGCGGCGCCATGCCGGGAATGCGAAGATTGGTCACGTCTGAAATCGGCAGCAGGGGCACTGCCACCGGCTCCTGGGTCAGCGTGTTCACGAACCTCGAGGCAATCACATCAACCGCGTCGACGTCCCCCTTTTCGAACAGGCTGCGCGCGAGCGCGGCAATCGCCCGCGATTCGGCAAATTGCGGCGTGTCCCCATACGCGAACTCGGCTGCGAGCCGCCGGCGTGTTTGCGCGACGTACTGCGCCGCCTTTCGTCCCGCAGTAATGAACATCGTCGACGCCGCATCGTAGGCGGCAGCGAGACGAAACACGTTCGAGTTCAGCGATCCGCAGAGACCTTTGTCGGCCGCCACAAGAATCACAGCTCTCGCGCGGATCGGCCGGATCTCGGTCAGCGGATGGTTGGAGTCGTGCGCGTGTTTCGTCGCCGCACGCTGCATGCGGTACAGCAACCGGACGAACGGCCGCACCTCCGTCGCCAGCTGCTGCGCCTTGCGCATCTTCGACGCGGCGACCATCTGCATCGCTTTGGTGATCTGTGCCGTGCTGCTGATCGATCGGATGCGGCGCCGGAGCTCGCGTTCGCTCGCCACGGATTACTTCCACAGATGCGTGAAGGCGTCGCAGGCCGCCGTCAAGTCGGCCGTGAGCGGATCGCCAATGGGATGGCCGGCAGCGATGCGCGGCAGAAGGTCGGGTGCAGATGTCGTCAGATGTTCGACGAACCGCCGCTGATACTCTTTCACGCGCGGCACCGGTACGCGATCGAAGTAGCCGTTCTGCACGGCCCACAGCAACGCCACCTGCACCTCGAACGGCAGCGGATCGTGCTGCGGCTGGTTGAATAACTCGATGATGCCCCTGCCGCGATCGATCTTCGCCTGCGTCGAGGCGTCGAGCTCGGAGCCGAACTGTGCGAACGCCGCCAGCTCCCTGAACTGTGCGAGGTCTCCCTTGAGGCGTCCGGCAACCTGCTTCATCGCCTTGTGCTGCGCGGCCGAGCCGACGCGCGAAACCGAAAGACCGACGGAAATCGCGGGCCGGATGCCCTGGTAGAACAGATCGGTCTCCAGATAAATCTGCCCGTCCGTGATCGAGATGACGTTTGTCGGGATGTATGCCGAGACGTCGCCTGCCTGCGTTTCGATGATCGGCAGCGCGGTCAGCGAACCGTCGCCGTACTTCTCGCCAACACGTGCGGCGCGCTCGAGTAGACGGCTGTGCAGGTAAAAGATGTCACCTGGATACGCCTCCCGTCCCGACGGTCGTCTCAACACCAGCGAGACCTGCCGGTAAGCCACGGCGTGCTTCGACAGATCGTCGTAGACGATGAGGGCGTCCATGCCGTTGTGCATGAACCACTCGCCCATCGCGGCGCCGGCAAACGGCGCGAGATACTGACTCGTCGCTGAGTCCGCTGCCGGCGCCGCCACGACGATCGTGTAAGGCATCGCCTCGGCGTCCTGCAGAACCGAGACGAGCTGCGCGATCGTCGATTGCTTCTGCCCGATGGCCACGTAGATGCAGTAGAGGCGTCGATAGCTCGTATCGCCGCGTGCGTCCGCCGCGTTGTTCAGGCGAGCCTGATTGATGATGGTGTCGACGCAAATGGTGGTCTTACCGGTGGCGCGATCGCCGATGATGAGCTCGCGCTGCCCGCGGCCTATCGGAATCATCGCGTCGATAGCCATGATCCCGGTCTCCACCGGTTGACTGATCGGTCGGCGACGCATGATACCGGGCGCGATTGCTTCCACTGAATAAGACTCGGACGCGCCAATCGGACCCTTGCCGTCGAGCGGCTCACCGAGCGTGTTCACGACACGGCCGAGCAGTGCGTTGCCAACAGGCACCTGCAGCAGCTTGCCAGTGGCGCGAACGCTGGCGCCTTCCTGGAGGCGCGTGTCGTCGCCGAGGATGATGACGCCAACGTCGGTCTCGTCGAGACTGAGCGCCAGACCCGTGACGCCGTTGCCCAGGTCGAGCATCTCGTTGAGCATCACGTCGCCGAGTCCCTCCACCCGTGCGACACCGTCGCCGATCTCGCGAATGACGCCGACACTCTGCTTCTGCGCAGCAGTGCGAACGCCCGCGATCCGCTCCTCGAGTTCCTGTACGAGAGTCGCCATATCAGAAAGAACGTTCGATGGCGTCCAGCCGGGCGCGTACGCTGCCGTCGTAGACATCGCTGCCCGCCGTAATCCGTACGCCGCCGATCAATGACGGGTTGACGATGAACATGGTGGTCAACCCCTCTCCATAGTGGAGTGTCAGCGCGTGGTCGATGTCCTCGCTCTCCTGTTTGTTCAGCGGAGTCGCGGTCTCAACGAGTGCCGACCATCGGGTCGCGTCGAGGTAGAGGAATTTTCGAAGCTGCGCCAGCACGGGAATGGCGCCTGCGTGCCGCCTCTCGACCACGCGAGCGACGACGTCGCGAAGCCGACCCGCGTCGGGACGACCATGAACAAGGCATAGCCGCCAGAGTCGCACTGCGTCACGTCTGACTTTGCGGGAGATCTGCATTGGCTCAACCCGGTCGAATTACGCCGCTTTCAACTGGCGCGTGGTCTCCTCGGCGAGACGGCGCTGATCGTCCTCGGTGAGCACTCTGCCCGCCACAGCGGCAGTCGTCTCGACAACAAGGCGACCCAGGTCGCGCCTGGCGGTCGCCATCAACTGCGTACGCTCGGCGGCCGCCTGTGCCCGCGCGCGCAGCAGGATGCGATTTGCGGCAGCGACTGCTTTGTCGGTTTCCTGTTCGTGCATTCGCCTTCCCAGCGTACGCGCCTGCTCCACGATGGAGGCCGCTTCATCGCGTGCGGCGGAAAGCGTCTGTTCACGCCGCACCTCGATGGCCGCCAGGGCGGCGTTGATCTTTTCGGTGTTGACGAGCCCCTGCGCGATCAACTCCCTGCGCCTGGCAAGCATGGCGAGCACCGGCGTATACGCCAGCCGGTAGAGCAGCGCGCAGACGATCGAGAAGCTGACGACCTGTGCGATCAGGTGCGGCCAGTCAACGCCGAACGTCTGCGCGAGCTGCTGCACCGCTCACCTCACGAGGAACAGCACGTAGAAAACGATGGCCTCGGCGAACGCGATGGACAGGATGGACTGCACCATTACGGGAGTGGAGGAACCAGGATTCCGTCCCACCGCCGCGGCCGCCGAGGCACCGATCAAACCCACTGCCAGCGCCGCGCCAAGCGCGGCGATGCCGATATACAAATCAGCCATGTGACTCCTCGCCTGTTTCGTGCCGGCACATCAGGAGCGTGAACACCGCCGTCAGCAGCATGAACACAAGCGCCTGCACCAGTCCGACCAGCAATTCCAGGAAGTAGAACGGCACCTGCACGAGCCATCCGATGCTCGGCACGCGCGCCATCGTCTCGAGCATGGTTTCGCCGGCGAAGATGTTTCCATACAGCCGGAAGCTCAATGACACCGGGCGGAACAAGATAGATACGACTTCGAGGAGACCCGCGGCGAAGAACACAACCGCGAGCAGCACCTTGAGCGGGCCGGTACTCTCCCCTTTCGCGCCGAACAGCTCCTTGAAGAAACCGCGCGGGCCGACTTCCTGGAAGCTCCATACGATCCAGCACACGAAGAACACGAGCGCCATCGCGAGAGTCATGTTTACGTCGGCGTTCGCGCCGCGGAGTAACGGCTCGTCGATGACGAAGTGGCCCTCGGCATAGTGTCCCCAGCCGATTGACCCGACGCCGGGGATCAGCCCCATCCAGTTGGCCGACAGGATGAAGATGAAGATCGTGGCGAAGAACCAGAAAGTCCGTTGCACCAGGTGCTCGCCGAGGAGTCCGCTCAAGAAGTTATAGAGGTTCTCGATCGTCCACTCCAGGAAGTTCTGCGCGCCCGCAGGTACCTGCTGCATGCTGCGCGTCGCCAGCTGCGCGAAGGCGATGAGCGCCACCGCCGCAATCCAGGTTACGACCATCGAATTGGTGATTGGCATTCCCAACGGCTGCGCGAGGTCGACGGCCTTCTGCGAAAGCGTATGCCCTGCCACGACGCCACATTGCCGAGCAGTTCACATGCCACGGTCGCTGATGCGTCCTCTATCGGCGTTTGACGCGGACCGTCGGTGCTGATGTCACGGGTTGCTGTGACGGCGTGACGAGGCACAGTGACGGCAACTCCGCAAACGGACGCCCGTCATGGCTCAGCGCGGCGGATCGACTATTGCCTCTGCCCGGTCGCCATGGACCGAACGCGGGCACTCTTCCTCAATGCCGTCGCCGTCTTCGCGTTCGGAGTCGGGTGTCGCGAAGCGGCACCACCGGCGGCGGCGCCTCCAGAGGTTTACGTCACCCGGGTTATTCAGCAGGACGTTCCGGTGTACCTCGAGCTGGCGGGACAGACTGAAGGTTTTCAGGATGTCGACATCCGCGCACGCGTCGAAGGCTTTCTGCAGACGGTAAACTTCCGCGAGGGGTCGTTCGTGAAGAAGGGCACGCTGCTTTACACGATCGATCCCAAGCCGCTTGAAGCGGCGCTCTCGGGCGCGAAAGCGGATCTCGAAACGGCTCGCGCACGTCTCGAGAAGACAACGAACGACGTCAACCGGTACACACCGCTTGCGGCACAGCGCGCGGTGAGCCAGCAGGAGCTCGACGACGCACGATCGGCGCGGGAAGCAGCCGGCTCGCAGGTGGACGCCGCGCGCGCCGCGGTCGACGAGGCGTCGCTCAATCTTGGATACACCCGCGTTTACTCACCAATAGATGGCCTGGTCGGCTCGACGCTGTTCAAGGCTGGCAATCTTGTCGGGCGCGGCGAAGCCACGCTGTTAACCGTCGTCTCACAAATCGATCCGGTGATCTTCCGCGTGGCCCTCACCGAGGCCGACTATCTTCGCCTCGTCAAGCGGCAGCCCGCGCAGACCGGCAAGCAACCGCGCGCCGAAGGCATCGAGCTCACGCTTGCCGACGGCACGGTGCATCCGTTCACTGGCCGCGTAGAGGTCGTCGATCGACAGGTCAATCCCGCAACCGGCACCCTTGGCATTCAGATCGTTTTTCCGAATCCCCAGTTCGTTCTCCGACCCGGTCAGTACGGCCGCGCGCGTCTGCTGCTCGACGTGCGCAAGAACGCGCTGCTCGTCCCGCAGCGCGCTGTGCAGGAGCTGCAGAACCTGTACAGCGTCGCGGTGGTGGATGAAACGAACAAAGTCTCTTTCCGCAATGTGACGGTGGGCGCACGCGTCGGCGATCTCTGGGTGATCGACAACGGACTTCACGCCGGAGAGCAAGTCGTTGCCGAAGGCGTCCAGGCGATTGCCGAGGGCTCGACCGTGCGCACCAGGCCAATGCGCGAACCCACCGAGCCGCAACCAACGGCGACATCGGGCCCGGGGCACTAGATCATGGCTCGCTTCTTCGTGAACCGACCGATCGTCGCGATGGTGATGTCCATCATCATCGTGCTGCTCGGAGTGGTCGCGATGCAGCGACTTCCCGTCGCGCAGTACCCCGAAATCGTGCCGCCGATGGTTCAGGTGACGACCACTTTCATTGGTGCCAGCGCCACCGACGTCGAGTCGTCCGTCGCCACACCGCTCGAACAACAGATCAACGGCGTTGAAAACGGCATCTACATGAAGTCGACCAACGCCAATGACGGGACGCTGACGCTGAAGGTGTCGTTCGAAGTCGGATCGAACCTCGACATGAACAACGTGCTGACGCAGAACCGCGTCAACCAGGCGATGCCGCAGATGCCGCAGGCGGTGAAGAATTACGGCGTCTCGGTGAAAAAGGCGCTCGCCTTTCCACTGCTCATCATCTCTATTAAGTCGCCGCACGGAAGCTACGACAATAACTTCCTCTCGAATTACGCGACGATCAACGTCAACGACGCCATCGCGCGTATTCCGGGTGTTGGTCAAATCAATCTGTTCGGCGGCAGCGACTACGCCATGCGCATCTGGCTGCGACCCGATCAGATTGGCCGCCTCGGGATCACGATCCCGGACATAACCAACGCGATTGGCCAGCAGAACCAGCTGTTGCCGTCCGGACAGATCGGCGGACCGCCGGCGGCGTCCGGCACCGAGTACACCTATACCGTCCGGACGAAGGGACGCCTCCTCAACGAGGACGAGTTCGGCGACATCATCCTGCGCACGCTGCCCGACGGCTCCCAGGTGCGGCTGAAGGACGTCGCGCGCATCGAACTGGGCACCATGCTGTACAACGCCGTCGGCCGACACGACGGCAAACCGGCGGCGGTGATCGCGGTCTTTCAGATTCCCGGCACGAATGCGCTCCAGGTCGCCAACCAAATCAAATCGACGATGGCCGAGCTGTCGAAGCGGTTCCCGCGCGACATGGAGTACGTGGTCTCGCTCGACACGACGCTGCCCGTGTCGGAGGGAATCAAGGAGATCGTCCACACGCTGTTTGAAGCCGTCGTCCTCGTCATCATCGTCGTGTTCGTGTTCCTGCAGAACTGGCGCGCCACGCTCATCCCGTTGATGACGGTCCCGGTGTCGCTTGTCGGGGCGTTTGTCTTCTTTCCGCTGCTCGGCTTTTCGATCAACGTCCTTTCGCTGCTCGGCCTCGTTCTCGCCATCGGCATCGTCGTCGACGACGCGATTGTCGTGGTCGAGGCGGTGATGCATCACATCGAGCACGGCATGGCGCCGAAGGAAGCGACGTTGAAGGCGATGGAGGAGGTATCAGGGCCGGTCATCGCAATCGGGCTGATTCTCAGCGCCGTCTTCGTACCGGTCGGCTTCATGGGGGGGATTACCGGACGGCTCTACCAGCAGTTCGCAATCACCATTGCGCTCTCGGTGCTGCTGTCGGTGTTGAACGCGTTGACGCTTAGTCCCGCGCTCGCAGCCCTTTTGCTCAAGCCGGCCAGCGGCAAGCGGACACTTCTGACGCCGTTCTACAACTGGTTCAACAGAATCTTCGGCCGTACCACCGACGCGTACGTGAGCTTTGCAGGAATTCTCATCGGCAAGATGCTTCGCAGCATGGCATTCGTGGGCGTGCTTGTCTACGTGACGGTGGTCCTCGTCCGACATGTTCCGTCCGGGTTCCTTCCTGAAGAAGATCAGGGCTATCTCCTGGTCAACGTCTTGCTGCCGGACGCGGCGTCGCTTGAACGCACCGACGCGGTGATGCGCAAGGCCGAGGCGGTGCTGGCAAGCAATCACGATGTTGCGGGCTTCAACACCATCAGCGGCTACAGTCTCCTGACCAGCGCGTACTCCTCGAACATCGGCTTCTTCTTCGTTGAGCTGAAACCATGGCATGAGCGACATGGAACCGAAGCGGCGGCCCCGGGCGTCGTTCAAGCGCTGAACAAGGAGTTCGCGCAGCAGATCCGCGAGGCGTCCGTTGTCGCGTTCGGTCCGCCCGCTATTCCGGGACTCGGCACCGGCGCGGGTTTCACCATCGAGCTGCAGGATCGCAGTGGAGGCCCGCCGGAATATCTCGCGCAACAGACGCAGCGCTTCATCGACGCGGCCCGCAAGCGGCCGGAGATCGGCCGCATCAGCACGTTGTATCGCGCAACCGTACCGCAGATCTATGCCGATATCGATCGGACCAAAGTACTGAAAGTTGGTGTGCCGTTCGACGACGTGAACACGACGCTCGGTGCGCTTCTCGGAAGCTCGTATGTCAACGACTTCAATAAGTTCGGCCGTGTGTACAAGGTCTATCTGCAGGCCGAACCGCAGTTCAGACAGGATCCCAAGCAGCTCGGACTCTTCTTCGTGCGCAACCGCGACGGTGGCATGGTGCCGCTCGATACGCTGCTGACGACCAAGCCGAGCGCGGGACCGGAATTCACCAACCGTTTCAATCTCTTTCGTGCCGCCGAGCTCACGGGCGTTCCCGCGGCCGGTTATTCGTCGGCGCAGGCGCTCGACGCCCTCGAGGAGGTCGCGCGCGACGTGCTGCCGTCGGACATGACCCACGACTGGGCGGACATGTCATATCAGGAACGGAAGGCGCCTGGCGTGGCGCTGACGTTCATGCTCGCGGTCTTCCTCGTCTTCCTGATCCTCGCGGCACAGTACGAAAGCTGGGGGCTGCCGTTCAGCGTGCTCCTCGGGACGCCATTTGCGGCGTTTGGCGCCTACCTTGGCCTCTGGCTCGCGCGCCAAATGTCCCCCAGTTACATCAATAACGTTTTCGCCCAGATCGGCTTGATCATGCTGATCGGCCTCGCCGCGAAGAACGCGATCCTGATCGTCGAGTTCGCGAAGATGGAGCACGACTCGGGCAAGCCGCTGGTCGAGTCCGCGTTGTCGGCGGCGCGGCTTCGGTTCCGGCCGATCCTGATGACCGCCTTCGCGTTCATCCTCGGCGTCGTTCCTCTGTTGACGGCGTCGGGTGCGGGCGCTGAAGCCCGCAAAGTGATGGGCATGGCGGTCTTTTCCGGCATGCTCATCGCCACGATCATCGGCGTCTGCCTGATTCCGGTCCTTTTCGTGCTCGTCGAGCGGGTGATGAACCGGCGTGTCGCCATCCTGCGCACGGCGACCGCCATGCTCGCGATGTTCCTCGCCGGATGCGGACCAGTCGGCGCGGACTACCATCGTCCGCCCGTCGTTACGCCGCCGCAGTTCCGCTTCGTGGAGACATCCGAAGCCGCATCGCTGGCGGATCTGCGCTGGTGGCAGGTCTTCGAGGATCCGACGCTGCAGGCGCTGATTCGGGAGGCGATTGCGAACAACCTTGACTTGCGCGCTGCCGCCGCGCGCGTCGAACGTTTCCGCGCCGAAGCCGGCATCGCCAAATCGTTTCTCTATCCGCAGGTCGACGCCGCCGCGGCGTACACCGTGCAGCAGAACTCGGGAACCAACAACGGCGACGTTCAGCAGAACACGGTCTACGGCTTTCAGCTGTCCTGGGAGTTGGATCTGTTCGGCCGCATCCGGCGTGAACACGAAGCTGCCGTTGCACGCATGCTGGCCAGCGAACAGGGACGGCGCGGTGTTCTCGTCACCCTGGTTGCGGATGTTGCGTCTACCTACTTCCTGCTACGCGAGCTCGACGTCCAACTGGACATCGCGCGCAGGACGCTGAGCGTCAGCAACGAGACCGTCACGTTCTTCGAGAACCGGTTGAACGGCGGCGTGTCGAATCAGCTCGAAGTCGATCGCGTTACGGCGTTCCGCACCGAGGCCGCAGCCGCCATCCCTGATTTGGAACGGCAAATTGCCGTTGCCGAGAACGGGATCTCCCTGCTCATCGGCCGGCCACCGGCGCCGGTCGCGCGCGAGCGCCTCGACACGCTTCCATCTCCACCGCCGCTGATTCCTCCCGGGCTTCCCGCAGCTCTCCTTGAGCGCCGGCCCGACGTCGTAGAAGCAGAGCAGCTGCTCGTAGCGGCCAACGCCAACGTTGGCGCCGCGAAAGCGCTCTTCTATCCCGCCATCAGCTTGACCAGCTTTCTCGGAGGAATCAGCGGCGGACTCTCGACGCTGCTCGGCGGCAGCGGCGCGGTCTGGCAAGCGGCCCCGTCGCTGCTGCAGCCGGTGTTCACCGGTGGCCGACTGCGCAACAACCTGGAAGCGACACGAGCGAGCTACGACGAAGCCGTCGCGCAATACGAGAAGGCCGCGCTCAATGGATACCGCGAAGTAGCCAACGCACTCATTACGGTGCAGAAACTCGCGGACATCTATACGGAGCAGCAGACAGGTGTCGCCTCGCTGCGCAGCGCCGCCGACCTCTCGCGCGCCCGCTTCAACAACGGCCTTGCCAGCTATATCGAGATCCTGACCGCTGACCAGGATCTCTTCGAGCAGCAGCTGCAGCTCGCACAGACTTCCGGCGCCGAATTGCGCGCGCGCGCGGAACTGTATCGCGCGCTTGGAGGAGGCTGGCAGCCATGAAGCGGAAGAAGTACGAGAACGAGCTGCAGAAGCTGCAGGCGCGCCTCTGCGTGCTGCAGGAATGGGTGAAGGCCAAAGGCCTTCGCGTCGTCATCGTGTTCGAAGGCCGCGATGCCGCCGGCAAAGGGGGAACGATCAAAGCCATCACCGAACGGGTCAGCCCGCGCGTTTTTCGCGTGGTCGCGCTGCCCGCTCCGTCGGATCGCGAAAAGAGCCAGATGTACATGCAACGCTACTTCCCGCATTTCCCCGCCGCCGGGGAGATCACCATCTTCGATCGCAGCTGGTACAACCGCGCCGGTGTCGAGCACGTGATGGGTTTCTGCTCGGAGAAGCAATACCGGCGCTTCCTCGCCCTCTGTCCGACGTTCGAGCGCAATATGGTGGAGACCGGACTGCTGCTCATCAAGTTCTGGCTGGAAGTCGGCAACAAGGAGCAGGAACGGCGCTTCGCCGCGCGCATCAAAGATCCGCTGCGTCAGTGGAAGCTGAGCGCGATGGATCTGCCGTCGCGCGCAAAATGGTACGAATACTCACGCGCACGCGACGCGATGCTCAACGCCACCGACACCGACGCGGCGCGTTGGCACATCGTCCGCAGCGATGACAAGCGCCGGGCGCGGCTCAATACGATCGCCCACCTGCTGAAGTTAATCCCGCACCACAAACTGGATCGTCCGAACGTCACTCTCCCTCGTCGATCCCACAAGCACGCCTACGACGATGAGGCGGCGCTCGAGGGACGACGGTTTGTTCCCGAGTACTACTGAGAAAGTCACAAGGGAACTCCCCACGATCACCACCTGCGGTGAGCGAGGGTCGCCAGTGCAGGCGCAATGCGGGGATCGCCGCTTGCACGAGCGGTAGGCATGACCACATGGGTGATCGCATGCGCCGTGATTGCTGCCGTCGCGGTGGCGCCCATGGCGAAGTACCACGTGACGCTGAAGGTCGACAAGGACACGAATTTCGACGCGCTGCGGACCTATGCGTGGACGCCGGGGTGGGCGACGTTCGATCCCGGCCTCGACCGCCACATCGTTGCGGCGGTCGATCGCGAGCTCACGTCGGTCGGGTTGATGCAGCGAGGCGCCGGGCAGAGCGACGTGCTCATCACGTATGGCGCGCTGCGGCGGACGAACGTCGACGTCCACGGGAAGGCGGATCGCCGTTCAGGTGCGTATCCGGAGTACTCCGTCGGCACGCTCATCGTCTTGATGCTCGAGCCTGGCAGCCGCCGCGAGTTGTTCCGCGCACGCGTCGAGATGCCCGTGGACATGGACCAGCAGCAGCTCGAGGAACAGATCGACATGATCGTCCACCGCGTGTTCACGCATTACCCGACGCGGTCGTTCGCGCGGTGATCACATCGCGCGTGAAGTCGCCGGAGCGAGTGGCATGGCTACCAAGTCGGACATCCTGGAGCAAATCGGCCAGCGAAGCCTGCGCCTGCCAGAGCTGATCAACCGGGGGCTGGCCGCGCACGATCGGCTGCGCTACTACCTAATGCTGCTGCATGCCGCATACGCCTACGCGCAGTCTCCCGAGGGTCCTGTTCCCGACCTGCGCAGCGAACGCGAAGCGGCGGATCTCCCCGACAAAGCGCTGGATCAGGTCGTCGGCGCCAGCCATATGGTCACGCGCGGCGTCGTCCACATCCCTGGCGCGTCCGAAATTCTGGAGCGCGTCTTTGCGGATGCCCGCGCAATGCTCGAGCCGGTGACCGTCTCGGCGGCAATGCACGGCGAGCTGTCGGAACGCGCCGGCATCTATACGCGACGGTTCGACGAGCAGGTCGCCCGCGTTCCCCCGAGCGCGGACGAACACGTGACGGCCGGCGCGATCGAGACACTGACGCGCGTTACCAGCAACGGTCACGACACGCTGCACCGGCTCGTCATGGATCTGCATTGGGAACTGAATCGCCTGCAGGCCACGGTGTCGGTCGAACTGCTCGACGGCGCGCACGTATATGGCCTGACCGACGTCGATCGTCATCTGGTACGCGCGTTCATGCGCGGCATTCACGAGACGGCGTCGTTGAAATTCGATCATCCCGGCCTGCAGACAATCGCCACGCGCGACGGCGATCGCCTGTCCATTCAGAACGACCTAGCCGTCGCCGATGCGCATGTCGTCGTCATCCACGTGACGGGTCGCGTCGTGACCATCCACTACGCCGACGTTCATCGCGGCCGATCGCGGTTTCTTCGCGATTTGCTCGAGCCCCACCATATCGTCTGGAAGGAAACATCTGACGGCGGAGGATTCGAGACGTGCCTTGGCTCGTATGAAGCCGCTGAGGAGAGTGCCGTCGAATCGTTTCTCAGCGCTGTCGGCTCGCGGCTGGTGTTTCTCATTGACTGGAACCGCGCGCGTAAACGGCTCGGACGATTCGTCCGCAAAGCGGATGCGGGTGCCCTGCTGAAGTGGGCGGCCGACAACAACGTCGGTCACCACGGGTTCGTGCATGCCGGCGACATCAGGCTGATTCATACGGCGCTGGCACGAACCGCGTCGACGCAGTTGCCACTCGGCACGAGGCTCGACGAGATTCTCGGCCGCGACGGCGCCACACGTTTTCTCAGGGCGGTGCTCCAGATCACAGCCTCCGGATTGACGCGTCGCCTGTCGCCGCGGCTGATCGACGACGAGATCGAGGCGGAGCTGCTGATGTATCTGCAGCGCGCCGATCGGACGCTGCTCGGCGCAATTGCGGAACACGCCGCATTGCTTGCCAGCATGGTCGAGCGCATTCGCGGAACGGTGACAACGCTGAGGACCCACGATGGCGCGGACGTCGCCCGTACGGCCGAACTCCTGCGCTCGTGGAAGTCGGAAGCTGATGCGATCATCGAGCGCGCACGACGCAGCGTAGATACGGTGGATCACGGGCGTCAGCTGCGACGGCTCTTGTCTGAGGGTGATCGGGCGGTCAAGGTATTCGAAGAAGCGGCGTTTACGCTGACACTCGTTCCGCACAGCCTCGACGCGGATGTGGCCTCGCTGCTCGACCAGCTCGCCGATCTCGCAAGCCACGCCGCGCGCGACTACGTGCGGTGCCTCGAGGATGCGCGCGAGCTGTCGCGCTGCACGGCGCGATCGGAGCTCGAACGGTTTCTCGTGACGATCGACCGGCTGGCCACCGTCGAGGACAGCTGTGACGAGGCCGAGCGCAGGCTCAGGGAGCGGATGTTTCGCGGGAACGGCATCGATTTCCGTACCGTGTACATCGTCGCGGAGCTGACGCGTCAGCTCGATCGTGCGACGGACTCACTCGTCCACTCAGGATTGCTCGTCAGGGATTACGTGCTGAGCGTCTCGCCGGGCGGTTAGCGCCGGCCGCGCTCAGCACGAGGCAGGTCAGTTGCCGGTAATACCGCGGTTCTGCAGCACGCGGATCACCACGCGGCGGTTCTGCGCCTGCCCTTCTCTCGTCGTATTGCTCGCGGCCTGGTCGCTTATACCCATCGCCGCCGGCACAAACATCTTCGTTGTCGGCACGCCGCTTTGCTGCAGCAGCATCGCCACGGCTTCCGCACGCGCACGGCTCAGACGCTGGTTCAACGCGTACGGACCCACGCCAGACGCGTGTCCTTCGATTTGCACCGAATAGCCGTTGTTCGTTCTCGTCCTCTGCGCCAGGTCACGCAGCTGGGTCTGATAAGCGGCGGGGATCGTCGCACGCCCGTTCGCGAAATAGACGGTCAACGTGTCCACGACGGAATAGTCGTCGAGATTGGCAATGCGGGCATTGGTCGCTTCGACCGCGCCGCTGGTTGCCACGATCTTCTGGTCGTTGGCGGCGATCTGCTGGCCCTGCTGGTCGAATCGCTGGTTGTTCTGCTGCTGGTTGGTCTCGATCAGCGTGCGGCTGTCACGCAGCGCCTCGTTGGTTGGGGTCAGTCCCGCCTCGATGTCGCGCGCGATCTTCAGATCGGTGCGCGTAAACGTAATCCGCTCGGCAAGGAATTGCGTCGTGGTCTGAAACGTCCCTTCGACATCCACGCGAAGGCCGGGGACCAGCGACGGCACATCGACCTTGATGGAACGCAGTCCCGATCGCTCCCGGACTGCGGTGTTCTCGTCGATGACGACGACCATATCGGTTGTGTCGGTGCGAACCAGCAATGAACCATCGGTTCCGCGGCCCGTCACCACGCCGCGAAGATGTTCGTCCGCGGTGGCCACAGATGATGTGGCGGCGAGTGTGAGAAGAATGGGCAACACGATTGCGATTGATCGCGTGCGTCTGCGCTGCATAGGTCTAGTACCTCCGTTCAGCCAGTCGCGCAGCGCAAGAACGGCACCAGTAAATCGGGCCGAAAGTCGCGCTGCTGCGCCGTGCACGCGCCCGCATATCGTGAGTCATTGCCAAATGCGGGGAGCAGCGCGGAGCGGCGACGCGAACGGCCGTTGATTCCGCGCGGTATACGCCTTGCCTCCGGCAGCACTCGTGACATCGCGCGTGGTCGTGACACTTGTTCTCGCGTGCCTGTCGTCGGGTGCTGCCGTCGCCAGCGCGCAGACGCGGTTTGACGGGGTCGATCAGAGTGCGGTCGCGGGTGTGACCGGCCTGCGCATCATCACCGTTCGCGACAAAGTGCTCAAGACGTGCTACCTCGTGTTCCTCAGCGACCCTGGCGGCCCGGCGAATCGGCGCACGGCGGGCCCGCCCGATGTCGATCAGGCGCGCGCTGCGCGCGACGGTCGGCTCGCGGAGCTGCTGCGCGGATACGACCAGGATCGCAGCGCCATCCCAGGCACGATCATTCCAAACCCGCTCAAGTACGACTGGCTGGCGGACACAGCGCAGCTCGAATTCGCGTTGTACGTGCTGCAGCAGCAGTTCGCCCGACTCGAAGAAGAGATGGATCGCCTCGCTGACGCGTCGCGGATGGCGATGACAACCACGCAGGTGTCATGCGGACCGTCGGAAGGCCGCGCCGTACCCTGAGCACCCCGGGGGACCAACCGTGCTGATTCAGATTCAAATACCGCCGCATTCCGACAACCGGCTGCTCAGGGTCAGCGCCGTGTCGGAGCAATTCTCGTGGCACGGCGAGCAGCCGCTCGACGGCGTGGCGAGTCCGGAGATGGTGATGTTCGAAGTGCGCCAGCTGCCTGCCGGCGATTACTGCGTGAAAGGCGAGATTCTCGGTCCTGGCGGGCGAACGCGCGGCATGGTGGCCAAACGTATTACCGTCCGGCCACGCGTCACGCCGACCATGTCGTAGGAATCAGTTCGGATGCTGGATGGAACGCACCGGCCGTGCTGACCGCGCCGGTCGGAGATTGAGAAAGCTGCGCATCAGACGCGTCATGTGCTGGCGCCACGAGCGCTTCTGCTCGACAGTCATCTCGACGCCGGAGCGGCGGCGATCCTGTTCTCCGTCGAATTCATCGCGGTACGCCGAGTTGTGCGCGATGATTGCCGCAAAGTCGCGGAACGTTTCTCCGGCGCGGCGATCGCCGTGTGGGAACAGTTTGCAGAATTCGTCGACGGTGTCGATTGGATCGAGGCCGATGACGCTCGCGTAGCCGCGGATCCACGCTCGCGCATAGATGCCGCGCGGCCAGTTATCGAGCTCGCCGCGTTCGAATGCTTCCAGCTGCTCACGTTTGATGCGCGTGTGGTTGACGACCTCCTCGAGCGAAATGTGATTGCGCTCGCGGTGGCGGCGAAGGCGGGCAATGAAAGTCTCTTGCGGCGTCATCTGGTTCTCCACTGGACGGGAGAAAACCCCAGCAATTCCCGCGCCTTTGCAAATGGCCGCGCAGCGGGGATGCTACGCGTTCAGGATGTGCGATTTACCAGAGCGCGTGCATTTTTGTGATCCAATGAACCGGTACTAAATCGCCGCATTGGATCACAAATTCTGTTGCAGATTGGTCAACGGCTTAACGCCGGCACGCGGCCGTTCAGGTATTCGGCGAGCCCCGCGGGCGCGAACTGCAGCCCGGTGTAGAACGGACCGAACTCGGCGAACTTGGCGCTCGCTTCGTCGAAGCGCATCTCGTAGATCAACTTCTTGAAGACCAGTGGATCCTGCGCGAACAGATCGACACCCCACTCCCAGTCGTCGAAGCCGATCGACCCTGAAATCACCTGCGTCACCTTGCCCGCGTAGTGACGGCCAATCATCCCGTGCTCGCGCATCATTGATGCGCGCCGGTCAAAACTCTCCGTGTACCAGTTGAGGGCCTCGCCGCGCCGTTTGTTCATCGGGTAGAAGCAGACGTAACGCGCGGCGGGCATATCGAGAAACAGACGACTCATCACCCGCTGGCGCTGCGTTTCGAGCTCCGCGTCGAACGCGCGATCGTACTCGTCGCTGCCGGCCTTGAGCGTGGCGCCGATCTGCTGATGTATCTTCGCAGTCATTTCGTACATGCCGAGCTCGACGATCGACACGTAGGACGTTGTCGGTTCGAGCAGGTCGTGCAGCGGGGTCCGCGAAAACGCAAGCTGCGCCTCGGCGAGCTGCTCGAAGCCGCGCCGGAAACAGATCACCATCAGATCCGCTTTGTGGCCGAGAACTTGAGCGAGCGCGGTCGATCCGGCATCCGGCACGGCGAGCGTGCTGACCGCTTCGTCAGCCATGCGCCGCCGGTCGGCGTCGCTCAGGGTCCGCACGCGGTCCCAGCGGACGCGATACATCAGGTGAAGGATGCTCCACCCTTCAAGCGTCTCCGGAACGAATGGGTTGTGCATCCGCTGATCGTAATTCCCAAATCCCAAATCCCAAATCCCAAATCCCAACCGCGCCCGGAGCTTCAGGAAATCACCCGATCCAGTTGCGGCAGCACATCTTCCGCGGCGCCAAGAATTGAAACATCAACGAGAGAGGACGCCGGGGTCGGCTCGAGATTGATCTCGGCCGTGAACGCACCAAGCGAGCGGGCGTGGTGGACGAATCCCGCAGCTGGATAAACGACCGCGGATGTCCCGACGGTGAGAAATACGTCGCAGGCGGTGGCCTCCACCGCCCGATTCACGTCTCCGCCGTGCAACGACTCGCCGAACCAGACAACCGCGGGCCGCGCGTAGCCGCCGCAGTATGGACAGCGCGGCAGCCCGTCCGGCAGCGGTACACGCTCGTCGCGCCATGTCGTCGCTCCGGCGGAGCATCCGTTGAAACACTTCAACTCCCACAAAGAGCCGTGCAGGCGAATCAGGTCCCGCGTGCCCGCTCGAATGTGCAGGTCGTCTACGTTCTGCGTGACGACGCGTACATCGCGAGGGACCTGTCCGGCCGAAGCCTTGGCGGAGGCGGACCAGCGTGCAAGTACCACGTGCGCTGCATTCGGACTGCAACTGGCGACCTTCTCGCGGCGCCACGCGTACCACTCCCACACAAGCGCGGGATCGCGGGCGAACGCTTCCGGTGTCGCGAGATCCTCAGCGCGATACGTACGCCAGAGCCCGCCGGCGCCTCGAAACGTCGGAACGCCGCTCGCCGCGGACACACCGGCGCCTGTCATCACCGTAATGCGCGTCGCCGCGCGAAGCCGCGCGGCCAGCTCGGTGAGCGGTTGCTGCACGCGCAAGATCATTGCGTACAATCGACGCATGGCGCCCTTCGACTCGGTGCTGCTGCTGCGCGAATACGGCGACGAGGATCTGGTACGCGATCTGGCGCAGCTGCTCGTCGACACCGTTCCGGAACAGGTTGACGCGGTGACGAATGCCGTGAGCGCAGGTGACGGCGCCGCTCTGCGCAAGGCCGCGCACAAGCTGCGCGGATCGATCGTCGCTTTCGGCATGCCGGGAGCCGTCGAGTGCGCGCGTCAGCTCGAAGCGATGGGCGCAGCCGGCGACCTGACAGGCGCGGATGCGCTCAGTCGTCAGCTCGTTGCCGAGGTCCAGTCGCTGCGCGAAAGCGCCAGCGCGTGGCTCACCGCTGGTGAAAATCGCGACCTGGAACGTTAACGGAATTCGCGCCCGCCAGAAGGAGTTGCAGGACTTCATCGAGCGCGAGCAGCCGGACGTGCTGTGCCTGCAGGAGATCAAGGCCGCGATCGATCAGCTGCCGGTCTGGCTGTGCGACCTTGAAGGCTACTGGTGCTACTGGCACGGCGGCAAAGGCTATTCAGGCGTCGGTCTCCACGTCCGCAAGTCGACACATCCCGATCGTCCGTTGTTCCACCATCCCGAGTTCGACTACGAGCACCGCATCGTCACCGCGCAGCTGCCGCAAGCGACGGTCGCGTCGATTTATGTGCCGAATGGCGGGAAGGACTTTCCCGCGAAGATGCGGTTTCTCGAGGCGATGGACGCCTACGCCGCAGAATTCGAAGCCGCCGGCCGGCCGCTCGTCATGTGCGGCGATTTGAATGTCGCGCGCACTGACATGGACGTGCATCCGAAAGAGCGTCGGCCGCGCGCCATCGGTCAGCTTCCGGAGGAGCGGGCGCTCATCGAGCGAATCATCAGCCATGGTCTCGTCGATGTACATCGCCGGCTCGACCCCGACAATGCCGATCTATTCACATGGTGGGCGCCATGGCGCAACATGAAGCAGCGTAACATCGGGTGGAGGCTGGACTACGTCCTCGCCGCCGCCGCCATTGCCGAGCGCGCCGCGTCGTGCGTCGTACAGCGCGAGGTCGGGACGAGCGATCACGGACCCGTGATCGCCGTCTTCAATTAATCCGCGTCCTCGGCCGAGCGCTTGATCCGTTCCATGCGCTCGCCCATACTCTCCAGCTCATCGCGATTCAAGACCGCGCGCGCTTTCTTGAAGAGCTCGTCTTCCTCTTCGTCCATATGGTGCTCGACGTTTTCCTTGAGCACCTTCACCTTGGCCTTCCACAGTTCCGTCTCCGGCGGCACGTCGAGCAGCTCGTCGAGAATGACGTCGGCGACGTGGTGCTCTTCGTATCCCTCCAGCACCTCTTCGCGCGCCTTCTTCTCGTCGCGAAGCCGCGGGTAAAGCACTTCCTCTTCCATCCGCTCGTGCGCCACAAGTTCGGTGCGGAGATGGTCCATCGCGGGCTCACGCTGCGGGCCCTCGGCCTCAAGCGTCTGTTTGAGAAGCTTTTTCAGCCGTTTGTGGTCTTCCTTGATCAGCTCAAGTGCATCCATGCGGCTGCATCGTGCAACCGTTATGCCTCAACTTTGGACCATCGTTCCGCGAGCTCATCGCCAGCGGCAAGATGATTCAGCATGAAATCGGCCTGCCGGAATGCTTCTTTGAGCAGCGCAGCATCGAGCGGACGACCCGAGTCGCGGCATTGTCGCGCCGCGTCGATGCGCACCAGCGCCAGCGCCGCGTCGAGACCGTGCACGATCGACAGAAAACCGCGGCCCTGGTAGGCGGTCCAGGACGCGAACGCCTTGGCGGCGAGGTATCGCTTGAGCGGCGCGTGCCAATCGCGCCATCGCGGCCGCACATCTCGCAAGTACACGATCTCGAGAAGATGCGTATCCACCTCCGGTCGCCACTCCTCGGGAACAGACGCGATGACGTCTGCGAGATGCGCGCGGCTGCCCTCGAGATTCGTCGGAGCGTCGACAATGACGGCGGCATGGGGCAAGGCGGCAATCGCGTCTGCGATTGATTCACTGGTCACGGGACCGACGGCGCGGACGACGCGAGCATCGCGCTCGAGCGTCGCGATGACGCTTTCCGGAGAGAGCCGCGGATCCATGCAGCGCCGCACCATATGCCGTTCCCACGCCGCGTAGCTGTGCGCGTCGGCGAGGACATCTGGGCGCAGCAGCGGCGGCCAATCGTCCTCCGTGACGACCAGGCCCTCGTAATCGGCTTCAGGAAACGCCGCCGGGCCCTCGACGATCTCGACCGGTACGTCGTCGCGGAACAGCGACTCCGCGGCAGTCGGACAGTAATGCGTCAAGGAGATGAACGTGCCCCGTCCATCCCGCACCGCGAGGCGCGGAAAGTGGCGACACGTAGCGGGCAGCATCGCCTCCCCACCGTCGCGATGCAGCACGCAGAGGCCTGAGCGTCGATGGTAGAAGACGCAATCTCCTGTCGCCGTCCGTGCCACGATCGCAGCCGCGTCGTCAGGAAGAGCCTCTTCGACAATCAACGGTGGCGCGTTCGCGTCCGCGGCGGCCGCGGGAACGACACGCCTCGCCTTCAGCGCTTCGTCGAGCGAGCGGTAGAGCGGCAGCTCGACCGGAACGTCCCAATCAGCCGTACAGCACGCGCCCGAGTGTCGGCACTTGTAGTCGGCGTGAATGCTCAGCGCGTAAACCCGGCTTCGCATAGTCAACCCATCGTCGCGCTCGGCGAGGCAGGCTTCACCCTCGCAGAATACCCGAGGACCATCATTTGCAATCTCTTTGCGCATGAGAGTCATCAGCCTGCTCTGCTGTGCATTGATTGGTATCGGGGCCGGTCTTCAGACCAGCGCCCCCGGCGCGCGCCCGACGGCGCCTGTCATCAGCGAAGTGCTCGCGACGCAAGTTGCGCTCGATCGCGTTGGCTTCTCGCCCGGCGAGATCGACGGGCGGCGCGGCAAGAATCTCGAGCGCGCGCTTGCTGCGTACAAGCAATCACATGAAGAGGAGCTGTCATTGCTCGGGGATGTGCCTCCGCTCGTGGACTACGCCATCAGCGATGCTGACGTCGCCGGACCCTTCACGCCGGATATTCCCCCGAACCTGCCGGATCAGGCAGCGTTGGACGCGCTGAACTACCGCAATCCGCTGGAAGCGATTGCAGAGCGATTCCACAGCAGCCCCGCGCTGCTGCAGCAGCTGAATCCGCAAGCGACGTTCCAGAAGGCGGGGGAACACGTCATGGTGCCGAACGTCGCGGCTGCGCCGCTGACGATCCCGACACAAGACATCACGGTCGTGGTGACGAAGAGCACGAGCGCCTTGACGATCGAAGGCGCGAAAGGACAGGTGCTGTTCCACGCGCCGGTGACGAGCGGGAGCACCCATGATCCGCTTCCGATCGGCACGTGGAAGGTCAATGGCGTCCAACGCAACCCGAAGTTCCATTACAACCCGCAGCTGTTCTGGGACGCGACGCCGGGCGACCGCAAGGCGACTCTGCAATCGGGCCCCAACAATCCGGTCGGCGTCGTGTGGATCGATCTTTCCAAGCCTCATTACGGGATCCACGGCACGCCAGAGCCGTCCAAGATCGGCCACGTCGAGTCGCATGGCTGCGTGCGGCTGACCAACTGGGATGCGGATCGGGTAGCCGGATGGGTGAAACCAGGAACACGGGTGGTGTTCAGGGAATGAGGCGCGTCGATCGACGCAGGGTTGAACGTTTACGGCGACGCGTGATCACCATTGGGGTGAGTTTCGCGGCCGGTGCCCTCGTGGCCACGCTTGTGACCGCGCGCGCTCAAAAGGCCGACCCCACGATCGGCCTTTATGACCACAGCTACGATCGCAGCCAGAGTGCCGAGCACACCGGAGCGGTTGCCACCGCAGGAGCGTCAGCAGTCTCTGCGGCACCACGCAGCGCGGCGATCGAAGCTGCCCCCCCGTCTCCAACCGAAGCGATCAGCATGTTGACGCGGCGCAATCTCGAGATTCCCGTTCGCGGCATCCAACCGCAGAGCCTGCAGGACACGTTCAACGATGCGCGCGCCGTCGGCCGTCGGCACGACGCCATCGACATCATGGCGCCGCGTGGAACCGAAGTAATTGCCGCCGACGACGGGACGATCGCGAAGCTGTTTACGAGCAAAGCGGGCGGCCTGACGATTTACGAGTTCGATCCGACGCAGACGTTCTCCTATTACTACGCCCACCTCGATCGCTATGCGCCCGGGCTCGCCGAGCAGCAGCGCGTTCATCGCGGTCAGGTGATCGGCTACGTCGGAAGTACGGGTAACGCGTCGGAGAGCGCGCCGCACCTGCACTTCGCAATTGCACGCCTCGACACTGATCGCTCGTGGTGGAAGGGCGATCCGATCAATCCCTATCCTCTGCTCCGCAAGTAGTTTAGGCGGCAGGGCCGACCGTGAGGTCGGCCCGTCCCGTCGAAAGTACACAAGTATTACAGTCCGCGGCGGTCCGGCTTGTTATCGTGCATGTGGTTTTTCCCGATAGGACATCCGGAGGACGATTCGTGGCGCAGCCGACTCTCTTGTACGGTCGCAAGTATCAACAAGGCCTTAACTGGATTACCGCAATCGCGATGACCGCGTTTCACATCGGCGCGGCCGCAGCGTTCTTGTTCATTACCAAAGGCGCGTTGCTCGCGGCGCTGATTCTATATTTCGTCGCCGGCATGCTCGGCATCGGCATGGCCTACCACCGGCTCCTCACGCACCGGGGCTACAAGACATACAAGTGGATTGAATACTTCCTCACCTTCTGCGGCACGCTGGCGCTCGAAGGTGGACCGATCTTCTGGGTGGCGACGCATCGCATCCACCATCAGAAGTCGGACCGGGAAGGCGACCCGCACACGCCACGCGAGGGCACGTGGTGGGCGCACATGGGATGGATTCTCACCGGCGCCGGGCTGCATCACGACTCCGCGGTGCTCTCCAAGTACGTGCCCGATCTCTGTCGCGACCGCGTGCACGTCTTCCTCTCCACATGGCACTGGACGAGCAACGTCATCGTCGGCCTTGCGCTGCTGTACTTCGGTGGCCTTCCCTACGTGCTGTGGGGCATCTTCTTCCGGACCACGTTCGGTCTCCACTGCACGTGGCTGGTGAACTCGGCGACCCACCTGTGGGGCTCGCGCCGCTTCAAGACGCGCGACGATTCGACGAACAACTGGTGGGTGGCGCTCATCACCTTCGGCGAGGGGTGGCATAACAACCACCATGCGCATCCGGTGTCGGCGCGCCACGGCCTGGCGTGGTACGAGCTCGATCTGAACTGGATCGGCATCAGCACGCTGCGTTCGCTCGGCCTTGCGTGGGACGTCAGGATGGCGAAGATTGCGCAGGTGGTGACGACCGAGCATCAGGTCATGCCGGACGAGGCTGTCGCATAAGATTAGCGGGTGACCCGGCGCCAGAAGGCGATCGCGTTTTTCGTCGCGCTGTGCGTCCTGCTCGTCGGTGCGGCGATTTCGCTGAATGTCAGCTGGATCGTCATCACCGCCGAGCGTGCGCGAATTCAGGTTCTCGTCCTTGGCATCCTGACCTTCGGCCTAATCATCGCCGGCCTGATCATCTACACGGTGTTCCTCGTGCTGGAAATCAAGCGCAACGAGGAACACGACACGTTCATCAACGCCGTCACCCACGAACTGAAGACGCCCATCGCGTCCATTCGCCTCTACCTCGAAACGCTGCAGTCGCGCCCGCTCAATGACGAGCAACGGCGCGGCTTCTACGACGTGATGCTCGCCGACGCCGACCGCCTGCATCACACCGTCGATCAGGTGCTCAAGGCTGGCGTCGCCAGTCAGAAACCGAAAGTGATTGCGCGTTCGTCGGTGGACATGTCGGCGCTGGCGAATGAGTGCGTCGACCTCGCGCTCGCCCGGCATCACCTGCAGAGGAACGCCATCGTTCTCGAATCGCATGACGAGGGTCCGCTGATGGTGCGCGGCGACGCCGAAGAACTCCGCACCGTGCTCTCGAATCTCCTCGACAACGCGGTGAAGTATTCCGCCGACATCGTCCGTATCACCGTTGCGGTCGCAGCACCGTCGCCCGACACGGTCTGGGTGCGTGTGCAGGACCGCGGAGTGGGCATCCCGCGCAAGCAACTGAAGCGCATCTTCCGCCGTTTCTATCGCGTGCAGACGCGCGGCTTCAAGCAGGTGAAAGGTACGGGGCTTGGCCTCTACATCGTGCGCTCCATCGCCCGCGCGCACGGCGGCCGCGTGTTCGCCCAGAGCGAGGGCGAAGGGCGCGGCGCCACGTTCACCCTCGAACTGCCACGCCTGGCGTCATGACGCGACCCCGCATCCCGGAATGAGCCGCATTCTCGTCGTCGAAGACGAGCAACACATCGCCGACGGCCTGCGGTTCAACCTGCAGGCAGAAGGCCACGACGTCCTCATCGCCACCAACGGCGAGCAGGCGCTCGCGAATATCCTGGACGATCACGAAGCGTTCGACGTCATCGTGCTCGACGTGATGCTGCCTGGCCGCGACGGCTTTTTCGTTGCCTCAGCACTCAGATCCGCAGGGCAGTTCGTACCGATCCTGATGCTGACGGCGCGAGCCAGACCCGAGGACGTCCTTCGCGGCTTCGAGGCAGGTGCCGACGACTATCTGCCGAAGCCATTCGAGCTGACCATTCTCCTCGCGCGCGTCAACGGCCTGCTGCGACGGCGACGATGGAACGAGACCGTTCCCGCGCCCCAGCCGCGCGACGTCTATACGTTCAGCGACCGCACGCTCGACTTCACCGCGATGGAAGTGCACGCCGGCGGTAAGTCGTACCGCCTCACGCAAATGGAATGCGACCTGCTGCGCTACCTCGTAACGCACGCCGGGCAACCCGTGTCGCGCGGATCGTTGCTCGAGAACGTCTGGGGCCTGCACGAGGAGACCGATACGCGCGCGATCGACAACTTCATCGTCCGGCTGCGCAAGTACCTCGAGGACCGTCCCGATTCGCCTCGCTACCTGCAGACCGTCCGCGGCGTCGGCTACAAGTTCGTGCCCGACGGGAAATAAAGCCGCTACTGCCGGATCTCGGTGACGTGCAGGTAAGTTCCTGAACCGGCGATGACGACCGCCGCCGCTTCCGGCAGATGCCACTGCTGCTCGATTTGCCCGCTCATCGGCATGGGTCGAACGATGCCGACGAGCGTGACGCGCGCGCCGGGACGAAGCGTCGTCTCCGTGGTGCGTTTCACATCGGGATCGAGGACGACGAATACGGGCTTCTGATCGCCGGATTCAATCCAGTAGAAGCGCTCCCCGACCATCTCGCGGATCGTGACGTGCTCGAGCGACGCCTCGCGGCCGATCGCGTTGTTGGACATCACCTCGGCAATCGTCTTCACCGGCTCCGTGATGGACTTCGCAGGGCTCGTCCCCGACGTTGCTACCGGGCCGGTCGGCTTTTCGCGTGGTGGTGGACCGACGCGCCACAACGCCGCAACGGCGAGTGCCGCCACGATCAACGCTGGAATGCCAAGCCGAACGACTGCTCTTCTGGCCACGCCTGACCTTCAGCATGAACCGTACCTATACAATGGCGACCCATGGCGGCTAGCGACACGATAGAGGCGGAAGGACACCTGATCGACTCCGGCCATCTATCGGCAATCTTCGACAAGATCATCGAGTTCAAGGCGCAATACGAAATCCTGAAGTTCGACATCGGCCGGACCAACGATGACGCGTCGCGCATCGAAATGCGAATCAGCGCGCCCGATGGACATCAGCTGGATGAGCTGCTGCAGGCGCTGACGACGTGGGGATGCCACCCTGTCCGCGAACGCGACGCGCTGATCAAGCCGGCGGAAAAAGATCGGTGCGTACCTGACGACTTCTACTCGACGACGAATCACCGCACTCACGTGCGGATTGGCGGCCGCTGGCGCGAGGTTGAAGATCAGCGCATGGACGCCGTGATTGTCGTCACCGAGGGCCGACCCGCGTGCCGCAAGCTGCGCGATGTAACCGCCGGTGAGTCAATCGTCTGCGGTCATGAGGGGATTCGCGTGACACCGGAGTTCCGCGAGCGGGATCGCCTCGGCTTCGCCTTCATGAGCAACGACGTTTCGTCCGAGCGGCGCGTCGAGGGGAGCGTCGCGCGCATTGCCGCGATGATGCGCGAGGTCAAGAAAACGGGCGGCCGCATCGCCGTCGTCGCGGGTCCCGTAGTCGTGCACACGGGCGGCGCCGAACATTTTGCCGCGCTCATCCGCGGCGGCTACGTCAACGCCGTGCTGGCGGGCAACGCCATCGCCGTTCACGACATCGAGTTCGCGTTGTCAGGAACATCGCTCGGAATTGATCTTGTTGCGGGCGCGCCGGTCGAGCAGGGTCATCGCAATCACATGGCGGCGATCAACACCATCAACCGCGCCGGCGGCATCCGCGCCGCCGTCGAGAGCGGTGTGCTGAAGTCAGGCGTGATGTACGAGTGCGTGAAAAACGGCGTGGAGTACGTGCTCGCCGGCAGCATCCGCGACGACGGCCCGCTGCCCGACACGGAAATGGATCTGATTAAGGCGCAGGAGCGCTACGCCGAGGTGCTGTCCAACAACGTGCACTTAGTGCTGATGCTCTCGTCGATGCTGCACAGCATTGGGGTCGGCAACATGTTGCCGTCGTGGGTGCGTGTCGTGTGCGTCGACATCAACCCCGCGGTCGTGACGAAATTGAGCGATCGCGGTTCCATGCAGACTGTGGGCGTCGTCACCGACGTCGGGTTGTTTCTGCATCGTCTGGCCGAAGCGCTGCGCTAGGACTTCTTCCGTTCGCGAGCCCAGCGCTTCAGCGCGGCATGTCTGGCGATATCACGACGGCGGGCTGCGCTCAGCGCGGCGGCGCGAGCGGGTCCGCCCTTCAACCCGCCGAGCCGTCCGAGCGCAGCCGCGTGCGGATTGCGCTGTGCCGGCGCCGACCTGCGGGCGAGCACTTCGATGCGCTCTGTCGGAGCACTGCAGGCCGGGCAGGGCGAGCCGAGGCTGAAGGTATCCTCCGGCTCCTCGAGCTCCGCTTCGTGGTCGCAGACCAGGCAGCGGCGGCGCACGCGCAGCAGCGTCCTCTTGATGCTTGACCGCATAGGTATTGATCGTACACACAGTGGGTAACGACTTCCATCGTGTGGAAAGGGGAGGAAAAGCGCGCGACACGAGCTGATGCGGCGCAGTCCCGCGTCCACGCTGCAAATTGCATCAGCGCTCAAGCATCGCAGTAAGCTGGCGATCGTGGAAAGGTTTTTGTTGAAGGTGAGGGCAGAAGGAGAAAGCCACCATGAAGACCAAGGCCACACTTGCCCTCAGCACCGCATTCGCATTGTTCCTCTCGTCGGCCGCGGCGATCGCCACGCCGGCCGCCGCCCAGCAGACGCAGGAAGGGCTGGTCAACGTCCAGATCGGTGACATCACGACCGGCAACATCCTGAGTAACAACAACGTTCAGGTCGGCGCCGCGGTCGATGTCATTGCGCAGGTGTGCAACGTATCCGTCACCGCAGCCGTGCTGACGGACACCCTGAACAAGTCCGGCTCCTACACCTGCAAAGGACCGACGCAGTTCACGAGAGTGACGAACACGAAGTAACCCGCCGCATCCGGCGGTTGTGCGCCTAGACGACTGCCCGGGCCGCCGCAGCGCGCCCGGTCAGCGTCTCGGCGATGCGGCTCAACGCCTGTTCGAGTCCCGCCCGCGTGCGCGGCGTGCCCAGGCACAACCGAATGGCACGAGGCGCGGCCTCATTGCTGATGCTGAACGCGGTGGAGGCGTTCACGAGCACGCCGCGCGAACGCATTTCCGCGGCGAACGCGTCGGCGCTCCAGCGCGTGGGCAGATGCAGCCAGGCATGCGGACTCGAGGCGTGCGTCTGCACCCGGTATCCCTCGAGCAGACGCTTGGCCATCGACTGGCGCGCGGCCACTTCATGCCGCTTCCATTCGAGCATGCGCAGCGCGGTGCCATCCTCCATCCATCCGCACAGAAGATCGGCGCTGAACGGGGGCACGCAGATCGTTGTCGTCCACACGGCGTCATTGAGCTGCTCCACCATCGGTTGCGTCGCCACAACGCACCCGAGGCGCATACCAGGGAACAGGCTCTTCGACACGCTCGTTACGAAGATAGTGCGCTCTGGAATCAACGCGGAAAGCGACGCACGTTCCGGCGACAGAAACCCGTAGACGTCATCCTCGATTACGGTGAGGCGATATTTCTCCGCCAGCGCCGCGATTTGACGTCGCCGCCGCTCGGACATAACAGCGGACGTCGGATTCTGCAGCCGCGGCATGCAGTAGAGGATGCGAGCCTTGGACGATCGACACGCGGCCTCGAGGGCGTCCGCGCGCAAGCCCTCTCCATCCATAGCCAGACCGCGAAGCTTGATGTGCAGGCGGGCGCACAGATCCTTCATCCCCGAGTACGTGAGCTCCTCGGCAAGCACTGTTTCACCCGGCTTGGTGGTGGCCATGAGCGCGACGAGCAGTGAATGCTGCGCGCCGGTGGTCAGGACGATCCGGTCCGGCGACGCAGGCGTGCCGATTGCCGCCAGCCATTCCGCCATTGCTTGACGATGGCGACGATGGCCGGGAGTAGGAATGTAGCCGAGCAGATCGGTCCACGACAGAACACGCCGCTGGAACATGCCGCGTTCGAGGGCCGCGACCTCTTTGTCGGGCATCAGGATGTTGATGCTGAGATCGATCGGTCCGCTGGTGGATGCCTCTTCGATCTCCTGGCCACGGATGAACGTGCCGCGGCCTACGTGCCCCGAGATCAGTCCGCGACGCGCGGCTTCGGTATAGGCGCGTGTGATGGTCGTGACGGTGACGCCCAGGTGATCGGCCATGTCGCGATGCGGCGGCAGACGGTGGCCTGCGCGCAGGATGCCCTTCTCCACGTCATCGTCGATGGCGTCGGCGATGCGGCGGTAGAGCGGTCCACGCCGCCCTTCGAGGTTCGGCAGCCACATTGTCATAGCGCAATGTTGGTATTGACAGGGCGGACAATGCAAGCCGACGCGGATTGATTGTCATACATTGCCGCGGGGCGCCGCCGTGGCGATGGCAGTCGCCGGGAGTAGCGGTTTGTATGCGTTGCGACCTTCGGTCGCCCTGGAGCGTCTAAGTAATCAGAGGTGCTATCCTCAGCCTATGGGTAAGCGCATTTTCCTCTTCATCGTCACCAACCTCGCCGTCGTCCTGACGCTGACGATCGTGCTGAGCGTGCTCGGCGTCGGCCGCTATGTCGGACCGGGCGGCCTCAATATCGGCGCGCTGGCGACCTTCTGCTTCATCTGGGGCATGGGTGGCGCCTTCATCTCCCTGCAGATGTCGCGCTGGATTGCGAAGAACGCGACCGGGATGACGCTTGTTGACGGACGGACAGGCAATGCGCAGGCGGACCACGTGTACCAGATGATCGCAGGACTGACGCAGAAGGCCGGTCTGCCCATGCCGGAAGTTGGAGTCTACGACTCCCCGGAAGTCAATGCGTTCGCCACGGGACCGAGCAAGAATCGCGCGCTCGTCGCCGTCTCGACGGGTCTGCTCCGCTCGATGCGCGACGATGAAGTGGAAGGCGTGCTCGGTCACGAGATCACGCACATCGCCAACGGCGACATGGTGACGATGACGCTGCTGCAGGGTGTCATCAACGCATTCGTGATGTTCTTCGCCCGGCTGATCGCCTACGTGATCGCGAATCGAGGCGACTCGCGGGACCGCGGGTACAACGGCGGCTCCTTCTTCGTGGTCATCATCCTGCAGATCGTGCTGGGCATGCTGGGGTCGCTCATCACGGCGTGGTTTTCACGTCAGCGCGAGTTCCGAGCGGATCGTGGCGGCGCCATGCTCGCCGGTCGCGAGCGGATGATTGGCGCGTTGAAGCGCCTCGCCGCGAACCACGATCTGGTCGACACGCAGCACCAGGCGCTTGCCACGCTGAAGATCAATGGTGCGCGGAATTGGATGGTGTTCTTCGCCACGCATCCGCCGCTGGAGGCGCGCATCGCGGCACTCGAGCGCATGAGCTAACGACCGACCACGACATCCATCTGCGCGTCAAGGTCGCCGACGTTCACGTTGAACGGATCCGGCTGGGACGCAAGTTGATCGCCGCCCCGCAACTCCACCTCCAGCCGGTATCGCCCCGGTGGAACCTTGATGGTGTAGCCGCCATTCTTCTCCGTCATCGTGTCGAAGTGCGCTTCGGTCGTCATGCTGATTGCACTGACACGACGTCCCTCGAGAGGAATCCCGGACGTCGAACGGACGGTCCCCGAAATCGTGCCGGTCGGGTTGGGAATGACGCTGCCGCCGACGACCGGGCGCCCGTGCCGCGCGGCACAGCCACCGCTCAACATCAACAGCACAACCATTGCCGCTGCAGTTCGATGCGTCATATAAAAGCTCCGCACCAATCCGTGCAATGCGAACGCCATGCATACGACCCTCATCTCAACCGATCAGCTCAACGCGCATCTCAACGATTCGTCATGGCTGGTTGCTGATTGTCGTTACAACCTGAAGGACGAACTCTGGGGACGCGAACAGTACCTCGCCAGCCATATTGCGGGTGCAGTGTTCGTAAGCCTGGCCTACGACCTGGCAGCTCCGCGTACGGGCAGCAACGGACGCCATCCGCTGCCCGCGCCTGAAGCGATCGCCACGACGTTCGCGCGAATTGGGATCGGACATGCAACGCAGGTGATCGCCTACGACCAGGATGTGGGTGTGTTTGCGAGCCGGCTCTGGTGGATGCTTCGCTATCTTGGGCACGACGCAGTAGCCGTGCTCGACGGCGGCTTCGCGAAATGGACGCGCGAGGGACATCCGACGCGCACCGGTGAAGAGACGCGTCCTGCCGCTACCTTCACGCCGCGACTGCGCGCGGCGATGCGCGTGACGGCAGACGAGGTGCTTGCGCAGCTTGGCGATCCCTCGATGCTCCTCGTCGATGCGCGCTCGCCGGAACGCTATCAGGGCCAACCCGATCCGCTCGACAACGTATCAGGACACATTCCGGGCGCGCGCAATCGATTTTACCGTCACAACGTCGGCGATGCGGGCACGATGCGGGCGGCAGGCGAACTCAAAGCGGACTTCGAGCGTGTGCTCGCCGGACAATCCCCCAACGACACGGTGATGTATTGCGGCTCGGGTGTCACCGCCTGTTACAACCTGCTCGCCATGGAGCACGCAGGTCTCGGCGGCGCGAAGCTGTTTGCAGGATCGTGGTCCGAATGGGAAGCTGATCCGACGCGACCGATCGAAAGAAGTAAGAAGTAAGACCTCTAACTTCCGGTAACGGTCACCGTGAAGCCGTGCTGATTGGGCGCGGCATACTGCCGGTGGTGCCGGATTCGGGAGTACGGCACCTTCACGAGTACATTCGCGCTCCCCTCCGGTTCGGGCTGAATCTGAATCGCCCTCTCCTCGCTGGTCGAAACGACAGCCGCGGCAGTCTCCACATCGGCGAAGCCGATCACGTAGATTTCGCCGCTCGCCACTTTGTGTGTCTCGTAGCTGCGGAAGCGACGCTCGGCAAACAGCGGTGCGTTGGGCAGCGCCGGCGAATACGTGAATCCGTACACGCCGGCCGGAAGCGCGTTCACGCCGGTACCTTCTTCGTCGGGCGCAACGAGACGCACGTTGTGCGCAGCGCGCAGCGCCTCCTGGTCGACGGTTGCTGGTGTGTTCGCGTAAGTGACCCGGCTCATGGCGGAATTATATTAGGCATTCACGCCAACGGGACAAGTGACGCCGGTGCCGCCGATACCGCAATACCCGCTCGGATTCTTCGCGAGGTACTGCTGGTGATAATCCTCGGCGTAGTAGAACGGTGGCGCGTCAAAGATCTCGGTCGTGATGCGCCCGAAGCCTGCATCGCTCAAGCGATCTTGAAATGCCTGACGCGACGCTTCCGCGGCACGCTTCTGCTCCGGCGAGAACGTGTAAATCGTGGACCGATACTGCGTACCGATGTCGTTTCCCTGCCGCATGCCCTGCGTCGGGTCGTGGTTCTCCCAGAAGATCTTCAGCATCGCGTCGTACGAGGTCACCTTCGGATCGAAGACAACGAGGACCACTTCAGTGTGACCGGTCATGCCGGAGCAGACCTCCCGATACGTCGGGTTCGGCGTGTAGCCGCCGGCATAGCCGACCGCCGTCGAATAGACACCGGGCGCCTCCCAGAACTTCCTCTCCGCGCCCCAGAAGCAGCCCATACCGAAGACCGCCTGCTCCAGGCCGGCCGGAAACGGCGGCGTAATGCGGTGACCGTTGACGAAATGCGTCTCGGGGACAGGCATCGATTCCTCACGACCCGGAAGCGCCTGTTCAGGCTGTGGCATTCTGAGCTTCATAGATCACCTTTCGTAGTCTGCGGACACTTTACTTCCGAACGTGCCGACACCAGAACCGGTTCCGATCGTTATCCTCTATGAGGACGATGATGTAATGGCAATCAACAAGCCTGCCGGCATCGTCATTCATCCGACGTACCGCAATACCTCGGGGACCATTCTCAACGGGATTCTCTGGCACCTGCGCGGTCGGGACGGCGTTCGACCCGGTCTGGTGAGCCGTCTTGATAAAGACACCTCGGGCGTCGTTCTGGTTGCACTGTCGGCCGGGGCCCACGCGCAGATGCAGCGCGATGCGCATGCCGGTCGCGTCACAAAGCAATATCTGGCGGTTGTTCTCGGCGCCCCGCAAGCGCAGGAAGGCATCATCCGTTTTCCGCTGTGTCGCGACCCAGCCGACAGGCGGCGCGTCATCGTTTCCGGTGGCGGCGCACAAAGCGAAACCCGGTATCGGGTGCTCGCGACCGGGAACGGCTACTCGGTCGTTTGCTGCAAGCTCGTCACCGGTCGCACGCATCAGATTCGCGTTCACCTGGCCGCCAGCGGCTGGCCAATCGTCGGCGATCGTCTGTATGGCTCAGCCGATGGGCGCATCGACCGTCAGGCGCTGCATGCGTGGCGCATTGCCATTCCCCACCCGGTATCGCGCCAACTGCTGACCCTCGAGGCGCCGATCGCTGGCGATGTGCGGCGGCTCTGCTCTGAAACCAAACTGAACATCAGGGATCCGTCGTCTTAAGCTCAGGTCGCTTTTGAACCATGCGACCCGTAAAATGCTCTTTACCCCTTCGGCGCACATTTTCAGTAGTAAGGGTAACCACATGCGTGCACAGAACATTCGGGTACGTGTCCTCGCGGCTTTCGTTTCGGCCCTCGTCATCGCCGCTCCGGCGATCGCGGAGAATTCCAAAATCCAGATCGGCAACTTCGGTAAGGTGAACGACACCTATTACCGGGGCGCACAGCCGAGAGGATCCGACTACAGAGACCTCGCGGCGATCGGCGTGAAGACCGTGATTGATTTGCAGGCGGATGGACCGTCAAACGAAGCCGGCGCGGTGAAATCGGCCGGAATGACTTTCTACCGGATCGGGATGACGACGAGCAAGGCGCCGACGGATGCGCAAATCGCGCAGTTCTTCGAGATCGTCTCCAATCCCGCAAACCAGCCGGTGT
This sequence comes from Vicinamibacterales bacterium, assembly GCA_035492455.1. GTDB lineage: Bacteria > Acidobacteriota > Vicinamibacteria > Vicinamibacterales > UBA2999 > Gp6-AA40. The sequence goes on along the minus strand of DATJJE010000070.1, from coordinate 18,211 downwards.
TTGTGCACTGCGCAGGCGGACGACATCGGACGGGCACGATGACCGCGCTCTACCGCATGACCTACGACGGGTGGACGTCACAGCAGGCCTACAACGAGATGAAGCAGTACCACTTCGAGGGGTGGCCGGACCACCCGGTGCTGCGTAATTACGTGTACGCCTACAAACCGATTGCTCCGAAGACGCCCGCCGTCTTGGCGACAAGTATCGCTACCAAGTAGCGATCGTAGGCAAACTACAATCAAGGCGTGTCGCTGACACGCCGGCAGTTCCTCTGGACAGCAGCGGCCGCGAGTCTGTCGTGGCCGCTGCACGCACAAGTCGAGCGCGCATCGTCCGATCGCCGCTTTCAGCATGGGGTGGCAAGCGGTGATCCGCTGAGCGACCGCATCATCATCTGGACGCGCGTAACGCCGCGCCAGTCCTCTCTGAATCAGCCAGTCACTGTGCGATGGCGTGTTGCAACCGATGCAGACGCGCAGCACGTCGTGTCGAGTGGCACTTTCGAAACGACAGCGGCGCGTGATTACACCGTCAAGGCGGACGTCGGCGGGCTGATGCCCGGCGGCACGTATTACTACGCGTTCGACGTCGACGGCGAGCAGTCGCCGATCGGCCGCACCAAAACGTTTCCAACGAGCGGTGCCGCCCGCATGCGATTCGCGCTCGTGTGCTGTTCGAACTATCCCGCCGGCTTCTTCAACGTCTACACCGCGATCACCAGACGGCCGGATCTCGACGCCGTGGTGCACGTCGGCGACTACATCTACGAATTTGCCGAGGGCGAATACGGCGCGGGCGTCGCGATCAACCGCGTCCCCGAGCCGCCACGCGAAGCCATCGCGCTGACGGACTACCGGATGCGCTATGCGACGTACAGAACCGATCCGGATCTGCAGGAGGCACATCGACTCTTTCCGTTCATCGCCGTCTGGGATGACCACGAGATCGCAAACGACGCCTGGTCGGGCGGAGCGGTCAACCACAATCCCGAGAAGGGCGAAGGCGACTGGGGAACGCGCAAGGCAGCAGCCTACAAGGCGTATCTCGAGTGGATGCCGATTCGAGAGTCTTCGGACTCCGGCATTCACCTCTATCGCACGATTCCGTTTGGCGGCCTCGTCGATCTGGTGATGATCGACACGCGTGGCCTGCGCGACAGGCAGGTTGCGAGCGCCGACATGCGCGGCCTCAACGATCCCAGGCGCTCGATGATGGGCGCCGCACAGGAGGCGTGGCTCTTCGATCAGTTGCGCGCGTCACGCCGTGCGAATACGCCCTGGACGCTGCTCGGTCAACAGGTGATCTTTTCGCCCATTACGCTGCCTGGCACGCGGGCGACGAATACCGATGTCTGGGACGGCTATCTCGCGCAGCGCGCACGTGTCCTCGACCTCGTCGAGCACGAGAACGTCCGCAACCTCGTCGTCCTCTCGGGCGACGCTCACAGCTCGTGGGGATTCGATGTCGCGCGAAACCCATGGGCCGACTACCGGCCTGCATCAGGCGAGGGGTCGCTTGCTGTGGAGCTGGTGGCGCCGGCCATCAGCTCGCCGACACCGACGATGTTCTCGGGCAAAGACGGCGAACAGACGGCCGCGGCAGTACGGGTCGCGCTCCCCCATCTCAAGTACCTCGACGGCATTCGCCACGGCTTCGTCCTCATCGATCTCACGCCGATGCTGATGACGGCGAGCTGGATCTTCTCGCCGGACGTGCGCGTCCATTCGGATGCGGAGACCGCCGGCGCGACGCTGGTGTGCGAGCGCGGCTCGTGTCACCTGGCCATGGCATAACCACTGCACGCGGAGCGAGGCATGTTCCGACCGCTCGCAATCATCCTGATCGCCGCTTCTCTCACCGCAGTCGCGGTCGCTCAGAACGCTACCCCCACGGAAACGAAGGACACGACGCAGGAAGGTGTCACCCGCGCCACGCTCGCCAACGGACTTCGCGTCGTTGTCGTACGCGACCAGCTCGCTCCGGTTGTGACCGTCGAGCAGAACTACCTCGTCGGCGCCAACGAAACGCCGCCGGGCTTCCCCGGCATGGCACACGCGCAAGAACACATGGCGTTCCGGGGGTGCGCCGATGTGTCGGCCGACCAGATCGCGGCGATTTACGCGCAGCTTGGCGGTTACGACAACGCCGACACCCAGCAGACGATCACGCAGTACTTCACCACGATTCCCGCCGCCGATCTCGAGGTGGCGCTGCGCGTCGATGCGGCGTGCATGCGCGACGTCATCGACTCGAACGCCGAGTGGCAGCAGGAGAAAGGCGCCATCGAACAGGAGGTCGCGCGGGACCTGTCCGAGCCGACCTACAAGTTCATCACGCGGCTCAACGAGGACATGTTTGCGGGCACGCCGTACTCGCACGACGCGCTCGGCACGCGCGAGTCGTTCGAGAAGACGACGGGCGCGATGCTGAAAGCCTTCTACCAGCGCTGGTACGCGCCGAACAACGCCATTCTCGTGATCGCGGGCGACGTCGATGTCGACGCAACGCTGGCGACGGTCAAGCGACTGTACGGATCGATTCCGCGCCGGCCGATTGGCAAGCGGCCGGTGGTCACGCTGCGTCCGGTCAAGCAGGAAAGCTTCACGCTTGACAGCAATCTGCCGTACACGCTCGCCTTCATCGCCTATCGACTGCCCGGTACGGAGAGTGCCGACTATGCGGCAGCGCGCGTCATGGCGGACGTGCTTGCCAGTCAGCGTGGTGATCTCTACGCGCTCGTCCCTGCCGGCAAGGCGCTCTACGCAAATTTCGATCTTGCGGAAACGTATCCGAAAGCGAGCGTCGGGTTCAGCATGACGGCGCTGCCCGCATCGACTGCGCCGACCGGCGTCGTTGCCGAGATGCGATCAATCGTCGCGAACTACGTGCGTCAGGGCTTTCCGGCGGAGCTCGTCGACGCGGCCAAGCGTCAGGAAATCGCCTCCGCGCTGTTCCGCCGCAACTCGATATCCGACCTTGCGGCCGTCTGGTCGCAGGCTCTCGCTGCCGAAGGACGCAAGTCGCCGGATGACAACGTCGAGGCGATTCGCCGCGTAACTGTCACCGATGTCAATCGCGTCGCCATGCAGTTTCTGAAAGATGACAACTCCATTACGGCGACCCTCGTGCCGAAACCGTCGAACGAGGAAACGTCCGAAAAGGGATTCGGCGGTGGCGAGTCTTTGACGTCGGCGCCGACCAAACCGGTGCAGCTGCCGGCGTGGGCCGAGACCGCGCTTGCTTCGATCCGTGTACCGAGTGTGAGCCCGACATGGTCTGACGTGACGCTGCCGAACAAGATCCGCCTGATCGTCAAGAACGACAAGACAAGTCCCACCGTGACGCTGGTCGGCAACATCCGTCACGAGACGTCGCTGCAGGAGCCTTCCGGCAAAGACGGCGTGTCCGACGTACTGGACGAGCTGTTCTCGTACGGAACGACATCGCTGGATCGAATTGCGTTTCAAAAGGCGCTCGACGACATCGCGGCGAGCGAAACGGCCGGATACGACTTCTCGCTGCGCGTGCCGAAGACTGATTTCGCGCGCGGCGTCGAGTTGCTCGCCGACAACGTGCTGCATCCAGCGCTGCCCGTGGATGCGTTCAACACGGTCAAGCAGCAGACCGCCGAGTACCTGGAAGGACAGCTGAAGAGCCCCGGCTATCAAGCAGACCGTGCGATGAAGGTCGGCCTGCTGCCATCCGGCGATCCAGACCTCCGCGAAGCGAAGCCGGAAACGGTCTCGTCCCTCACGCTTGACGACGTGCGGAAGCACTATCAGACAACGTTCCGTCCGGATCTGACGACGATCGTGGTGATCGGCGACGTCGAGTCGACGGAGGCGCGCGGCGCGATCGAAAAGTATTTCGGTGCGTGGAAGGCGGACGGTGCAACCCCGGATCCGACCCTGCCACCGGTTGCGAAGAACATGTCGAAGGACTTCGCCGTTGTGGATCCGCAGGCCGTGCAGGCATCGGTGGCGCTGGCGCAGGAAGTCGGGCTCACGCGATTCGATCCGGACTACTACGCTATTCAGGTCGGCAACAACGTGCTTGGCGGCGGCTTCTACGCGACGCGTCTGTATCACGACCTGCGTCAGGTCGCCGGCCTCGTCTACAACGTCGATGACTCGTTCGTTGCCGGCAAGACGCGCAGCGTCTACACCGTGACGTTCGGGTCGGATCCCCCGAACGTGCCGAAGGCGCGCGACTTGATCGTCCGGGACCTTCGCGCCATGCAGATGGAGAACGTCTCGCCGGCGGAGCTCCATCAGGCCAAGGCGCTGCTGCTCCGACAGATGGCGCTGCAGCAATCGAGTGAAGAGGCGATCGCCGGCCTGCTGCTCGCGCGCGCGCAGATAGGCCTGCCGCTCGATGAATCGCGCCGCATGGGGCAGCGCTACTACGACATCACGGCCGACGAAGTGCGCGCCGCGTTCGCCAAGTGGATCCGTCCGCAGGATTTCGTCCAGGTCGTTCGAGGCCCATCGCAATAGCCCATTCGCAGTAGGGCCGCTGCAGTCGGCCCACCGCTATACTTCTGGCTATGCGACGCGTTCTGACCGCGGCCATCGCGGTGTCGACATTCGTCCTCGCCGGCTCGGCACAGGTACGACCGATTTACGACATGGGCGCCGCCGGCCTGACGCAGGTGCTGCAGCGCCTGCAGACGACCGCGAGCGTCCTGCATACGGGCGCGCACCCCGACGATGAGGATTCGGCATTCATCGCGCGCACCGCGCGCGGTGACCACGCGCGCGTCGCCTATGTGTCGCTCAACCGCGGTGAGGGCGGACAGAACATCATCGGGCCCGAGCTGTTCGATGCGCTTGGCGTCATCCGCACAGAGGAGCTGCTGCAGGCACGACGATTAGACGGCGCCGAGCAATTCTTCGGTCACACATTCGACTACGGGTTCTCGAAGTCGCGCGCGGAAGCGGCGATGAAGTGGGGCGAGCGCGACACGCTCGGTGACTTCGTGCGCGTCATCCGCATGTTCCGGCCGCTCGTCCTCTACACACGCTGGAGCGGTACCCCGGCTGATGGGCACGGCCATCATCAGGAGGCAGGCTATCTGACACCGCTGGCCTTCAAGGCTGCGGCGGATCCGACTGAGTTCCCGGAACAGTTGCGCGAAGGACTGCGGCCTTGGCAGGCGAAGAAGCTGTATCGCAACTTCGGCAACGCACGCCCGGATCCCGCAACGCCGATGCTGCAGGTGCAGGAAGGACTGATCGATCCAGCGGTCGGCCGCAGCTACGCCGAAATTGCGTATGAAGGCCGCAGCCAGCACAAGACCCAGGCACAGGGAGGGATCGAGGCACGCGGTCCAATCGCGTCAGGCCTCACGCTCATCGAATCACGGATCGAATCGCCGCGACCCGAAAAATCGATTTTCGACGGTCTCGACACGTCCGTCCGCGGCCTTGCAAAGCTCGTCGGTCTTCCTGACGGCACGATCGCCAGCGAGCTCGGCGCGATGGATGCGGCCGCCAAGCGTGCGCTCGCGGATTACGTGCCGCTCGAGCCCGCGGCCATTATCCCGAGTCTGGCCGAGGGACTGCGCGCGACCCGCGCTGCGCGTGCTGCGCTGAAGTCAGCGAACGGCAACGCGAACGCACGCGCCGATGCCGACTTCCTGCTGGGGCTGAAAGAAGAAGACTTCACCGACGCCATGGTGCGGGCGGCGGAAGTGGATGTCGATCCGCTCGTCTCACAGGAGACCGTCGTTGCGGGCGATACAGTCGATGTGCAGGTCCGAACGTTCCTTGCTGCTGCATCAAACGTCAACGTTGACAACGCGACAATCAGCGCTCCAACTGGATGGCGTGTCGAACCTGTCGCGGGAAACGCGCCACCGGCGACTGGCGGCGGGTTTGGACGCCGCGAAACACCAACGAAGGTTTTCGCGTTTCGGGTCACCATTCCCGCAGGGGCGGCCGCCACGCAGCCGTATTACCTGAAGCAGCCGCGAACCGGCGACACGTACAAGTGGACGGAGGGAGACCCGAAAGGCCTGCCGTTCGATCCGCCGCTCCTCACCGCTGCCGTCACTGCAACCATTGGCGGCGCCAACGTGACGATCACCCGGCCGGTTCAGTACCGCTATGCGGATGAGATCCGCGGCGAGCTTCGTCGCGACATCAACGTCGTGCCGCGCGTCGCCGTCGGACTCGACACGCCGCTTCTCGTTGTGCCGCTCGACAACAAAGCGAATCAACAGAGATTGATCGTGCGCGCCACGAGTTTCTCGCCCAAGCCCATCTCCGGCACGCTGCGTCTGCGACTGCCGCAAGGCTGGACGGCGACGCCTGCGCAAGCGTCGTTTGCGCTCAACGCCAGCGGCGACAAAACGTCGACACCATTCGTCGTCACCGCACCGGCGAGGCGCACCGCGGGCAAGCTCGAGATCGGCGCCGAAGCGACGGTTGACGGCATTGCATTTTCTCGCGACGTGCAGGTGGTCTCATATCCGCATATCCAGACGCACCGGCTCTACTGGCCTGCAACCGTAACGGCGCAGGTCTTCGATCTGAAAGTCGCAGCGGTGAAGGTCGGCTACATCATGGGAAGCGGCGACGAGGTGCCGGATGCGATCCGCCGCATGGGCGTCGACGTGACGATGATCGACGCCGACATGCTCGCGACCGGCGACCTGTCGCGTTTCGACACTATCGTCGTCGGCATTCGCGCATCGGAGGCGAACGCTGATTTCGTGGCGAACAACGGACGGCTGCTCGACTACATGCAGCGTGGCGGCACGTTGATCGTTCAATATCAGCAGCAGGAGTACGCGAACAAGATGATGCCCCCGTATCCCGCCGGTCCGCCGACCAACGCCAACCCGCGCGTAACCGTGGAGGATGCGCCGGTGAAAATTCTGGTGCCGGCGCATCCGGCCTTCAACTTCCCGAACAAGATCAGCGACGCCGACTTCAGCGGCTGGGTGCAGGAGCGCAACGCTTACGCGTTCAGCATGTTCGATTCGCGCTACGTGCCGCTGCTGGAGAGCGCCGACCCCGGCGAGCCGCCTGTTCGCGGCGCGGAGGTCTACGCCGACGTGGGCAAGGGGCGATATGTCTACACCGCGTACTCGTGGTTCCGGCAGCTGCCGGCGGGCGTGCCCGGTGCATATCGCCTGTTCGCGAACCTCATAAGTCTTTCAAAAGCACCACGTTGATTTACCGGGTCGGAGGACCCGGGCCTACGCGGCCAGGACGAGGACAATGGCGATAACGCCGACCGCCAGCGCGAGCAGCACGCCGACGCTCGCGAATTTGATCCACCGGCCGTACGGAATGCCTGCAGCGAGGAGCACGGCCATCAGGCCGCCGTTGGTGGGCGTCAGCATTTCCGTCAGTCCCGCGCCGGTCTGATACGCGAGCACCGTCGCCTGGCGCGAGATGCCCAGCAGATCCGAGAGCGGCACCAGAATGGGCATCGTCAGCACCGCCTGCCCGCTGACGCTCGGCACCGCGACGTGGATGAGGGAGTGGAACGGAATCATCAGCAGCGAGGCGAACGCGGCCGGCGCGCGCGAGAGCGGCGTCGCAAGGCCGTTCAGGATGGTGTCAATCACGTGCCCATCTGACAAAACGAGCGACAGGCTCCTGGCGATGCCGATGATGACCGCTGCCATCAGCAGCTCCTTCATCCCTTCGAGATAGGTGAGCACCGTTCCGGTCGGGCCGAGGCCGCCAAGCAAGCCCGCAATCGCTCCGGCGATAAGAAACCCGCCCGAGAGCTCGTTAAATCCCCAGCCGAGCGCGACCGATCCGTAGACGTACGCGGCAATAGGCGCGACCGCAAATGCCAGGATCAGGAAATCCTTCCCCCTCGCGCGCGCGGGTTCACTCTCCGCCTTCGGATCCCGGATCCCGGATTCCCGATCCCGGTTACGCGCCGCGTACCACATCGTCCACGCCACCCAGAGCAAAACCGCAGCGACAAACGTCGACCACCGCAGCATCGCCGCCGACATGGGCGGCAGCTGTGCCAGCTTCATGGCGATCCCTGCCTGGAACGGATTGGTGGGACCGAACGCGCTGCCAATGAATGCTGCGCCCGTACTCATCGCCACCACGGCGACCGCATCCACACCGAGGCCGCGCCCGAGCAGGAGCAGCGCCGGCACGAGCGGAATGATCTCTTCCTGCATGTTCTCCAGCGCGCCCATTGTCGCGAAGAACAGCGACACGATCGGAATGGCGATCAACCCGCGCCCGCCAGACGAGGACACGAGCGCGGCAATGAGCCGGCCAAGCGTGCCGATTCGATCGATGACGACCCACGCCCCGCCGACGAAGAGCACGACGCCAATCACGTCCGCGGCTTCGACGAAACCCCGAGGGATGGCGACGACGGCGGCGAACGGACCGACGGGAGCGGCCGGGACGCGATGGTAGGTGCCTGCGACGACGACGCGGCGTCCCGTGCCGGGATCATCGCGACGGTCGTATTCGCCGGCGGGCAATACCCATGTCAGCGCCGCGCAGATCGCGACGCCGATGATGAGCAGGACGATGGGATGGGGCAGCTTCATTGACGCATATCTTATGGTTCGCGGGTTTGCTGCTGCGCGTTCGAAGACTCACCCGGCCGCGAAGCGCGGATTCACCAGCTCGGGGTGCCGCCGCCCGAACCGCCGCAGGGCCTCGAGGTCGAGGCGTCCGTACTTGTCGGTGCCGCTGAAGCTCCAGGGCCACGCACCGGCGTAGCCCCCGGCAAGCGCGAGCTCGAGAGAGTCGTCCAGCGGCGCACTCGATCGGAACTCGCCGAGAATCACGTCGTGTCGCACGTCGAGCGCACCTGCAGGCGTACTGAACGGATCGATGTCGCGCGCGTGCCCTTCGTCCGGATACGCGTGCAGCTGCAGCACGTCGAGGCCGAGCGCGTCCGCATCCCAGGCCCACAGGTTGTCAGCGCGCGCGCCACCGAGGGTGACAAGCGCCGGCGAATACGCGTGCACCACCTCGCTCAGCCGCGAGATTCCCGCTGCAAGCGCCGCAAACGGCAGCGCACGGGTCACGCGCGGGCTGCGATCCCGCTCCCATTCGTCGATGACGAAATCGGGCTCGTTCATGAACTCGAACGCGAAAATCTGATGCCGGAGATCGGCACGCTCTCCATCCTCGCCATAGCGGCGGACGAGCGGTTCGATGATGTGTTCGAACAACGCGTCATGTCCCTCCTGCGTGAGCAGGATGTCGGCGCGTCCCGCCGGCAGGCGCGCCTCGAGCAGGTCTCCGGTTACAGGATCCGCGAGCGTGTGACGGATGCCGCTGAACAGCCAGTGATGATCCAGTAGAACGAAGTCGATGCGGACGTCTACGTTCCGCGCAACTTCAAGCGCCACGTCGACGTCCGTAAAGAACCGATCATCAAGGCCAGCCGGCAGTCCGCGAGTGTCGTAGGCGATGCCGGACCGTCCGTCGCAGAACACGAACCATCGGACGACGACGAAGCCGAGGCGCGCGATGTCGTCGAAATCGCGTGCGACGGCGTCGCGGCGCGTAGATACACCGAGATGCGATCCCCAGATGTTGGCGCCGAAGTCGAGACCGTAGAAGATCGTGCGGCCATCCGTGGACCAGGGGTAATTCACGCCGTGAACGAATCTTTCGGTGGTTCGCAAGGGTGCGGGGGTTCTGTCTAAATGTAGCGGCGCTCCGGCGCTCTCAGCACGGTGCGAGTGCGATCGTGGACACCAAGCTTCGACAGAATGCCACCCGCCATCAACCGCACTCGATGTTCATCCCGCCCGTCTCGAGGAAAGGCGGCCGCACCCAGCTCGCGCCAACGATCGTCGGCACGCCGGCAATCGCAATCTGGACTGCGTATTACACGCGGAAGTTCAGCGGGCGACGCCCAGAGCGGTCACGTACTTCGCCAACAGCGCCTGTTGAGGGCCTTTATACGCTCTCTCGTATTTGAGCAGCCGCGCCTTGTCCGCCGCGGTCAACTCGGCGCCGGTGACGAGCGACACCTGATACTGCGCGAGCACCGCGGCAAAGAGCACATCGGGGTCGTTGGGATGCCGGGTCAGGTAGCTGTCCAGAATGGGAAGCGCGTCGCCGAACGCGGCCGTCATCAGGTACGCAATCGCGAGGCGCCTGCCAAGTTCATCGTTGGTCGGGTTCTTCGCGTAGGCGGGTTTCAACACGTCGACGACCGAATCGGTCTGGCCGTCGCGCATGCGGGCATCGGCCAGCAGCGTGTAGGCGATCAGCGGGCGGTCCTCCGCCCCGAGCGCCAGCTGCCAGATGCCCGCCGCGTCGCGATCCTTGCCGCCCGCCGCGAAGCACGCGCCGAGCAGCAGCGCCGCGGGATAGAACTCGCGCCGCGGACCGGCCGCGATATTCAGCTGCGTAGCTGCCTCATTGATCTGCCCCTTCGCGTACAGGTCGAGCCCTTTGAGAAACGCCGCTGCCTGCTGATCGCCCGCCGTCAGCGCCTCGAGCGCCGCCGGCGCGTAACGCCCGGCCCGGGCTTCGCTCATCGCGCTCTTGAGCGCTGCCGATCGCGCCGCGATCGAATCGAGCATGCCATTGACCAGCGCGGGCTGCAGCACGGCGTTGCGATCGAACGCAGCCACCCGCACAAACGCCGACGGAATGACGATGGGGCCGCCTCTCGTCACCGGAGCAGGCTCGAGAATGAACGGACGCACGAGCACGCCGGCGAGCTTCTCGCCCTTCATGATGCGGGCGCGCGTCACGTACCGACCGGCCGGCAGCGGCTCGGCGCCGATGAATCCCAGCGCATTGCGCCATGACGGCTGAGCGCCAGGCCTGAGCTCGACCGGTATTGTCAGCAGCGCCGGCGCGCTGTCGTCATCGGCAATCTCGAAGCTGACCGTCACGTCCTTGAACGTCGCTTCCGACGCGGCGTAGAGCTCCATGTAGGCGGCGACGCCGTCGGCCTCGACATGCGGCTCTACATCGGGTCGCAAACCCGCGCTCGCGGTCGCTGCGTGGTTCACCACGAGATCGGCGTAGGTGAACTCCTCGCCCGCCATCTTCCACGCATTCACCTCGCGAACGACGCTGCCATGACGACCATCCATGTCGACGGCGGCGAGCCGCACTTCGTACACACCCGGATCGATACTCACAGAGTCGAGGTAGGAGAGGGACGCGTTCTTCCGTCCTTCGAGGGGCTCCAGCTTCAATTTCTCGCTGCGCGACGCCACGACCTTTCCCTGGTCATCGACGACGATGAAGCCCATCGTGTACTGTCCCGTGGGAGTTCCAGCCTGACCGACGTCTGCGGCCATCACGACGCGTACTTTGCCGTTCGCTTTCGGGTCCTGGTAAATGAACGTCGTCAGACGGAGCGGCACGCCCGCCACGGCGAGCGGCGATCGTAGCGATTCAACCAGCGACTCGTCGGGTGTCTTTCGGCCCCCCGTGGGATCCAGCACGAACGCCTGACGTGAGCGCAACGTAACGCCGCGTCGCTGAACGGACACATCGATGCGGTGATTGCGGCCGTCGCGGTCCGAGGGGGCCTGTTCGATACTGAGCAGGTAATAGGCTGAGATCTCCGACGCAAGCCGCTCGAATGCGCGATCGGCGGTGCCGACCACCTGGAAGATCGTGCCTCGCGACAGCGACGCGAGGTCGTTCAGTCCCCGAATCTCGAGCTCGCGATCTTCAGTGAAGGTCGGCGGCAGCGGTCCCTGCGTGGCGTCGGCGCGCGGCACATCCATCAACAGCACGTTGACGGAGACGCGTCCGCGCATCGCGGCGCGCACGACGTCTTCGAGATCGGACGGCGAATCGGTGACCAGGCCTTCCGACAGCAGAATCAGTGTTTTCTGCCCTTCCGTCTCGCCCAGATGCTGCAGCCACGTGCGCAGGCCGAGCAGCGAAGCCTCCGTGTCGCGCCTGGTCGTCCAGAGAATCGAGTTCGACTCGTCGACGATGTCGCGCATGCATTGCTCGAGCGCCATGTCGATCAGGCCACGGCACTCGCGGTTGGTGACTTCCTGCATGCGCCGATCGTCGCCCTTCTGCGCGATGTCGATCGCTTCGACGAGACCGATGTTGCGGCGGCCGACGTAACGTGACTGCGTCCCGATCACCTTCTGCATGGCCAGGCGCAGACGCTGGTGATCGCTCGTGAAATCAACGACGACGCCCGGCTCTGGATAGGAGATGAACGCAACGCGATCGGCGGGATTCAACTTGTCGAGGAAACGGGCGGCGGACTCCAGGATGGGTCGCGCCGCGCCTGGCCGGATGTTCATCTGATCGACGGCGATCATGATCATCCGGCCCTCGGGCTCGGTGATGTTCGTGGTGAAAAGCGATTCGAATTGCTGCTGCTTCGGCTCCGGACGACGCGTGATGCCGTCGTCCGGCGTGTACTTGTACTTGATCAGGTCAGCGCTGACGATGCGGCGCACCTGGCCATCAATCTTGACCGTGAATTCCGGTGCGTGGAGATCCGTGACCGGCTGGCCGCGGCCATCAACGGCGCCTATGTCGACGGTGATGACGTCAACTCCGCTGCGGAATGTCGGGGACGGCGGCTGCGGTTGCTGCTGCGGATCCTGAGCCTGTGCGGCCGCGACGGTCGCCGAAAGCGCGATGGCGAGCGCGAACAGGATCGGCTTCATAGAGCCAGGGCCGGTACTGTATCACTCAAGCTTCAGGGCGGAGAAGCCGGCCCGCCATAGATCGGCTTCCTGCTGGCGCCGCTCGACGAGACCTGGATCATTCCCCGGACCCCACAGTCGTTTCATCGATTCGAATTGATCGGCGACCGGTCCGAAATTACGCGCAGTCATCAGATCCCGGATGGTGCGCATTTCGCGTCTTTCCTGTTTTACGGGATCCGTATCTTTCATTCCGGCGCCACGGTTATAGACGAGGCTGACAAGAGCGGTACGCTGCGGCTGCGTCAACTCGTCGACATGCGGAAACGCCGCGCGTACGTTCGCGAGAAATTCGGGGAGCGTCCGGCGAACGAAAACGCGCATCGCCGCCTCGAGCGGGACGACAACAGAGGTCACCTGCGCGGCCAGCGCGTCGGACCCGACGACTTTCACTACGCCGCACAACTTGGCCATCGCGTCCGCGTTCAACTCGTCGCCCCAGTCAGCGCGCAACTGACTGGTGTCGACAAACCTGCAGTCATAGCCGATGCCGATGGTGATGCCGCTCTTGCGGCCGGGCCAGCACGGCGTCTGGTATCGGCGGCGATAGTTTGCGCTGTCGGTCACTTCCTGGCGCGCCATGAAGGTCACGCCGGCAGCGCTCAGCGGAGGGAACGGGTCGGGCAATGCGGCAACCGCCGCCTGCAGCGCATCCTCGACTTCGTCGGAGGGCCCCGGCATGCTCAGCGACTGCCGCGCGTCAACGACAGCGGCTTCCGTGCTCTTGCCGAAGTCGCCGTCGACGAGCAGCATCGCGCCGAGTTTGTTGAGGCCGCGCTGCAGCGTCCTGACGTTGTCGCCGTTGGTTCCGCGTTTCAAGACCATCTCTCAAATCCCGTACTGCTCGGGGTCCCATGCGAGCCCGAGCTCTGATGGCGGCGCCATGTAACCAGCGAGCGCGGATGCAGCCACCACCGCGGGACTCGCCAGGTACCCTTCGCCGCCGACACCCATGCGGTTTTGCCAGTTCCGATTGAACGACGTGATCGCCCGTTCCCCTTTCTGTAAAGCGTCCGCACCCTGTCCGAAACACGGGCCGCACCATGATGCGCGGATTTCGCCGCCGACGGACCGAAATACTTGCGCGATCGATTCGCCGCCCAGTCTCGGGTCTGGCCGCTCGATTTGCCTACCTACGCCTCCCGACCCGGGAAAGACGACGAACGTGCGCGCCGCTTTGGTCGCGCCCAGTCGACGCGCGTTGTAGATCACAAGGGCGGCCTGCAGCAAGTCATCGTAGCTGCCATTCGTGCAAGACCCGATCAGTGCCTTGTCGAACTGAATCCGCTCGCGCGCGACTTCCTCGGCCGGGAACGCGTTGCCCGGGCTGAAAGGCTTGGCGATCATCGGACGCACCTCGTCGAGGGAGAGCGTCTCGTCGATGCCGTAGCGCGCGTCAATACCCGGTGCAATGCGCGGGTACGGCAGGTCGCGAATACCCTTGCTCTCGTACCACGCATAAGTGATGTCGTCCGCGGCGAAGATGCCGTTGAGCGCTTCCGCCTCCGCCATCATGTTGGCGATGGTGTTGCGATACGCAATCGGCAGCTGCTGATTCGCATCGACGAATTCCACCGACATGCCCTGCGATTGCTGCACGCCCCATCGCCGCAACAGCTCCAGGACAATGTCTTTGCCGCTCACCCATGCCTGGAGCCGGCCGTTGAAAACGACCCGCCTCGCTTTGGGCAGCGTGAAGTAGACGTATCCCGTCGCCCACCCGAACCCGAGCGTCGTCGAGCCGACGCCTATGCCGACTGACCCGTATGCACCATAGGCGCGGCTGTGTGAATCGGCGCCCGGGATGAACTGGCCAGGCACCACGAGCCCCTGCTCGGGAAAATAGAAATGAAAGATGCCGTCGCCAGGCGTCGCGTAATACGGCTTCTGCAAGCCGTGCTCTTTGGCGAACGCGCGGCCGATGCTCGTCTGCTTCTCATCATCTTCGCGGCCGGTGAAGACGAAGTGATCGTTGGCGATGGCGGCCTGTCTCGGGTAAATCGTATTGCCGCCGGTGATCTGATTAAAGGTGTGGATCGCAAACGGCGCGGTGCCGTCGGATGCGGGCAGCAGATCGGCGTAGACCTGCAAGGTGTCGCCCGGATGCAGCTCGCGACGCGACTTGTCCACGCGATGCGCCCACACGATCTGCTCAGTCGTCGTCATTCGGCGCGCCAGATCCGGCGGCGGAAATTCCACCTCCGGCGCCCGCTCGATGGACGCATGGAACTCGCGACGGCCGATGGCGATGATGCCGCCGCTGCGACGGATTTCGTCTTCCTTCGCCGTCAACGGCACCGGGTCGTACGACTTGCCCTGTGTCAGGTTCGTCAACCGGCGCGTCTGCGGATCGAATTCAAACTGATCGTCATCGCGTGCATCCACGACGGCGTCGGGACTCTGTACAACCTGCAGTCCGAGGTTCAGCGCGTTGCGGCGGAAGATGTCACCCATGTTGTTGCCGCACACGATCACCATTTCGAGACCCGCTTCTTCGGCAACGCCTTTCAACCCCGCCGGGCTCATCTCCCGTGACGAGCCGATCGCGAATCTGTCACCTGCGATAATGAAGTTCTCGCCCCGGTGCACACGCTCGCGAAAGTTCGGCATGAGGTAGCGGAACGATCCCGCCTTCCACCGTTCATCCAGGGTTTCGAGACTTTCAGACACACAATCGGCAGCCGGGGTGATCTGGTCCGTATCGATGGCGTCGAGCTTTTTACCGAACTTCGTGCCCGGCAACTTGGGGTCCCAGAAGATCAGCGCCTTGCCGCGGATGACCCGCGGCAGGGTTTCGCCCGGATCCGCTGACGCGTGGGCGCGACTTCGTTCGTCCAGCCGGACGCCCGGCCTTAACCGCGCGGGACCGATCGACTGCATATTTCCGAATGTTACGGCAAGGACTCGCATGGCATCTGTCCTGCAGAGTTTTGGGTAGGAATTGACGGAAGGTTGCGAAGCTCAGCCGTGTTACATGCGTTTGGTATGATTCGCGACCCTTATTTCCTGCCGCGCTGATATGGATTCCCCCGCCGACGCATTAGTTCCCGAACGTAGACAACGGTCGGACCGCCGCTCGCGAGCGACGACCAGGCATAAGCCTGTGCTCCGCGTCATCCCGCCGCGAACGCCGGACACCAAGATCGATCCGACCGATCTCAAGAATCCGGCGCTGTATATCAACCGGGAGCTCAGCTGGCTCGAATTCAACCAGCGCGTGCTCGTGCAGGCGCTCGACGCGGCGCACCCACTGATCGAGCGCGTCAAGTTCCTGTCGATCGTCGGCAGCAACCTCGATGAGTTCTTCATGATTCGCGTCGCGACCACGCTGAAGAAGCTGCGTGAGGGAATCGAAGACGTCGCGCCGGACGGCTACAACACCGAGCAGCAGCTGGATGCGATGCGTTCGCGTGCACGCAAACAGATCGACGATCAGGCGGCGTGCTGGGACGACCTGCGCCGGCTGCTCGCAGCCGAGAAGATTACGTTCCTCGAGCCGGAGCAGTGGACGCCGCAGATTCGCGAATATCTCGCGGCCTACTTCACGCGGGAGATCTACCCGGTGCTGACGCCGCTGGCGTTCGATCCGGGGCATCCGTTCCCGCTCATTTCAAATCTGAGCAAGAACTTCGCGGTCGTCGTACGCCACGGGAACCGCACCAAGTTCGCGCGCGTGAAAGTGCCCGACGTGCTGCCGCGATTCGTGCAGCTGCCGGACACCGTCGCCGGTCGCGATGGACAGACGTTTGTTTTCCTGGAGGACGTCATCCACGGAAACATGCAGGAGCTTTTCCCGGGTACGCAGGTGAAGAGCGCGCACCTGTTCCGCATCATTCGCGACGCAGATCTGGAAATCGAACAGGACGAAGCGGACGATCTGCTCGAAACTGTGGATCGCAGCCTGAAGCAGCTGCGCCACGGAGCGATCTCGCTGCTGCAGGTGGACGCGGCCATGCCGGCGCGCGTGCTCAACATCCTCGCGGACAACTTCGAAGTGGGCGAGGACGTCATCATGCGGACGGCTTATCGCCTGGGTTTCAGCGAGTGGATGCAGCTGACGACGATTCACCGGCCGGAGTTGAAATACGCGCCGTTTTCACCGAAGAGCCTGTGGCGCCCGGACGAAGATCCGGAAGTGCTGTTCGACCAGCTCCGGTATCAGGACGTCCTCGTTCACCATCCGTATCAGTCGTTTGGGACCGTCGAAGCGTACCTGCGCGCGGCAGTGAAGGATCCGCACGTCATCGCCATCAAGATGACGCTGTACCGCATCGGTTCGAACTCGCCGCTGATTAATCTGCTCATCCAGGCGGCGGAAGCAGGCAAGCAGGTGGCGGTTCTCGTCGAGCTGAAGGCACGCTTCGACGAGCGGAACAACATCCTCTGGGCGAAGCGGCTGGAATCGCACGGCATCCACGTGGTGTACGGATTCGCCGACCTGAAGACGCACGCGAAGCTGTGCATGGTCGTGCGCCAGGAAGCCGACGGCATTCAGCGCTACGTGCACACCGCGACCGGCAACTACAACCCGGAGACCGCGAAGGTTTACACCGACCTCGGCTACTTCACCGCCGATCCCGACATCGTCAGCGACGTGTCCGATGTCTTCAACTATCTGACGGGCTACTCCAACCGGAAGGAATACCGCTCGATGCTCGTCGCGCCGGTGCAGCTGCGTCAGCGTCTCTGCGAATTGATCAATCGTGAAGCGGAGCATGCGAAGGCCGGCCGGCCCGCGCGGATAATCGTGAAGGTGAACGCCGTCACCGACGATCAGATGATTCGCGTCCTCTATCGCGCCTCACAGGCGGGGGTGCAGATCGACATGATCGTCCGCGGCATCTGCAGCCTGCGCCCGGGCATCCCAGGTGTCAGCGACAACATCACGGTGCGATCGATCGTCGGCCGCTTCCTGGAACACTCGCGGATCTTCTGGTTCCAGAATGGCGGCCATGAAGAGATGTACATCGGCAGCGCGGACCTGATGGAGCGCAATCTCGACCGGCGCGTCGAAGTGATCTGCCCGATTCAGAATCCTTCGATCAAGCGCCACCTGCGCGACACCGTCCTCGAAGCGCTCCTGAGCGATTCGCATCGCGCCTGGGAGCTCCAGACCGACGGCAGCTATCTTCGCGTCCGGCCGCCGGAAGGCATCGACCCCCTCAACGCGCAGCAGTTCCTGCTGGACTGGTACTCGAAGCGCGCAGACGCGCAGGAATAGGGAATCAAGACCCGTCAGTTTCCAGTTCCAAGGTTCCAGTTCAAAACCTGGCCCTCAGTGCCACCTCAAGCAAGGCGCCCGTTTTGAACTGGCAACTGACAACAGGCAACTGACGCATTCTCATTCAGTCCGCAACGCGGTCAGGGGGTCCAGTCGCGCCGCCCTCAGCGCAGGCCCCACAGTCGCGACGAGACCCACAGCTGCGAGAGCCGTCAGCGTCAGCATCAGCGTGAGTGGGTCGGTCGGCGTGACCTGGAACAGCAGGCTGCGCATGACGCGGCCGACGGCGAGGCCGCCGATCACGCCGAGGACCAGACCGTAGACAA
>DATJJE010000069.1:0-22307 GCA_035492455.1 Vicinamibacterales bacterium | reverse complement strand
TTCAGGGTGTCGGCCGCGAAGCGAACGGCCGACGCGAAGCGGCTGCCACGGTATTCCGAGAGATAGACACCGCTGAGAATGCCTATCGGCACCGCCATGGCCGCCGCCAGCGTGGTGAGTATCAGCGTGCCGACAATCGCGTTCGCCATTCCTCCGCCTGTTTCGCCGACAGGCCGAGGGTTGTGCAGAAAGAAGTCGAGATTCAGCGACTGAATGCCCTGGCTGAGGACGAAGAACAGCACGAACGCCAGCGGAATGAGCGCGACCACCACCGCCAGACCGCACGCGCCGACGAACACGGCAGAGATGATTTTGCGGATCATCATGGGGGCGCCATCGACCAGATGAGTCCCCGCGACAGCACGTTCACCAGGAGAGTGATGACGAACAGCACGAGGCCGATTTCGATCAGCGCCGACAGATAGAGCGCATTGGCCGCTTCGGTGAACTCGTTCGCGATCACCGCCGCCATCGTGTACTGGGGCGCGAAGAGCGACAGCGACACCTGCGGATTGTTGCCAATGACCATCGTCACCGCCATCGTCTCGCCGAGCGCGCGTCCGAAGCCGAGCATGACCGCGCCGATGATGCCGGTGCGGGCGTAGAACATCGCCGCCCGAATCGCCTCGAACCGCGTGGCGCCGAGCGCGAAGGCGGCCTCGCGCTGGGTCATGGGCACGGTTTTCAGCACCTCGCGTGCCACGGCCGACGTAAACGGCACAACCATCACGGCGAGGATCAGCGCGGCGGCAAGCATGCCGACACCGAACGGCGGCCCTGAAAACAACGGCAGCGCTCGCAGACCTTCTGGCATCAACGCTTCGATCGCCCGTACGGCAGGTACGAGGACGAAGATTCCCCACAGGCCGTAGACGATCGACGGGATCGCCGCCAGCAGCTCGGTGAGAAACATCAGCGGTGCGCGGAGTGCCTGCGGACAGAGCTCCGAGATGAACACCGCGATGCCGAGTGCGACCGGGGTGGCGATTGCCAGCGCAAGCACTGACGAATAGAACGTTCCCCAGATGAAGGGCAGCGCGCCGAATTCGCCGGCGACCGGATCCCAGTTGCTCGTGCGCCAGAACCTGAAGCCGAACCGCTGCAGCGAAAGCGACGAATCGTTCGCCAGCGTGATGCCGATGGCGACGACAATCAGCAGCAGTGCGGCGGCGAAGATGCCGATGCCGATCCGGAACCGCAGGTCGGTCGAGCGCACGACGCGCCTACGACACCTTGATCCTGTCGAGCGCCGCCTGTTCCAGCATGATGACGTTGGCTGGCAGGGGAGCGTAGCCAAGATCCGGCGCGTACTTCTGTCCGTCGGTCAGCGCCCACTTCAGGAAATCCACCATGGCGTTGCCGGCGCGCTTGTCCATCGGATCCTGATAGAGCAGGATCCACGTGAACGACGAGATCGGATATGCACCAGCGCCCTGGGCGTTGGTGATCGACACGCGGAAGTCTTCCGGGATCGTTGCTGCCGCCGCCGCTGCGGCCTTGGTCACCGCATCGGTGGAGGCCTTGACGAATTCGCCCGCTGCGTTCTGAACCGATCCGAACGGAATCTTGTTCTGCAGCGCGTAAATCAGCTCCACGTAGCCGATTGAGCCGGGCGTCTGCGTGACCAGACCGGAAACACCCTCGTTGCCCTTGCCGCCGACGCCCGCCGGCCACTTCACCGACGTGCTGACGCCGACGTCGGACTTGAACTGCGGCGAGATCTTCGAGAGGTAGTCCACGAAGATGTAGGTCGTGCCCGACCCATCGGAGCGGTGCACCACGCTGATGTCCGTCGCCGGAAGCTTCACGCCAGGATTCAGCTTCGTCAACGCCGGGTCGTTCCACTTCTTGATCTTGCCGAGGTAGATGTCGGCCAGCGCCTGACCGGTGAATTTCAATTCGCTGACGCCGGCGACGTTATAGACCGGCACCACGGCCCCGAGCACCGTTGGAAAGTGCATGATGCCGGGCGCACCCTTCAACTGGTCCTCGTTCATCGGACCGTCGGTCGCGCCAAAGAACACCGTGCGGTTCGTCACCTGCTGGATGCCGCCGCCCGATCCAATTGACTGATAGTTGATGCGGACGTCTGGATGTAGCTTGTTGTACTCGCTGAACCACTTCGAATAGATCGGATACGGGAAGGTGGCGCCGGCGCCGTTGATCGTCAACGTCTGTGCGCCGTCTGACGCGCCGTTGTTCGCAGTGACGGGCTGAGTGTTACCCCCGCCGCAGGCGGTCAGCAGCGCTGCTGCGAGCGCGACCCCGATGTGACGCTTGTGTGTCATGAGTGGAGCGTATCGGGCGGGAATTTCGCACTCGTTTCCGCGTTGTTAAATCCTTGTTAACCCGGCTTCGCCCTTCGGGCTTCGACGCGGCAAGCGCGCCCGACAGCTCCAGCCGAACCGGCTTCCGGACTACCTCCTCGAACGGCTCGAGATGGCGGCTCGTCGCCCAGAGCTCCAGCTCGGCGTCGCCCGCCGAGTGCAGCGATACCAGAATCTCTTTCCCACGGTCGTGAACCTCGATGCCTGAGATCGGCTGCGCGTGGCTGCGGTCGAGGCTTTCGGCCACCCGGAGTATCGAGGCCAGCGTCTTCACCGTCCGGCGAAGCGACGCAGGCAGCTGCGCGTATTCGTCATGCGATCGCTTCGGCGTGCCGCGGCGGTGGTAACGTGCGACCAGCGCCATCACTTCGATTTCGTCCGGATGGAAGCCGCGCAGATCGCCGTTCTTGATCAGGTAGTAGGAATGCTTGTGGTGTCCGGAGTAGCTGATGTGTCCTCCGATGTCGTGCAGCAGCGCCGCGTATTCGAGCCACTCGCGCTCGCGTTCGGTCAGGCCATGGATGCCGCGGGTCTGATCGAAGACCGCCAGCGCCAGCCGCGCGACCTGATTCGAATGCTCCGGGTAATAGCTGCATCGCTCGGCGAGCTCCAGCGTGCTGCGGCGGCGCACGTCCGGAATGTTGTCGATCTGCGCGATCTGACGGCGATTGCGCCGGATGTAGTCGAGTACGAGTCCTTCCCGTAACGCCAGGTCGCACAGCGTCAGCTCCTCCGCACCGAGACGGCGGAGAATGGTGTCCAGCAGCACTGAGCCGGCCACGATCAGGTCGGCGCGCCGAGGATCGAGGCCGGGCATCCCGAGGCGATGCTCGAGATCGAGGCCCACGACTGCCTTCCGAACCCGCCGGATTTGCTTGGCTGAAATGTGGAGGTTGCGCAGCTCCGACGGCGGTGTGCCGCGCGCAGCGGTTGCGGCCACCGCACCGATACTCAGGATGGTCCCCGAGGTGCCGATGACGCGATCGAATCCCGCGGTGACGATTTGATCGCAGTAGCGGTCGATCTCGCCAAGGATGTGTTTGACGATCCGCCGCTCGTCACGCTCCGAAAGTGGGTCGCTGCCGACGAGGCGCTCCGTCAGCCGGATCGCGCCGATTTTGAAACTGCGCGCCAGCTGCACGCTTGTCGTCGTGCCCAGTGTGATTTCGACGCTGCCGCCGCCGATATCGATTACCACCGCCCGTCTACCGCCAACATCGACGCCGTAGACGGCAGCCTGATGAATAAGCCTTGCCTCTTCGACGCCGGAGATCACGCGTGGACGGATGCCGGTCTCCCGCTCGATTCGTGCGAGGAACTCGCCGCCGTTCCGCGCCTCGCGCGTGGCGCTGGTCGCCGCAGCGAGGACCTGATCGACCCGATGAGACTCGGCGATTCGCTTGAATTTCGACAGCGCCTGCAGCGCCGCCGTCATCGCTTCCGATGTCAAGGCGCGGCCATCGAGGCCGCCGGCACCTAGCCGGACCATCGCCTTTTCGCGATCGGTCACCTCAAACGACAGGTCGGGCCGGACGCGCACCACAATCATGTGGACCGAGTTGGTGCCGATGTCGATGGCGGCAAGCCGCATATATGATCGAGAAGATTATGCGGGCACCGGCCGCGGAATACCTCATCCGCCAGCGCGTGTCAGCACTTCGGCGCGTGCTCCCCGCCGCGAAGGCAGGGGACGTTACCTCGCTGCACCAGGCGCGTGTGGCCACCCGGCGCCTGCGTGCGGCGCTTCCGCTGGTCGCCAGCGGACCGAAAGCGCAGAAGGTCGTGAAGTCGGTTCGACGGCTGACCCGTGCGCTTGGACCGGTGCGCGAGCTGGATGTTGCCGTGCTGATTCTCGACGAGCTCGAGCGCGGCGGCGACGTGCCGCAGGCGGCGATAGACCGGCTGCGGCTGTCGGTGATGGACGAACGGCGGCATCTGCATGCAGCGGTTCGCGACGAGATTGACGAATTCGACCTCGACAAGGTGCACAAGCGCGCGCTTGCGGCCGCGCGGAAACAGATGTCGGGCCGCAAACCGAAGGAGGCGCACAGCGCGCACCAGACGCGGGAGCGGACCGTACGCCGAGCACGTCACCTGACGGTTGCTATTGAGAGCGCCGCCGGTCTGTATCTGCCGGATCGGCTTCACGAGGTGCGCATCGCGGTCAAGAAGCTGCGCTACACGCTGGAGCTGGCAGGTGGTGCCCGCCACGCCTCGCGCTTGCGCACGCTAAAGAATGCTCAGGATCTCCTCGGAAGAATGCACGATCTCGAAGTGCTGATCGCACGCACTCGCGGCATTCAGAGCTCGCCCGGTGCCTCGACATTGAAAGTGTCGGCCGACCTCGATCGACTGGTGCGCCGGCTTGAAAACGAGTGCCGGCAGCTGCACGGCCACTACATGGCCGCCCGGCCGGCGCTATTAGCGCTCTGCCACCGTCTGACGGCGGCGCCGAAGCCGCGAGCGCGCGCCCGCTCGTCCGCAGCGTAAATCCGATGGAACCGTGCGACCTGTACATCGTTCGCCACGCGATTGCTGCGGAGCGCGGCGACCAGTGGCCCGACGATACCAAGCGACCCCTGACGGAAGAGGGCATCAACAAATTCAAGGAAGTCGTTGAGGGCCTGTCGAGGCTCGACATCGAGATCGACGAGATCTTCACGAGTCCGCTGGTACGTGCGAAGCAGACGGCAACGCTGCTCGCGCACGGCCTGGGCAACAAGACGTCGGTCAAGACACTCGAAGCGCTGGCTCCAGGCCACAGTCCGCGACAGGTGATGAACGAATTAAGTCGATCCGCGAAGCGACATCGCGTTGCACTTGTCGGACACGAGCCGGGCCTCGGCGAGCTCGCCGCCCATGTGCTCGGCGCGCCGCGTCCGCTGCCGTTCAAGAAGGGTGGCGTGTGCTACATCGCCATCCAGGGGCTTACCTCGCGCCGGCCTGGCGAGCTCGTGTGGTTCCTTCCGCCGAAGGTGCTGCGACGACTGCATCGATAGCCGTCATCATCAACCCGATCTCCGGCACGGGCGGACGCCTCGACGTGGCTCGCGCCCGCGCTGCAAAAGCCGCGGCGCTGCTCGCAGCGCACGGTGCCGATCCTTCGAACGTCTTCATCACCGAGCGTGCAGGCCACGGACGTGAGATTGCGCTCAACGCGATCGGACGCGGCGCATCCACGGTCGTCGCGTGGGGCGGCGACGGGACAATGAACGAGGTCGGCACGGCGATCGCGTTCACGGATGTGGCGCTGTCTCTTGTTCCGAGCGGCTCGGGCAACGGCCTCGCGAGGGAGCTGAACATACCCTTCGATCCAGATGCGGCCTTCGAGACGGCGTTGCGCGGCCGCGAGCGGATCATCGATGCCGGCGACATTGGCGGCCGTCTGTTCTTCAACGTGGCGGGCGTCGGTCTGGATGCTCGCGTCGCCCATGCCTTCGCGGTGAACGGCCTGCAAAAGCGCGGCTTTGGCCGCTACCTGCAGTTGACGATGAGGGAGCTCGCCGCGTACCGGCCGGATGTCCTGACCGTCAGCACTCCAGCGGGCTCGACCTGCAAGCCGTCACTGCTTGTGGCTATCGCCAACGGCCGCCAGTACGGGAACGGCGCCGTTATCGCGCCACACGCGAAGCTCGACGACGGCCGCTTTGACATCGTCACGATCAGCGCGCGATCGCTCCTGCGCGCGTCCCTCGAGCTGCCGTTCGTGTTTATGGGAATGGTCGATCGGATCGCCGGCGTGCGCATCCAGACGGCGGAGTCGGTCGACATCACATCGTCGTCGCCGATCATCTACCACCTCGACGGCGAACCGATCGCTGGAACATTAGGAGTGTCTGCACGTCTTCGGCCGCGCGCCTTAAGAGTAAGGTGTTAGGGCAACCGCCATGTTTACAGAAGCTTTACACCCGGCGGTCCGGAGTCGGAGTACAGATCTTGCCTTCCTACATATGTATTCACGTAGTTTTCAGAAGGCGAGTCATATCCGCAAGTTCACCATCACGTCCACGGGAGCATCGGGTTGGGAAGTCCGCGACGAGCAGGACAGCCGCGTGATCCGATGGGTGCGGTATCGCGATTGGCACCGCGTGGAGCGCGCACGCATGGCATTTGCGCTCGAGGCGGCGCTGCTTGAAGAGAGCGGCTGGAACGAAGATTAGCGGCGCGGACCTTGTCAGGTCGGCCTATTCGACGAAGCGATATCCGAGACCAACAACCGTTTCAATCTGACGTCCCGCGATGCGGAGTTTTCCCCGGAGACGGCCGACGTGTACGTCGACGGAGCGCGTTTCGATCACCTGGTCGTATCCCCACACGCGTTCGAGCAGGCGATCTCTCGAGAGCACGCGGTTCTTGTTGGCGACGAGGTATCGAAGCAGCTCGAATTCGCGACGCGTGAGACGCACCGGCTCGCCGTCGACGTGGACGGCCACCGCATCGAAGTCCGCGACGATGTGTTTGCCCCGGTAGACCGGCGTGTTGCTGTCGGATCCTTCGGTGCGGCGTCGAAGAACGGCCCGGACCCGCGCCGCCAGCTCGCGGAGACTGAAGGGCTTGGTGATGTAGTCGTCGGCACCTACGTCGAGGCCAGTAATGCGGTCGCTTTCAGTGGACCGCGCCGTGAGCATGATGATCGGTACTTTCGCGGTCTCCGGCCGTGCGCGGAGGATGCGGCACACTTCGACGCCGCTGAGAACTGGCAGGTTCAGATCGAGAACGATCAGATCCGGGAGGTCCTCGTTGACCGCTTTCAGCGCAGTGTCGCCGCTGACTGCGGTCTCGACTTCCATGGCCCCCTCGCGTTCCAGCGCGTGTTTGATGAGTCCGGCAATATCCTGTTCGTCCTCGACAACGAGGACGCGTGTTCGTCCTGCCTTCATGGCTTTCCCCAGCGCCCACCGTAGTGAACCGGCGTTTCCGCGGGGTGACGAAGGCGTTAAATGTGGGTTACACGTGGAAAGTTCCAAGCTCCAAGTTCCAAGCTCCAACATTTCAAGTTCGAAGTCGGCGTTCGGGCAGCTTGGAGTTTGGTTTTTGGAGCTTCGAATTTGGAATTTACCTGGCGAGGACGCGGCGGATTTCGACGACGAGCGCGTCGGGGGGACACGGCTTCGGCACGAACCAGTCGCAGCCGGCGCGTGTCGCGCGCTGCAGATCACCGGATCCGTCGTGCGCGGTGAGCGCCACGACCGGAATATGTGCCGTGCGTTGATCTGTCTTGAGGCGGCGCGTCGCCTCCCACCCATCAAGCACGGGCAGGCTCAAGTCCATCAGGACGACGTCGGGCGAATGCGCGGCGGTATGGGTGAGCGCATCCTCCCCGTTGCCTGCTTCGATTACGTCGAAGCCCGACAGCTCCAGCTGCTGCGCATACAGACGCCGCAGATCGGACTGATCCTCGACGAGCAGAATCAGGGGCTTGGCGCGCATCGTAATTAATTATCCCATCGCTCGAACGGCTTTGCTCGGCCGCCCCGCAAATGTAAACAGAACAATACCGATGATAGTATCCCGCGACACATGACCACATTGGAGGAGACCCTGCCACCTGCGGTGGATCGCGGGGCGGCGGCCGCATGGCTGCCCGCTCTACTGTTGTTGTTCGTCGGATCCGGCTGCGCTGCGTTGATATACGAGGTCGTCTGGTTCCAGCTGTTGCAGCTGTCGATCGGCTCGTCGGCCGTATCGCTCGGCGTGCTGCTCGGGATTTATATGGGTGGCATGTGCCTCGGCAGCCTGCTGCTGCCGCGCTATGTGTCGCCCATCCAGCATCCGCTCCGCGTGTATGCGTACCTGGAGCTCGGCATCGGCGCATTCGGAATCCTGGTCCTCTATGGCGTGCCGATCCTCGGCGGCATCTACACCGCCTGGGCGGGGACCGGGATGACCAGCCTGATTCTTCGAGCACTGGTCGCCAGCATCTGCCTGCTGCCGCCGACGTTGTTGATGGGCGGGACGCTGCCCGTCGTTGCGCGCGGCGTTGAGGCAACGCCGAACGGCGTCTCGTGGCTGGGGTTCTTCTACGGCGGGAACCTCGTTGGTGCCGTGGCGGGCAGTCTGGTCGCAGGGTTTTATCTGCTGCGCGTGTATGACATGCCGACCGCGACGTTCGCAGCCGTTGCTCTGAATATCGCGGTTGCGCTGATCGCGTTGTTCGTCGCCGGTCGCGTCGAGCATCGCCCGGCGCCGCTCGTTGCGGCGCCCGCGGTTCGCCGTGGCAACGCGCTCGTCTATGTGGTGATTGCGCTGTCAGGAATGACCGCGCTTGGCGCCGAAGTCGTCTGGACCCGCCTGCTGTCGCTCTTGTTCGGCGCGACCACCTACACGTTCTCGTTAATCCTTGCCGTGTTTCTCGCCGGGCTCGGCATCGGCAGCTCGCTCGGCGCCGCGCTGGCGCGTCGCTTTGCCCACTCGCGTGTGCCGCTGGGCGTCTGCCAGCTGCTGTTGTGCGGCGCGATAGCCTGGGCAGCACATACGGCCAGTTCATCGATGCCGTACTGGCCGATCAATCCGTCCATCAGCAAGAGTCCCGTCTATCAGTTCGATCTCGATCTGCTACGCGCCTTCTGGGTCGTGCTGCCTGCGGCAATTCTGTGGGGCGCCAGCTTTCCGCTGGCGATCGGCGCGGCGGCGCGCGAAGGGGAAGACGCGGGACGCCTCGTTGGTGGTATTTACGCCGCCAATACTGTCGGCGCGATCGTCGGCGCGATCGTCACCAGTCTGGTGCTTGTAGCGGCAATCGGCAGCCAGCACGCGCAGCAGGCGTTGATCGGTGTCTCCGCCGTGTCCGGCCTCTTGATGCTGGCCACCGCCGGCAACCTCGGGACGATTCCGCTCATTACCACAGTCCTCGCGGGCGCCGCTGCCGGTCTCCTCATTCGTACCGTCCCGCCGCTGCCGGGCATCCTCGTCGCATATGGTCGCTATACGGTGACGTGGGTTGGCATCAACGAAATCATTTATTCCGGAGAAGGCGTCACCGCATCGGTCGCCGTATCGCGAACGCCGGCCGGAGTGCTCAACTACCACAACGCGGGAAAGGTGCAGGCCTCCAGCGAGCCGCAGGACATGCGCCTGCAGCGAATGCTTGGCCACCTGACGACGCTCGTACCCGACAATCCGCGGCGCGTGCTCGTCATCGGCTGCGGCGCCGGTGTGACCGCGGGTGCCGTGTCCGTCGATCCTCAGGTGAGGAACGAGACGATCGCCGAAATCGAGCCGCTCGTTCCGCAAGTCGTCTCGAAATACTTCTCCGACTACAACTTCAACGTCGTCAACAACCCGAAGGTGAACGTGCATCTGGATGATGCGCGGCATTACCTGCTGACGACGAAGGAGAAGTTCGACGCCATCACGTCGGATCCGCTCGATCCGTGGGTGCGCGGCGCGGCAACGCTCTACACGCGCGAGTTCTTCGAGGTGGCGAAGCAGCATCTGAACCCTGGCGGCGTCGTGACGTTGTTCGTGCAGCTGTATGAGAGCAACGACGAAGCGGTGAAGAGCGAGGTTGCGACCTTCCTCGATGCGTTTCCGGGCGGGATGGTGTTCGCGAACACGTCGAACGGGCTTGGCTACGATCTGGTGCTGCTCGGTCAGGTCAATCCGAAGCCGATCGACATCGATCGCGTGCAGGCGCGCCTGACCGATCCGGCAAATGCACCGATCGCCAACTCACTTGCGCAGATTGGAATTCACTCCGCCGTCGATCTGTTCGGTAACTACGCCGGGCATGTGTCGGACATGCAGGGCTGGCTCAAAGGCGCGCAGCTCAATCGCGATCGCAACCTGCGGCTGCAGTTCCTGGCAGGTCTTGGTCTGAACCTGTATCAAAGCGACGCGATCTATCGGAACATGATCAAGGAGAGTCGTTATCCAGAGGGGCTGTTCACCGGATCGCCGGCGACAATGCAGCAGCTTCGCGCGGCCGTCAGTCAGACGTTAGGGAAGTAAGCCACCTCAGACCACCGTCCCCGGCGGAATGACACCTCCCTTGGGGACGACGACGATACCGGCGCGGATGTACCAGCCGTCGCCATCGGCGTGTTCGACGTTGCGTTCGTTGACGAGCCGCGCACCGTCGCCGATGCGGGCGTTCTTGTCGATGATCGTTCGATTCAGCACCACGTCGCGGCCGATGCCGAGCCGCGGCGCGTCTTTCGGCGGCGACCCGTCCTCATAGAAATCGGCGCCGAGCAGCACGGACTGTCTGATGCTTGCGCCGGCTTCGATATGCGTGCGGATGCCGACGACGGTTTCATCGATCCGACATTTGTCGAGGAAGCAGCCATCACACACAACCGAGTCGCGGATTTCGCAGTCCGTCATCCGTGATCCCGGCAGATGCCGCAGGTGCGTGTAGATGGGACACCTCGGATCCCAGAAGCGGAACGGAGCGCCAACGCGCCCGAGCATCACATTGGCCTCATAGAACGATTCGATCGTTCCCACGTCGGCCCAGTAGCCGCGATACAGATACGGCTTCACCTTGTACTTGGTGAGCGCGTTCGGAATCAGCTCGCGCCCGAAGTCCAGGCCGCTCTCGCGCTCGAGCATCTGCAGCAGGATGTTGCGTGAGAAGACGTAGATGCCCATCGACGCCATGAAAGGCTGCTCATCCGTGTGCGTGGCGAACGTCGCGCCTGGTGGGATGCTGCGGCCAATCTCCTTCAGCCGGTCGGATTTGGGCTTTTCCTCGAATGTGACGATGCTGCCCGCGTCGTCGAAACGGAAGATGCCCATCTGCGTGGCGGTGACAGGGTCGACCGGCTGCGCCGCAATGGTGATGTCGGCGCCGAGGTCTTCATGCGCCTCGACGAGCCGCGCGTAGTTCATCCGGTAGAGATGATCGCCGGCGAGGATGAGGTAGTACTTCGCGTCGTGCAGCGCGAAGTGTCGCGCTGCCTGACGAACCGCATCGGCGGTGCCCTGGAACCAGTTCGGGTTGTCCGGCGTCTGCTCGGCCGCAATGATTTCGACGAATCCCTGTGTGAACGGATCGAGCCGATACGTGGCCGTCACGTGGCGGTTCAGCGACTCGGAATTGAACTGCGTCAGCACATAAATGCGACGGATATCGGCGTGCAGGCAGTTGCTGACCGGAACGTCGATGAGCCTGTACTTGCCGCCAATCGGCACGGCCGGCTTCGATCGCGTGGCGGTGAGTGGAAACAGACGCGATCCCTGGCCACCGCCAAGGATGAGCGCGAGCGTGTCGCCGGCCATGTTTCGTCGCGTCATGTGCAAACGCCCGGCCGATTATCCTCAAGCGATCATCGTGCCGCGGCAGGTAGTCACGCCCTTGTTGCACGGTCGAGACCCGGTCGTCATGCACCCCCATTACGCTGCATCTATATGCACGTGGGCATACCACGGCGTTCGAACCCAATCGCGCAGCGATGGCGCTGCCTTTGAAGATCAGCGTCATTGTCTGCGCGCATAACGAAGCGCGCTATCTGCCGGCTTGTCTTCACTCCGTGCTCGCGCAATCGCGGGTTCCGGATCAAGTTGTGGTCATCAACAATGCAAGCGCTGATGAGACGTCCGTCGTGGCGTCGCGGATACCGCATGTCACTGTGGTGGACGAGCCGCGCAAAGGCCTTGTGGTCGCGCGCGAGACGGGCCGCCGCCACGCATCGGGCGACGTCTTGATCTACCTCGACGCCGACTGCCGCGCGCCGCTGACGTGGGTGCGTCGCATCGAGCAGCGATTTCAGCACGACCGAAAGCTAATCGCGCTTTCCGGCCCGTACCGCTATTACGACTGGGACTGGTGCGGGCGGCTGCTGATCCGTATCTACGACTTCACGCTCGCGCCGGCCACGCAGCTGCTCGTCAAACACCTGTTGCGCATCGGCACGATCTTCTACGGCGGCAACTTCGCCGTGCGGCGCGAGGCGCTGGATCGGATTGGAGGTTTCGACACCTCGATCGAGTTTCATGGTGAGGACACCAATCTGGGACGACGGCTGTTCGCGATCGGCAAGGTGGGCTTGTTCCACGATTGCTGGCTCTACACCTCCGCCCGCCGCTATGTCGCGATGGGGAAGGGCGAAGTATTCCGCCTCTACGTGCGCAACTTTGTGTCTGAAATCGTTCACCACCGTCCGCAGGACCGCGTGCATGTGGACGTGAGGACGTGATGCCGGGGTACGAACCATTTCTGCTCTGCGACTTCCACGTTCACACGACGTGGAGTGATGGCAAGCTGTCGGTTCGCGAAGTCGTCGATCTGTACGGCGCGACCGGCAAGTTCGATGTCATCGCCATTACCGATCACATCCTGATGGAAAAGGACCTGCTTGCGCGCGCGGCCCGGATTGCGACGCTCGGCCAGCGGCGCTTCGGACTTCGCGAAGAGGACTTCGAGTCGTACCTCGCAGACATCAGGAAGGAAGCCGAGCGCGCCGTGAAGCAGTACGGGATGCTCGTCGTCGCCGGCGTCGAGGTGACGCAGAACCGTCTGCGCGGTCGGAAGAACTCGCACATCATTGCGCTTGACATCAAGAAATACATCAGCGCGGATCAATCGGCCGACGCGATCCTGCGAGAAATCCGCCGGCAGGGCGCTCTCAGCATCGCCTGCCATCCGCATCACCGGCCGCCGCGGCGGTTCGAGATCAGCACGTGCTATCTGTGGGATCACCGCGAAGAGCTGTCGGACCTCGTCGACGTATGGGAAGCGGCCAACCGCGACGACTTGTTTCCGGTCACCAGCCTGAAGCACTACCCGTATGTCGCGAACAGCGACTTCCACAAACCGAAGCATCTGTACTCATGGAAGACGCTGGTGCGCTGCGAGAAGAACTGGCCCGCCGTGCGGCAGGCGCTGCGCAGCAACGTCGACATCGCGCTGACGCTGTTCCGGAACGGGTCGTGGGCGGCCGCCTAGTCGTTGGAAACAAGTTGACCGGATGGGGGCATGTTGAGGTAGCGTCGGCCGCATCATCCTGGTTCTCGTTTTCATCTTCAGTTTTCTGATTCCGGCGACGGCGGTGGCTCAGGGGGTCGACATACCCGCGATGACCGCGGTTCGCCTGCAGGATTCCGACCGCATCGATCTCGATGGACGGCTGTCGGAGGAAGTGTGGCGCCGCGCGACGCCCGCCAGCGGCTTCCGTCAGCAGGATCCGAACAACGGCGATGCCGCGACCGAGCCAACGGAGGTGCGCATCCTCTACGACGACCACCGCATCATCGTCGGCGTCATCTGTTTCGACTCGGAGCCGCGCCGCGTCATGGGCAATCAGATGCAGCGCGACCAGTCGCTCGGCGCCGACGATCGGTTCATGATGGCGATCGACACCTACTCCGACGGTCGCTCCGGCTACTACTTCGAGATCAACCCTTCGGGAGCGATGGGCGACGGCCTGATTGCGGCGGGCAGCGGCACGCAGGTGAATCGCTCGTGGGACGGCATCTGGAACGCGCGCGTCGATCGCAACGACATGGGCTGGAGCGCGGAGATCGAGATCCCGCTGCATACCATCAACTTCGCGCCCGACGCATCGAGCTGGGGCATCAACTTCCAACGCACAATTCGCCGTAAGGTGGAGGAGACGTTGTGGACCGGCTGGGCGCGCAACCAGGGGTTGACCTACATGCCTGCGGCGGGGCGGCTGCAGGGACTTACCGGCCTGCGCCAGGGGCTCGGACTCGATCTGATGCCGTATGTCGTCGGCAACTCCTCGGCCGCGCCGGGGCGAGCGGCGCCGAACTCGGTTGAAACGGGCGCAGTCGGCGGCGACATTGCGTACAACCTGACGCCCGGGCTTCGCGCGAACCTTTCGATCAACACCGACTTCGCTGAGACTGAGGTCGATCAGCGTCAGGTCAACCTCACACGTTTTCCGTTGTTCTATCCCGAGAAGCGCGCGTTCTTCCTCGAGGGCGCCAGCGTCTTCACGTTCTCGCGCGAGACCGGGAACTCGATCGTCCCGTTCTTCAGCCGCCGCATCGGGCTGGACGATTCAGGGGTGCCGCAGCCGATCGATTACGGGGCGAAGTTGACGGGGCATGCCGGTGCGTTCGACCTCGGGGTGCTGCAGGTACGCACACGCGATCGCGGCAGTGTGCCAGGCGAAGACTTCACCGTGATGCGTGGACAACGCAGGTTCTGGCAGCAGTCGTACGTCGGCGGCCTGTTCACGACGCGAAGCGGCGACGGCTTGACCCGAACAAGCGGAGCGAATGGAGAAGCACGCAACACGGCAGGCGTCGATGTCGCGCTCGCAACGTCGAAGTTCCTTCGCAAGGAAGTCCTCGAAGTCAGCGGGTTTTATCTGAATACGACGAAACTGCCCGGCTCGCACGGCGGCGCCGCCTATGGCGCGCGCATCTTCCTGCCGAACGATCCGATCTATGCGCGACTCGCCGTCCGCGAGGTGCAGGACGGCTACGATCCCGCGATTGGTTTTGTCGATCGCCGTGGCTACAGGCTCATCGATCCCGACGCCCGTTTCACCGTGCATACCGAGCGGTCGCGATACGTGCGGCGGTTCTCGTTCGAAGGCGTCTCCAGCTTTTATTTCGATCTTGATAACCGGCTCGAGACGCGCCGCACGGACGTGCAGTTCCTGCGCATCGATCTCCAATCGAGCGACCTCCTCGAGTTCCACCTGCTGCCGCTCTACGAACGGCTGCCGCGCGATTTCCAGATCGCTCCCGGGATCGTCCTTCCTGCTGGCAGTCAGTACAGCTTTCTACGGCGCCACTATCAGGCGCAGACGAGCACGAGCCGACCAGTGTCGTTGAATCTGTCTTACGAAGACGGCGAGTTTTATTCTGGCGAGCGGCGACAGGTGAACGGGACGTTGAGCATCCGTCCGCATCGTGGGTGGCTGATCAACGTCGGCGGCGATTTCAACAACGTGGCGCTGCGCGAAGGGACCTTCCGCACGCGTCTGTGGCTGAATGACATCAACACGCAGTTCAACCCGTTCATCTCGCTCGTGAACCGGTTGCAGTACGACACGGTGACGCGTCAGCTTGGCTGGCAGTCGCGCTTTCGCTGGATCACACGACCGGGCAACGACATCTTCTTCGTCTACACGCACAACTGGGTGGACCGCACGACCTTGCAGACCCTGGATCGCAAGGGCTCGATCAAGATCGTGCGGACCATTCGGTTCTAGCACGCTTTGACCTGCGAGTCAGAGTCGGGTGATCGGTCGTACGCGACTCTGACTCGGGTGATCGGTCGTACCCAACTCTGACTCGGGTGATGGGGCGACTCAAGGTTGCAGGAATTGCCGATCGCCGGCGCGATCGATCGAGCGGCGCTTCGGCGTAACGATCGGCGTCCTGGCCCGGGCCGCCTTCTTTCGCTCCTTCGCCGCGCGCGCCCGCATCTTCTGATATTCGCGGCGCGCTTCCTCGGCAGCTTTCCGCGCCTTGCGTGCCGACTTGGAGGCGTCCTTGGCCGCCTTTTTCGCCTGCTTCATCCGCTTCTTGGCCGCCCGAGACTTCGCCTTCAGGCGTTTGGCAGTGGCGACGGCCTCGTTCAGCTTGCGCTCGGCAGCCTCCTCCCGCTCGATCGCGGTCCGGCCGTCCTTTTTTTTCGCTGTCATAAACCCGAAAGCCTACCTCATCGATGTGACACGTCGCCCGGAAAATAAGATGTCCGGACCCGCGGGCTTCGCGCGTCGTATAGCTGACAAACGCGAAGTAACGTCGCAACATTGGGAAGGAGCACGGAAATGGGCCAGTTTCTATATCTGTATCGCATGACGGATGCCGCACGGCAGGAAAACATGGGCAGCCCCGAACGGGCGCAGCAGAGCATGCAGCGCTGGATGGCGTGGATGAACGAGCTCGACAAGAAAGGTCACCTGAAGGATCGCGGCCAGCCGTTGGAGCGGACGGGTAAAGTGGTGCGCGGTCAGCAGAAGACGGTGACGGACGGTCCCTTCACCGAGACGAAGGACCTTGTCGGCGGCTTCACGCTCGTCGAGGCGCGCGACATCGATCAGGCGGTGGAGCTCTCGCGCGGCTGCCCGATTCTCGAGGGCGGTGGATCTGTTGAAGTCCGTCCGGTCATGAAGATGGACATGTAGCACGCACATGGAATTGAGCGAGCATCTCTTCCGCCGCGAATCCGGTCGTCTCGTGGCGGCGCTCACGCGCATCTTCGGTGTGCACAACCTCGCGCTCGCGGAAGACGTCGTCCAGGACGCCTTCTGCCGAGCGCTGGAGGTGTGGAAGGTGCGCGGCATTCCCGACAATCCCGGCGCCTGGCTGATGGCCGTCGCCAAGCACCGCGCCCTCGACATCGTCCGACGCGAGCGCACCGCTCGCACCTTCGCGCCGGAGCTGACGCGCGTGCTCGAATCGGAATGGACGCTCGCGCCGGCCGTGGAAGAGGCGTTTACCGGCTCGACGATCCGCGACGAGCAGCTGCGCATGATGTTCTCGTGTTGCGACCGAAGGCTGCCCGAGGAAGTCCAGGTGGCCCTCGTCCTCAATGTCCTGTGCGGCTTTGCCGCACCCGAAATAGCGGCGGCGTTTCTCACCACACGCGCGGCGATGGAGAAGCGCATCTCGCGCGGTAAGAAGACGCTCGCCGAATCGAAGCGGCTGTTCGACCTCGCCGACGCGGAATTTCCGGCGCGCCTGTCGGCGGTACGTCGAGCGCTCTATCTGCTGTTCAACGAGGGATATCACGGCGCGTCGGCCGAAGCGGCGGTCCGCACGGAGCTTTGTGCGGAAGCGATCCGCCTGACGATGCTGCTCGTGGAGGTGGCGCAGACAGCATCGCCTGAAACGCTGGCGCTGGCGGCGCTGATGCACCTGCATGCCGCAAAACTGCCGGCACGACTCGATGCGGCTGGCGATCTGAATCCGCTCCTCGAGCAGGACCGTTCGCGATGGGATGCCGGCCTGGTTCAAGAAGGACTGCAGCTGCTCGATCGCTCCGCCAGCGGTGATGAGATCTCGGCATTCCACGTCGAGGCCGCAATCGCAGCCGCGCACGCTACCGCGCACAGCGTCGAGGAGACGCATTGGGATGCGATTGTCGGCCTCTACGATCGCCTGATGACGATTGCACCGTCGCCGATCGTTGCGCTGAACCGTGCAATCGCCGTTGGGCAACGTGACGGCCCAGAAGAAGGACTCGAGTCCCTCCACGCGATCGCTGACGCCGATCGATTGGGGCATTACCCCTTTTACCCGGCCGCGATTGCCGAGTTCGAACGGCGCCGCGGCAATCTCGATGAGGCGCGCGAACACTTTTCAACGGCGGCGAGGCTGGCGCGCAGCCCCGTGGAGCGGCGCTACCTGGAAGCACGCGTCCGCGAGTGCGGCGCGGAGCGCATTAGGACGTAATTAGGACGCAACGGGATCCACGGCGCGCGATCCGTCGTCCTACTCACAATTTGTTCACAATCCTGAGGTATCTCTACAGTCTATGAGCGTGCTGCACATAACTCCATCGGAACGTGGCGTATTGGAGGAGCTCGCGCGGGGCGCGGAAACCGCCGATATCGCCCGGCGCCTGGGAATCAGCGAAGCGGAGGTTGAATCATGCCTCGCGTCTCTGGTCGCGCGTCTGGGCGTTGGCAGCCGTACCGAAGCCATTAGCGCGGCGGCCCGCCGCGGCCTGCTGATGATGTGACGCTGCTGCGCGCGCCGGCGAATCAAGACAGCCATTCTCGTTTGGTGACGCCTCCACTAGTGATGTGACGCCTGCCGGTAGCGCTGATCGAAACCTCGCGACAGAAAACCGTCGGCGATCAGCTCAGCGAGCACGAGCTCGCACACATCTTCGTCGAGTCCCCAGAATCGCGCGCCTTCGTCTATCGTGACGCGCAGTCCCGGGGTCTCTTCGAATTCCTCACGGATGCGCTGCGCGAGTTTCAGCAGCGCGGTCGCCTGCGCGCTGGTCATGATTACGCGACCCGGCTCGCGCGGCGCCGTGCAGGGCGGCCGACAAGGAACCCCGCGCCAGTCGCCGCGGCCAGCGCGATGATCGACTCCTGAAGAGGCGGCTTTACGGTCATCAGGAACACGATCCCGAACAGAATTCCGACGCGCGTCAGAAACGACCAGACGAGCGCATCATAGGCACCCCCATCGGCGGCGGTTGTCCGCAGGCGTTCCATCGCGCGCCGTGTAACGGTCGCGCCGATGGCAACCATAGCGACAATGCCCGACATGGAAACGTTTATCCACGCCGTCCGCCAGCCCCACACGGTGTGCGTGAGGCCGATCCCGGATAACAGAATCAGCGCAAAGGCGATAGCACCAATGCGTCGCGCCAGCGCAAAGCCCTGACCTGCGGTCGGCGATGCGCCGGCGCGATTGAGCTCCAGCAGCGACGCACCCTCGATCGCTGCAGCACCGAAGACGCCCATCGCCGCGCAGATGTGAACAAACGTGATGAACAGTCGAACCATCATCTTCTCCGTCTTCAGAATCCTGTTGCCGAGCCCTGCCGGAACAGTCCGCGCGGCGCGGGCGTCGGCACAGCGATCACGTTAGTCCCGCCGGGACCGAGCGTGTCGCCGCCGACACCCGCGGGCGCCTGCTGCACCGCCTCGAAGTTCACGAGCGCCGACTCGTAATCGAGCGTCGTCTGCAGCAAATTGACCTGGGCCTGCAGGAGATCGCGCTGTGCCTGCGTCACGAGGAACGTCGTCGACAGACCAGCTTCATACCGGCGCTGTTCGGAGTCGAGCCGCTGCTGTGCGAGCGTTGCGCCCGCACGCGCCGCATCGATGCGCTCCGCGGTGCTTCGGATTTGCCGTCCCGCCTGTCGAATCGACTCGGCCGCCTGCAGCTGCAGGCTGGAGATGCGCTGCGCCGCCTGGCGCCGTTCGACGTCGGCGCCCGCGCGGCTTGCATCTTCGTAGGTGTGTCCGAACGATTTCGCCACGGTAATGCCGACGCTCCATGTCGGATAGTCCGGACCGAACGCCTGTCCGAGTGCGTCGCCGAAGCTGCGTGATCGCTCGCCGATGACCGTGCCTGGGAACCCGCCGTTGCGAATGAACTGGCTGCCGGCCAACCCTGAGCCGCGGTATGAGGTCTCCAGACGTACGTCTGGCAGCCGCTGATTGTCGAGGAATGCTGTCGTCGTCTTCGCGTTCTCGAGATCGAGGTTCGCGCGTGCGATGTCGAGCCGTTCACCAAGCGCCTTAGCCACGATTGCATCGACGTCGGGCATCGCGTCGCGCCCCGTCGGTTCCTCGATCGGATCGAAACGCACCGCCCAGAACGTTACGTCGGCCGGATTCATGATCAGCCGTCGCAGACGATCCTCGGCATCGTCATCGCCGGTTCGGGCGCGAATCAGGTTCTCGCGACGCTGCGCGACCTCCGCCTGTGCCTGCACGAGATCGAGAGGGGGAGTCTGCCCGGCGTCCACTCGAATCCTCGTCTGACGCTCAAGCTCCTGGGCGAGTTCAAGCGACCGTTGCTGAACCAGCACGTTTGCGCGGGTCGCCTTCAGGGTCCAGTACGCCTGCTTCACGGCAGCAGTTGTCTGCACCGCGGCCTCACGCGCATGCAGGTCCGAGCTGCGCTCGTTGCGCCGCGCGATGGAGTACTGATACCGAGCGGTGTCGATGCCGCGGTCCTTCAGCAGCGGTTGTGACACGGCCAGTTGAAACCCTGCCTGCAGGCTGGGATCGAAGCTGCTGATTGGATTGTTCGTCGTCGTTCTGGCGCTGTCCCATGACGCGCTCCACGTGCCGCCGCCAAACGGCAGGCGCTGGCGAACGCCCGTCGACCAGAACGAGTCGTTGACCTCCACACCGCTGTCGCCGAGCAGGAAATTCGTCGGCGCCGTGGTGTTGCCCGAGTGACCGACCGTCGTCGAAAACACCGGCGCGAAGGCGCCGCGGCTCTCACCAACGTGCGCCGCCTCGACTTCCGTATCGAGGCGGACGATGGCAAGGTCCGGGTTGTTCTCGATGGCGCGGCGGACCGCCTCGTCGAGCGTGAGCTTCAAGGTCGGGCCGACTTGAAGGTCGGCCGTGGTTTGCGCGGATGCGCCGCCGGCGAAGAACACGAAACCGAGCACAACCGAAACGGCAGCCGCCAACTCCGGAACGCGTGCGGGGCGACGCGCTTCGGCAATCGCCACGCGCCGGCGGGCGAGCAGCACGTAAATCGACGGCACCACGAACAGTGTGAAGAGCGTGCCGACCATCATTCCGCTGACAAGCACGATGCCGATGCTGTTGCGCGCGCCTGCGCCCGGGCCGCTTGCGAATACGAGCGGCAGGTGACCAACGACCGTTGCTGCGGTCGTCATCAGGATTGGTCGCAGCCGTGTCGCCGCCGCTTCAATCACCGCTGCGAGCTTGTCCCTGCCGGTCTCCTGCAAGTGATTGGCGAACTGCACGATGAGGATCCCGTTCTTCGCCACCAGACCCACCAGCGTGATCAGTCCAACCTGACTGTAGATGTTCAACGTCGTCAGGTTGAGGAACGAGAAGAGCAGCGCACCTGACAACGCAAGCGGCACCGAACCGGCGAGGATGATGAACGGGTCGCGGAAGCTCTCGAACTGCGCCGCGAGCACCAGGTAGATCAGAATCGCCGACAGCAGGAATGTCGTCAGGAACTTGCTGCCTTCGGTGCGAAGCTGACGCGATTCACCCGCGTAATCGACGGTGAAGCCTTGCGGCAGCAGCGTCTTCGCTTCCGTCTCGAGCAGAGCGAGCGCCTTGTCGAGTGGCACCGGCGGCGGGATGACGCCCTGGATGCGAACGGCGTTCAGTTGCTGGAACTTCTTCAGCTCGCGCGGTTCGGCGGTTGTGCGAAGGCTCGCAAACGTCGACAGCGGTACCAACTTGTCGTTCGATCCCGTGACGTAGATCTGCGAAAGCTGGTCGGGTGTCAGCCGCTCCGCGCGCTGCACCTGCGGAATCACCTTGTAGCTGCGTCCCTGGATGCTGAAGCGGTTCACGTAGTTGCCGCCCAGCATCACCGAGAGATCGCGCCCGGCCTGGCTCAGATCCACTCCTTGCGAGCGCAGCTTGTCGCGATCGAACACCACCTCTGCCTGCGGTTGATCAAACTTCACATCCGCGTCGGCGTAGATGAACATGCCCGACGTCATCGCCTTCATCACCAGCTTCTGCGCGATTTCGTTCAGCTGCTGCGGCTCGCCGGCCGTGCCAATCACGAAGTCGACGGGGAAGTCGCCGCCGCCGGGAAGCGCCGGCGGCGTCAGCGGAATCGCGCGGATGCCTGGAATTTTCGAGAGCGGGCCGAACGATTCCATCAACAACTGCTGCGCGGTCTTGTGCCGCTCGCTCCACGGTTTCGTGACCATCCCTCCGAACCCGCCGTTTGGCGTGATCAGCTGGAAGGTCGCTGCGGTTTCGGGAATCGCCTTGTAGACGTCGAGAATCTGCGACGTGAAGAGTTTGGTCTGTTCGATCGTCGCGTTCGGCGCGGCCTGCACAACCGAGAACACGACACCCTGATCCTCGGCAGGCGCCAGCTCTTGCTGCGAGAACATGTAGAACGGAACGATTAGCAGCGCGACGATCACCCAGAGCGTCAGCACGACCGGTCGGTAGCGGAGCGTGGACGTCAGAGCACGCGTGTAGCCGTTGCGCACGCTTTCAAAGCGCCGGTTGATCCACGCGGCAAAGCCGCGCTCGTGAGTGGCGGGTCGCAGCAGCTTTGCGCCCATCATCGGCGACAGCGTCAGTGCGACGATGCCCGAGACGATCACGGCGCCGGCCAGCGTGAACGTGAATTCGCGGAACAGCGTGCCCGTCAGTCCACCCTGAATGCCGATGGGCGCGTAGACCGCGGCCAGCGTGATCGTCATGGCGATGATTGGGCCGACCAGTTCCCGCGCGGCGTCAATGGCGGCGCGCAGCGGCGTCGCGCCGGCGTGAATGTGCCGCTCGACGTTCTCCACCATCACGATCGCATCGTCCACGACGAGGCCGACGGACAGCACGATGGCAAGCAGCGTCAGCAGATTGATCGTGAATCCGGCGAGCGCCATCAGAAACACGG
>DATJJE010000068.1:0-22861 GCA_035492455.1 Vicinamibacterales bacterium | reverse complement strand
GTCGCCATTCCACGCCCGACGCTGAAGCCGCGCGATCCGCAGCCGAATCCCAACCAGCAGCTGAAGATCGACGTCGAGCACCTCTCCTTCTTCTACGGCGAGAAGCGAGCCCTGGAAGACATCTCGATCAAGATCCAGCCGAGCGTCGTCACCGCGTTCATCGGGCCTTCGGGCTGCGGCAAGAGCACGTTCCTGCGGACGCTCAACCGGATGAACGACATCATCCCTGGCGCGCGCGTCGACGGGCGTGTGTGCATCGACGGCGAAGACATCTATGGGCCTGGGGTGGACGTCGTGGCGATGCGCCGGAAGGTGGGAATGGTATTCCAGAAATCGAACCCCTTCCCCAAGTCGATTTTCGAGAACGTCGCCTACGGCCTGCGCATCAACAAGATGACGTCGAGCAAATCGGAGCTGGCCGGCCGGGTTGAAGAGAGCCTGAAACAGGCGGCGCTGTGGGACGAAGTGAAGGACCGGCTGCACGAGTCCGCGCTGGCGATGTCCGGCGGCCAGCAGCAGCGGCTGTGCATTGCGCGCGCACTGGCGGTAAAACCCGAGATCCTGCTGATGGACGAGCCCGCGTCGGCGCTCGACCCGATCGCGACGCAGCGCATCGAGGAGCTGATCTACCAACTGAAGACGAACTTCACCATCGTCATCGTCACGCACAACATGCAGCAGGCGGCGCGCGTCTCCGACTACACGGCTTTTTTCTGGCTGGGACGTCTGGTGGAGTATGAGCGCACCGATAAGATGTTCACGGCTCCGTCCGAAAAGCTCACCGAGGATTATCTAACCGGGAGATTCGGTTGATGGACCAGCGCGTCGTACGCCATTTCCAGGAGGAGCTCGAAACACTCCAGGGACGCCTGCTCGAAATGGGCGGGCTCGCGGAGGAGCGTGTGCGCGCCGCCGTGCAAAGCCTCGTCAACCGGGATGTCGCGTCCATCGACAAGGTGCTGCACGGAGACGAGCCGATCAACGAGCTACACGTCGAGATCGACAACCGCTGTTTCAAGCTACTCGCGCTGCATCAACCAATGGCGACGGATCTTCGCGCCATCGTCGCCACAGTGAAGATCAACACCGATCTCGAGCGCGTCGGCGACCTCGCCGTCAACATCGCCGAAGCGGCGCGCCGCTACGCGACGCATCCGCCGGTGAAGAAGCTGATCGACATTCCGCAGATGGGCGACATCGCCCAGACGATGCTGCGCGACGCGCTCGATTCGTTCGTTCGACGCGATACAGTACTGGCGCACCAGGTACTCAACGAGGACGACAGGCTCGACGGGCTGAAGACGCAGATTTTCCGAGAGCTGCTCTCCTACATGCTCCAGGACCCCGGAACGGTAGAACCGGCCCTCGACCTGATCCTCATCTCGCGCCATCTCGAACGGATCGGTGACCACGCGACCAACATCGCCGAGGATGTGATCTTCATGGTATCGGCGCTCGACGTTCGCCACCACGCGTCCAACCCGCCCGTCTAACCCGAAGCCTTGAGCCTTAAGCCTTAAGCCAACTATCATTGGTCGGATGGGCGACGCTGCGTTGTGCGTCATGTGCCGCACCAGACCGGTAGACCCGCGGTGGCGTCCCTTCTGCAGCGAACGATGCCGTACCGACGACCTGGCGCGATGGGCGGATGGCCGCTACAGCGTGCCCGCCGAGCCGGTACCGTCACCCGACGATCAGGACCAGGACCAAAACCATGGCGAATAGCGTCACAACTGACAGGAATGCGACGGTCTCGACACCCGCGGGAACTATGAAGGACACGCTGACCGTCACCGACAACCGCACCGGCAAAAGTTACGAGCTGCCGATCAAGGACGGCGCTATTCGCGCCATGGACCTCAAGCAGATCAAGACCGGCGCAGACGACTTCGGCCTCGTCACCTACGATCCCGCTTTCATGAATACGGCGTCGTGCCGCAGCACGATCACCTACATCGACGGCGACAAGGGCATCCTCGAATATCGCGGCTATCCGATCGAGCAGCTGGCGGAAAGCTCGAATTACCTCGAGGTCGCGTATCTGCTGCTCTTCGGCGAGCTGCCGGCACGCGAGCAATTCGATCGGTGGACCGAGGACATCAAAGGC
This sequence comes from Vicinamibacterales bacterium, assembly GCA_035492455.1. Taxonomy (GTDB): domain Bacteria; phylum Acidobacteriota; class Vicinamibacteria; order Vicinamibacterales; family UBA2999; genus Gp6-AA40. The sequence continues at coordinate 20,754 of DATJJE010000068.1, read as the reverse complement.
CACTGGCTGCTGCACGAGAACATCAAGAAGTTGATGGAAGGTTTCCAGTACGATGCGCATCCGATGGGCGTCTTCCTGAGCACCGTCGGCGCGTTCTCGACGTTCTATCCCGACGCAAAGCAGATTTTCGACGAGGGATCGCGCCGCAAGCAGGTGCATCGGCTGATCGCCAAGGTGCCGACCATCGCCGCCTACGCGTACCGCCACAGCATCGGCCGTCCGTACGTCTATCCGGACGATGAGCTGAGCTTCACGGGCAACTTCCTGAACATGCTGTTCAAGCGCACGGAGCTCAAATACAAGGTGAGCCCGGTGCTCGAACGGGCGCTCGACATCCTCTTCATCCTGCACGCCGATCACGAACAGAACTGCAGTACGAGTGCGATGCGCGGCATCGGCAGCTCGCATGTCGATCCCTATTCGGCGATGGCGGGCGCGGCGGCGGCGCTCTACGGTCCGCTGCATGGCGGCGCGAACGAAGCGGTGCTGCGGATGCTGCAGGAGATCGGCTCGATCAACAACATTCCGGGGTTCATCAAGAAAGTGAAAGCGGGCGAAGGCCGCCTCATGGGATTCGGCCACCGCGTCTACAAGTCGTACGACCCGCGCGCCAAGATCATCAAGAGAACGGCCGATCAGGTGTTCGACGTCACGGGCAAGAATCCGCTGCTCGACATCGCACTCGAGCTCGAACGCATTGCGCTCGAGGACGACTACTTCATCAGCAGGAAGCTGTATCCGAACGTCGACTTCTACTCCGGTCTCATCTACCAGGCGATGGGCTTCCCCGTGGCGATGTTCCCGGTGCTGTTTGCGATTCCGCGCACCTCGGGATGGATCGCGCAGTGGGAGGAGATGCTGCTGGATGCGGATCAGAAGATCACGCGTCCGCGGCAGTTGTACGTCGGCGCGAAGCGGCGCGACTACGTGCCGCTGAACAAACGCGGATAAGACAGTGCGATGGTGCGAGGTGCGGTGGTGCGAGGGTGCGTCCGAGCGTGCGAAAGGTGCGATGTTCGGAGTCCTCGCATTGATGTTTGTGGCGTGCGGCGCTGACGCTCAGAACCGTCGCACCGCCGCACCGTCGGACGCACCGTCGCAACCTCGCACCGTCGCAGCCGCCGCACTTCTGAAGTTCGACAGCAACCGAGCATGGGTTGATCTCGAACGCCAGGTCGCGTTCGGCGCACGGCCCGCCGGCTCTTCTCCTCTCGCACAAACGCGCCAGTACATCGAGATGCAGCTCAAGACGATCAATGTGCCGTATCGCGAGCAGGCGTTTGACGCGATGACGCCGGCTGGCGTCATTCGCATGACCAACATCATCGCCACCATCCCGGGGCGCCGCCGGGAACGCATCGCCCTGGCCACGCACTACGACACGAAGCGGTTCGCCGAATTCAGGTTCCTCGGCGCCAGCGACGCGGCTTCATCGACGGCGGCAGTACTCGAGCTGGGGCGCGTGCTCACCAATCGACGCAACGAGTTCACGATCGAGCTGCTCTTTCTGGATGGCGAAGAAGCGGTCAACACGGAGTGGCGCGACCCGGATAACACCTACGGCAGCAAGTACTACGTGAAGGCGGCGCAGGAAGCGGGAACGCTGAGCAGCCTGAAGGCGCTGATCCTGCTGGATATGGTCGGCGATCGCGATCTCGACATCCGCCCGGACAGCAACTCGGCGCGCTGGCTGAACGCCATCGTCTGGGGTTCAGCCTCGCGCCTTGGTTACAGCTCGACGTTCATCCCTGACCCGTTCACCGTCGAAGACGATCACCTGCCGTTCGTCGAAGCCGGCGTGCAGTCAATCGACATCATTGACCTCGATTACCCGCAGTGGCACACGGCGCAGGATGACCTCGATCACGTCAGCGCACGCAGCCTGCAGATTGTCGGCGACGTGGTGCTCGACGCCCTGCCCGAGATTGAAAAGCAGCTGGCGACGCAGCCCTAGGCTTTCGCAAAGGCCGAGGACATCGCCGCTCCTTCTTCCTTGTACAGGGCGGCTCCGACAATTGCCGCACCGAAGGTCGAGACGATCGCCGCACACGATCCCTTCACGAACATCGCCATCGTCAGCATCCCCATCATGGTGAACCCGAACATGACGATTGTCGGCGCGAGATAGATGACAAGGCCCGCGAGAAAGGCCGTGTAGATGCCCGGCCCGAATCGCGGACGCATGGCCGCATAGGTCCATACGAGCAGCAGTCCGAAAATGAAGTCGACGACGATCCAGGTGCCGGCGACCGACGGGCTCGTCAGCGACGCCGGGTCGATGTTGTGCTGGGAGGCCCACGCCTGCCAGTCGGCGGCCAGCACGTAATTGTTGGTCACGAAATCCACTGCATTGGCTACCACGCCCGCCACGAGACCGCCCATCACGACTTTCCCGGTGTTGATGGATGCCATGTCAGCTCCTTTTCGCTTATCGACTGGAACTCTGTGCCCGCTCCTGATCCACCCTCTTCCTGAAATTCGTTTCTGCGTCGTCGAGCATCTTCGTCCATGCCTGCGCGCCGGGATCGAGCAGCGGATGCGGCCGCTCGTTGTTCTTCATCCGCTCGATCTTTCCGGCAAACAGCATCTGCGGGTGGCCGCTCACGTAGATGTCCGGCTTGAGCATCTTCAGTTTGCGGAATGTCGCCATCGTGTCGTCGACGAGCGTCGGAAACTTCGGGTTGCCGACAAGTTTCACGCCGCCATTGGGACCACCGCATCCGAAGATCGCCACGTTGTAGTTCTTGCCGGCCTCGGTCACCTCCGTGGTCCACACCGTACAGCCGGGCGTGTGTCCCGGCGCCCACACCGCGCGCATCGTCGTGCCGCCAAGCTTCACGGTGTCGCCATCTTTCAGCACGCGATCGATCTTGACTGGCATCCAGCCTTCGTCGCCGAGCGGTGACAGATCCTTCCCTGCCTCGAGCGCGTCGGCGTCCTGCTTGATGGCCATGACCTTTGCGCCCGTCAGCTTCTTCATGGCGGCGTGGCCGCCGATGTGATCGAAGTGCGCGTGGCTCGAGAGCATGATCTTGATATCCGTCAACTTGAATCCGAGCTTCTCGACGTTCGCCTTGATGACGGGCGTCATCTCCGTCGTGCCCGTATCCACGAGAATGTGCCCCTGGGGTGTCGTGATCAGATAGGACGCGATGTTCTTCGCGCCGACGTAATAGATGTTTCCGACGAGCCGGAACGCGTCCTCAGGCTGGCTGTACGGTCCGTGGAACTGGGCGCGTTGCTCCGAGGACAGTGGCGATGTCTGCGCGGAGAGGACAACGGCACAGGCACCGACCAAAAGCGCGGCGAACCTGAACGCACGCATGAAAGCCTCCGGTGAAAATGGGTGCGCGGGATTGTAAATCATCTACAGCTGTCCAGGCTTACGCGTCGAGCCTGGTGGACGCGTAGGTCTGGGCGACGTGGATTTCGTCGAGGATTTCCTGCTCGGTGAGCACACGTTGCGAGGATTTGGCGCGGCGGAACACGCGATCGACCACTTCCTCTTCGGGCACGAACCCATGCTGCTCGAGCCAGAAGACGACATTCGACTTGCCTGACAGCGGACCGACCTCGATCTGCTGCGAGCGGCCCACCATCTGCGCAGGCACACCGGAGTAGACAGTGTCCATCAGCTCCGGATCGCCTTTGCGGAACGCTTTCACGACCGCAGCTGCATGGACGCCGGTCGCGGTGCGGAACGCGTCGCGGCCGAACACAGGATAGTTGTCCGGAATCGGCTCGCCCGTCGCCTCGGCCACCGTGCGCACCAGCTCGTCCAGCCTGTGCAGGTCGCGATCGATCCATCCCATGAGTACCAGGTTGACGAGCAGCATATCCATCGGCGTGTTGCCAACCCGCTCGCCGATACCGAGGATGGTGCCGTGCACGCGCGTCGCCCCTGCTTCGAGCGCCGCCAGACTGTTGATGGTGCCCATGTCGCGATCGCGATGGCCGTGCCAGTCGATGCCGATGCCCCCGCCCATCTCGTCGACGATCTGCTTGGTGAACGCCACGACCGCCCGCGCGCCAGAGGGCGTGGCGTGACCGACAGTGTCGGCGATGCAGAGCCGCGACGCACCAGCGCGGATCGCCGTTATGAACAGGCGCCGCAGCGTCTCCGGATCGGACCGGGTCGTGTCTTCGGTGACGTACATCACCTGCAGGCCGTGATTCACGCCGAAAGAGACCGCCTCTTCGGTGCAGCGCTGCAGATAGTCCACGGTCCAGTCCTCGGCATAGCGGCGGATAGGACTCGAGCCGATGAAGCAGCAGCACTCGATGGGGATGCCGACGCGCTGCGTCACCTCGACGATCGGCTGGATGTCGCTGATCACGGTGCGGGCCGCGCAGTTCGGCTTGAGTTTCAGCTTGCAGCTGACGATCTCACGTGACAGCCGCTCGACGTCGCGAACGACGTGCGGGCCGGCACCGGGCAGTCCGATGTCTGCGGTGTCGACGCCAATCTCGTCGAGCAGCCGGAGAATCTTCAGCTTCTGATCGATGCTCGGCGCGCGCACGGAGGGCGACTGCAACCCGTCGCGCAGCGTCTCGTCGTCGAGCATGACGAGCGGCGGCGGCGCCACGGCCGCGTTGCGATTCCAGTCGTAGATCAGCGCCTTGTTCATCGGCGTCGGCGGGTGGACACCACGCCCGCGAGGCTGACGCCCGCGACGAGCACCACACCACCCCACATCAGCCCCCGCTGCACGGAACGTGCGATCGCCGGCTTCATGATCTGATCGATGGTGACGAGCTGTCCGCGGCCAGCGAGTGCGTCACGCTGCACCATCACGTAGCGCCGGGCACCGGCGGCGGTGACGCGATCCTGAACGACGGCAAAGACCACAACCGCGGCGAGGGCGCTGATAACCAAAACCGCACGCGGTCGAAAGACCATCGATTCGATTATACGGTCGCGCTCGCCTTCGCGCCGGGGCCCTTTCGGCGCAGCAGGCTGCGGCGGCGGCGGGTTTGCTTCGAAGTCTCGTGGGAGGAGCTCAACCCATGAATATCCGCGAAGTGATGACACCGAACCCGCAGTGCGTCTCGCCGGGTGACAGCATTCAGAACGCGGCGCGTATCATGCGCGACTGCGACACGGGCGCGGTCCCCGTTGTCGAGAACGGCCGGCCTGTCGGCATCGTGACCGACCGCGACATCGTCGTTCGCGCGGTCGCGGACGGCGCCCAGCTGAACCGTCCGGTGCGCGAGATTGTTAGCGGCGACGTCGTATGCGTGACGCCCGAGATGTCCACGCGCGAAGCGGAGGATCTGATGAGCGAGCACCAAGTCCGCCGTCTGCCTGTGGTCGATGGCGATCGTATCGTCGGCATCGTCTCGCTCGGCGATATCGCCGTGAAGGAGGCGCGCGACAGCCGCAGCGGCGACACGCTCGAGCACATCTCGGAAGGTGTGAAGGAGCGCAACTACCGGTAGAACTCGAACCAGGCGAGCAGCATCAGCGCGATCACGATCAACACGATGACGACGACGGGGAGCGGCGAACGCCGGGGCCGATCGAAGAGCGGCCCGTCAGACGGCGGCTTGACGCGCGGCTCCGTCGTCGCATTGCCGCATTTGTAGCAGATCAACGCCTTGTCGGCGATTTCCGTCCCGCAGTGTTTGCAGATCATGGAGGCGCTTAGGCTTTAGGCTTACGGAAGGTAGAAGTCTAAAGTACCTTAAGCCCATAGCCCTAAGCCCTCATGATTCCGCTTCGCGACATCATCCCCTCACGTACGACGCCGGTGGTCACCATCTCGTTGATCGCCATCAACGTGCTCGTCTTCCTCTACGAGCTGTCACTCGGGCGTGCAGTCGATGCCTTTACGCTGTACTGGGGCCTCGTGCCCGCCGCGTTTTCATGGGTGGCGGTGTTCACCTCGATGTTCCTGCACGGCGGGCTCCTGCACGTTGCGGGCAACATGCTGTACCTATGGATCTTCGGCGACAACGTCGAAGACCGGATGGGACATGGCCGCTTTCTGGTGTTCTATCTGCTCTGCGGGGTTGCCGCCGCGCTGGCGCAGACGATTACGGTGCCCGATTCGGTCGTGCCGATGGTCGGCGCCAGCGGCGCAATCGCCGGCGTGATGGGCGCGTACTTCGTTCTGTATCCGCGTTCGCGCATCGTCACGCTGATCCCGATCTTCTTTTTCTTCCAGATCGTCGAGGTCCCCGCGATCTTTTTTCTGGGGATCTGGTTTCTGATGCAGTTCGTCAGCGGCGTCGGGTCAATCGTGTCGGCGGTTGGCGGCGCGCCGGGCGGCGGCATTGCGTTCTGGGCGCACATCGCCGGCTTTGTCGCGGGCATCAGCGGTGTGATCGTGTTTCGACGGCCGGAACGCCAGCGCGTCGAGTGGTGGCACGACGTGTAAGTTGGAAGTGGGGAGTGGGAAGTGGGAAGTGGGGCCTTTCGGACCCGCCCGATTATCCACCTCCGACAATCTTCAGTAGTAAGTCCTGCGCGGGTTCGAACGACGGCGCCACTTCGAGCGCCGCCAGCGTTTCCTGCTTGGCTTCGGCGTTCTGGCCGCCGAGCAGGTAGGCCTGCGCCAGGTCATAGTGTGCCGCCGCCAGGTCCGCGGGCTTGGCAGCAAGCGCCGCACGGAAAGCGCGAATCGCCGTCTGCGCGTCCTTGCGCTGCAGCGCGGCCTTCCCCACCATCGATTGCGCGTGTGAGTCGAACGGATCGACGTCAATGACGCGCGCGTACGCAGTCGACGCACGCGCCGCCTCGCCGGCCTGCTCGAGGAGCTGCGCGCGCTGGCGCGCGCCGTCGACGTCGTTGCCGTCCACCTTCAGGAACGCGTCCAGCGCTTCGATGGCACGCGCGTTGTTCTTCTGCTCGAGCGCAATCTCCGCGATGGCGAGATGTGGATTCTGCTTCCCCTGAATCGCGGGCAGCAGCTTGGCCGCCTGTTCGAGAGCGCGAATCGCACCAGCCGCATCGCCGGCCTTCTTGCGCTCGGCTGCGAGACGCATATGCACTCCGAAGCTGTCGGGATTCGCCTGCGCCATTGCCGCCAGCTGGTCGGCCGTTGCGTTCTGCGGAACATCGATCTTCTTCAACGCTTTGCGCATCGCCCCGAAGTCCCGGTCGAACGCGGCGTCCAGGCCGGTCTGCACCTGATCGATGCCGACGCCGTAGACCTCCTTGAGCGCCGTTTCCGTGTCGATACCGCGGCTGAACGCTTTGACGAACGCCTGCAGCTTCGGCTCGCCGTAGGTCTTCACGAGATAATCGACGACCTGTGAGGCCTGATAGTAGGAGAGAACGATCAGCTCGGGATCCTGGAACCCCTCGTTCAGATTTCTGAGCTTGAGCGGTTTGTTCTGTTCCAGCGCCTGGGCGAACGGCACCGTCGTCTCACGACCCCAATCCGGCCGCGCGTAGGCCTCCTCCCATACCGAAATGCCTTCCGTCAGCCATCGCGGAATGCGGTTGTTGGACATCTGAATCGTGATGACGTGCGTTAACTCATGCCACAGGGTCTCCTGCCAGCTGAATTCGCCGGGCGGCCGCGCCTTTGGCGAGTCGAACGCGACGAGCTGGCCGAAGCAGACACCGAGCGCGCCGATCATGCCGGGCAAACCCATCGTGCGCACCGCGAAGTCGTCGTGCTTGGGAAACATCTCGACGAGGATCGGCCCCTGCGGCGTGAAGTTCCACTGCTTCGACAGCTTCGCCAGCGACTCCTTCGCGAACGGGACAACGTACTCGCGCATGACGGGCGCTTCATCCGCGCTCATGCGCACGACGACGTCGCCGTCACGGATGGTGACGAACTTGTCGAGGGCGTCCATCATCGACAGCAGGTTGTAAGTGACGACGTCGTAGGGATCGCCTTTGAAAGCTCGCTCCAGCACGACGCGCGCACCAGTCTCGTCGTTGGTGCGCAGCAGCTGCAGGCCGAGTGTGGCCGACGACTGTGCGTCGTCCGGGTCGAGCGCCACCGCGCGCTTCGCGAAGTCTGCCGCCTCGTTGTAGCGATAGTTGTGTGAGGCGACTTCCGCGGCAAGGCGATACACCTTGCTGTAGCGCGGGTTGATCTTCAGGATGTCGGCGACCTTGGCATCGAAGTCCGCCTTGCGATCCTCGAGGAATGCGATCGCCGCGTCGATGGAGCGCGCTTCCAGGCTGTTGGGATTCACCATCAGCGCCTTCCGCAGCGACTCCTTTGCCTCGTCTCTCTTCCCGTCGTCGAGCGCAATCTGTGCGAGCAGCACGTGCGCCGGCACGTAATTCGGATCCTTGTTGAGCACCTCGCCGAGCAACTGCCGCGCCGCCGGCGGATTGGTGTCGGTCATGAGGCTGGCCATACCGACCTTGGCGCGCACGTTGTCCGGTTCGGCCATCAGCGCCGCCTGGAACGACTTGGCGGCATCGGAGCGGTTGTACTTTTCGGCGAACACCTCACCCCAGCCGATGTTCGCGGCGACGTTCTGCGGCGCCAGTTGATTGGCCTGGCGGAAGTCGGCGTTCGCCTGCTGGAATTGTCCCAGTACCCGCTCGGCTTCACCCAGGCGGACAAAATCGACAACAGTGTTCTGCGGGCTCGCATTGATGACACGTTGAAGCGTTCGTGTGCCTTCGGCCTTCTTCCCGAGATAGAGCTGCAGCTTGCCGAGCTCGAGGGCCGCGTCGCCGCCGGGCGCGGACGCCGCCGGATTAGCGAGCAGTTTTTCCGCATCGGCGTAGCGGCCCGTATCGATCGCCTTGCGCGCGTCTGCGAGCGTCGAGTCAGCGGCAGGACGTACCTGCGCTCCGACGAGCGCCGCGACGACGATGAACAACCCCAGCGCAACGAGAAGTTTCTTCATGACGCTGCGCTAAGTATAGCGGAGGGCTTTCTCCTCGACCGCGATCCGTTTTCGCACGAGCGCCGCAAACGCAAGCAGCGAGATGACCCCGGAAATCCGGGCGCCGACCATCAACGCGAACCCGGCTATTTCGCCAAACACGGCCACGTAGTTGGGGTGGCGCAGCCGAGCGTACGGACCGCGCGTCACGAGCGGGACATCCCGAAGCACGAGCACCCGATAGCTCCACCTGGGTCCCAGTGCAGAGATCGCCCACAGCTTCAGAAGCTTTGCCGCAGTGAACGTGACGAACCCGGCGATGAGCGCGGCGGTCGGCGCCGGGCCGGTTGCCAGGCCTTCCATCGCCATCACGATGAATATCGCGGGGTAGACGATCGCCATCGCCCGATAGACATCTCCCGGCGGTTCGATCGCTCCGCGCTGCCGAAGTGCACGTTCGTTCGCGCGCGAACGTTTGAGCTCGGCGAGCATCATGACCAGGACAGCGAGCAGGGCTGCGATTGAGACGGTGACTTCAGGAGGCAGCATGCTGCGCCAGATTCACGTCGCCCGCGAGCCGCACCAGCATCCGCACCGGCGCTTGCCACCCGCGCGCGAGCTGCGCGGCGGCGTTCACCGCGCGCGGCGACGCAACCAGCGCGCGGAGTCCGCGGTTCATGCGCCATTTTGGACCGAACTCCTTCGCCCGCGCAGCCTGAAGGCTGCTGCAGGCGGGCGCACCTGTGGACAGCTCGCGCAGCGCCGCCTCGGCGGCCAGTTCGCCTCCGCGGATTGCGAATCTCAATCCATCACCTGTCATCGGATCGACGAAACCGGCCGCATCGCCGGCAAGCAGCAGTCCTGGATAGCCGATGGCCCTCGCATTGACGGCGAGCGGGCCCAGCGATGTCACCGCGGCGATCTGGCGCGCACGGGTGAACCGCGGGGCGAGGAAGGGATCGTTTCGCACGGCGAGATGCACAATCGTCTCCGCGTTGATGCGCTGCGCGCGGAAGACATTCAGCTCGCGGACTACGCACACGTTCGCGATGCCACCGGGCAGCGGCGCGATGCCGATGTAACCGTCCGCGCGGATATGCATCTCGCCATGAGATGACAGGCCGGCGACGTCAAGAAAGTACGCGCCGAATGCCCACCGCTTCGGCGCAGCCGCGTATTGCGCCAGACCCATTCCAAAGGCGAGCGTCGAGTGGCGGCCATCCGCCGCAATGACCAGGCGCGCGTGAACGTTTCGTTCGTCGCCGCTGGCAGCCACGCGCACACCGATGATGCGCGATGTGTCTGTGGTGATGAGCGGCGCACGCACCACGACACCACTGTCAAAGCAGGCGCCGGCGGCGATCGCCGCTTCGAGAAACATCATGTCGAGCTCGCGGCGTGTGAGCGAGACGCCATGAATACCGCGGGGATAATCAGCGGAAACCCGTGCGCCGCCGGGCCCCGTGATGTCCATGCCGGTAATCGGCAGCGCGCGCCGTGTGAGCGACTCCGCGATGCCGAGCCGATCGATCGTCGCGAGCGTACCGGGATTGACGGTGTCGCCGCAGAGCTTGTCGCGGGGAAAACGCGCACGGTCCACGAGCCGCACGCGCACGCCGGCTCGCGCCAGGACCAGCGCCGCCGTGCTGCCAGCCGGGCCTGCGCCGACGACGAGAACATCAGTTGTCATTCGAGCTGTGCGACGGTTACGACGGTGCGAGGGTGCGGCGGTGCGTCCGATGGTCCGAGCGTGCGCTCGTGCGATCCATGGGATCCGGCATGGCACCGTCGCACCCCGCACCTTCGGACGCACCATCGCACGATCGCACCATCACACCATCGCACGTCGTCCGTTATCCTGCTCTCCCAAGCACCAGCGCGCTGTTCTTCGATCCAAAGCCAAGACAATTACACAACGCCGCGTCGATGGCGACGGCACGCGGCGTGTTCGGAATGAAATCCATGTCGCAGTCGGGATCCTGCGCGTCGAGATTGATCGTCGGCGGCAGGATGCCATGGCGCATGGCGAGCGCGGTCGCCGCCACGCCCGCGGCGCCGCTCGCGCCCTGCGGGTGGCCGATCATCGATTTCGTCGACGATCCCGGAACGCGATCGGCGTGCGCGCCGAACACACGCCGTACGCACTTCGCCTCCACGGCGTCGTTCAGCTGTGTCGACGTGCCGTGGTAATTGATGTAGCCGATCTCCTCCGGCCGCCGATGCGCGCGCTCGAGCGCGAGGTCGATGCAGCGGACGATCTCCGCACCATCTGGATCCATCTGCACGCGGTGGTACGCATCGCATGTCGACCCGTAGCCTTCGATGCGTGCGTAGGGTCGAACACCGCGCGCTCGCGCGCGATCCTCACGCTCCATGACGAACATCCACGCGCCTTCCCCGAGGACGAATCCGTCGCGGCCGCGATCGAATGGCCGCGACGCAGTCTCGGGCCGATCGTTGTAGTGCGTCGACACGGCGCGCATGCGTGAAAAGCCGAAGATCATGCCGGGCAGCACGCAGCCGTCGGTGCCGCCGGTCAGCAGCACGTCGTACTCACCGGCACGAATGAGCGACGCGGCATAGCCGATCGCATCCGTGGAGCTCGTGCATCCGCACGAGAGGACGTGGCTGATGCCATGCAAGCCGAGCGAAATGGAGATCTCGCTGGAGACCATGCCGCAGATGCCGACAGCAATCGCATATGGCGTGACGTGACGCCCGCCGGACGTAAAGAAATCCTCGTACTGCTTCTCGCCCACATCGATGCCGCCGCCGCCGCTGCCGATGAGCACACCGGCATTCGGCTCTCCGACACGAAGGCTTGCGTCGCGCCACGCTTCGCGTCCCGCGATTACGCCGAACAGCGCCGCACGTGAGTAGCGCTTCGGATCCGAGCGCCCCTCCGACGCGTCGTCTCCTTCGAGTGGAACCGCAGCCGCGATCGACACAGGAGGTACGGATGCCGCAACGCGGCAGGGATAGGTTGACGCGTCGAACTGCGTGATGGCGCGCGTGCCGCTGATACCACGGCTGATGTTGCGCCAGAAGCAGTCGCGTCCCGCACCGAACGGCGAGACGACGCCCATGCCGCTGATGACAACTCGTGGCAGTCCATTTGACTGCATGCGGTCAATATAATACCGGCCGTGCAATCAACCGGCGCGGTGCCGGAGTGGCTTGCCCGACCGATCGCGATCGGCGGTCTCGTCTTCTTCGTCGACGCGCTGCTCTACTTCGCCTACCTGTACATGTCCGCGTTCGGTCGCGAAATGACGGGACCAATCGATACACGGCGCGTCGTCATCGATGTGACGCTCTTCAGCGTCTTCGCACTGCATCACAGCCTGTTCGCTCGTGACGTCTTTCGTAAGGGCATTACGCGAATCGTCGGCGCGCTTGAACGATCGGTGTACGTGTGGCTGGCGAGCGCGCTGTTCATTGCGGTGTGCGCGGGGTGGCAGCCGATAGCGGGCACCGCCTGGCGAATTGATCAGCCGGCGGCGGCGTTGACGCTGCGTGCTGCTCAATTGGTCGGCGTCTGGCTCACGCTGCGCAGTGCGCTGATGATCGACTTCCTGGAGTTGGCAGGTGTTCGACAGATCTGCCGGGTCCAACAGGACCCGCCGTCCACCACACCACTGCCGGACTTCAAAACAGCTGGTCCCTACGGATGGGTACGGCATCCGATTTATTCGGGCTGGCTCCTGCTCGTCTTTTCGGTGCCGCACATGACGATGACGCGCTTCGTGTTCGCTGCGACGAGCAGCCTCTACCTGCTTATCGCCATTCCGCTTGAAGAACGATCGCTGCGGCACTCGTCGGCCGGCGCCTACGATCGCTACATGCGAAAAGTCCGGTGGAAGCTCCTGCCGCACGTCTTCTGAGTTGATGAAACCGTCGACCGCCGCCTGGCTGCTCACCGCGCTGTTCGCCATCGCGATATCCGCGAGCGTCTTTCGCATCCCCATCCAGGTATCGGACAGCGCTGAAATCATCGAGGCCGTCGATCGTGCGCCCTCGCTGACCGCGGCGTTCAGCGAGGGTCTCTATGCATCGCGCACGATGCTCCGTCCGATGCGGCAGGTGGGCACGAAGATGCTTCTCGACGCCGCGCACCGCATCGGCGATCGCTACAACCTGGTATTCCGTGGTTTTCACGCTGCGACTGCCGCGCTGCTGATTGTGCTGTTCACATACGTTGCGCGTCCGCGCGACTGGAGCGCCGTTGCTGCGCTCTGCTTCGCGATGCTCGTTCTCACCGGCCTGCACACGTTCACCGGCATGGTGCGGGAGGCGTATCCGATCAACCACTTTCTGTTGATTGCTATCTATAGCCTCGCCGTGTTCGCGATCGCCGGAAGCCGGCGAGGTCTCGCGGCTGACATCGCGGCGTGCGCGCTGTTCGCCGTTGCCGCACTGACGCTCGAATCGGGGCTCGTCGTGCTCGCGGTCGCAATCGCAGCATACGTGTCAGGGCGGCGCGGCATCTCACGCGGCGCGATCGTCGCCATGGCTGTGATCGCCGCCGGCTACGTGCTCCTTCGCGTGCCCGTGCTGCACATGGTCGGCAACGCTGTCGGCGAGCGGCAGACCGGCTTCGGCACGGACATGCTGACGACGAGCCAGTTGCACGAGCGGTTCGGCGAGACGCCGTGGCTGCTCTACGCCTACACCGTCATCTGCTCGGTGCTGACCGTGCCACTGTCGCAGCCGATTGCCGGGCAATGGACCGCTTTGCAGCCGTGGGATCGGCTGGCACCCCCGCTTTTCTACTTGAACGACATCGGAACGTCGCTCGCCGCGACAGGCGTAATCGTCTGGTACATGGCGAGACGCCGCCCTCCTGACGGCCGTCGCCGCTGTCTCGATCCGGCGCCCCTCGTGATGCTGACCGTGCTCGCGGGAAGCGCCCTGCTTTCCTACGCGTACGCAAAGAGCGAAATCATGAGCGCGGCGGGTGTGTTTTACGCACTCGTGGTCTATTACGCCACGCGCGAGTTCATCGAGGTTTTGCCGTACCACGCCGGGTCCGGCTTCAGCCGGACCATCGCTATCGTTGCGGTTCTCTTCGTCACCAGCGCCTGGGGATGGCGCGCGATTGGACTGCAGTATCGGCTGCAGCGCGGCGCGTTCGAGGCGCGCAGCGAGTGGGTGCTGCGCATGCCGCCATATAGCAATCCGCCCGTGCCCGCAGCCGACATGCGCGTCACGCCACGTTTGCAGGACGAGGCGCTGCATCGCGGACGGACGAATCCATATTTGCTGTGGCCGTGGTACGCGAGGTTGTGGGGAGAGAACTGAAGTTGGAGGTTGGAAGTTGGAAATTGGAAGTTAGCCGGTTCCGAGTTCTCGTCCCTCTAGCGGTCGCGCTGCCGGGCCTCGTCGTCGCGCTGCTGACGGGCGTGTCTGGTGTGGGCGCATTGATCGCCGATCGACCGCTCGTTCTCGCGCCGGTGCCGCGCAACGTGGCGGAAGCCGCGGGTAATCGCGACGTCGCGGACGTCGTCGTCATGGCGCCGTCGAGCGACATGAATCGACCGATGCCGGCGCGGATTCCGCTGCGGATGCGAAATGAAGCGATGCTGACGCCGCTCGAAGCGGCGGTGATCAGCGAGCGCGCCTACATGATCCGTCTGGTGCGCGACCACGGCGCGCGACTCGGCCCAGACCAACTGCGCACGCTGCGCTGCATCGCGGAAGCACGAAAAGATCGCGGCACGATCGCGTATCTGGCGGGGATGGACCCGACACCGCCCAGCTGCAGCGGGGTCTCGATTCCTCAATAGCCGCCCCCACAACTGACGCCTATTCGTCGTAGTCCTCTTGCGGCAACCCTTCCAACTCCTCCAGGAAGATCAGCGCGCGATGCGAGGGAATCTCGAACCGCTTCCCGCACGTCTTACAAGTGACGTCATCGTCTACCCGAACAAGATGATCCTTGACCTTCTCGAACATCGCCCGGTCGCGCGCGTCGGCTCCGCCCGGGATCTGGGCCTTCTTGGTCCGGCGCAGCCATCTGATGCTGTAGTCGTTGGTACGGCGGCAGCGTGGACATTGGAACCGCGCCGGCCGCTGCTCGGGCTTTTCGGTAAAGAACTGCCTCTCGTCCATCAGCTAACTCTGACTCGGTATACTAGCTCGGAGCGCGCCGGCTCCGACTCGGCCGCATCAGCCGCAATGGCCGAACCGACACCGCCGACGCTACCTTCCGAGCTTCCCGTTCTCCCGCTTCGTCGCACCGTCGCCTTTCCGCTGACGCTGCAACCGCTGGCGGTCAACCGGCCGGTGTCGATCGAGAGCGTCAACCGCGCCCTGGGGTCGGACCGCATGGTCCTGCTGTTGCTGCAGCATTCGGAGGCCGACGATCCCGGCCCCGAGGACGTGCATCGCGTCGGCACCGTCGGCATCGTGCGGCAAATGGCGAAGGCCGGCGGCGGCATCAACATCATCATCGAAGGCATCGCGCGCGTCCGCGCGGACGTCGTCACGCGGACCGGTACGTCGATGCGCGCGCGCATCACGCCGATGACCGAAACCGCCGAGCGAACCATCGAGGTCGAGGCCCACGTCCGCCGCGTCCAGGACCTGATCGAAAAAGCCCTCTCCCTGGCAACAGGCCTGTCCGAAGAGCTGCGCGGCGTGGTGATGAACATCGACGACCCGCTGCGGCTCGTCTACATTCTGGCGACGCTCATCGACATCAAGCCGGAGGAAAAGCAGGCGCTGCTCGAGGAGAACTCGCTGCTGCGCAAGCTGACGTCGATCGAGGGCGCGCTCTCGCGCGAGATCTCGCTGCTCGAGATGAAGACCAAGATCGAGTCGCAGGCGCAGCAGGAGATGACCGACGCGCAGCGTCAGTACTACCTCCGCCAGCAGATGAAGGCCATTCAGCAGGAGCTCGGCGAAGGTGAAGGCACCGAAATGCAGGAGCTGCGCAAGCGTATCGAGGACGCGAAGCTGCCGGAAAGCGTCCACGATGTAGCGATGCGCGAGGTCGATCGCCTCGGGCGGATGGGCAACGCATCACCTGAATACCAGATGCTGCGCACTTACGTCGACTGGCTGCTCGACATTCCATGGTCGGTGACGACGGCGGATCGGCTGGATCCCGTTGAAGCGCGGCGCGTGCTGGACGAGGATCATTACGACCTCGACAAGGTGAAGGAGCGCATCGTCGAGTACCTCGCCGTGCGCAAGCTCAAAGGGGACATGAAGGGGCCGATTCTGTGTTTCGTCGGCCCGCCCGGCGTCGGCAAAACATCGCTCGGCCAGTCGATTGCGCGCGCAATGGATCGGAAATTCGTCCGCATCTCGCTCGGCGGCGTGCGCGACGAGGCGGAAATCCGCGGGCATCGCCGCACCTATATCGGATCGATTCCAGGCCGCATCGTGCAGGCGCTGAAACAGGCTGGATCGATGAACCCGGTGTTCATGCTCGACGAGATCGACAAGGTGTCGGCCGGCGGCTTCCAGGGGGATCCGTCCGCCGCGCTCCTCGAGGTGCTCGATCCGGCGCAGAACCATTCCTTCCGCGACCATTACCTCGAGATCCCCGTGGACCTCTCGAGGGTGCTGTTCATCGCCACGTCGAACCAGCTCGGAACCATTCATCCGGCGCTGCTCGATCGCATGGAGATCATCTCCCTTGCCGGCTACACCGAGGAGGAGAAACTCCACATCGCCCGGAGGTACCTGCTGCCGCGTCAGGAAAACGAGAACGGCGTCCCCTCCGGGGCCCTCGAGATCACCGATGGGGCGCTGCGTACCGTTGTTTCCGAGTACACGCGCGAGGCCGGCGTCCGGAATCTCGAACGGCAGCTCGGGACGATTGCCCGGAAAGTCGCGGCGAAAATCGCCACACGGCCGCCGGATGTCGGTCCCGCCACGAAAACGGTGATTGATCGGGATCAAATCGACGACTATCTGGGCCCGGCCCGCTTCAAGAAAGAAGTGGCGTTCCGCACGTCACGGGCCGGCGTCGCCACCGGCGTGGCCTGGACCGAGACCGGGGGCGACGTGCTTTTCATCGAAGCGACCTTGCTTCCAGGCGGAAACCAGAACATCATTCTGACGGGCCAGCTCGGCAACGTGATGCAGGAGTCGGCCCGCGCGGCTCTTAGTCACATCCGGTCGCGTGCCGAGGAGCTCGGGATCTCGGGCGATTTCCTGGCGAAGCACGATCTCCACATTCACGTACCCGCGGGCGCGATTCCGAAGGATGGTCCTTCCGCGGGGGTGACGATGGCGACGGCGATTCTGTCGGCGGCGCGGAACCAGCCGGTGCGGAAGGATGTCGCGATGACGGGTGAGATCACGCTGAGCGGCCTCGTGCTGCCGGTCGGCGGCATCCGGGAAAAAGCGCTCGCCGCGCGGCGCTTCGGCATCAAGACGTTCGTCCTTCCGGCGCTCAACGAGCCAGACCTGGCCGAGCTGCCCGAAGAAGTCCGGCGCGACATGACCTTCGTGCCGGCCGAGACGCTGGAACAGGTACTCAAGGTCGCATTCGAGGACGCATTGGTGAATTCGTCGGCGGTAACGAAGTAGCGTGGCAGCAGGATCATCAGCACTCGTTTTCTACATTTCGGGTCACGGCTTCGGCCACGCCGCCCGCTGCATCGAGGTTATCAACGCGGTTCTTGCCCGGCGACCGGAAACGCGCATCGGCGTGCGCACCGCGGCGCCGCGATGGCTCTTCGATCTCACGGTCAAAGGCAAGGTCACCTTCAGCACGCTCGAGACCGACACGGGCGTCGTGCAGATTGATGCGCTGACGCTTGACGAAGCGGACTCGATTCGCCGCGCCTCGTCGTTCCACAGCGATCTCGTCACGCGCGCCGCGAGCGAAACGCGCGTGCTGCGCGAACTCGGCGCAGGCATCATCGTCGGCGACATTCCGCCGCTGGCGTTTGCCGTCGGCGGTGCATCGGGCATCCCGTCGATCGGCCTCGGCAATTTCACGTGGGACTGGATCTACGCCGACTACCCGCGCGTGCGACTCGCGCCGTCGCTGCTGCCGGCGATTCGCGGCGCCTACGCGAAGGCGTCGATGGCGCTGCGTCTGCCGATGCATGGCGGCTTCGAGAGCTTCTCGAACATCAAGGACATTCCGTTCGTCGCGCGGCATGCGACGCAGACGCGCGAGCAGGTGTGCAAGACGTTGAAGCTGCCGACCGACAAGCCGATCGTGCTCGCCTCGTTTGGCGGCTACGGTCTGCCGGGACTGGATACCGACGCGCTCGCGAAGTTCAAGAAGTACACGGTCGTGACGACGGCCAACCTGCCCCTCGGCCGCACGCGCAAGGAGACGCCGACCGCCGAGCGGAAGGGATCGTTCATCAGCCTGAACGAAGAAGCGATGTACGACGCCGGAGTACGTTACGAGGATCTCGTCGGCGCGGCCGAAGCGGTCGTGACCAAGCCGGGCTACGGGATCATCTCCGAGTGCATCGCCAACGACGCCGCGATTCTCTACACGTCACGCGGCCACTTCCCCGAGTACGACGTGCTCGTGGCGGAGATGCCGAAGTACGTGCGCAACGCGTCCATCGGCCACGACGATCTCTTCGCCGGCAAGTGGGAGTCGGCGATCGACAAGCTGCTGGCGCAGCCGAAGATCAAGAAGAAACCGGACACCAACGGCGCCGACGTCGCGGCGGAGATCCTGCTGAAGGCGCTGGATAAGCCGCCGAAGAAACCGAGAGGACGGCCGAAGGCGAAAGTGTAGATGGCGCCAGGCGTTCTAATTTGACGTTCCCGCGAATGCGGCGCGCCAGTTCGTGTTCACAGTAATCGGCGCCCCGGATTCATGAGGAATCACGTTAACGATGAACCGCTGCCCGTCCGGCGAGACGTCGTAGCCCGAACCTCGATTCGGCCTTAATAGGGCCGGAAATAGCGATCGAACCAGTCCGACGCGAAAGCCAGTCGCGTCGCCACTGACTTCAGCAGACATCAGCGCATTCGAAGCCAGATTGCGGAAAAAAATTTCCTTGCCGTCGCGACGCCAGCGTGGCTGCTGCCCACCGGACGTTGACACCTGCCATTTGCCATCACCTTTCGGAAACGTCGCAACGTACACCTCCGGACGGCCAGACTCCGCTGACATATACGTGATCCATCGACCATCGGGCGAAATCTTGCCCTGCGGTTGTCCCTGCAGAGTGGGGAAACCCAGAACCGGAACCGCTTTGCGGTCGCCGATTAATGGCAACGCGAGCAACTGCGGCACCCCTCCTTCGGCCGACTCGTACACTAGATCTCCACCAGCCGACCAGCTGACTGGCCGCTGAACGTTGTTCGCCCGAACGAGGAGCTCCTCACGTCCTGTTCCAGTGGAGGATTTCTGATAAATGTTTTCGTCGCCTTCCACATTTGATGAGAACGCAATGAAAGTCGCATCTGGGGACCACACTGGAGATCCCTCGGTACCGCCGCCAAATGTAAAGCGAGTCCGCAATTGACGTATCACATCGTAAATCCACAGATCACGGCCGGCGGCAACATCTCCGACTGAAACGGCGAGCCTGTTACCGTCCGGCGACAGTTCAAGGTCGCCATAGTCGGCCCCGTCGCCGACGATCGCGAGCCGTTTGCCTTGACGATCGAACCAGGTCAGTTCCGTTCGAGTGAGAGCAGCACCATTGCGGTACGATAAGACCCCGTCGTCGGACACCGAAAACACGGCATTGAACGGCGACGGTCCACCGGTAATCTCAACCTGCTCGGCGACAGGTACCGGTTCGCCGCGCAACTCGCGACGTGAAAGATCGAATGGCTGCGCCATCAGTGTTCCATCGCGGACGAACAGCACGTAACCCTGCGAGTAGATCACGGGCATGGCATCGGCGCCGAGCGGCACCGTTATCCGCTCGAGGTCATCAAGTGACGCGAGCGAGACCAGCCCCCCGGGCGGCCCGACAACGTAGTGAAAGAAATGCCTGCCGTCTGGCAGAAACGAAGGCCGGTTATGACGCGTTTCACCTGCCTGAAGTCTCGTCGCATCGGCAGGCACGCCTCCTGACGCTGCCACGCGCTTCAGCGGTCCGGCGCTCGGACTGAAGACGATCACGCCGTCGCGACTCCATGAGCCACCACGACCGTCGGGTGCGTCGCACAATGTAATCGGCGGCCCACCGGCGACATCGATCTTCTTGAGTTTGGCGTCGGCGAAAAACCCTAAGAATCTGCTGTCTGGCGACCAGAAGGGCGACATGGCGCCATCGGTTCCAACAAGCGGTGTGGCTTGCGTGGAGTCGAGCGAACGAATCCAGAGCCGACGGCGACCCTCGCCATCTACGGCCGAGAAGACGACTCGCCGTCCATCTGGCGAAATCGCTAATGGTGCCTGCGCCGCGCCGAGCGCGCTACCAGTGACATCGATAGTCCACCCCTCCGGGGGTGAGAACTCGAAACGAATGGTCCGCGACGGTACGGCAGTGACGCGCCAGTGCGCGACCGCAGCAATCAACGCCGCGGCGACGATGACGAGCGCGGCAGACCATCGCACGATGCGCCGGTGACCAACGCGCTGCGTCTCGGCCGAGCCCTCCCGCCGCGGGGCGTTCATCGCATCCTGAATTTCAATGCGCGCCGCCCCGGCGTCGCCCAGACGATCGGCGCGATTCTTTCGCAGACATCGTCGCAACAGGAGTTCAACACTGCCAGGCGTGGCGTGCGGCAAAACGGCGAAATCTGGTTCACTCGTGAGAACGGCCGCCAGTGTTTCAGGGACGTCGGCCGCGCGAAATGGCGAAACGGCCGTCAGTACTTCGTATAGGACGCATCCGAACGCCCACATATCGGATCGTCTGTCTGCCGCGCGGCCTTTCGCCTGCTCCGGCGACATATACGCGGCGGTGCCGAGCAGTAAGCCGACACCCGTCATCAGCGCAGGCGACGTGATCGTCGGAGACAACGACAAGCCGGCAACGGACTGTGGACCTCCGACGA
>DATJJE010000067.1:0-12854 GCA_035492455.1 Vicinamibacterales bacterium | reverse complement strand
ATTACGTGCTACGAAATAGTGAGCGGCGACCTCGATCGATTTCGTCGCACGTAATGAGTCCCGACCCCTTATGAACGAGGACAAGTCCGCCAGATATCACCGCCTGCGACGCCGTGCGTCCATCAGCAGCACGGTGCTGGGCATCGCCTTCCTGATCGCCGTCGTGGTGACCGGCGCGTCCGCGCACCTGCGCGCGTTCGCCCAGTCCATCGTTGGGTCGTCGTTCGTGATGACGGTCGCGTTATACGTCGTGCTGCTCGGGTTGCTGAATGAGGCGATCAGTCTGCCGTTCGCGTTTTACCAGGGCGTCACGCTGGAGCGCCGCTACGGTCTGTCCACGCAGACCACGGCGCGGTGGTGGCTCGACCACCTCAAGGCCGGACTGCTGGCGCTGGTGTTCGGGTTGATTGGCGCACTCATCCTCTGCGCGCTCATTCGATCGAATCCGGACCGCTGGTGGATTCTCGCCGCGGCGGTCTTCACGATCGTCATGGTCGGTCTTGTGCAGCTCGCACCCGTGCTGTTGCTGCCGCTGTTCTACGACTTCAAGCCGCTCGATCGCGAAGCGCTGGTGCAGCGCCTCGTCGCGCTCGCCAATCGCGCCGGCGCGACCGTCATGGGCGTCTTCGAGTGGCGGCTCAGCGACAAGACCAGGAAGGCGAACGCAGCGCTGACCGGCATCGGCCGGACGCGCCGCATCATCATTTCGGACACGCTGCTGACGCAGCACTCCGACGACGAAATCGAAGTGATTCTCGCGCACGAGCTGGCGCACCACGTGCACCGCGACATCTGGAAGGGCATCGCGCTCGAAACCGTGCTGATTGCGCTCGGGTTCTACCTCGCGGACGCGGTGCTCGCGCGTTTTGCACATTCGTTCGGACTGGCAGGGAAGGCCGATGTCGCGGCGCTGCCGCTCCTCCTGCTCGCCGCCGGCGCCGTGTCGATCGCGTTGATGCCGTTCGCCAATGCGCTGTCGCGTGCGCACGAGCGGCGCGCCGATCGCTACGCGCTCGACATGACGAAGAACGTTGCGGCGTTTGTCAGCGCGATGAAACGGCTCGGCGCGCAGAACCTCGCCGAAGAACATCCTTCGCGCCTCGTCCAGGTTCTGTTTTACACGCATCCACCCATCAGCGCGCGCATCGAAGCGGCGCACGCGTGGGCCAATAACCAGTAGCCAGCGGCGGTGTCGCCGGATAGCATGCGCCGGTGCTGTCATGCGAATCCGTGTATGTGAAAAGCCCGGGCGCGACACTCGCCGTCCGCCACTACGCCGGCAGCGGCGATCCGATCGTGCTGCTTCACGGCGGCCCCGGCATGGGCGACTACTTCGACACGTTGCCGGAGATGCTGTCGCCGCGCCGCGTCATCAGATACGACCAACGTGGCTGCGGGAAATCGCTGTGCGATGGGTCGTTTGACGTCGACAAGCAGATTGCGGATCTCGACGCGATTCGAGCGCATTTCGGCGCCGCCAGGATTCACCTCTTCGGTCATTCGTGGGGCGGGCTGCTCGGCCAGCTGTACGCGAAGGCGCGCCCGGACCGTGTTGCCAGCCTCGTGCTGTGCTGCTCGATGGCCAACACCGGGCGGAACGTCGCGAAGATGGAAAGCAAGGGCATCGCGGAGCGGGTCATTGGCAGAAAGAAGCGCACGCTGGGGTGGCTGGCCGCCGGGACGATGATGCAGCTGCCTGGAAGGCTTGGGGATGTTGGTTTCGGCTTCGTCATGCAACAGCTGCTGCCTCATTACGTCGTGCACCCCGAGCGGGCGCCGAAGCACTTCGACGTGAACCGCGCGAGCAAGCGGGCGTGGCGCGGCACGGGCAAATCCATTAGAGAGATTCCGGAAGACTATCTGACACGCATGGCATTCGACGCTCCCGTGCTCATCGTGCAGGGAGAACGGGACGTCATTCGGGAGACGAACCCGTTGCTCGCCGAGCGATTTCCCGGCGCGACGAATGTTCGCATCCCCGATACGGCGCATTTCCCCTGGGTGGAGGAGCCGCAAATGTTCTCGAAGACACTGCTGGATTTCTACGGCAGCGCGACGTAGGCGTCGCGGCACGCGAACATCAAAACGAGCTGACGAGCACGATCAGAATCCAGTAGCCATCCTGTCGCGCGAGCAGCACGTTGGACGGCACGGTGATCGCCAGCGGTACTGACGAAGACAGGCGAGAACCATCGAGATTCACGCTGCACGCGTTCCTCCTGACGCTCTCCGCAATGGTTTGAGCCGCGCGATATCAGCAGGAGTAGCATATGCCTCGTGTGGGAGGAGGTGCGTGTGGACAGAATGACTCGCCGGGAAATGATTCGGACCGGTGCGAGTGCCATCGCCGGCGCCGCAGCCGGATTTGCGGGAACGCGCCTGTCCGCTCAGGGTGGTGTCGTCAACCCGACGCCTCCACCAGCGAGAGACCCGCGTTTTCCTCTGCCGCCGACATGGTCGCGCGAGCTGAAGCAGCTGGCGCCGAATGTCTATGCGTACACGCAGGGCGGCGGTCCCGATATGAGCGGGCCCGGCGTGTCGAACGCGGGGCTCATCGTCGGTCCGGACTACATGCTGGCGATTGACGCACTGCAGGGGCCGATCCCCGCGAAGGACTTCATCTCGCGTGCACAGCAGGTGGGACGCGGCAAGCCGATCGGGCGCCTCGTCAACACGCACCATCACGGCGATCATGTCGCCGGCAATCAGTTTTTCACGGGCGCTGAGATCAGCAGTCACCCGTACTGCAGGACCGAGGTGCTCAAGGCGGTGGCGAACACGCCGAAGACGTGGACCGCGACGCCGAACGTCGCGCAGGGCGGTGAACCACGCGTGCTCGTGCCGCCGACGGTCACCTTCAAGGACGATCTCACGTACTTCCTCGGCGACACCGAAGTGCGCCTCGTCTTCGCCGGCCCCGCGCACACGTGGGGCGATTTGATGGCCTACCTTCCGCAGCGCAAAATCCTGTTCGCCGGCGATGTCGCGTTCTTCTGGGTGGCGCCGTACGCGAACAACAGCTACATCACGAAATGGATCGAGACGTGCGACAAGATCGCCGGCTGGGACGTGGACGTCATCGTCCCCGGCCATGGACCGATCGCCGGGAAGAAAGAGCTGGCGGAGATGGCGAACTACTTCCGCGTGCTCGGCGTCGAGGCGCGCAAACGCTACGACGCGAAGATGACCGCCGGTGCCGCCGCCGCGGAGATCCGCCTCGGACGGTTCGACAACTGGGTCGGCCCCGAACGGCTGATCATGGATACCGTCCGCTGGTATCAGGAATGGGACGGCACGCTGACGCCCGACTACGACGCCAATCGCGTGCGTGAAGCAACCATCGAATACAACGCGGTGAAGGTGGGGGCGAAGAAGACGGCCGCGATCATCCCGATGCAGCGAATGATCGCGGCCGCTGAACCCTGTTAGGCGGTGTGACCGTCGAATAGCTTGAGCGCCAGCGTGCCGTGCGTTGCCGCGGCGCCGGCGCGCAGCGCCGCCGCCAACAGCGCCGCTTCGGCCACTTCCTCGCGCGTCGCGCCGGCTTTCTTCGCATTCCGCGTATGCACGTCCAGGCAGTACGGGCACTGCGTGGTGCAGGAGATGGCGATCGCCATCAGCTCGCGGTACTTCCGTGGAATCGCGCCGCCTTCGCGGCCGATAATTGCATCGAGCGCGACAAAACCTTTGAATTCCTCCGGCGCGAGCGCCTTCAACTCGCGCAGCAGCTTGAGATCGTCGTGCTCGTGATAATGGGTCATCCGTTCGTCCTCCGTTCGTGGTTCTCCATCGATATGCCAGGCAGCTGATCGATCCATTGTTCGATATCGCGCCACGCTTCCCGGCCGCAGTGCGCAACCGGCCGAACCACTGACCAGAGCACCTGGGTCCGCGCCGGATGCAGCAGCGCACCCGCTGCGACCGCGTGTAATTGGCTGTAGGCGAATACGCCGAGAGCCAGGAATGCGCCCGGTGCAGCAACCCAGAATCTGGCACGACGCGACATCGACGAATGATAATAGCCGCCATGACGAAGATGATGATGCGGTGTGCTGTCGCGTGCGTCCTCATAGGGTGCTGCTCGATGAGTGCCCGCGCGCAATCGTCACCGCCCGTTCGATCGGATCAGGACATCCTCATTCAGCTCGAACACGACTGGGACGCCGCCTTCCATCGGCACGATCAGGCGTTTATCGACCGCATCCTCGCCGACGAGTTCATCGTCACCTACGACAACGGCGTGCGCGGCGATCGTGACCTCGAGCTGAAGCTCGCGCTTATCGACGAGAACGTCGAGTCCTCGTCGATGGACGAATTCATCGTGAAGGAGTTCAGCAACACCGCCGTCGTCTGGTTCACGCTGCACCTGGTCGGTCCGATCAACGGCGTGCGTACCGACAACGCGTACCGCTTCACGGACGTGTTCGTGTTGCGGGACGGACGCTGGCAGTGCGTTTCGAGTCAGAGCACGAAGGTGCTCGCGCCGGGCGAAAAGCCCTAGTTACCCGCCGAGTGCGATCGTCAGCGCGACGAGCACCACGCCGAGCAGCACCATACACGCACCAACGGCCCACGGCGACAGGTCGATGGCGTGGCCGTACTCCATGCCGGCGATAAGCAGCATGCCCACGGCAACGGCGTTGGACACCCGCAGCGCCGTCGATGCGTCGTGAATGATGACGAATGGCACGGCCACCGGCAGTGTCGACAGGAATACGAGCAGGAACACGGCCAACGCGCCGTACCAATCGGCCGCCGTCAACGCTCGCGGGCGGTGTTTCTGGGCGAACGTACTCAGTAGGTACAGCACGCCGTCGATGATGCCCCAGGCCAGATTGCATCCGAGCGCACCAATCAGCATCGCTCGGACATCAGCGCGTCCCGCGTCGGCGACGCTGAGCGTTCCGGTGAAGGTGAGCACCATGATCAGCCCGAAGAGCACTTCGGCGGTGCGCTCACTGGGCTCGAGCACGCGTCGGACGCGTACGGCGTTCATTGCGCGCGCGGCGGCAGCAGATACAGCGTCATCGCAAAGATCAGATAGACCATCAATACGAGTACGCCGACGAACCAGGCCGAGCGGCCGCTGCTCGTTACGAGCGCCGCCGTCAGGGCGGCGACGAGCATCATCACCACGGCACCGGGCCAGAACTGCAGATCCATCGGCTGCGGGCCCATGACATGACTCAGCAGGACCAGAACCGGCGCCACGAACAGCGCGATTTGCACGGCACTGCCAAGCGCGATGCTGACGCTGAGATCCAGGCGATTCCTGCGTGCCCCGGCGAACGCGGACGCCATCTCGGCGGCGGCGCCGACGAGCGCTACGACGATGAACCCGACAAACGCCGGTGTCATGCCGAACGCGTCGCCCGCGCGCTCGGCCGACGCCACGAACACTTCGCTGACGAGCGCGACCAGTAGAGTGACCACCGCCAGTACGCCGAGCGCGACGCCGAGCGGCAAGGACGTGCTCTCGTCGTCGTGCGGCGCGGCACTGGCGAACACTTCGCGATGCGTGCCGAGCGAGAACCACAGGCCGAGCGCATACGCGAGGATCAGCAGGCCGGCCAGGCCGACGCTCACCTCCGTGGTGAACTTAGCGACCGACGCCGCGCCGGCATCGCCGACGGCAGATGGAACGAGCAGCGCAATCGTGGCCAGGAAAAGAAGGCTCGCCTGCAGCCTCGCCCCATTGCGGTTGAATTCCTGGATGTGATGCTGAAGGCCGCCCAGCAGAAACGACGCGCCGAGCATGAACAGTGAGTTGGTGACGATGGCGCCGGCGATCGATGCTTTGACCAGCATGTACTGACCGGCGCGCAACGCCGCGAGCGCGATGACCAGTTCGGTGAGGTTGCCGAGCGTCGCATTCAGCAGTCCACCGACGGCGTCGCCGGTTCGCGTCGCCACCGCCTCGGTGGCACGACTCAGCGTTGCGGCAAGCGGCATAATCGCCAAGACGGACAGCACGAAGAGTAGCGTGTGTGCCGCCGGCGCGACTGAATTCGTCACAAGAACGGCTGGCACGAATGCCAGCAGCGGATTGCGGCGAACTTCATGAATCAGCGTCATTGCTGGCGCTGCCGCGATGTGCAAACGGGACACCGGCCGCTGATATCCGTTACATCAGGGTTTCAAGCGCACTCGACTCACCACATTTCGCCATCTCAGTGCTGAACAGTCGCCGCTCACCCGATTCGGCGTATTGGCCGTCGGAAAAGTCGACCTTGCGTCGTTGTCACTTGGAGCTTGGATCTTGGAGCTTGGATCTTGGAGCTTTCGTCTATTGCCACGTGGTGTACGTCAATGTGAAGGCGTGCGACACCGCAGATTCCCAGTTCACGACGCGCAGCTCGTACTCCATCGCCTCCAGGCCCACGCGGCGGAAAGTAATTGTCGGCGCGCCATCGCGCGGCGCCACGTCTTCGTGCACGAGCCCCGCGCCCGCGCGATACAGCTGAATGAGCATGCCGCGGGGACTGCCCTCCCATGACAGCGTCACTTCGACCGCGCCCTGTCGCTGGAGCATGAAGCGATACTTCTCGCACGCATAGAGACCCACGTAGCAGGCCGCTGTGTAGCTCGCGAGCGGGCCCACTGCTCCGTTGATGACCTGCGTTGTCGGCGCGAGGCCCGCGGGCACGTCGGGTCCAACGGTATGCGCAGGAGCCGGCGTCGTGAGCGTCGCCGTTGTCGGCGAGGACTGCACCGCTGCGAATGCTGATGGGGAAGTGGGCGGGAGAGTTGTCAGTCCTCCGCAACCGGTGACAAGGAAGGAAAGCGCGAGGACGATACCCCTGGGCTCGTTCATGGCCCGGCTGCACTGCAGGTTCCGATCCGAGCCAAACGGTGCGCCTGGCGGTCCAGGTGGGCAGCCAATGACCAGTTAGTGAGCCGCCAGCGACCCGGCTTACGCCGAGCTCTACGTACTTTGTTTACTTTGAGCGGACGACGAGCTCGCCGTGCATCATCTTATGGCCCGGCTCGCCGGTGAGCGCGCAGTAAAACGGAAACGTCCCCGGTCGATCCACCTGGAATTCGAACGTGGTCGATCCGCCCGCCGGCACGCGTTTGCTGATGCGGTACTCGTCGATCGTAAAGCTGTGGGCAATGTCGTCGCTGCGCACCGTAAGCTTCACCAGGTCGTCCTGTCTGACCTCGATGCGGGTGGGCGAGTACTGGAAGTCCTTCGCCACGATGGTGAACTCACGCCGGTTGGGAGCCTGATCCTGCGCGAGAAGCCGGACCATGGGAGGACCGGCGACGAGAGCACCGCCGACGCCGATAAGGATGAGCCCGAGCGAGCGGCGCGTCATTCTCATGTTTATTGGGACGCGGGACGAACTCCAATAGTTCGTCCCTAGAGGTTTTCGGCGGATCTACTCTTTGGCGGCAGGGGCCGCTTCCTGAGGCTGCTTTGCGCCCTCGTCCTGGAGCAACGCTTTGCGGCTTAGCCGAATCTTTCCGGTCGGGTCGATATTGATGACCTTCACCAGGATTTGCTGGCCTTCCTTTAGTTCGTCCCGGACGTCCTTCACCCGGTGATTGGCGATCTCGGAGACGTGCAGCAAACCATCGGTGCCGGGCATGATTTCGACGAATGCACCGAAATCGGTGATCCGCTGCACCTTGCCCATGTAGGTCTTGTTGAGCTCCGGCGTGGCGGTCAGCTCCTGAATGATGCCGATCGCCTTCTGCGCGGACTCGCCGTCCGCCGACGCCACGTTCACGCGGCCATCGTCTTCGACGTCGATCTTCACGCCGGTCCGCTCGATGATGCTGCGAATCATCTTGCCGCCCGGGCCGATGACGTCGCGGATTTTGTCCACCGGAATCTTGATGGTGATGATGCGCGGCGCGAACATCGACATGTTCGTGCGCGGCGTCGAGAGGGTCTCGGCCATCTTGGACAGGATATGCATGCGCCCGGTGCGCGCCTGTTCGAGGGCTTTGGCCATGATCTCGGACGTGATGCCGGTGACCTTGATGTCCATCTGCAGCGCTGTGATGCCCTGCGCGGTGCCCGCAACCTTGAAGTCCATGTCGCCGTAGTGGTCCTCGGCGCCGGCGATGTCCGAGAGCACGGCCCACTTGCCGCTCTTCTCGTCCATGATGAGGCCCATCGCGATGCCCGCGACCGGGGCCTTCAAGGGCACGCCTGCATCCATCATCGCCATCGATCCGCCGCAGACCGATGCCATGGACGAGGAGCCGTTCGACTCGAGGATGTCGGATACGACGCGGATGGTGTACGCGAACTTGTCCTCGCCGGGAACGACGGGCGCCAACGCCCGCTCGGCGAGCGCGCCGTGGCCGATCTCGCGGCGGCCCGGGCCGGTGAAGCGGCCCACTTCGCCGACCGAGAATGGCGGGAAGTTGTAGTGGAGCATGAAGCGCTTGTAGAACTCGCCGCTCACATGCTCGACTTTCTGCTCGTCGTCGGCGGTGCCGAGCGTGCAGCTGACGAGCGCCTGCGTCTCGCCGCGCGTGAAGACAACCGAGCCGTGCACGCGGGGAAGAATGCCTGCTTCAGTCCAGATGGGACGGATCTCGTCGAATTTGCGGCCGTCGAGCCGGTGACCTTTGTTGAGCACCTCGTCGCGCAGCACCTTCTCCTGCATCTCGTGGAAGATGTGACGCGCCTCGGCATGGTGCTCCTCGTCGAGCGCCTCGAGCAGGTCGTCGAGCACTTCGTCGACGCGGCTGTAGCTTTCCAGCTTGTGCAGGATGCGCATCGCGTCGCCGAGCGGACCGAATGAACGGTCGTGCACGGTCTTGTGCAGCTCTTCGTTCACCGGCGTGGCATTTGCCGCCAGCTTCTTCTTGCCGACCGCACTCTTGAGGTCGTCGATGGCCGCGACGATCTGTTTGATGGCGGCGTGCGCCGCCTCCAGCGCGCCAACGGCCTGCGCCTCGGTCACTTCCTTTGCGCCCGCTTCGACCATGAGGATGCCATCCTTACTGCCGGCAACTATCAGGTCGAGGAGACTCTCTTTCCGCTCGGCGTAGGTCGGGTTGATCACGTACTCGCCGTTGATGATGCCCACGCGCACGCCAGCGATCGTCTTCTCAAACGGGATCTCGGACAGTGCCAGCGCCGCGGATGCGCCAGTGATGGCGAGCACATCGGCATCGTTGTCCGTATCCGCCGACATGAGCAGCGCGATGATCTGCGTTTCGTAGTTCCAACCCGGCGCGAACAGCGGCCGGATAGGACGATCGATGAGGCGGCTCGTGAGCACTTCCTTTTCGGGCGGCTTGCCTTCACGCTTGAAGAACCCGCCGGGAATGCGCCCCGAGGCGTAGGCGTATTCGCGATAGTCCACCGTGAGAGGAAGGAAATCGATCCCCTCGCGCGGGCTCGCGGCATGACATGCGGTCACGAGGACGACGGTGTCGCCCGATCGGACCAGAACCGAGCCGTCGGCCTGCTTGGCCAACTTGCCGGTTTCTATGGAAATACGGCGAGGTCCTATCCGGACCTCGCGCTTCTGAACATTGACGTTGTGCATGGCGGAAGGAGCAGCTACTTGCGGATGCCGAGGCGCTGGATGAGCGCGGCGTAGCGATCCGAGTCCTTGCTCTTGAGATAGTCGAGCAGACGCCGGCGCTGGCCAACCAGCTTCAGCAGTCCTCGACGTGAATGATGGTCCTTCGCGTGGACCTTGAAATGTTCCGTGAGGTAGTTGATGCGCTCGCTGAGAAGTGCAACCTGCACTTCCGGGGACCCTGTATCGCTGTCGTGCGTGCGATAGTCCCCGATGATTCCGGTCTTGCGATCCTTGCTTAATGCCACGATGGCGTCCTCCACGCACGGCCCAGGAACCGCTGTCGGGCACCGGGCCGCCGTATTGCTAATTACCACTTAGTCAAAGACTTAACATTCTAAATCAGTACAACCTCGGGGTGCAAAAATCCGGAGACAGGCTGCGGTGTGCCGAGTCCGACGAGCGTCCCGCCGCCATCGAGCAGGCGCACCCATGCCGCCGCCCTGGACGGCAGCGTTCCAGCAACGTCGGCGGGGCGGACGTGCTGGCCGTGAGAGACCCGAGTGAGCCCTTCGGCGGTGACGATGACGAATGGAAAGCCCGTCAGCAGTTTTTCCATGGGAATCAGTAGCGTCTCGAGGACGGGATCCGGGATACGGGATCCGGGATCCGAAGGGTCGAGCCGGCCTCGCGTCAGGCCGTTCAGGTCAATCGCCTCGTCGAGGGTGAACTCTCCGCTGCGGGTTCGCCTCAGCGCTTCGAGTGTGGCGCCGGTGCCGAGCTGTTCTCCGAGGTCACGGACGAGCGCCCGGACGTAAAAGCCGGCGGAGCAGGTGAGCGCGATGCGCGCTCTTCCCCCGAGCACAGTCGAGCGGTGCGCGCATTCGAGCAGTTCAAGGCGCGACACGCGAACGGGCACGGCTGCGAGCTCGACCGGCTCGTCGCGCCGCGCAAATTCGTACGCGCGGCGGCCGCCCACCTTCTTCGCCGAGTAGGCAGGCGGGACCTGCATGTGCTCGCCTTCGAAGCTTCGCAGCGCCGCGGCGAGAGCCTCGGACGTCGGTGTGCGTCCGCTTCGACTCGTCTCTTCTCCCGTGATGTCAAGCGTGTCCGTCGTCACGCCGAAGAGAATCGTCGCTTCGTAGTCCTTGTCTGACGCGGTGAGAAATCGCACCAGCCGCGTGGCGCGGCCGCAGGCAAGCGGCAGCACACCGGTCGCGAGTGGATCGAGCGTGCCCGTGTGGCCGATCCGCTTCTCGCCGAGCAGCCGCCGCGCCGTCGCCACGACATCATGCGACGTCAGGGCTTCGGGCTTGTCGACGACGAGAACACCATCCATGGTCGCTATGCGCGCGCCTTATCGGCTGCTTCGATTTGCTCAACGAGCTTGCGCTGGAAGAGCAGCTTCAGATCTTCGAATCGTCCCGTTGCGCTGCAGCCGGAGGCGTTCTTGTGGCCGCCGCCGCCGAACTCCTTCGCAATCGCGTTGACGTCGACCTCGCCCTTCGAGCGCATGCTGACGCGCCAGTCATCGGCGCCGGCTTCCTTGAAAAAGGCGACTGCCTCGATCTCTTTCACCGTCAGCGGCAGATTGACGATCCCTTCGGTGTCTTCGTAGGTACCGCCGCAATCGCGCGCCAGCGCCTGATCCACGTAGACGGTCGCGACGCGGCCGCTGCTATCGAGCTCCATCTTGCTCATCACCGCGCCAAACAGCTTCAGCCGTCCGAGATTGTTGCTGTCGTAGATGGCGCCGGCAATAGCCGGTGGATTGATGCCCGCTTCCATACACTGTCGGCAGATGTCGAACGTCCGGGGTGAGATGCTCGAGTAGTGAAAGGAGCCCGTATCCGTGAGAATCGCGATGTAGACATGCGTCGCGATCTCCAGCGTCAACGGGACGCCGAGCTCCTTCACCAGGTCGAACACCATTTCGCCGCACGCCGCTGCGCTCGCGTCGAACCAGTTCACGGCGCCGTAATTGGCGTTGCCGAGATGATGATCGATGTTGATGACGAAGCCGCGGTCGAACCCTTCGACGCCGGTGCGCGTCAGGTCGCCGCATTCCATGACAATGACGGCGTCGCCCGGATCGTCGATGCGGTTGGCGACCTCGATCCTGGACACACCTGGGAAGACGCGCAGCGGACCTGGCGGCGCGTCGCGGTTGACGAGACGAACATCCTTGCCCATCTGCCACAGGGCATAAGCCATCGCCAGCTGCGAGCCGATGGCATCACCGTCTGGACGCACATGCGACGACAGCACGAAGCGCTGCCGCCTGCGTATTTCGTCCGCGACCCGGGCGCGCACGGACACGTCAGTCGTCGCTGTCATCGTCACCGGATCCGGGATCCGGAATCCGGGATCCGCTGTCGGAGGAACGCTGTGCGTCCTGCTCGTGAATGTCGCGAAGGATTTGCTCGATGCGGTCCTGATTCGCGATCGATTCGTCGAACCGGAACTCCAGCTCCGGGACGCGGCGCAGGTGGGGCAGTCGCGCGCCGACCTGCCGCCGGAAGAAGCCGGTCGCGCGCGCCAGCGCCCGCGCCGTTTCCTTGCGCGCCTTCTGATCGCCGAGGCTGGTGTAGAAAACGCGGGCCAGCTGCAGATCCCCGGTGACCGTCACGCGTGTCAGCGTGATGAATCCGATGCCCGGATCGTGCACCTCGCCGCGGCTGAGGATGTCGCCCAGCTCCTCGCGAATCTGATCGCCTACGCGATCTGGACGATAGCTTTGCGCCATGGAATCACGCGGTCGCTACCTTCACGCGCTCCATGGTGAAGACTTCAATGATGTCGCCAACCTTGATGTCGTTGAAGCGTTCGAGGCCGATGCCGCATTCGAAGCCGGACTTCACTTCGCTGACGTCGTCCTTGAAACGGCGCAGCGAGCCGATCTTGCCTTCGAACACCACGACGTTGTCGCGCAGCAGACGCGCTGTCGTCTCGCCCGCGCGCGTGATGCGGCCGTCCGTCACCATGCAGCCGGCAATCGAGCCGACCTTCGGCACGCGGAAGACCTCGCGCACTTCGGCGGTGCCCATGCGCACTTCCTTGAACGTCGGTTCGAGGAGACCTTCCATGCCCTTCTTGATCTCCTCGGTGACGTTGTAGATCACCGAGTGCAGGCGAACGTCCACCTGCTCGCGCTCGGCCATGTCCGAGGCGTTGCGGTCCGGCCGCACGTTGAAGCCGACGATGATGGCGTTCGACGCTGAAGCGAGCAGCACGTCCGACTCGTTGATGGCGCCGACGCCCGAGCGGATGATGCGGATCTTCACCTTCTCGTCGGACAGCTTCGTCAACGTATCGGCCAGCACCTCCGCCGAGCCCTGCACGTCTGCCTTGACGATGATCGGC
>DATJJE010000066.1:0-6280 GCA_035492455.1 Vicinamibacterales bacterium | reverse complement strand
ATCATGCCTTTGAAGCCACGCATCTTCTGTGCAGCGGGAATAATCTGTTCCTGAACCGACTTGATGCCGTCCGCAACTTTCGCTGGCGAACCCTGCAATGTCGTCATGCGTGCAAACATGTTGAGCCTCCTCCGAGGGGGGATCCTACATCTGGGTGCGGCACGTTGTGGTTGTTCAATGACAACGGCTCTTAGGCACACCCAACAGCCCTTCGGTTCCCTTTTCTGGCCGATGCGCAACAACACGAACTTGACGGGTCTGGGAGGTGCGACACCGACGAGGCACATCGAGCGTCCGTTGTCGATGTCGCTTCGCGTCATCAACGCTCGTTCGGCTCGAACACCGCGCATTGGATGCTGGGGTATATGAACGGCTCGATATAGGTGGTTGTGCCCCGCAAAGAGAAAAGGCCGGGATTGCTCCCGGCCTTCGCCTGTCTAAAACTGCCTACGTGGGGTTGTCGGTGGTGGTTTTGAGTGACCAGCAGTTGCCAACTACTCCACTTCTCCGAACAAAATCCCTTGTGAATTGGTCGGGGCGACAGGATTCGAACCTGCGACCCCCTGCGCCCAAGGCAGGTGCGCTACCAGGCTGCGCTACGCCCCGACCTCACAATTATCCCACGTTGGAAGTTAGAAGTAGGACGTTGGAAGTTGGAAGTTGGAAGTGGAAGTGGAAGTGGAAGCGGGAGGTTGGACGTTGGGCGTTGCGCTAATGTGTCAGCGCGTAAATCAACACATCTGACGCAATCTCGTAGGCCGGCACCGAGAAGCGCTGGAAGTAGTCGGGACTCTCCGTCTCGCGCTCGAACGAGTCGCCGAAATCAGTGTCGAACGTCATGAACACCATGAGACGGCCCTTCTTGTCGAAGATGCCGCGCACATAGGCGTGCGGGCTGTCCGCGCCGCGCTCCGACGTGGTGTGTGACGACTCCCACTGTCCGATGTTCGGAATCTGCGGAATCTCCTTCACGTCGAACATGGTGTGGAACATCGGATGGTCGATCGGAATGTCGACGATCGGATATTCATCCGGCGGCAGCGCCTTGGCGATCTGCTGCGACCACCACTCCCACGCATGCGTGCCCCAGAAATCGTCAGCCCAGAGGAAGCCACCTTTCCGCAGGTACTCGCCGAGCTTGGCGGCCTCCTGCGGCGTCAGATCCGCGCCGCCAGGTTCGGTCATCATCACCCACGGACACTGGAACAGTTCCTCTTCGGTGAGCTGCAACACGAGCCGCACAGGATCGCCTTCGCCAACGGTCGTGATGGGAATGCGCGTCAGCTGCGAGATGCGAAGCGAGAGGTTCTCATCCGCGCGCGGATAGTCAACAAACCAGCCGGCGCCATCGCCGTCCGGCGACGTGTTGAACTTGATACGGCAGAAGCGCAACCCGCCGTCGTACCCTTCTTCGGCGGCAGCCTGCGGTGAATTGACGGCAGTTTGCGAGTGCTTGTGCGCTTTGAAGGCGCCCGCTCCCTGAGCGGCCGCAAGTGACGCGACGATCACGAACCCGAGTGCGAAGGCCGCAGCGTAACGGCGCACGCGTGCCTGACTTGCCAGAATTGTTCCAGGGTCGCGGTTGAGCCGCGTCTTACAATTCCCGCGTCATTTCGATCATCGTTCTCCGGAAGCCCAGACGTGTAAACAGCCGCTGCGCCCCTTCGTTCTTCTCCGCGGTCCACAGCACCACGCGCGGCGCACCAACGGTTCGGAACCATTCACATGCGGCATCGATCAGCGCACTCGCCACACCATGCCGCTGGGCTTCGGGCGCCACTACAACGTCATGGATGAACCCCGCCGCTTCTCGTAATTCCTTCCAGGATTGCGGCTCCAGGCCGGCGTAAACGTAGCCAACGAGGGAGCCACCTTGTTCGGCAACGAAGATCGCGACCCCCTCTTCCTCGAGCTGGGTCCCAAGGAACCACGCATAGCCCGATTCGGGGTCGCCCCGCGGCGCCATGAACCGCAGCGGGTCGAAGGCGTAGTGCGAGCGAAGCAGCGATGCGCCGAGCGGTCCAAGTGCCGGCAAATCTGCGGCTATCGCCCGCCGGATCGCAACCGCCTCAGGGGACGATGATGTGGAGCTCGGCGCCATACAAAGCTGTCCGATCGTTGTCCCGCGCGGCCCATTTCAGTAGCGTCGCCAGATCTTTCTTGACGGCGCCGCCGAATGCCTGGCCGCCGTTGACGGTGACCTGAACGGGCTTTGCAAAGTCAATCGCATCTGGCGACAGAAGCAGCGTGAACTCGCTCACGCCGCGAGTCTTCGCGCTGAACGTATTACCGCGGCGCTCGATGTCAACGCGTCCGCTCGGCACCTGCCGACGCCGCGGGAAGATTTGCCACTTCTGGCCCTCGAATGTCGTGCTGTTCACATCGTCAAGCGCGGCGTCGGACTTCCTCACGCCCAGCTTGTCGATGATCAGCCAGCGAACACGGTTGAACCGATCGACGGAATCGGTTTCCCACGACAACCTGTCGGGGTGCAGCGCTCGCGGATGGGTGTGAACGAACATCTCGTAGAAGCTGCGCTCTTCCGGCCACCAGTGCGTGTCGTGCTTGTCGTTGCGCATGATGTGGTAGACCGGCGCGACGCCGGCCTTCTTCATCGCATCGACGAGGGGCGTCACAGATTCGGCCGGATACAACGGATCGTTGTCGCCGTTTTCGATGTAGAGCGGGCAATTCGCGAGGTTGCCGAGGTAGAGGTTTCCTTCGATGCGCGCATCGCGGTTGGAAAGCACGAGCGGCTGACCGTTGATCGTCAGGCACGCCGACCACGGATTTGGCTCGCGCAGCGCAAAGAAATACGTCCCGGTTCCGCCATCGGAAATGCCGGTGAGGTAGGTCTGCGTCTCGTCAACGTTGTACTTGCGCTTCACCGCGTCGAGGGCGCCGAGGATGTTGTCGACCTGGCTCGTATGCCACCAGGCGTTCTCGTCCGAGGCCTGCGGCTCGAGATAGATCTGCGGTTCGCCTCCAATGCGTGTCGATTGCGCCTGTCGGCCCGGCTGGGGAGGACGACCGACACCGCCATGAAGCTGGACGCGAAGCGGCCATTTCTTCGTCGGATCGTACTCGTCCGGAATCTCGATCAAGGTTTCGAACGCTTCGCCGCCGACCGTCACGGGGACGCGAATCAGCCCCGTCTTCTCTTTTGTGAACGTGCGTCCCGCCTTCAGGCGCTTCCACGCCTCATCGAAATCAACTCCGCTCTCGCCGATTGCGCGCACCGCCTTCTCGGCAGCGGCCGTCGAAGGCGCGTCCCAGAACGCCTTGAACGCCGCGTCGACATTTGTGGCAGCGCGAAGCGAATATGCCGACAGCGGAAGGACGGCTGTGAGCAGCATCAGCTTCTTCATGGCGGCTAATGTTACGCCTTGAGTCGACCCGTGACCCTTTGCTGTTGACGCGTCAAACAGATGTTTAATACAGTTGTTTAAATCGACATGAAACGTCTAATTCGTCCGCTGATCCTCCTGATTCTGGTCGCCGGCGGTGCCTACTACTGGTGGACCACCTCGCGTCCGGTGCCCCTCGTTCTCACCGGCATCGTCACGACCAACGATGTGGTGGTCAGCCCACAGATTGCCGGACGCATCGAGCAGTTGAACGTCAACGAGGGCGATGAGGTGAAAGCCGGTCAGATGATTGCCGTGCTCGACTCCGGCGAGCTCGAGCAGGAAGAGGCGTATTACAGCGCCGGTGCGGCAACCGCGACCTCGCAGGTGGCCGAGAGCGCGGCAGCCCTTCGCTACCAGCAGCGACAGGTTTCGGATCAGATCCGCCAGGCCGAAGCCAACCTTGCGGCCGCGGAGGCGCAGCAAATGGCGGCCCGCGCCGAACTCGACAACTCGAAAATCACGCTCGATCGCGCCGAGCGGATGTCGAAGGAAGGCGTCGTCGCGCAGCAGGAGCTCGATTCCGCAAAGACCGCATATCAGGTCGCGCAGTCGAAGATCGACTCGCTCGCCAAACAGATCGACGCGCAGCGGGCCGCCGTGGAGCTGGCGCGATCGAACGCCGACCAGGTGGCAGTACGGCGCAGCCAGCTCGAAGCGAACCAGAAACAGCAGGCTGCAGCCGCGGCGCAGCACGCGAAGGCGGGCGTCCGCCTTGGGTATACCGAGCTGCGCGCTCCAATCGACGCGATTGTAGATGTCCGGGCGGCACGCATCGGCGAGGTAGTGACGCCGGGACAGCCGGTCGTCACGCTGATCAACCCGGATGACCTGTGGGTTCGCGCCAACGTCGAAGAGACCTACATCGATCGCGTGCGCGTCGGCGACAAGCTGAAGGTACGGCTGCCGTCGGGCGAGGAGCGCGAAGGCACGGTCTTCTATCGCGGCGTCGAAGCGGCCTTCGCAACGCAGCGCGACGTCAGCCGAACCAAGCGCGACATCAAGACATTCGAGATTCGCTTGCGGGTAGACAACAAGGATCGCCGTCTGGCGGTGGGAATGACGGCATATGTCGATTTACCGGTATCGCGGACGTGAAAGGTCCGCGCCGCTGAGAACATGAACGCTATCGAAGTCCGCTCCATCGTCAAGAAATTCGGTGACTT
Organism: Vicinamibacterales bacterium; assembly: GCA_035492455.1. Classification (GTDB taxonomy): domain Bacteria; phylum Acidobacteriota; class Vicinamibacteria; order Vicinamibacterales; family UBA2999; genus Gp6-AA40. The sequence goes on along the minus strand of DATJJE010000066.1, from coordinate 1,707 downwards.
CACCGCCGTAGACGGCATCAGCTTCACCGTGCAGGAGGGGGAAATCTTCGGCCTGCTCGGTCCGAACGGCGCGGGCAAGTCGACGCTGATCCGGATGCTCGTCACCTTGTTACCGCCGACTGCCGGCACCGCGCTCGTTGGCGGCTTCGACGTCATCAAGCAGTCCGATGATGTGCGGCGCGCGATCGGGGTAATCCCGCAGGCCATGACGAGCGACCTGGAGCTGAGCGTCGAGGAGAACCTGCTGATTTACGCGAAGCTTTATGGCGTACCGCGCGAGAAGCGCCAGCGGGTGATCCCAGAGCTGTTGGAAGCTGTGGAGCTGCTGCAGTGGCGCGACAAGCCGGTCAAGAACCTCTCCGGTGGGATGCGGCGCCGCGTCGAAATTGCACGCGGACTCGTGCACGAGCCGCGCGTGTTTTTCCTCGACGAACCGACAACGGGTCTCGATCCTGTTTCGCGGACCGCGGTGTGGGAGATGCTCCAGCGGATCAAATCGCAGCGCAATCTGACCGTCCTCATCACGACGCATTACATGGACGAGGCCGACAAGCTGTGTGATCGCATTGCTATTGTCGATCACGGCAAGCTCGTGGCACTCGACTCGCCGATGATGCTGAAGGCTTCCATTCCCGGGAAGAACGTGCTCGAGGTCAGCTTCGCGAACGCGCCCGCCGACTGGGCTGCACGACTGGCGACGCTGTCTTTCGTGGACAAGATCGATGCGCACGGCCACATCTACCGCATTTCTTCGAGCAATGGACCGGGCACGACGCTGGCGGTGATGGACGCCGCGGCCGCGGCGAACGTCGTGGTGCAGTCGCTGTCCGTGCAGAGCACCACGCTTGACGATGTGTTCGTGCACTACACCGGAAGGCAGCTGCGTGATGCGCTGCAGGAAGCATCAGCGGCAGACTCACCATTCATGTTGCGGAGGGGCTAGCCATGTCGCGCATGTGGGCCATCGTCGAACGCGAGCTGCGCCGGTTCCGCCGCAGTCCGATCCTGATCGTCGTATCGATGATCTTTCCGCTGGCGCAGCTCGTCATCCTCGGCTATGCGTTTGGCGGGAACGTCAAGCACCTGAAGGTGGCGGTCGTCGATCAGGATCACGGCCTGCCAGCCGTGAAGATCCGTGAGCTGGCGCAGGCCGCTTCGTCGGGCGCGCGCACGATCGATCTGATTGACTACGCCGACGAAGGCCAGGCGGTGACGGACCTGCGCAACGGACGCGTCAACGGCGTGCTGACGATCCCGCCAGAGTTCTCGCGCCGCGTGCTCGTCAAAAACGAGCCGCGCGTGGCGCTCATCGAGGACAACACCGACAACGTGGTGGCCAACGCGCTGGCTGGCACGTTGAACGGGCTGCTCGTCTCCTATAACGAGCCGCCGACGCCTGCACGAGTGACCGGCAAGGCGACGCTCGACGTCGTCGAGGTCTACCCCTACGTGCCGTACATCCAGTACCTGCTGCCTGGCATCGTCGTCATGTCCATCTTCATGATGGTGATGATCGGCGGCGGCATCATCTTCATGGATGACAAGGCGCGGGGTCTGCACGAGGGCTACCTCGTCACGCCCATCACGCGCTTCGAGCTGATTTTGGGCTTCAACCTGTCCGGCGCCATCAAGGCGGTGCTCTCCGGCACGGTGCTGATGACGCTCGGATCGCTGATCGCGGGCATCCCCGATCCGCTCAACGCGATG
>DATJJE010000065.1:0-33507 GCA_035492455.1 Vicinamibacterales bacterium | reverse complement strand
GCGTCAGGCCTGTTGGCGTACCGGACCGCCACGACGAACCGGCGGCAACTGAACTGGTTCGACCGCACGGGGAAGGCACTTGGTACGCTGGGCGCGCCAGACGAAAGCAACCTGTGGAATCCACGTGTGTCGCCCGATGGCCGCCGCGCCGCTGTCAATCGCACGGTGCAAGGCAACGCGGATGTGTGGCTGCTGGACGGCACACGCTCGAGCCGCTTCACGTTCGATGCGGCGCTCGATCGCTTTCCGGTCTGGTCTCCAGACGGCAGCCGGATCGTGTTCGACTCGACCCGCACCGGTGCTACACGGAACCTGTATGTGAAGGCGTCCGGCGGCGCGGGCAACGAGGATCTGCTCGTGGAGTCGCCGCAAAGCAAGGTGGCCGGGGATTGGTCCGCGGACGGCCGATTCCTTCTGTATATGAGCATCGATCCGCAAACGGACGCCGACATGTGGGTCCTGCCGCTCGAGGGCGACCGGAAGCCATGGGTGTTCCTGAAGACCAACTTCACGGAATACTCAGGCGTTTTTTCGCCGGACGGTCGATGGATCGCGTACCAGTCCAACGAATCGGGCCGGTTTGAGATCTACGTTCGGCCATTCGTGCCGCCCTCCGCCGCGAATGCGCCGGCAAACAGTGCGGCAGGACAGTGGCAGGTGTCAACAGCCGGTGGTATCTCGCCGCGGTGGCGAGCTGATGGTAAGGAGTTGTACTACATCGGACAGGCCGGCCAGATGATGGCGGCGTCCATCACGGTAATGGGTACCTCTCTCGCACCAGGCGCGCCTGTGAAGCTGTTCGATACGCGCATTTACGGCGGTGGCGTGGACAATCGCCTGGGCACCCAATACGACGTGGCCCGCGACGGGCGGTTTCTGATCGACACCGTGCTCGACGAGGCCACGGCCCCCATCACGCTTCTGCAGAACTGGACGCCGCCAGCGACCAAGTAAAGTTCCCACCACCACCAACCACTAACCATCCTGCCGCAGCGCTTCCCGGATCCGTTCGGGCGACACCTTTATCTGCACGCCGGCGCGCTCTTCCTGCAGCAGCATCGCCACGCGTGAGTCGCGCTCGCTCCAGCCGCGGTTGACCGCCTCGGTCAGTTCCTCGAGCGCCAGGTTCGAGAGCCGCATCGGCACGTTCAGCTCGCGCGCCAGCGCGGTGGCGAGCGACACGTCTTTGTGCGCGAGGTGCAGACGAAAGTTCGGTGGATCGAACGTCGCGGGAAGGAACTGATCGGCCAGCCGATCGAACACGCGCGCTCGGCCGACGAACCCCTGGCGGCAGATGCGCCACAGCACCAGCGGATCGACGCCACCTTTGACGCCCATCGTGAAGACTTCGGCGAGCGCCGCCTGAATCGTGTAGCCCGCGCAGTTGTGTACGAGCTTGGCAACCGACGCGACACCGACCGGTCCGATGTAGCTCGGTTGATCGCCGATATCGCGCAGCAGCTTCTCGTAGCGGGTGTAGACGTCCTGTTCGCCCCCCACCCAGATGGCGAGCGACCGTGTCTCGGCGCCCTTCGGGCCGCCACTGACGGGTGCATCGAGCAGATGCAGTCCTGCGTCTGCGAACGTCGCATGGATGTTGCGGATGGTTGTCGGCGAATTCGTCGTCAGGTCGAACAACACGCTGCCGCGCGACATGCCGTGCAGGAGACCGTTGGCGCCGACGGCGACATCGGTGAACTCCGCCGGCCCTGGCAGGGAAGTGAAGACGATGTCGGCAGCGGCGCCGACATCGCGCGCGGTCGGCAGCGCGCACGCGCCCGCGGCGACGTGCGGCGCGACCGCTTCAGGACGAATGTCGTTCACGTACATCTCGTGACCGGCATTGCGCAGACTCGTCGCCATGCGTCCGCCCATCGTCCCGAGTCCGATGAATCCGATTCTCATTCGTTCGTTCCTCGCGCGGGCAGTGAACGGCCAGCTCGTTACGCCCGCCTTCTCGCACTCCGTACGATAGACTACGCGCCGCTCATCTCACACCAGACAGGGTCTAATGGAATCATTCTTTGAATGGCTGCAAGGTCTGTCCATCGCCAACTGGATCGCGACGGACGAAACAATCTGGAGCTTCCCGCTCATTCTGTTCCTGCATAGCGTCGGCATGGGCCTGACCGCCGGAGTCATGTTCATGATATGTCTGCGGCTGGTCGGCGTCGGAAGGCCACTGCCGGTGTCCTCGATGCGCATGCTCTTCAAGATCTTCTGGGCCGGCTTCGTGCTGAACGCGATTACCGGCAGCCTGCTGTTCGCCGCGCACGCCACCATCACGGGGAACCAGCCGATCTACTACGCGAAGCTGACACTCATCGCCGTCGGCGTCGTGCTCGCCGTCCCCCTCGAGAAATTCGTACAGAGCGAGGGCAGTGACGGGAGCATCCCCTCACTCATCAGAGGGCTCGCCGCAATGGCTCTCGCGGTCTGGGTCGGCGTCATCACGACGGGACGTTTCATCGCGTATTTGCAGTAGACGCGGACCTCCGGTCCTTGTCTACGTCGGGTGGGTCATGAATCTCGTTCACCTTCATCTGCTGCTCAATCACGTTCCGACCGTCGGCACCATCGTTGCGTTTGGACTGTTGCTGCTCGCCTTCGCGAAGAAGAGCGACGACTTGCTTCGCGGCAGCTTCGCGCTCTTCTTCGCCATTGCGCTCGCGTCGCTGGCGACATACATGACGGGCCACGCTGCGGAAGCGGTGATGAAGAATCGGCCGGGCTACAGTGCCGAGTTGATCGCCGTGCATCAGAGCGCGGCGTTTCTTGCGCTCGTCTTCATGGAAGCCACCGGTGTGGCTGCGTGGTTTGGTCTGTGGCAGGCGCGGAAACCCGGTGGCCGTTCGAAATGGGCGTCACCGACGGTGCTGCTGCTGTCGGTGATCACGATCGCACTCATGGCCAACGCTGCGAACATTGGCGGTGAAATTACCCACCCGGAGATTCTCGCGCCAGGAACGCGGCCGTCGGCGACCTCGGGCGCGCTGGCGCCGTACGCCCTGCGCGGCGCGCAGGTCCGGTACTACCAATTCCATCATCCCAACGCATGGCCGACGCTCGAAGCGCTGCACTTCATCGGACTGTCGCTGCTGTTCGGCGTCGTGCTCGTTGGCAACCTGCGGATCCTTGGCTTCATGCGCAACGCCCCGTTCATCGACATTCATCGGCTGCTGCCGTGGGGCGTCCTCGGGTTCGTCATCAACTCCGTGACCGGCATGTTGTTCTTTGTCGGACAGGCGTTTCAGTACATCGACAACGTAGCGTTTCATCTGAAGGTGCTGTTCATGCTGCTGGCCGGCGCCAACGTGCTCTATCTCACGCTGTTTGACGATGTGTGGACGCTCGGCACAGGCGATAGCGCGCCGGCGACCGCGAAATTCCTCGCGGCTTCACAGATCTTTCTGTGGCTCGGCGTGATCTATTTCGGCCGCATGCTTCCATATATTGGCGGCGCATTTTGAGCGACCCGTTTGTGGTATAACCTGCCCGCCTTCAAGATTTTCCGGCACGTCCATCTAGGAGGATCGATGCGTGAAATCTCGTTCCGACGCGTAGTTATCGCGGCGTTACTGGCCCTTCCTTTTCTATTGCTACCAACGACCGCGTCGGCTCAGGAAGCCGCCATCGGCGGTACCGTGACCGATCAGACCGGCGGCGTGCTGCCGGGGGTTGTCGTGCGTGTGGTCAACGAAGAGAACGGAAACAGCTTCGAAGGCGTCACCGACTCGACAGGGAAATACTTGATTCCGGTCCGCATCGGCACCTATCGAATCGGCGCGGAACTCTCCGGGTTCTCGATGGCCGAGCGGCGGGCCGTGCAGGTGCTTGTCGGCCAGCAGCTCGCGCTCAACCTGCAGATGGCGCCCGCGACATTGCAGGAATCAGTGACCGTCACCGGCGAGGCGCCTCTGGTCGACACGACGCAGTCGAACCTCGGAAGCACCATCGACTCGCGGCAGGTGTCCGATCTGCCGGTCAACGGCCGCAACTTCATGGACCTGACGCTGCTCGCCGCCGGTAGCCGGCAGAACTTCGTGGCGGAAACGCCGGCATCGAGCTTCCAGTTGAACGTCGATGGCCAGCAGGTCACACAGTCGATTGCCACGACGTTCGGCCAGCCGCGTTTCAGCAAGGACACGATCGCGGAGTTTGAAGTGATCACCAACCGGTTCGACGCGCGCCAGGGCCGATCGACCGGCATCCAGGTGAACGCGATTACCAAATCCGGGACGAACTCGCCTTCGGGCAGCTTCGCCGGCTACTTCCGCGACAGCCGGTTCAACGCGAAGGACTTCATCCAGAACAAGGTCCTGCCATATTCCGACCAGCAGTTGAGCGCGACCTACGGCGGCCCGATTCGAAAGGATCGCATCCATTACTTCCTGAACTACGAGTACGAGCGGTCGCCGTACACGCGGCCGTACACGACGCCGTATCCCGCGTTCAACATCAACCTGCAGGGGACCTACACCGAGAAGAAGGGCGGCGGCCGCCTGGACATCCAGTTCTCGCCCAAGACGCACTTCATCTACCGCCAGAATCTCGAGCGGACATGGGACCCGTACGACGCGCGCTGGGCCGGCGGCAGTACGATTCATCCGTCCTCACCGAGTTCGGTGCCGAAGCATGCCAACGACCTCACCGGTCGTTTGACGCAGGTGGTGAGCACGTCGGCCGTCAACGAGGTCGCCGTCAGCTACGGACGCTTCTGGTGGCAGACGAATCCGGTTGTCAACTGGCCGCAGCACCCGCAGGCCGCCGCAGGATTCACGCACGGCACCCCGCGCATCCTCCTGCGCGGCTTCACCATCGGCCAGGCGCACACTCGGTCGCCGCAGGATCTGGCCGACATCACCAAGACCGTTCGTGACGATTTCTCGTTCGCGTTCGTCAAAGGTGGACGGCACGACGTGAAGACCGGCGGTGAATACATCGCCGATCGATCGCCGATCTTCCTCTGCATCAACTGCGGCGGCACGCTCGACGCGCAGGGCGGTCCGGTTCCGGCGAACATCGAGTCGCTGTTCCCGGTCTACAACGACGTAACGTCCTGGAACCTGAATGCGCTAGCGCCGATCACGCGTTTCTATCAGCTCGCCGTCGGCGACTTCCACGTCAACAGTCCGATCAACAGCTTCGCGACATGGGCGCAGGACGACTGGACGCACGGCAAACTGACGCTCAATCTGGGCGTGCGCTATGACTACGTCGACGGGACGTGGGCCGAGGATCTGCCCTTCGATCAGTGGGTCCCCGTGCGCAGCGTCGACAAGAACAACGTGCAGCCACGTCTCGGCTTCGCTTACAGCCTGAACGATCGGACGGTGGCGCGCGGCGGATGGGGAATGTTCTCCGGCGGCGCGATCAACTCGTCGCACGCCTACCGCGTTGACGCGCAGGTCGCCAACATTCAGGTGAACTACGACGGCCGTCCGGACTTCCCGCTGAATCCGTTCAATGGTCCGATTCCAACCTACGCGCAGGCCGTCGCAACGTCGAATCAGCGTTCACCGTTCCTGACGCTGCCGGCGATTCGCTCGAACCTGCCGTACACGCATCAGGCCAACGTCGGCATCCAGCGGCAGATCGGCGCCGCAATGTCGTTAGCGACGGACTTCATCTACACGAATAACAAGGACGTCGTCAGCATCATGGACGTGAACCTGGCGTTCAACCCAGCCACCGGAGCGCCGTATCCGTTCACGGACCTGGCGCACCGGCCGGTGAAGGGCTGGGGCGCGGTGAACCAGAACGTCGTGCAGCCGAACGGTCCGACGTCCTATGCGATGCAGTTCGAGTTGAACAAGCGGATGGCGAACCACTGGCAGCTGTCAGCGACCTATCTGCTGCAGTTCAACTACGAATATCAGTACGCGCCTGTGAACATCGATAAGGGCTGCAAGTACGCCATCACCAACCCGTCGGCAAACGTCTTCACGTGCGACGCGCCGATCGCGCTCAATCCGCTCCTCGTCAACGAGCATTTCCTCAACGGCGACCAGCGCAATCGCGCGACGGTCAACGGCATCTGGGAGCTGCCGGCTGGCTTCCAGTTGAGCGGGCTGTATTTCTTCGCGGACAACGGCAAGATGACGCCCACCTCCGGCCTCGACATCCTTGGCCTCGGTGCGTCTGCGACCGCCAGCATCGTCGGGACGAACAACGGCATCACCGGCTCCGCCAATCGGCTGCTGGCCAATGGATCGCTGATCGAGCGCAACAGCTTCGATCGCACGAACCTGCATCGCGTGGACACGCGCCTGCAGAAGCGGTTCAAGCTGAGCAACCGGGTGACCATCGACGGCATCGCGGAAGTGTTCAACATGTTCAATCATGCGAACTACAACGCGTTTGTCACGAACCAGGCCGCGCGGAACTACGGAGCGCCGCAATACGACTCGAACATCGCCTTCCAACCGCGGACGGCGCAGTTCGGGTTCAGGACGACGTTCTAGCCAAGGAGGGTTTTCAATGATTCGCAAGTCTTCATGGATTCTGTTGGCTTTCGCGGGGATGCTGCTGGCCGCTGTTCCAGTTGCCGCGCATCACGCCATCGCGGCGCAGTACGACATGGATAAAGCCGGCGAGTGGACGGGCACGTTGAAGAAGATGGAGTTCATCAACCCGCATTCGATGCTGCACCTCGATGTCACGGGACCCGACGGCAAGGTCACGGAGTGGGTCTTCCAGACGACCAACGCCGGGACGCTGCGGACGCGCGGCCTCGCACGCACCGGACCGGGCTCACTCGAACCTGGCCAGAAGTACACGGTCAAGGGGTTCGCGGCGCGCAACGGCAACCCGATGGGATTCCTCCGCGTGCTGGTGTTCCCTGACGGTAAGGAACTGACGTTCTGGTTCGGCGACCCGAACGGTAACTAGGAGACACGGCCATGATGCGCCGACTTGTTTATCTGGGTGTCGCTGCGATCATCGCAGTGGCAGGTGCCTCGCTCGCCTTCGCCCAGGGCCGCGGCGGCGGCGCGCAGGGTGCGGCTGCAGGTGCCGACGTTCCCACTCCGCGTATGGCCGACGGCCATCCGGATCTCAGCGGAGTATGGGGAGCGGGTGGTGGCGGCGGCGGGGCGCGCCAGGCCGAAGATGACGGCAGCGGCAACCTGTCCGAGGTGTTCCCGTCGCGCCGCTGCGCGCCGAATCAGGTGAAATGCAGCGAGTATACGAACCAGTCCGAAGACGGCGAGTTCACCGCGCGCATGAACACGAATCGGCCGGTCTACAAGCCCGAGTTCTGGGACAAGGTCCAGGAGCTCGACATGTGGACCAACAAGTACGATCCGCTGTTCACCTGCCAGCCGCTCGGCGTGCCGCGAGCCGGGGCGCCCGCGCGCATCCTGCAGACGGCGAATGACGTGGTGTTCCTCTACGCGTCAGGTGGCGGCGGCGCCGGCACGTCCGAGTACCGCATCATTCCGACCGACGGACGGAAGCACGATCCGGTGAAGTCGCAGGACGTCTTCTTCTGGGGCGATTCGGTGGCCCGCTGGGAGGCCGACACGCTCGTCGTCGATTCGATCGCGTTCAACGATCTGACGTGGTTGGATAAGGGCGGTTACTTCCACTCGGATCAGATGCATGTCGTCGAGAAGTTCACACGGCAGGGCAACACGTTGCGCTATGAGGTGACCGTCGAGGATCCGGCAGTGCTCGCCGAGCCCTGGGTGCTGGCGCCACGGATGCTGCGGCTGAATCCGAACAAGGACGCAGGGTTGCTGCCTGAATCGACGCCGTGCAAGGACTACGACCACGACAACATGGTCACGCAAATCCGGCACTAGGCCGGGACTCGGGATTCGGGGTTCGGGATTCGTTATGAAAAAACTGGTCATCACGATTGCGATCGCGGCGGTGGCTGTTGCCGGCGCGACGGCCCAGAGGCAGGGTGGACCGCCGGCGCGCTACACGCCAGCGCCTGGCGCCAAGGATCTGCGCGCGGTGCTCTTCAACTGGGCGTGGTACATGGGCATGCTGCGCGGACCCCAGGAAATCGAAGCGGTCGCGACGCTGGAGCTGAAGGCGAACGGCACGGTGCAGGTCGATGGACAGCCGTGCCGTTTGACCAAGTACCGCATCAGCAACAACTATCAGATCCCCGGCGAGCGCATTCAGATCGCCTGCACGCGCGCCAACGGCCAGACGTATTCGAACGTCGAGGTCGTCAGCGGTCAGTACGCGTGGGACGAGGACATTCCAGGAGCCGAGATCGTGCCAGGCAAGGGAAAGGCGACGCCGAAGCCGGCGCTGCTGCGTGAGCGGTTGATCCGCTTCTGGGCGAGCCCGCAGGGCGCCCCGAAAGCGGCGGCCGCCGCGAAGGAAAACGCCAGCGTCGATTGGAGTACTGGCAAAGCTGTCGTCACGTATCCGATTCCCAGTGCGGGCGGCGCCGTGGCGAAGGCGACGCTCAGCGCGCAGAACCAGGCCGAGCACATCGAGGTGCGCGACGGCAACACGGTCTACACGTTCGATTACGCGAAGTACGACGACTACAACAACCCGCTGAACAAGATCGAAGCGTTCATGCCAGGAACGATGGTGGAAAAGCGCAACGGCATGGTGACGCGCGATCTCACCACCGTCGAGACTGAAACCGGGAACCTGTATGTCGTCATGCCCGTTCCGGCGAGCGTCAAGAAAGGCGCCTCTCCGCAATCGAACTGAGTAAAATCCTCCCGACATCTCTCGTGAGGTCGCTATGAAGATTGTTCTTGCGGCAGGTCTCGCACTCTGCCTCGCGTCGGCCGTGTCCGCGCAGCAGGGTTCGACGCCGCGCACGCCGGACGGTCACCCGGATCTCAGCGGATTATGGACGGGTCCTGCGGGCGGCGGTGGTGGCGGCGGCGCCGCCTTCGGAGAGCAGGTCCGGAATTCGCTCGGAGCGGTCGGCATCGCGCCTTCGATTCTGGCGACGCGAGACGACAACATCGAGAACTTCGAGCGCGACAACGCGCTGGTGCGCCGCATGGCGACCAACAAACCGCTCTACAAACCGCAGTACTGGGAGACGGTCAAGAAGCTCGATCAAGAGAGCAACACTGCGGATCCCGGATTCAACTGCATGCCGCCCGGCATCCCGCGCTCCGGTCCGCCGGCGCAAATCGTCCAGACGAAAGATCAACTCATCTTCCTGTATCTCGGCGTCGGCGGCGCGACTGCCTTTCCCGCTACGTATCGCGTCATTCCGATCGACGGCCGCCGGCACAGCAACCTGAACGATCTCGACGGCACATGGTTCGGCGAGTCGATCGGCCGATGGGAAGGCGACACCATGGTCATCGACAGCATCGGCTTCAACAGCTCGAGCTGGCTCGACACCGGCGGCTACTTCCACAGCGAAAACCTGCACGTCGTTGAACGCCTCACGCGCAACGGCAACACGTTGACCTGGCAGGTGACGGCTGAAGATCCGGACGTGCTGCTGAAACCGTGGGTGTGGGAGCCGCGGACAGTGCGGCTGAATGCCGATGCGACGGCCGTGCTTCCCGAATCACTTCCCTGCAGCGAACGCGACCACCTGCACTACGTCACCAAGGAGCACCATTGAGAAGAGCACTCGTCTGTGCGGCGCTTGCGCTGTCGGGGACAATTGGACTCGGCCAGGACGCGACGGGCGTGCTGCGTGAGGCCGATCAGGCGCTCGGCGCATCGAACCTGAAGTCAATTCGATACACGGGGACCGGCTTCGCCTACAACTTCCTGCAGAACTGGCGGCCCGACGCGCCCTATCCGAAGTTCTACGCGAAGTACACGCGCACTATCGATTTCGACAAGCGCGTTTCGCGCGAAGAGCTGACGCGCAGCCAGTTCGAAAATCCTCCGCACGGCGGCGGCCAGCAGCCGCTCTACACCGACACGACGCAGGCCGCCATGACCGGCGACAACTCCGCCTGGGGCGGCGGCTCCGTCCTGCTGACGCCGCAGGGCTTCGTCCGCGCGGCGTTGGCGGCGCAGCCGACGACGACTCAGACACGTGTGGCCGGCAGGCCGATGACCATGGTGTCGTTCACGGCTGGCGGGAAGTACAAGGTGAACGGCTACATCAACGCCCAGCACCTGATCGAGAAGATTGAAACGTGGACGCCGCAGCCGACGCTCGGCGACATGTCCATCGAGACGATGTTCAGCGACTACCGGGACTTCAACGGCGTGAAGTTTCCCGGCCACATCGTCCAGAAGCAGTGGATCTATCCCGTGCTGGACATCAACGTGGCGAGCGTCGAACCGAACGCGGCGGTGAGCCTGCAGGCTCCCGCCGCCGGCGCACAGGCTGCACGCGTCGAATCGGCGAAGGTCGCCGACGGCGTGTGGTATCTGGCCGGCACGCCGGATCCGAACAGTCAGCTCGTCGAGTTCAAGGACTTCCTCGTCATCGTCGAGTCGTCTGTAACCGAAGGGCGCGCACTGGCCAACATCGCCGAGGCGCATCGCCTCGTGCCGGGTAAACCAATCAAGTATCACGTCAACTCGCACCATCATTCCGATCATTCCGCGGGATTGCGGGCATTCGTGGCCGAGGGCTCGACGATCATCACGCACGAGATGAACAAGAAGTTCTACGAGGACGTCGTGCTGAAGGCGCCGCACACGCTGGAGCCGGACGCGCTGACGAAGAACGCGAAGAAGGCGAACTTCATCTACCTGAAGGACAAGGATAAGTACGTCATCAGCGACGGCACGCGCGAGATGGACATCTACCACGTGGAGAACGGCCACGCCGAGAATCTGCTGATGTCGTATCTGCCGAAGGAGAAGCTGTTGATGATCACCGACATCTTCAACGACTTCGGCATGCCGCGGCCCAACGATCCACCGCCAGGCCTGGTCAGCCCGTACTACGCGGCGCTCGATACGCGGTTGAAGGAGCTGAAGCTCGATGTCGCGCAGCTCGCGCCATCACACGGCAGGGCGGTCGTGCCGTTCAGTCAGTTCGCGGAGAAGGTGCAGGGCAAAGTGCAGGCGCCGGCGCCACGACCAATAACGGAGACGAACTAATCATGAAATCGCGATTCTTCTGCGCGGTCATGCTCGTCGCGGCAGCGACGACGTTGTCGGCGCAATATCCAGAGGGACACTGGCAGAACTTCGCGCCCTATCCGCAGCCGACGCAGGAAGTCGGCGCGGCGGTCGTCAATGGCAAGTTGTACATTCTCGGGGGCTACGGCGCGAACGCGCCCGGCGGACTCGCGGGGTGGCTCAACGAGTACGACCCGGCCGCTGACAGGTGGACGAAGAAGACCGACATCCCGATGCCGGTGCATCACGAGGCGATCACCGGCTTCAAAGACAAGTTCTATACGTTTGGCGGCGGCGTCAAGATCTCGCCGACCAGCGACAACTGGTATCCCACCAATCGCGTGTGGGAGTACACGCCGGCAACCGACAAGTGGCGTGAGCTCGGCCCGATGCCGACCAAGCGCGGCGGCGGCATCGCGCTGGTGCTGAACAACAAGATCTGGGTCATTGGCGGAGCCGGATATCACCCGCTGCAGACCGAAGACGTCTCGATCGCCGCAAACGTACCGCATCGCACCGTGAACACCGTTGAAGTGTTCGATCCCGAGACGGGGAAGTGGGAGACGAAGGCGCCGATGCTCGTACCGCGCAACCATCTCGCCGGCGGCGTGGTCAACGGGAAGATCTATGTGATGGGCGGCCGCATCGGATCGTCATTCGTCGGCGCGAGCAGCACGGATGCGGTCGAGGAGTACGACCCGGCGACCGACACGTGGCGCGTGCGTGCGCGCATGCCGTATCCGCGCAGCGGCATGGCCTTCGCCACCGACGGCAAGTTGATTTACATGTCGGGCGGTGAATATCTGAATCGCGACATGGTGGGCGTGTTCCGCAATGCCGAGGCGTACGATCCGGCGCGCAATCTCTGGTACGAGCTGCCGCCGATGAGCGTCGCACGCCACGGGTTTGCCGGCGGCATCATCAACGGCGTCTTCTACACCGCCACGGGCCAGCTGCAGAGCGGCACCGGCGGCGGAGGTCCCGGCGGATCCCCGGCGGTGGAAGGCTTCATCATCGGCAAGCCGGCGGCGGGAGGCACGCGCTAAATGGGGCCGGGGGTCATTTTGAGAGGACGCATTTTCTTCATCCTGCTGCTCTCGGCGGCCACGCTGTCCGCGCAGGGCCGTGGCGGCCGCGGCGACGCAGGTGCTCCGGGTCAGGGTATCGCTCCAGGACTTCCGCCCGGACAGCGGTGGGTTCGTCTTGCACCCGTTCCCGAAGCCAACGAAGAGCGCAACGGTGTCGTCGCGAATGGCAAGCTCTATCTGATCGGCGGCAATCCCGTCGCCCTGACCGGGACACCTCCTGGCGCCGTGTGGGAATACGATCCGGCCGGTGACAAGTGGACGAGAAAGAAGAACATGCCGCTGGCGGCGCATCACGTCGCCGTGGCCGAGAACGGCGGAAAGATATACGTGTTTGGCGGCGGCACGCAGAAGCAAGCTGGGAGCGGCGCGTACGTCCCTGCAAACAACGCATGGGAATATGACCCCGCCGCGGATTCGTGGAAGGCGCTCGCCGCCATGCCGACGGCGCGGCTGGCCGCCGTTGCCGTTGCAGCTGGCGGAAAAATCTACGTGATGGGCGGCGCGACCAACTACAAGGCGCGCGAGGGGCAGTCGCTCGATCCGAACCAGCCGCATCGCGTGCTCGACAGCAACGAGGTCTACGATCCCGCGTCCAATACCTGGGCCGCAAAACAGATTCTGCCGACGCCGCGCAACTCGATGTTTGCTGGTGTCGTCAATGGAAAGATTTACTTGATCGGTGGCCGCGTCGCGACCGCGTTTGCGACGACGGGCAGCGTGACGGACGTCGTCGAGGAGTACGACCCTGCCACGGACAAATGGGGCTTTCTCAAGGACCGGATGCCGACGCCGCGTGATGAAGGTGTCGCGGGCGTCTTCAACAACCGCATCTATGTCGCCGGCGGGGAAAGCATCACGGCCCTGAACAATTCCGTGTCGCGCGCGTTCGAGGCCTACGACCCGGCGAGCAACAGCTGGCAGGCGCTCGGCAACATGCCGCTGGCGCGCTACGGAGTGTCGGGCGGCGTCATCGGCAACCGCTTTCATGTCGTCGGCGGCCACATTACGGCAGCCTTCGGCGGAGGGGAGCCGCTGAACACGGCACAACACGATGTGTTGGAGCTTAGGTAAGCTGCCAAGTTCCAAGTTCCAAGCTCCAAGCTCCAAGGGACGGCGCGGAAGGAGCAGCACTGATGAAGACGATCGTGGATTCGCACGAGCTCGAACTCTATTCACCGACCTAATCATTGAGGAGAACTGTCATGTCGAGGCATGTCATTATCGGCGGGCTGTTGCTCGTCGCTGGAATCCTGATCGGCATGAACTTGCCGACGTTGTACGCGCAGCAGGGCGAGGGCCGGCGCGGCGCGCCTCCGACGCTGACGAACGAGCAGTTGTCGCAGGAGGTAGCGGCGCTGCGACAGTTAATCCCGACAAACTCGACCATCATGATGGACGTGCAGTGGCACTGGACCAACTTGTGGTGGGCGGGCCGGAAGCGGAATTGGCCGCTGGCGCAGTATTACTTCAACGAAGCGCGCGGACACATTCAGCAGCTCGTCCGTAAGAATCCCACGATTCGTAACACGGCCGACGGCACCGACGTGGACCTGACGGGCATATTCGACGGCATCGATACGAGCAGCCTCGCGATGGTCAAAGACGCGATCGCGAAGAAGGATGCCCCCGCATTTGAGAAGAATTACAAAACAATGCTCGAGAGCTGCTACTCGTGCCACAAGAGCGTGGGGCGCCCGTACATCCGGCCGCAGGTTCCCACCGCACAGGTACAGGCCATCGTCAACATGGACGTCGACGCGGCGTGGCCGCAGTAGAGAATCTTGGGTCTTGGTGCTGGGAATTTTGAGCTTGGAATTTCCTAATGCCCGGCCGCTTCCAGATGCTGGGTGAGCTCCACCTTGACGCCGTCGGGCGCCACCAGATACACGGTGCGGTGGGGGAGCTGGTTCGGCTGAGTACAGAACAGCCGGCGGATGCCTTCCTCCGCGCCGCTCGCGATGAAGTTGCACTGCGGGTTGGCGCGCGGGTTCGTGTCCGACGAGAACTTGTCGAACCCCATCTGCTTTAGGTCGTTGACCGTCTTGTCCAGATCGATCGGTCCCCACGAAATGCGGTCGAGTGAGTGGCCCTCGCTCGGCTCGGCCGCGTCGTCTTTTGACGCGAACACGTAGAACAGGCCGAGATCGCGGTAGCGGATCCCTTCGCGCCCATAGACGCTCGCCCGGTCCCCACCGAAGGCGCGCACGTACCAAGCAAGGCTCGCGTTGACGTCTTTGACGTGCAGATTGACGTGATGCAGGCCGAGGTTGTCCGGATCCTCGACGAGTTCGATGCGCGTCCCCCATGGATCCTCGATGAAGGCGCGCTTCCAGTCCTGACCCGTCTTCACCGGCGGTGCGGTGATCTTCACGCCCGCCGCCTGCAGCTCCTTCAATTTGGCGTCGAGGTCGGCGTACGAGAACCCGATGCTGTCGATGACGCTGCCCGCGCTCGGCTTCGCACCGGCAGAGACTTCAAAGATCAACGACAGCGGAAGTGGATGGTCGCCGGTCCACCTGCCGAACGCGATGCGATCGGCGGTCTCACCCGCGTTGCCGCCGATGTTGTTTCGATACCAGCCGAGCGCCGTCGAGATCTCGGGAACGGCGATGTGAATGGAGTCGAACGGAGGAGCCTCGTAGGAGCCCTGGGCGCTGGCAGCGCGCGCCAGAAAGATTACCGCCACGAACCACGGAGCCGAGGCACGGAGCACAGACACTACGGTATCTCCGTGTCTTCGTGCCTCCGTGGTTTGTGACTGCATCAGTTGGTACGTCCTGCACCCGCGAACTCGAATACCTCGTTGAGCGGCGAATCCAACGCATGGCCGCCGCCGCCGGCGAACACCGTGTGGCCGCCGATGACGAACAGCCTGCCGTTGAAGGCGGCGACGTTGACGCCGTGCCGGCCCGTGGGCAGCGCCGGCAAGCGATACCAGTCGTTCGCTGCCGGATCGAAGACCTCGACGTCGCGCAGCACGCCTTCGATGTGATAGTCGTGCTGCTCGCCGCCGGCTACGTAAATTTTGTTCTGATACGTCGTCCATCCCTGTCCGCTGCGCGCCGACGGCATGCGGTTCATCGCGCGCCATGAATCCGTAGCCGGGTTGTACTCCTCGACCACGTCAACGTTTGCGGCCGCGTATCCGCCGATGTTGTTGGCCGTAATGCGCCCGCCGATCAGATAGATCTTTCCATTGACGACGCCGATCGCCGGATGGTTGCGGGGGGTCGGCATCGCCTTGCGTGCCTGCCACGTATTCGTGGCAGGGTCATATACCTCGTTGGTGCCGACAACGAGGCCCGCATTCTGCACGCGGCCGTCGGCGCCGGTCACATCCGCCGAGCCGCCGATGAAGTAGATCTTCCCGCTGAACTCGATGGCCGCCCCGGCAGTGCGCTTCGAGGTCAGCTTCGCGAGCGCCTTCCAGCTGTCGGCCGCCGGATCGTACTCCCACGCGTTGTCGAGCGTGCCGCTCGGCGCTTCCTGCGTCATCGCGCCGGAGCCGCCGAACACGTAGATCTTGCCGTTCGCTGTGGCGGCACTCATGTGGTCGGCGAAGAAGGGTGTGTTCTTCTTCTCCGTCCAGGTGTTGTTCGCCAGGTCGTACACCATGACCCGGGCCGGATGCGTCGCGCGCGCGCCGGGCGTCAGCACCGCCGCGTTGCCGCCAATGAGATAGAGCTTGTCGTTGACCTGCACCGGCGTGTATTCCTCCGCGGGCTGCGGCAGCTTGGCGTACTTCTCGGTGTCCCAGCGTCCAGGGGACTGCTGCGCGGAAACCGTCAATATCCCGAAGACGAGCCCCGCAGCGAGAGCCGTACTGGTCCGGCGCATTAGCGATGTCATGATGACGCTCCTTCGGCGCACACGATAACACGGCGCTTGTCTTGGCTGCCCTTGAGACGTACACTCCGCCCAATCTGAATCCCATTCATTTTCGGAGAGGACTAATGCACGTGAGACGTGTCTTCGCAGCGGTGCTCGCTGCGTGCGTCATCGGCTTCGCGCTCGGCGAAACGGTGATCGCCCAGAACCCGCCGGCGCGCGGCATGCGATGGTCCAAGGCGGCGCCGTTCCCGGAACCGGAAGAAGAGTTGTACGGCACCGTCGTCAATGGAAAGTTCTACGTGATCGGCGGATTCGGCTTCACGCCGAAGGGAGTACAGCCGCCGCCGCCGAACGTGAGCAAGGGACCCTGCTTCAGTTGTCCGCCGGCGCTGGTCTACGAGTACGACCCGGGGCCGGACAAGTGGACGAAGAAGAAGCCGATTCCCGTGGCGGTGCATCACCAGGCGCAGGCTGCTTTCAACGGCAAGATCTACATCTTCGGCGGCTGCACGCGCGCCATCAGCGGCGAGGGCGGCAGCACGAACGTGTGGGAGTACGACCCGGGAACGGACAACTACACCGCAAAGGCGGCGCTGCCGGTGAAGCGGTGCTCGGCGATCGCGGAAACGGTTGGCGACAAGATTTACCTGATCGGAGGGCTCGAGCCGCTCGAGAACGGGCAGGGCACGCGCGTCACCGGCCGCAACGAAATGTTCGACCCGGCGGCGAACACGTGGACCGAGAAGAGCCCGATGCCCACCGCGCGCAACCACGCGTTCTCCGGCGTGGTGAACAACAAGATTTACGTCATCGGCGGCCGCATCGGCGCCGGCAACATTCCCGCGACGACCAACATAGATGTCGTCGAGGAATATGATCCCGCAACGAACCTGTGGGGTGCGATCAAGGACCGTATGCCGACGCCGCGCAGCGGCGGCGGTGCGGCCACCTACAACGGCAAGATCTACGTCGGCGGGGGCGAGCTGCAGAACCGGCAGCTGGCGGCGGCGTTCCGCGCGCTCGAGGCGTTCGATCCGGCGAGCAACACCTGGGACATCCTCCCATCGATGCCGAGCGCGCGCCATGGCAACGCCATGGGCTTCATCGGCAACAAACTTCACGTCGTCAGCGGAAAGATGGAAGGTGGCGGTGCGCCCGACATGGCGGGCTACGACCACCCGTACGCAACGGAAGCGCACGACGTGCTCGAAATTCCAGCGGCAAGCGGTTCGAACTAATTCAGCGGAGGGACACACATGTTGCGACGTCTATCATTCGCGACGCTGTTGGTTGCGCTCGCGTTCATCGCGACACCCGCAATGGCGCAGACCACCAATGGCGTCATCGCGGGAATCGCCAGCGACGCTCAGGGAGGCGTGCTTCCCGGCGTGACAGTAACCGCGCGCAACGTCGATACCGGTGCGACGCGGAACATCACCACGGAAGCGGACGGCCGATTCCGGCTGGCCGGGCTTCTCCCCGGACGTTACGAACTGCGAGCCGAGCTGCAGGGATTCGGCACCGTGACGGTGCCGGACATCACCGTCGCGGTCGGCAGCGAGACGACGCGGAACGTCACGATGCAGGTGCAGGGGCTGCAGGAATCGGTAACGGTTACCGGCGAAGCGCCGGTCATCGAAGTCACCAAGACCGACATCTCGGGCATCGTCACGCAGGACCAGATGCAGATGCTGCCGCTCGCGACGCGCCAGCCGATGGATCTGGCGCTGCTGCTGCCGGGCACGAACCAGGACGCCGTGCGCGCGCGCAAGGCAAACTCGAACATCGGCGCCGGCGCCTTCACCAACGGTTCGGCGCTGCTCGTCGATGGCGTGTGGAACAAGGAAGGGAACACCGGCGAGCCGCGCCAGGACTTCCCGCAGTCCGCCATTCAGGAGTTCAAGGTGTTCGTCAGTCAGTCGCCGGCGGAATACGGATGGACTGCCGGTGGCGCCGTGTCGATGGCGACCAAGAGCGGCACGAACAATCTGCACGGTGAAGCGTTCGAGTTCTTTCGCAACAAGGCGCTGAACACGATTGATCCATTCGCGGCAGCGGCCGGACAAGCCAAGCCGGATTTCAGCCGTCATCAGTACGGGTTGGCCGTCGGCGGTCCCGTCATCAAAGACCGCGTGCACTTTTTCGAAGCGGCAGAAGGTCTGCAGAACAACTTGTACGACACCGTTATCGTTCGGCAACCACAGTTCTACGGGAACATGAACGGCGTCTTCAAGAGCCCGGAATACAACCACATGTCGTTCACGCGCGGCGATGCGCAAATTACGCAGAAGCAATCGTTGTTCGTGCGCTACGCGTGGCAGATTTCTGACTTCACCTGCGAAGGCTGCGCGGCGTCGTCGTTCACTCCCTGGTTCTCGGGCAGTGGCATCAAGCAGAAGCGCTACTCGTGGGCCGGCGCGTACACCTGGGTCGTGTCGCCGCGCATTCTGAACGAAGTACGCGGCCAGTTCACCAACTACCATTTCCGCCAGCACCCGCCGGGCGTCGAGCCGCAGGAGGATCTGTTTGACAGTTCGCCGTCCCGCGCGGCGTCGCTGACCGCCACCTACGCATTCCCGAGCCTGACGTGGGGCACCAGCGCCAACTTCTACACAGAGCAGATCTCCCGCGAACTGCGCGATGACCTGTCGATTACCACCGGCACGCACACATGGAAGCTCGGCGCGGGCGCGCAGAAGCTCGCCGTGCACGGCGACAATCGGCCGTCGCTCGGGACGTGGACGTTCGCCGCCGATCAGCCGTTCAACCCGACCAACCTCGGCTCGTTCGTGCCTGTGGCGGGGTCCGTCCGGCAGTTTGCGACCGGAAATCTCGTGAAACTGCCGACGTACACGCCGAACGTGCTCACCAATTTCTATGCGGAAGACGAATGGAAGCCGACGGCGGGCATCACTTTGAACCTCGGGCTGCGCTACGACTATCAGTTCTATGCCTTCAACCAGGGGCTGACGCTCGACTCGAAAGACAAAAAGTACGGCATCCCGCTGTTCCCGACCACGAACACCGCGGCGAGCCTCGCACCGCTCGTGCACTTCGAGAAGCGCGGCGACAAAGACAACATCGGCCCGCGCGTAGGATTTGCCTGGGACGTGCGTAACGACACGAAGACGGTCGTCCGCGCCGATTACGGCATCTACTACAACCCGATGAACCTGCAGATCACGTCAGCCGAGGTGAATAACTTCAGACAGCCGACGGCGACCATTGCCAATCCGACATACCCGGATCCGTACGGCGGCCGCGACCCGATCACCTTCGTATCAACGGCGCCACAGAATATCCAGGTGATGGCCGACGATCTCGAAAACCTTCAGTCTGCGGCGTACACGGTGGGCGTATCGCAGGCGCTCACGTCCGTACTCGCAGTGCACGTGGACGGCGTCTACAACCACATGTCGAAGGTGCCGATGACGATCGACATCAACCCGCGCAGCGGCGGGACGGCGGGAAATCGTCCCTTACCGCAGTTCGCGCGCGTGCTGCAGGCGCAATCGGTCGGCTTCATGAACTACAAGGCGCTG
The DNA here is from genome assembly GCA_035492455.1 of Vicinamibacterales bacterium. Lineage (GTDB taxonomy): Bacteria > Acidobacteriota > Vicinamibacteria > Vicinamibacterales > UBA2999 > Gp6-AA40. Next base: position 14,009 of record DATJJE010000065.1, on the reverse strand, counting down.
CTCGTTCGCCTGGAGAAGCGGCTCGAGCACAACTACATGTACCTCGTGTCGTACACGCTGTCCGCCAGCAATGGCAACGTGAACAACTCGGGCGGCACGCAGTCGGTCGTCACCGACTCCGCACACATCGACTACGACGAAGGTCCGAACAACAGTGATCGCCTGCACACGCTGGTCGCCAGCGGTTCCTTCCTGCTGCCCGGCGACGTGATGCTCGGCGGCGTGTTCACCGCACGGTCAACGATGCCCTTCAGTGCTATCGCGGGTGTCGATATCAACGGTGACGGCAACGTCACCGATTACGTGCCGGGCACGACCCGCAACGTGTTCAATCGTGGGAACGATGCAGAAATGCTCGCGCTCGTAAACGCGTGGCGTGCGGCGAACGGCATGGCCGCAATCTCGCCGAAGTTCAGTACGAACGAGTTCTACGGATTGGACGTCCGCGCCAGCAAGTCGATTCGCCTCAACGCTTCACGACGCGTCGAGTTGATCGTCCAGGTGTTCAACGCATTGAACCGCAAGAACATCGTGGGCGCGTGGCAAACCAATGCGCTGTCGTCCGCATTCGGCACCAGCGTGTCGGCGTTCGCCATGCGGCAGGCGGAGATAGCGGCGCGGTTTACTTTCTAGGTGGAAAAGTAGAGAACTGGAAGGGTGGAAAAGTAAGTTGAAAGTACTTTTAACTTACTTCTTCCACTTTTCCACTTTTCCACTTCTTCCACTTTGCTGACGCTTCTCCTCAGCGCCGCCTTCTTTGCGAGCGGCGCCTCCGCCCTCATCTTCGAAACTCTCTGGTTCCGGCAGGCGGGGCTTGCCTTCGGCAACAGCATCTGGGCGTCGAGCCTCGTCCTCTCCGGCTTCATGGGGGGCCTCGCGCTCGGCAACGCGCTGGCGTGGGCGCTCGGGCGCCGACGCGCGTGGCGCGAAGGCGGCCGCCTTCGAGGTGCGGTGCTCACCTACGCGCTGGCGGAAGCCATCATCGCGCTGACGGGTGTCGGCCTCGTGTATCTCTTGCCGGTGCTCGGCACGGCACTCGCGCCGATGTTCCGGCCGCTGCTCGATCACTCGTTGACGCTGAACTCGCTGCGCCTGCTCGTTGCGTTTGCGCTGCTGGTGATTCCGTCCACGGCAATGGGCATTACGCTGCCGTTGTTGACGCGTGCGCTGATGCGCGACGAGGCAGCTTTTGGTCGTGTGCTTGGTGCGCTGTACGGATGGAACACGCTCGGCGCAATGGTTGGCGTGGTCGCAGGAGAGATGTTCCTGGTTGGCAGATTCGGCGTGCGTGGCACGGCCCTCGCGGCGGGTGGACTGAATCTGTCCGCCGCCGCCGTTGCTGGCGTGCTGGCATTTCGCGAGTCAGAGTACGGTGATGGGGCGACTCAAGGTGTTGAGTCGAGCCATCACCGTACTCTGACTCGGGTGACGGGTGATCACCGTACTCTGACTCGCGGGCTGGCGGCGGCTGCGCTGGCCGGGTTCTGTCTCCTCGCGCTCGAGGTCGTCTGGTTCAGATTTCTGCTCCTCTTCGTCAAAGGAAGCTCCACCGCGTTCCCGGTGATGCTCGGCGTGGTCCTTGCCGGCATCGCGCTGGGCGGTCTCGCGGCATCGATCTGGATGCGGTTTGCGGCGGCCGCGCATCGTTTTGCTGCGGCGTTGGCATTCGTCGCGGCCATTGCCACGGTCGCCTCATACGCGGCGTTCCCAGCAGCGGTTGCACCCTTTGGCCTGACCTCGATAACGCGCGCGCAGGACATCCTTCGCGTCAGCCTCCCGCTGATGCTGCCGGTGTCGTTGGTGTCCGGCATGTTCTTCCCGATTGTCGGCGCTGCCCTGCGTCCGGCGCTGATTTCCGACATCGAAGCCGCGGGTTTGCTGACGCTCGTCAACACCACCGGCGCGGCGGTGGGATCGCTCCTCGCCGGATTTGTGCTGCTGCCGGTTCTCGGCGTCGAGAAGACGCTGTTCGCAATCGCGATGGTGTACGTCATTGCGGGCGTGGTGCTGTTCGCACGCGCCAGTCGTGTCGTCAGTGCCATTGGCGCTGTCGGCTGCGCGGTGGCGCTCGCGATGTTTCCGTTCGGCCAGCTGAACGATCGGCTCGTTCCCGTTGTTGTCGACCGCTGGGCCGAAGGAGAGCCCGAGCATCGCCTCATCGCAGTCCGCGAGGGACTGACCGAGACGATCGTGTTCTTCCAGCGGATGCTGCTCGGCAAGCCTGTCTCCGACGTGATGCTGACCAACTCGTTCTCGATGTCGACCACAGGGTACGGCGTGCGCCGGTATCAGAAGCTGTACGTCTGGTGGCCGGCCGCGGTGCATCCAGCACTGAAGCACGCGCTCCTCATCGGCTACGGCGTCGGCAACACGGCAAAGGCGTTGACCGACACCGCCGGTCTCGAGTCGATTGACCTTGTGGACCTTTCGCGCGACATCCTGTCGATGTCGCCGATTGTGTTTCCCGACGAGCGCCAGCAGCCGCTGCGCGATCCGCGGATGCACGTGCACATCGAGGACGGCCGCTACTTTCTGCAGACGAGCGATCGGCATTTCGATCTGATTACCGGCGAGCCGCCGCCGCCGGGCATCGCCGGCGTCGAGAACCTGTACTCGCGCGAGTACTTCGCGTTGATGCGCGACCGTCTTGCCGACGGCGGGATCGTTACGTACTGGCTGCCGCTGTCCGATCTGAGCGACGTGAGCGCGAAGGCCATCCTGCGTGCGTTCTGTGATGTGTTCGACGACTGTTCGCTGTGGAACGGGTCGGGCACGAACCTGATGCTCGTCGGTGGTCGAGGGCTGCAGGGTGGTGTTGCAGAGAAGATGTTTCGCGCCCAATGGAGCACGCCGGCGATTGCGGCTGAAATGAAGCGTCTGGGCGTCGAGCGCCCCGAGCAGCTCGGTGCGCTGTTCATCGGCGATGCGTCGTTTGTGCGCTCGCTGATCGGCAATGCGCGGCCATTGACGGACGACTCTCCGAAGCTGATCGAAGCGCCGTTTTCATCGGCGTCGGCCGGACCGGATCTGCTCGCATCGATCACCGATACCGGCGCCGCCCGCACACGTTTTCAAACCAGCCCGCTCATCGCGCGGCTCTGGCCGGTGCCGCTCGTCTCCTCGTCGGTGCCGTACTTCGACGTGCAGCACGTGATCGATGCGCACATGTACGGCGGACTGCTGAAGCAGCCGCCAGCCCTCGAGGACGTGCACCGCATCCTCACCGGATCGACGGCCGCGACTCCCGTCCTGTGGCGCCTGGCCAGCAACTCGGACATTCAGGAGGTGGTCGCTCGCGCCACACCCGAAGAGCTGATGAACCCGCTGCTGCAGTATCACCTGGCCATCCGGCTGTTGTCGCAGCGGAACTATCGTCAGGCCGCCGACGCGTTCGAACGCGCCGCCGCATCGCCTGAAGTCCGTGACAATGCGTTCGTGCTCTACATCTATTCGCTCTGCATGTCAGGCCAGCGGGCGAAGGCGCAGGCGATCAGCAGCGAAGCGTTCAGTGCTTCCGGCGTATCATCGCTGTCTCCGATCTGGACCTGGATGAAAGAAACCTTCGGGATAGATCCTTCCCGTCGATGAAAGGCGAGCTATGCGGGCGAACCGGTCACGTCGCAGGTTTCTGATGGTCGCGGTCGCCGGTGCTGCCGGTTTCACCCGTGTCGAGGCACAGGGCAACAATCGCGTCAGTGGATTCGATCACGTTGCCGTGCCGATGCAGAACGTGGATGCGATGGTCGCGTTCTATCGCCGCCTCGGATTTCAGATGAGCGAGAACGAGAACGCGGTCTCGGTTTACGTCGGCGGCAACATGATCAACTTCCACCGGCCGACGCGCTGGCAGGATCCATCCTTCACGACGCGCGCGCCCGCGGCGAAGCCGCCCTGCGGCGATTTCTGTTTTGTATGGGATGGCACGGCGGCGGCGCTGAAGACATGGCTGCAGAACGCGGGCGTAAAGGTCGAACTCGGTCCCGTCGATCGCGCCGGCGGCCGTCGCAAGACCGGCTCGAGTACTTACGTGCGCGACCCTGACGGCAACCTGCTCGAATTCATGATCTATGCGTAATAAGATTTGCGGCGACACAGGAGGCAGTTCGATGTCCAGGCGCTCACTGGCACTCATCACGGCGGTCGCGCTCATGGCGGGCGCCGTTGGTACCGCTCATCTCGCTGCGCAGGGGCAGCGCTGGGTGAAAGCGGCGCCGTTTCCGGAACCGGAGGAAGAGCTCTACGCGGTGACGGTCAACAACAAGATGTACGTGATCGGCGGCTTCGGCTACATGCCGTTCGGCAACCCGCCCGGTCTCGTCTACGAATACGACGCCGCGTCGGATAAGTGGACGAAAAAGAAGATCCTTCCGCAGCGCGTACATCACCAGGCACAGGCGGTCTACAACAACAGGATTTACATCTTCGGCGGCTGCAGGATGGGCATCTTCGGCACCGATGCGGTCACCAATGTGTGGGAGTACGACCCGGCAACGGACAATTACCGCGCGATGGCGCCGATCCCAGGCCCGCGCTGTTCAGCGGTGGCGGCGACGGTCGGCAACAAGATTTATCTGATCGGCGGCATCGAGCCGTTTGAAAACGGCAAGGGGAGCCGCATCAGCGGACGCAATCAGGTATTCGATCCCGTCGCCAACACCTGGGGCACCACCGACCTCAGCCCCATGCCGACGACGCGCAACCACGCGTTTGTCGGTGTCGTGAACAACAAGGTCTACGTCATCGGCGGACGCCAGGCCGCGGGCATGATTCCCTACAGCAGCAACACCGACGTCGTCGAGGAATACGACCCGGCCACGAACACCTGGGGCGGCGTGAAGCAGCGGATGCCGACGGCGCGCAGCGGCGGCGGATACGCGACCTACAACGGCAGAATCTACATCGGCGGCGGCGAGTGGATCTCCCGCGAGGTGATGGCATCCTTCCGAGCGTTGGAGGCCTACGACCCGGCGACCGACACGTGGCAGCTGCTGCCGGCACTGCCGGGCGCGGTGCACGGCAACGCCATGTCGTTCATCGGCAACAAGCTGCACAACGTCAGCGGCAAGATGGAAAACGGCGGGCTGCCGGATCAGATGGCGCCCGCCACTGCCGATCACAGCGTGATGGAATTTCCGGCGGCGACGGCCCGGACGAACTGACGGGGCAGATCATGCAGACACGAACACTTTCGATTGCAGCAGTCGTCGTCGCGGCCGCCGGTGTCCTGGCTACTCAGACGATCGTGCGGGCGCAGGATCCGAACCTCCGTTGGGTGAAGGCCGCACCGTTCCCGATTCCCGAGGAGGAGCTCTACGGCGTATCGGTGAACAACAAGATGTACGTGATCGGCGGATACGGAGTAACCGGCCAGGCAGCGCCAGCGATGGTGTGGGAATACGACCCGGGTCCGGACAAGTGGACGCGCAAGAAGAACCTTCCTGTCGCCGTGCATCACCAGGCGCAGACGGCGATGAACGGGAAAATCTACTTCTTCGGCGGCTGCCAGCGTCCGACGAGCGGTCCGGGGACGAACGGGTGGGCGCCCGTTGACAACACGTGGGAGTACGACCCCGCGGCCGACACTTTCAAACCGCTCGCGCCGATGCCCGTGAAACGCTGTGCCGCGATCGCCGAGAACGTCAACGGCAAGATCTACGTCATCGGCGGCGTGACGACGATGGACAACACGAATGACGTGGCGTTCAACGGTCAGGGACCGGCGCGTGTGCTGCCCCTGAATCAGATGTACGACCCGGCGACGAATAGCTGGACCACGAAGAGCCCGATGCCGACGGGACGCAACCACGCCTTCTCCGGGGTGGTGAACGGCAAGATCTACGTCATCGGCGGCCGCATCGGCCATGGCTTCGTGACGACGTCGAGCAACACAGATGTTGTCGAGGAATATGACCCGGCGAAGGATTTGTGGGGTGTCGCCAAGGCGCGGATGATCAGCCCGCGCAGCGGCGGCGGCTGGGCGACCTACAACGGCAAGATTTATGTCGCCGGTGGCGAGGTGCAGAACGAACGCTACAGCGCGGCCTTCCGGTCGCTCGAGTCGTACGATCCGGTTGCGAATCGATGGGACATTCTGCCGTCGCTCCCTGGCGCGGTGCACGGCAACGCAGTCGCGTTCATCGGCAACAAGCTGCACACCGTCAGCGGCAAGATGGAGGGCGGCGGCTTTGCGGATGCGCCGGGTAAGGCGACCGCCGATCATTCAGTAATGGAGATGCCGGGTGCTGGGACACGCTAGGTTAGTTATCGGTGGTTTGTGGTTCGCGGCTATTGCGTCGCTGGCGGCGCAACAACCTGCGGCTCCCGATTGGAACAAGCTGCGTCCCGAGATCCTGCAGCACTACCGATCGATCGTTCAGATCGACTCGACGGCCGGCAACGAAACGAAAGTCGTCGAGTATCTGAAGAAGGTTCTCGAGGCCGAAGGCATTCCGACGAAGACCTTCGCGCTCGACCCAAAGCGCGCCAACATCGTCGCGCGGCTGAAGGGAAATGGCTCGAAGCGTCCGCTCCTCATCCTCGCGCACACCGACGTCGTCGGCGTGCAGAAAGAGAAGTGGCCGGTCGATCCCTTCGGCGCGGTGATGAAGGACGGCTACGTCTGGGGCCGCGGCAGCAAGGACGACAAGCCGGTCCTGACCGCGAATCTCATCACGATGCTGATGCTGAAGCGCTCGGGCGTGCCGCTCGATCGCGACATCATCTTCCTGGCGGAATCGGGGGAAGAGGCGGATCCGTACGGCGTCGGCATCAATTTCATGGTGAAGGAGCACTTCGACGAGATCGACGCCGAATTTGCGATGACCGAGGGCGGCGGCGCCGACATTCAGAACGGCCGCGTCGCGCGTGTGAACATCGGCACGGCCGAGAAAGTGCCGGCGCGCGTACGGCTGGTGGCGACGGGCATGGCGGGGCATGGATCGGTGCCTCGTCTCGACAATCCGCTGATTCATCTCGGTGCGGCCGTGCAGAAAGTCGGCATGTGGCAGACGCCGATGCGGCTGAACGAGACGACGCGGTCGTATTTCCAGAAGCTCTCGGAAATCAGCGCACCGGATCGCGCAGCCATCTACAAGGCGCTCCTCGAGCAGAAGAGCACCGACGAGGCGCAGAAGTTCCTGCGGGAGCATTCGCCCGGCGAATACTCGATGCTGCGCACCTCCGTCGTTCCGACCATGCTCAAGGCAGGTGTCGGGGCGAATGTGATTCCGTCTGAAGCCGAAGCGACGCTCGATATTCGCGCGCTGCCGGACGAGAACGTGCAGGCGTTCTACGCGGAGATGGCGAAGGTCATCAACGATCCCGCGGTGAGGATCGAGCCGATCCCGCAGACGCGGCCGCCGTCGCCGGCATCGAAGCTCGGGACGGAGATGTACCAGGCGATGGAGCGTGTGGCGAAGGCAATCTATCCAGGTGCGACGGTGATTCCATCGATGTCCACCGGCGCCAGTGACATGGCGCAGCTGCGTGCGAAGGGGATCCAGTCGTACGGCATCGGCCCGGCGTCAACGGAATCCGACGCGCTCAACTATCCGGCGCACGGCGATGTCGAGCGGCTCGCCGAGTCGTCTCTATATCCGTTCGTGCAGTACGTCTGGACGGTGGTGACGGAGGTTGCCGGTCACAAGTAACTCAGGGTGAGAGGTGCGATGGTGCGAGAGGTGCGATGGTGCGAAGGGTGCGTCCGAAAGTGCGATCGGTGCGATGGTTCCACGAATCGGCGCGCATGAACCTTCAGACCCTCGCACCTTCGGACGCACCCTTCGCACCATCGCACCTCTCGCACTGATCGCACAAGACGTACTAGCGCGGTGCCGCGCTCGGATCGCTGCCGGCCGGATTGCCCATCTCGTTCAAGTACCGCTGCAGCTCCGACGGGATGCAGGTGTAGTCATCGAACATCTGGTTCGGAATCCACCGGAAATGCACGTCCCCGATTAAGAACTGCCTGGTGTAGAGCTTCGGATCGTCCATCGTGATGGTCAGCGTCAGGTCGTTCCTGCTGTCGCGGTGGAAGCGTTCCTGTACGTGCGCATCGACGCTGTGGGGATAGCCGCTGGTGGTCGCCCAGGTGTCGGGCACGAGCCCGGTCGTATCGACAACGAACGTGTAGTCGTCTTCCCACCGACCGACGGAATAGCCGTTGTACCTCGGGTCGAGCGCGTCGCGGTCGCGGCCGCCCACCTTCGCCGGCAGCGTTCGTCCGTCCGTCCAGATCTCACGCCAGAGGTCCTGGTGCTCGAGCAGGATGAACGTGCGGTTCGGCAGCGTCGTGATCGTCATGCCGCGGTTCTGGTTGAACATGTTCTCGGGAACACCAAGCGGATCGCAGTAGCGGACATGCGGATGGTTCGTGCCGGCCGGGCTGTATTTGCCGAGCGGCTTGTTCCGGGCGAACAACTGCTCGCCCAATGGTGTCAGCGGCGGGGCGGGCGGGTTGCTGGGATTGACCCGGCTCGGGGGCACGTTTGCGCCGGCCATCGGCCCGGCCCATGTTCCAGTGAGATCGCGCTTCGGTGCGGGACCGCCATCGCCAACACTGTGATCCGCCGGGTAGTACTTCCATGGAGACCGTGGCGCGTTGTTCTGCTGACCGTTCTGCGCGGCCGCAATGACCGTGAACGCTAAGACGATCGCTGGAGCGGCGCCGATATACGGAGTTCGCATCAAGAGCCCTCACGTCTCCGTGCCTTCGTGTCTCCGTGGTTCGTGACCGAGATCAGCGCGGTTTCGCAAACCTCGCTGCGTCGATCGTTGCGTTCGGCTGCACCGACTCCAGGTTCACCGTGTACTGGCCGTCCACCCACGTGTACTGAAAGGTGTAGGGAATCTTCACGCCCGTGCCAGGCACTTCGCGATAGTCCGAATACGTCACGTGCGACGGAACCGTGCCCACTGCCGTCGGTGCGTACCGAGTCTGCCGGACGAGCAGTCCTGATGCTCTGTCGAAATACAGCTTCACGGGAACGCGATCCAGGGTTCCCTGGATGACGAACACAGGCTTGTCGTCGATCGTCACGGGTGGGAAGTCCGCGCGCCAGCCCGTGAGCATCTGTTTGATCGCCCCTGGGAACGCCAGTTGCGCGTCGATGCGTGCGCCGGTCACATCGGCGCCGATGAACGGAATCACCGGAAGCGGCGAAAGCTCCTTAGGCGCAGCGACCCATGCTTCGCGCCCGTCGTACACCGTGGCCGAGTCGCCGCTCGCCATGTGCGCGACGAGCGCCCGCTGATTCGGCGCCTTCGCATAGATGTCGACCGGGACCTTCGCGAAATCCGAATCGAAACCTTCGTAGGTGCCCTTGGCCGTGTAGCTCGTGAGCCTGCCCACTGCCTGCGCGCCACCGATGGCCTGAATGTACTTGTCCAATACCTGATCAGGTGTGGCGGTGACACGCGCAGTTGGCAGCGCTTCCACCTCGTCCGGATCGTCCGGCGGCGGCTCGCCGTATTGGACGGCCAGGCTCGGGATGACCTTCGGCTTCTGACTGCCGCGATGGCAGGTATAACAGGTGACGAACGGACGCCCTCCGAAATTCGCCTCGTTGATCGCCTTGACCATGCGGATCATCACGCGCGCGCGGTTCTTCAATGGCGTATCAATCGCGTAGTTGGCCCAGTCGCTCGCGCTGGCTCCACCGTGGCAGTCGGTGCAGTTGAACGCCAACGATGCGGCGAAAAAGCCCATCGTGTTCATGAACTCGCGGACGGGAATGCCCTTCAGTTCCGTGACGTTCTTGAATGCCTCTTCGGACATCTGCGGCCGTTGCGCACCCGTTTGGGCGGCCGGGGGACCGCCACCTCGCCCTTGAACCGCACCGCGGCCGGGAGCCGCGCCACGCGCCTGAGCAAGGACCACAGCGGCGATGAACATCGCCAGCGCTCCGCCATACACGATCGTTCGCCAACTGATTTTGAGCATCGCGGGGACTATACATCGAGCAAGTTTCATGTTCAAATTTCGCCGCGTCGACTTCAAACTGTTCGATTCAGGAAGGGATCGGAAGATGCGTCATCCGCTTGCGGGATCCATTGTGCGCGCGTCCGTGCTGCTGGCGTTGGCGTCGGTTGCGTTGGCTCAGGGGACCAAGCTTCCCGGGAAGGACACTCTCTACAACGGCAACCGGCTGAAGTCTGATCCGACGCCCGGTGGTCCAGCACCCGTTCGCGATATCACGGGTTCCTGGGCCGGAAATCTGACGCCCGATCGTGGCGCCATTCCTCCGTTGACGCCGCTGGGTGAGAAATTATTCGCGCTGAACAAGCCCGAAACGGAAGTGGGTACGGGCCACTCGAACGATCCAATGAATACGTGTGATCCGCTCGGCCTGCCGCGAAACACCGTGTTCGAAACGCGCGGTATCGCGTTCGGCACCATGGGTCCGGACAGAATCGTGGTGCTGCACCAGTACCAGCGCATCTGGCGCTATGTGTGGATGGATGGGAAGCACGAGCTGCCAACGAAGTTCGACGTCCCCGGCGGCGTGCCCTCCCGCTATTACGGCTATTCCGTCGGCCACTGGGAAAATGACAACACGCTGGTGATCAACACCGTCGGCATCAGCGACATGACCTGGCTGGACAAGGCGGGGCACCCGCACAGCGTGGACGCGAAGATCGAGGAACGCTTCACTCGTCCGGATCACAACCACCTGCAGATGGTCGTGACCGTGGACGATCCGAAAGTCTTCACGAAGCCGTTCGTGCTCTCGAAGAACGACTACCGCTGGATCCCGGATCAGGAAGCCGAAGAGCAGATGTGCGTGCCGTCCGAGATGATCAACTACATGAAGACGATCAGCGATCCGGCGTTCGGCACCAAGAACAGCGCACAATAGAGGCGGCATGACACGACCCCTGGGAGTGACGCTCGTCTGCCTACTTGTCGTCGTGTCGGTCAAAGCACAGGAAAGGCCGCTGATGGCCGAAGACGTGTTCAAGAACATCCAGGTCCTCAAGGGGATCCCGGTGAGGGAGTTCATGAACACAATGGGGTTCTTCTCCGCGGCGACCAATCTGAACTGCGTCGACTGCCATTCCCCGCAGAGCGAAGACCTCGCAGGTTACGCCATCGACACGCCTCGCAAGCAGACCGCGCGGCGGATGGTCGTGATGGTGAATCAAATCAATCAGGCGAACTTCGGCGGCCGGAAGATGGTGACCTGTTACACCTGCCACCGCGCGAGCGACCGGCCGGAGGCGATTCCCAGCCTGCTGGATCAATATAGTGTTCCCGAGGACGACCCCAACCGGGTTGAAGTGGTTCCGGCCGGCCCCGTGCAGTCGATCAAGAAGGTGTCCGCGGACCAGATCCTGGACAAGTACCTTCAGGCGATCGGCGGCGCCGCGCAGGCGGCGAAGCTCACCAGCCTGACCGCCAGGGGCACCTACGAGGGGTACGACACGCTCTCCGCGAAGGTGCCTGTGGACATCTTCGCCAACGCACCAAACCAGATGACGATGGTCGTTCACACGCAGAACGGCGACAGCGTGACGACCTACGACGGCAGGAACGGATGGATTGCGGCCGCGGACAAATTGATGCGCGTCCTTCCACTCGACGGCGGCGATCTCGAGGGCGCGAAGATGGATGCCGCGCTGTCGTTCCCGGCGCGTATCAAGCAGGATTTCCAGTGGCGCACCGGCTTTCCGTCGGTGAGCATCGATGATCAGCCGGTCGACGTCATTCAGAACGCTGCGCGCGGCGCGACCGGCGCGAAGCTGTACTTTGACAGCGAGTCAGGGCTGCTGGTGCGCCAGGTGCGTTTCGTCGACACCGCCGTGGGCGTCATCCCGACGCAGATCGACTACTCGGATTATCGCGACGTCGCCGGGGTGAAGGTGCCGTTCAAGCGCGTGATCACCTGGACGGACGGCCGCTCGACGATCGAGCTCAGCCAGGTGCAGCCGAACGTGCGCATCCAGGCGGCGCAATTCGCCAAACCCGCGGCGCCAAAGCCGAAGACAGGCGCGCCGTAGCGTCTTGACAGTATGCGAAGGTCTCGCGTATACAGGCCGAAATCACTCGGATGCAATCATGTACTCTAGTGGAAGGAAGAACGCGATGAGAATCTGGTTTGCCGGCGTCGTGGTGGGCGCGTGTTGTTTGCTCGGGTTGGCGGGCACTGCGTCTGCGCACCATGGGTTCAACGTCGAGTTCGACGGCACGAAGTGCCTCGACCTGAAGGGCACGCTGACGGGTGTCATCTGGGAGAACCCGCACGCGTATCTGCAGATGGACGTGAAGGACGCCGCGGGCGGCAACGTCGCGTGGCGGCTCGAGATGATCACGCCGAACGCCCTCAAGCGGAACGGCACCACGCGGCAGGACTTCACCGCGAACATGGGCAAGGAGATGAATGCGCGCGCGTGCCCCGCGAAAGTGGCGCCCGAGGAGGGCCAGCGCGGCGCCGCCGAGTACATCAAGCTCGCCGACGGCATCCTGCGCATTGTCGGGCAGCTTCCAGAGCGCAACATCACCCCCGACAAGTTGAACTTCTGAGGAGCCGCACATGACACGACTGGGAATCGCATTGGCGGTGGTCGCGAGTGTGTGCATCATCACTGCGCCCGTGGTAGCGAAGCGAGGGGATGACGGGCAGCGGGGCGGTGGTAGGGGACGAGGCGCGGATACCGGACCGCTGACCGCGAAACCGGGCGTCAAGATCGCCGGCGACTTCGACAAGGTGAAAATCCTCGAGCCCGGCGGCGCGACGCCGCGCACGCGCGACGGTCATCCGGACCTGTCGGGCCGCTACTATCCGAACCACGCAGGGCGGATGCTGCAGGGCGCCTACCGGATTCCCGAGCCGATCATGCGGCAGTTCGATCCGGAGAAGACGCCGCAGGAAAACCCGGTGTTCAGGCCTGACGCTGTCGAGAAGTACCAACATCCGACGCCGTACGGCAGCTGCCCGCCCGGAGGGACGCCGACATCGATCACGACGCAGGCGACCGAGCACGGCCCGCTTGAGATTGTTCAGGTCCCTGGGCGGGTCTGGCTGCTCACGGAGTTCCCGCAGACGATTCGCATGGTCCCGACCGACGGCCGTCCGCATCCACCCGACCCGGATACCAGCTTCAACGGCGATTCCGTCGGCCGGTGGGAGGGCGACACGCTCGTCATCGATACGGTGGCGATCGACACGCGGATGCGGAACATCTCGGTCGGAAGAACAGGCGACGCCAACGCATGGCTGCACAGCGAGAAGGAACACGTCATCGAGCGCTTCAGCCGGCCGTCGAAGAACTATCTGACTTACCAGCTCACGGTTGAAGACCCTGAGGTGCTCGTGAAGCCGTTCGTGTCCGCGCCACACGTCTGGACGCTGGCGCAGGATCCGAACGACGTCTGGACGGAGTACGTCTGCTCGGCCAACGAAGAGCCTGAGGTCTACAAGAACCTCGACCAGCAGACCAAGGAAGAATACGAAAAGAGCGGCCGGGATGCCGCCACGCAAAGCGGCAGGCAGGGCGGCAGGGGCAGATAAAGAATCCCGAAAGGATTGTCATGAAAACGACGCTGACGGCGCTGTCGATCCTCGCGGGTCTTCTGGCGGTTTCTTCTCCCGCGTTCGCCCATCACGGCAACGCCGCGTACGACGGATCGGTCACGATTCTGAAGGACGCCACGGTTACGAAGCTCTCGTGGGCGAACCCTCACACGATCCTCGAATTCGACGTGAAGGGTGAGAACGGCCAGCCGGTGCATTGGGCTGCCGAACTCGGCAGTCCATCGGCGCTCGGCCTGATTGGCTGGACGAAGACGTCTGTGTCGCCGGGAGACGTGATCACCGTCTACGTGCACCAGGCGAAGACGAAGAATCCGGTCGGACGCATCGACCACATCGTGCTTGCCGACGGCAGCAGCCTGCGTGATAGCGGTGGGGGCGGCGGGAATAACGACGTAGACAACGCTGGCCGTGGCGGCCGCGGCGGTCGTCGCGGCGGCGGCGGGTATTAAAGGGGTCGGGACTCATTACGTGAACCGA
>DATJJE010000064.1:0-4023 GCA_035492455.1 Vicinamibacterales bacterium | reverse complement strand
AGGATCGGCGGCCCCTTGAGGATGGTGCGCGCGATGGCCACGCGCTGCTTCTCGCCACCCGACAGTTTCAGGCCGCGCTCGCCGACTTCCGTCTCGTAGCCCTGCGGCGACATGCGGATGAAGCCGTCGATCTGCGCCATCTGCGCGGCAGCCTCGACATCGGTATCGCTCGCATCCCAGCGGCCATAGCGGATGTTGTAGCGGATGGTGTCGTTGAACAGCACCGTATCCTGCGGCACCATACCGATTGCCGCGCGCAGCGATGTCTGCTGCACGTCGCGAATGTCCTGCCCGTCGATGGTGATGCGTCCGCTGCTCAGATCGTAAAGGCGAAACAGCAGCCGCGAGATTGTCGACTTGCCCGCGCCCGACGGGCCGACGATCGCGACCGTCTTGCCGGCGGGCACCTCGAACGTGATGCCCTTGAGAATCTCACGGTCGGGGTCGTAATGGAAATGCACGTCCTCGAAACGCACCGTGCCCGACGTCACCTGCAGCGGTTTCGCGCCGGGCCTATCCTTCACTTCCGGATTGCGGCTCAGCACGCCGAACATCATCTCGATGTCGATGATCGCCTGCTTGATCTCGCGATAGACGAAGCCCATGAAGTTCAGCGGCTGATAGAGCTGGATCATCATGGCATTGATCATGACGAAATCGCCGACGCTCTGGGTGCCGTTGCGGATGCCGATGGCGCACAGCACCATCGTCGCGGTGATGCCGAACGAGAAAATCACCGCCTGTCCGGTGTTGAGCCAGGCGAGCGAGGTGTAGGTCTTGGTGCTGGCGCGTTCGTAACGCTCCATCGAGGCGTCGTAACGCTGCGCCTCGCGCGTCTCCGCGCCGAAATACTTCACCGTCTCGTAATTGAGCAGCGAGTCGATGGCCTTGGTGTTGGCTTCGGTGTCGGACTCGTTCATGCGGCGGCGAATATCGATCCGCCACTCGGTCGCGACATAGGTGAACCACATATAGGCCAGCACGGTGCCGACCGTGATCAGCACGTAGCGCCAGTCGAACTGATACAGCAGCACGCCCATCATCATCGTCAGTTCGACGACGGTCGGCGCCAGTTGCTGCACGGCGAGCCGCACGATGGTCTCGATCCCGGTGCGGCCGCGCTCCAGAACGCGCGTCAGCCCGCCGGTCTTGCGCTGGAGATGAAAACGCAGCGACAATTCGTGCATGTGCACGAAGGTGAGGTACGCGAGTTTGCGCACCGCATGCATCGCGACCTTGGCGAAGATGCCGTCGCGCCACTGCGTGAACACCGCCATCAGGACGCGGGTGGCGCCGTAGCTCACCGTCAGAATGATCGGCGAGGCGAGCAGCCACATCATCCAGTTCGACGGCGCGACCGGCGCGCTGCCCTGCCCGTTCAGCGCATCGATCGCCCATTTGAAGGTGAACGGCACGATCATGGTGAGCGCCTTGGCGATCACCAGAAGCACCATCGACCAGACCACGCGCATTTTCAGGTCGGCCCGCTCTCCCGGCCAGATATATGGCCAGAGCTGCACCAGCGTCGCGGTCAGCGAGGCGTTCGCCACCGCTCGGGCGGGGCGATTTTGATCGGGCGTATCAGAGGCGGTCATTCACAATCCTGCGGCTTCAGGGCGAAACGCCCCGCGCCGGGCTTCGATTCGGCAACATAGACCTGTCATATAGGATGCCACAGGCGGTTCCGCATCCGGCCGGGGCGTTTTTCTGCCCCGGCGCCGTACAGGACGGCTTCTCGCCACGTCCCGGCTCGTCTTGACGAGGTCACACGGCGATGCCACATCGAGTTGATGACCAAGACCAATATTATTAAGACTGTCTGCGTTTATTGCGGTTCCGGCCCAGGTACAGACCCCCAGTTCATGGAAGCAGCGAGCGCCCTCGGCAAAGCCTTTGCCGAGAACGGCATCGGCCTGGTGTATGGGGGCGGCTCTATCGGCCTGATGGGCGCGGTCGCCAATGGCGTTCTCGACCACGGCGGCAAGGTGACCGGCATCATCCCGGACTTCCTGATTGCCCGCGAGCATATGCTGGATCGCGCGCAGGAATTGATCGTCACCAACAACATGCATGAGCGCAAGCAACTCATGTTCGAACATTCCGACGCCTTCGTCGCCCTGCCCGGCGGAATCGGCACGCTGGAAGAGCTGGTCGAGCAAATGACGTGGGCACAGCTCGGTCGCCACACCAAGCCGGTGCTGCTGGCCAACATCGGCAATTTCTGGGAGCCGCTGTTGTCGCTGCTCGCGCACATGCGCCAGAAAGAATTCATCCGTCAGGGACTGGCGGTGAACTTCCTCACGGCCAATCGCGTCGAGGACATCGTGCCGAAGCTGGAGGCCGCAGCCTCAAGTTCGCAGTCCGCTCCGGCACCGGCGGAAGCCGTCACCGCGCAGATGTAATCCCGGAAGATATCTCCCGGCTGGCAATCGTCAGGCTGGCGCGCCTGACTTCACCAGCTTGTAGGTGAGCGAATCCATCAGCGCCTGGAACGAAGCGTCGATCACGTTGGACGATACGCCGATGGTGGTCCAGCGCGCGCCGTTCTCGTCTTCGCTCTCCACCAGCACGCGTGTTACCGCCTCGGTGCCGCCATTGAGGATACGCACGCGGTAATCGGTCAGTTTCAGGCCGTCGATGTATTTCTGATACTTGCCGAGATCCTTGCGCAGCGCGACGTCGAGCGCGTTGACGGGGCCATTGCCTTCCGCCGCCGAGATCAGCACCTCGCCCGCGACCTCGACCTTCACCACCGCGAGAGCAACAGTGTGCGGACCGTTCCCGTTGGAGCGCTGCTCGACATTGACGTCGAACTGCACGACGCGAAAGTAATCCGGTACATGGCCGAGCGTGCGCCGCGCCAGCAGCTCGAACGACGCATCGGCGGATTCGTAGGCGTAACCACCCGCTTCCCGCTCCTTCATCTCCTCGACGAGGCGCGTGACTTTCGGATCGTTCTTGTCAAAGGCAATGCCCGCGCGCTCCAGCGCCGCCAGCACGTTCGAGCGCCCGGCCTGATCCGACACCAGAACCTGGCGGCGGTTGCCGACGACATCCGGCGCGATGTGCTCGTAGGTGTGCGGGTCCTTCAGCACCGCCGACGCATGAATGCCGGTCTTGGTGACGAACGCGCTTTCGCCGACATACGGCGCATGCTTGTCGGGCACGCGGTTCAGGATATCGTCGAGCGCGCGCGAAACCTGCGTCAGTGTGGCGAGCTTCGCATCCGACACGCCGATCTCGAACGTATCGACGAATGGCTTTTTCAGTTTCAGCGTCGGAATCAGCGAGCACAGATTGGCGTTGCCGCAACGCTCGCCGAGGCCGTTCAGCGTACCCTGGATCTGGCGCACGCCCGCGCGCACCGCCGCGAGCGAATTCGCAACCGCCTGCCCGGTATCGTCATGCGCATGGATGCCGAGATGCGTGCCGGGGATGTGCTTCGTCACCTCGCCGACGATCGCCTCAACCTCATCCGGCATGGTGCCGCCGTTGGTGTCGCACAGCACCACCCAGCGCGCGCCGGACTCATAGGCGGCCTTGGCACATGCCAGCGCGAACTCCGGGTCTTCCTTGTAGCCGTCGAAAAAATGCTCGCAGTCGAGCATGGCCTCGCCGCTTTTCTTCGCGGCAGCGCTCACGCTGTCGCGGATTGAGGCGAGGTTTTCCTCCTTCGTCGTCTCGAGCGCGACCCGCACCTGATAGGCGGAGGATTTCGCCACGAGACAGAACGCATCGGCCTTCGCCTCCAGTACGCCGACGAATCCGGGGTCGTTCGACGCCGAACGGCCCGCGCGGCGCACCATGCCGAACGCGGTGAACTTCGCGTGGGCAAATTTCGGATGGGTGCTGAAGAATTCGCTGTCCGCCGGGTTCGCGCCCGGATAACCGCCCTCGACATAATCGAGGCCGAGATCGTCAAGCATCTGCGCGATCACGCGCTTGTCGTGCAGCGTGAAATCGACCCCGCTGGTCTGCGCGCCGTCGCGCAGCGTGGTGTCGAAAAGATAGAGTCGTTCGCGG
>DATJJE010000063.1:0-121474 GCA_035492455.1 Vicinamibacterales bacterium | reverse complement strand
GCGCCACCAGCTCGATCTGACGCCCCAGAAACGGCATGCAGGCCGCGATCTCGTCCGGCTCCGGGTTGCGGTTACCGGGCGGCCGGCACTTGACCACGTTGGCGATGTAGACGTCACGGCGCGCGAGGCGCATCCCCTTGGTGATGATCTCGGTGAGGAGCTGGCCGGCACGGCCGACAAACGGCTCGCCCTGCATGTCTTCGTCCGCTCCTGGCGCTTCCCCCACGAACATCAGATCGGCATTCGGATTCCCCACCCCGAACACGACCTGCGTTCTACCAAGCGTATGCAGCTTGCACCGACTGCAATCGGGGCCGATCTCTTCCTTGATCAGCTGAAGCACGGTTTTGGGTTCAGTGGGTTCAATGGGTTCAATGGGTTCAATGGGTGCAGAAGGTTCAGAAGGTTCAATGGGTGCAGCGGGTTCGCCGCGTGCGTGCCATGCGGGCTCCAGGCGCACACCGTCGATGCCGAGCTCTTCGAAGAACTCCAGATGCGCTTTGACATGTTCGTTCATTGATCAGCGGGCCGAGGCGGTGCTGCGGGCCTTCAACAACTGTTCGACGCGATCGAGAATCGCGTCGGCGACACGCGCTTTGCTCTGCACGGGAAGCGCCTCTTCACCATCGGCGCCGATGATCGTGACGGCGTTCGTGTCGACGTCAAACCCGGCGCCGGGCGCCGTGACATCGTTCGCGACCATCAGATCGACATTCTTGCGCGCACGCTTCTCGCGCGCCTTTGTCAGCAGGTCGCCGGTTTCCGCCGCGAACCCCACCAGCACGAGAGGCGTGCCGCGCCGCGCGGACGCACGGCCGAGATCGGCGAGGATGTCGGGCGTGCGCTGCAACGTGAGTGTCAGCGGCTCGCTGCTCTTGGCGATCTTTTCGGCTGCCGACTCGACAGGTGAGTAGTCCGCAACGGCCGCGGCCATGATCACCACATCCGCGTGCTCCGCGGCGCGCATCACCGCCGCATGCATCTCCGCCGCACGGCGCACTCGAACCACCTGGTCGGTCGCAGGCGCCTCAACACTCGTCGGCCCGGCAACCAGCGTAACGTTTGCGCCCCGTGTATGCGCGGCGGCCGCGATCGCGTATCCCATGCGGCCGCTCGAACGGTTGCCGACGTAGCGAACCGGATCGATGTCTTCGTAGGTCGGTCCCGCCGTGACGACGACGCGCCGTCCGCGCAGCATCGAATCGCGCGGTGACACGATGCGGTCGGCGGCGGCGACGATCTCTTCCGGTTCGGCGAGTCGCCCCTTGCCGATCCATCCACACGCGAGGTACCCCTCGCCGGGATCGACGAAGCGCGTGCCGCGGGCGGCGAGCGCCTGCAGGTTCCGCTGCACTGCATCGTGCGCCAGCATGTTGCTGTTCATCGCCGGCGCAATGAGCACGGGGGCCTGCGTGGCCAGGTACAGCGACGTAAGGAAGTCGTCGGCAATGCCGTTGGCGAACTTGCCGATCACGTTCGCCGTGCACGGTGCCACGAGCAGCAGCGCAATTTCATCCGCAATGGCGATGTGCTCGATGTCCGCATTCGCACCCGGATTCCACTGCGATGTGATCACTGGCCGGCGCGTGATGGCCTCGAAGGTGATCGGCCCGACGAAGCGGGTCGCTGCCCTCGTCATCACCGCCACGACATCGTGCCCCCGCTTCTGCAGTCCACGACACACCTCGACCGCCTTGTAGGCGCCGATGCCGCCGGTGACGCCGAGGGCGATGAGGGCCACGTGTCGCGATTACTGAGCTTCGTCGATCTTGACGACTTTGCGCCGAAGAATTTCCTTCTGCGCGATTGCGATTTTCTTGTTGCCTTCCTCACGCGGCGCTGCGCCCGCCAGCAGCTGGCGCGCACGCTTGCCCGCAAGGACGACGAATTCGAACCGGTTTTCCTTAGGTGCTCTTTCCATAGTTGTTAAGACGTCTTTTCCTTATGAAATGTCCCGATGATGTTTTCGGCCGTCTTCCGCATCACCTTCACGCGCGCCCGCTCGGCCAGGACGATCGCGCGCAGCCGCTCGACGGCCGCGTCGAGCTCGTCGTTGACGACCACGTACTCGTATGACGAGAACTCGCCCACCTCGCGGCACGCCACTGTCAGCCGCTTCTGAATGGCCGCCTCTGAATCCTTGCTGCGCCCGCGCAGCCGTTGCTCGAGGATTTCCGCTGACGGCGGCAGGACGAAGATGGCGATCGACTCCATGCCGCCGCTGCGAACCTGACGCGCGCCCTGCACGTCGATGACGAGAACGATGTCCTGGCCATTCGCCAGGCAGCGCTCGGTATCGGCGCGGCAGGTTCCATAATAATTGCCGAACACGTCGGCCCACTCCAGGAACTCGCCGCCGCCGGCCATCGCCTCGAAGCGCTCGCGGCTGATGAAATTATAGTCAACGCCGTCCTGCTCGCCTTCGCGCGCCTCGCGCGACGTATACGACCGCGACAGACAGAGATTCGGAATCCGCTGCACCAGCTTCTCGACGAGCGTCGTCTTCCCCGTTCCAGACGGCGCGGAGACGATGAACAGCAGGCCCCTATTCAACGTTCTGAACCTGCTCGCGCATCTTCTCGAGCTCGGCCTTCGCATTGATGATGAGCTCGGACACCCGCAGCCCGTCTGCCTTCGACCCGATCGTATTTACCTCGCGGTTCATTTCCTGCAGCAGAAAATCGAGCTTGCGGCCGCACGGCTCGGGCCCTTCACTGAGTGCATTCCAGTGGGCGAGGTGCGCGCGAAATCGCGTGACCTCCTCGCTGATGTCCGAGCGCTGCACGGTGCGGACGATCTCCTGGGCGATCATCGCTTCGTCCACGGGCAGATCGAGGCTGATTTCGCGCACGCGCTCCTGCAGCCGCGCCTCGAGCTGTCCCCGTCCTTCATCCGCGGCTTCCGCCACACGCATGATGAACATCGCGAGCGCGTCCTTGCGTCCGTCAAGATCAGCGCGCAGATGACCGCCTTCGCGCACGCGCATGGCATCGAGATCCGCGAGCGCTTGCTCGACCGCCGCTTCGACGC
This sequence comes from Vicinamibacterales bacterium, assembly GCA_035492455.1. Taxonomy (GTDB): domain Bacteria; phylum Acidobacteriota; class Vicinamibacteria; order Vicinamibacterales; family UBA2999; genus Gp6-AA40. The sequence goes on along the minus strand of DATJJE010000063.1, from coordinate 118,444 downwards.
TGGCGGCGAGCTGCGCTTCCGCTTCCGGATTCGGTTCGCTGGCGCGATCACGAACACTGATCGCCTGCGGCAGGCGCAGCAGATCGCCAGGCGTCAGCGTGCCCGCCACCAGCCCCCGCTCCCGCGCGCGCTCGATCGCCGCCGACAGCGCGTTGGCAAACTCCTCGTTCAATTCCACAGACGGCGACGCCGGACTGCGAAGCTGCATGGAAATCTGCAGCTCCACGCGTCCGCGCGCCAGACGCTTCTGCAGCAGCGAACGGACGCGGGACTCGACGTCGCCGAGCGACTGCGGAATGCGCAGCTGGATGTCGAGGAAACGGTGGTTCACCGCCCGCACGGTCACGCCAATCGTCGCACGCTCGTCTTCGTGCGTCAGCGAGGCGAAACCGGTCATCGATTTGATCATCTCAGGTGGCAGGTGGCAGCGGGCAGCGTCTCATACACGTTCAGGTTCGTCCGTCGGCTCCTCCTGCAGCTGCAGTTCGTAAAGTTTCGCATAGGCGCCGCCCCGCGCGAGCAACTCGTCATGGCGGCCCGTCTCGACGATGCGGCCGCGTTCGAGCACGACGATGGCGTCGGCGCGTCTGACGGTGGACAGCCGGTGCGCGATCACAAACGACGTGCGGTTGAGCATCAGCGTCGATAACGCGTCCTGCACGAGCATCTCCGACTCTGCATCCAGCGAGGAGGTCGCCTCATCGAGAATCAGGATCGGCGAATCGCGCAGAATCGCCCGGGCAATCGCAATCCGCTGCCGCTGGCCCCCAGACAACCGTTGGCCCCGCTCGCCGATCATGGTCTGGTAGCCATGGTCCAGTGCCATGATGAATTCGTGCGCGTGCGCCGCGCGCGCGGCGGCTTCGATTGCAGCGCTCGTCGCGCCGGGGCGGCCGTATGCGATGTTGGTGGCAATCGTGTCGTCGAAGAGCACGGTTTCCTGCGTCACGATGGCGATTTGGCCGCGCAACGACGCGAGCGTCACGTCGCGGATGTCGCGGCCGTCAATCGTGATCGATCCGTTCGTCACGTCGTAAAACCGTGGAATCAGGTTCACGAGGGTCGTCTTGCCGGCGCCGCTGCGGCCGACGATCGCCAGTGTCTGGCCGCCCCGGACCGCAAAGGAGACACCGCGCAGCGTCGCATCTTCGGCGCCTTCGTACGAGAAGTGCACGTCGCGAAACTCAATGACGTGCCGGAACGCCGCCAGGTCCGTTGCACCTTGACGCTCGTGCACTTCGCTGTGCGTGTCGAGCATCTCGAAGATTCGCTCGGCCGCCGCAATCGCCTGCTGAAGGTTGGCGTTGACGCGGCTCAGTTTCTTCGCCGGTCCGTACATCATGAACAGCGCCGCAATGAAACCGACGAACTCCCCGGTCGTCAAACGCTGCGCGCTGATCTCCTGGCTGCCGTACCACAGTGCCACCGCGAATGCGACCCCGCCAATGAACTCCATCAGCGGGGGCAACACCGACAAGGCGCTGGTGACCTTCATGCTCGTGCGATAGAGGAATTCCGACGCGGCGCGGAACTTGTCCGTTTCGCGCCTCTCGGCACCAAATGCCTTGACGATGCGATGGCCGGTGAACGCTTCGGCCGACACATGCGTGATCTGCGCAAGCGCTTCCTGGCTGTGCCGTGTCGTGCGGCGCACACGCTGGCCCAACCGGATGAGCGGGTAGACGACAAGCGGCGCGCCGGTCAGGCAGACGATGGCAAGGCGCGCATCGTAATAGAACAGCAACGCTGCGAAGCCGACAAGCGACAGCGACTCGCGCGCGAGATCGCCGAGCGTCTCCGACACGGCCTGCTGAATCTGCGCGACGTCGTTGGTGATGCGCGACATCAGCTTGCCGCTCGTCTGCGCGGAGAAGAACGCGGCGGACTGACCGAGGATGTGCGTGAACAGCAGATTCCGCAGATCGCGCACGACACGCTGGCCGACATCGGTCATCAGGTAACCGGACAGGTAGGCGCCGATGCCTTTAATCAAATACAGAATGAGAATCGCGGAGATGATCTGCGCCAGCTCCTCGTGCCGCGGGAGTACGCGATCGAGAATGGGCTGGATGAGCGCTGCGACACCTGCGGATGCGGCGCCGTAGACGATCATGGCGATCGCCGCGGCGGCAAGCCGGCCGCGATAAGGCCGGGCGTAGGCGATCAACCGCAGGAACGCGTTCACTCGTTGAACCGATACTTCAACAGCACCCAGAGCGCGACCACGCCATCACGCCATCCAATCTTCTTTCCCTCGTCATAGCCCCGGCCGTCGTAGGTAATCGGCACCTCGTAGACCCGGTAGCCGCGCTTGAATATTTTTGCCGTCAGTTCGGGCTCGATGCCGAAGCCGTTGGACCGGAGCGTCATCGACCTCAGCACTTCTGTCCGCATCACCTTGTAGCAGGTCTCCATGTCGGTGAGCATCGTGTTGTAAAGACAGTTGGTCAGAAGCGTCAGCAGCCGGTTGCCCAGATAGTGCGTGAACAGGAAGACGCGGTGCCGGCCCAGAAAACGCGAGCCGTAGACGACATCCGCACGACCCTGGCAGATCAATGCGATGAGCTCCGGAAATTCCTCGGGCGAGTATTCAAGGTCCGCATCCTGAATCACGACGAGATCTCCACGCACGGATGCGAACCCGGTGCGCAGGGCCGAGCCCTTTCCACGGTTCTCCGGCTGGAGAAGCAGCGTGAAGCCGAGCTCCGCCTGCAGCCGCGCGAGAATGTCGCGTGTGCCGTCGGTCGAGCAATCGTCCACCACAATCAATTGGGTGCGGAGCGGGACCGCCAAAACCCGCCGGATGATCTCTTCGATAGTGGCCGATTCGTTGTAGACCGGCATCACCACGGACAGCAATGGATCGGTAAGTCTTCCGAGTAATCTCGACATCAGCCTGCAGTAGGCGCGGTCAGAAAACCGCGCGGATGCGTTGCATGCCACTTCCAGGCGTCCACCACAATCTCATCGAGCCCCGGACGCTGAGGTACCCAGCCCAACTCCGCGCGAATCCGCTCTGCCGACGCAAACAGCACGGACGGATCGCCGGGACGACGTGCGGCGGAGGTGCACGCAACCCGTTGACCGGTCACGCGCTCGACGGACGCCAGCACGTCGCGAACCGACGACGGACGCTCCGTGCCGACGTTGTACGTCGCCGACGCCCCATTGGACTCGAGGCGGCCCAACGCGCGCACGTGCGCATCGGCCAGATCAACGACATGCACATAGTCACGCAAACAGGTGCCGTCCGGCGTCGGGTAATCCTCGCCGAAAATCTCGAACGGGCGGCCCCCAGTGGCCGCTTCGATAGCGCGCGGGATCGCATGGATCTCCGGCGCATGGTCTTCGCCCAGCTCGCCGTCTGGATCCGCTCCCGCCGCGTTGAAGTAGCGCAGGCGGATGGAACGGATGCCGTAGGCGCGCTCGAAATGGGGCAGCGCGTGCTCCACGGCCAGCTTCGTCTGGCCATACGAGTTAATGGGCATCGTCGGATGCGTCTCGCGGATCGGCATCTCTACGGGCTCGCCGTAGACGGCACAGGTCGACGAAAAGACGAACTGGTGACACCGTTCCGCCGCCATCGCCTCGAGCGTTGCCAGGGCGCCGCCGACGTTATTGCGGTAGTAGCCGATCGGATCGCCGACCGATTCCGAGACCGTCAGCCACGCTGCAAAATGAATGACGGCAGATGCCCCGCTGTCGCGGAGCGCGCGGCGGACGGCGTCGACGTCACGGATATCGCCTTCAATAAGCGGCGCGTCCAGCGCCGCTTCACGATGTCCCGCAGAAAGATTGTCGTAGATGACGACGCGATAACCGGACCGGCGAAGGGCCTTTGCGGTATGGCTGCCAATATAGCCGGCGCCGCCCGTCACGAGGACTGTTCTAGTGCCGGCCAATGGAGTAGTAGGTGAAACCGCTCTGCTTCATCTGCTCCGGCGTAAACAGATTGCGGCCGTCGAAAATCACGGGAGATCGCATCAGCTTCCGCATCTTCTCGAAGTCCGGCCGCCTGAACTCGTTCCACTCGGTCACGATCGCAAGGCAGTCGGCGCCCTTGAGCGCATCATAAGTTTTAGTGGCGAACGTCACCTTGTTGCCAAAAATGCCTTTCGCCACCTTTATCGCCTGGGGGTCATACGCCTGTACAGTCACTCCCTCGCTGAGCAGCGTCTTGATCATCGGGATCGCTGGTGCCTCGCGCATATCATCGGTGCGCGGCTTGAAGGCAAGACCCCAGACGGCAACAGTCTTCCCTTTCAATGCGCCAAAATGCGCGGTCATCTTCCTGACGAGCCGCGTCTTCTGCGCGCTGTTCACGTCTTCGACCGCCTTCAAGATCTTGAACTCGTAATCCTTCTGCGCGGCGAAGTGGATCATCGCCTTTACATCTTTCGGAAAGCAGCTGCCGCCGTAGCCGACGCCTGGAAATAGAAACGATGTGCCGATGCGCCTGTCGGACCCTATCGCACGGCGCACTTCGTCCACGTCGGCGCCGACCGCCTCGCAGACGTTCGCAACCTCGTTCATGAATGAGATGCGCGTCGCCAGCATGGCGTTCGCCGCATATTTGGTAAGCTCCGCGCTGGCGCAATCCATCATCATGATGGGGGCGCCCGTGCGCGTAAACGGTGCGTAGAGCTCTTGCATGATGTCGCGCGCCCTTGGATCCTCGGCGCCGATCACCACGCGATCCGGCTTCATGAAGTCGTCTATCGCCGCGCCCTGTTTGAGAAACTCCGGATTGCTGACGACGCTGAACGGGTGCGTGGTTTCGCGGCGGATCACTTCGCGCACCTTCGCCGCGGTCCCGACCGGGACGGTGCTCTTGTCCACAATCACCTTGTAGCCGTTCATAGCCCTGGCGACTTCGCGCGCCACTTCGAGCACGTGCTGCAGGTCTGCCGATCCGTCCTCGCCCTGCGGCGTTCCGACTGCGATAAAAACGATGCTGGCCGCGCGCACCGCCTTCGGCAGCGTCGTCGTGAACGTCAGGCGGTTCTCCTGGCGATTGCGCCGCACCACCTCCTCGAGCCCGGGTTCGTAAATGGGCATCTTGCCCGCGCGAAGTGTACGGATTTTCGCTTCGTCTTTGTCCACGCAGGTCACGTCGTTGCCGCTCTCGGCGAAGCACGCACCTGCCACGAGCCCTACATATCCCGTCCCAATGACCGCAATTTTCATCGGTTTTGTGTCTCTACGGCCGTGATTGTACCCTGCCGTCGTGCGCATCCTCGTCGACTACCGGCCTGCCCTGCGGGAGCGAACCGGCGTCGGCGAGTACATTCACCAACTTGTGCGTGCGTATACGGCCGCCTACGCACGCGAAGAAGTGCTGCTGTTTACGAGCTCGTGGAAGGACCGTCCTGGTCTCGAGATCAGCGCCAGCACACATGCGCGCGTGATCGATCGGCGGATTCCCGTGCGCATTTTGAACTATCTCTGGCATCGCTGCGAATGGCCGCCGGTTGAAACGCTTGCCGGCGCCGTCGACGTCGCGCATTCCGCGCATCCGCTGCTCATGCCCACGCGTCACGCGGCGCAGGTCGTTACCATCCACGATCTCTTCTTCTTATCGAACGCAGCGCAGACTGACGCAGAGGTGCGGCGCGATTACCCCGCTCTGGCCGCCTCGCATGCGAAACGCGCGGACGCGGTGATCACGTCGACGCAGTATGGCAAACGCGAAGTGGTGAATAGGCTTGGTGTCGAGGCCGACCGCATCTACGTGTGCCCGCCCGGTGCGCCAACGTGGACCACACTCGGGCATGGACCAAACGTTCCCGAGAACGGCTGCATCCTGTTTCTGGGGACGCTCGAGCCGCGGAAGAACGTCAGCGTGCTGCTCGATGCCTACGCGCTCGTACTGGGACGCAGGCCAGACGTGCCTCGGCTCGTGCTGGCCGGACGTGAGACGCCGGCCGCCTCAGAGTGGCTCGCTCGCATTCGTTCAGCGCCGCTCGCCGGACACGTGCTGCATGCGGGCTATGTGACGGATCGAGAACGCGAAGAGCTCTTCCGATCCGCTCGGCTGCTCGTCATGCCGTCGCTTGACGAAGGCTTTGGCCTGCCGGCGCTCGAAGCGATGTCGGCCGGCGTGCCGGTAATCGTGTCCTCGCGCGGCTCTCTCCCGGAGGTGGTCTCCGACGCGGGTGCGCAGATCGATCCGACGAACGCCGGTGCGCTTGCCGACGCGATCGAACGCGCGATCGTCGATCGTGACTGGGCAACCGAAGCGGCACAGCGCGGCCTCGAGCGCGCGCGAACGTTCACGTGGGCACAATCCGCCCAAACGCTTCATCGTGCGTACGAGGAGGCAGTCGCGCGGAGATCCGTCGCGCCGAAGCGGAGCGAAGGCGGATGAAGATTGCGATTGATGCACGCGAGCTGCAGGGCAAGCCGACCGGTGTCGGCCGCTTTCTCGCCGAGCTGCTTGCCACATGGAAGACGATGCCCGCGGCACAGGCACATGAATTCGTCCTGTTGTCACCCGAGGGCGCTGAACGTGGAACTCTCTGGGAACAGCTGGATCTGCCGCGCCTTCTTCGCAGCGCTCAACCCGATGTGCTCTTCTCGCCCGGCTATACCGGCCCGATTCGCGGATGCGTGCCGATGGTCGTCGCCATTCACGACGTCTCGTTCGCGGCGCATCCGGAGTGGTTTTCCTGGAGTGAAGGCGCACGGCGGCGCATCATCACCACCTTTGCCGCCCGCAAGGCGAAGCGCATCATCACGATTTCCGAGTTCTCGAAGCGCGAGATCGTCGCCCACCTCGGCGTTGAAGACTCGAAGGTCACCGTGGTGTATCCAGGGGTCTCGACGCTCGCAAGTCGTGGTGATCTCCGTCGAAGCTCCACCCTCCTGTTCGTCGGCTCCGTGTTCAACCGGCGCCACGTGCCGGAATTGATCGACGGGTTTGCGCGCATCGCCCGAGAACACCCCGATATACAACTGCAAATCGTGGGAGATAACCGCACCGCGCCCCGTGTTGATCTCGCGGCGGTGGCGAACGCGACCGGTTTGGCCGGCCGCGTTCACATCCGGTCCTATGTGCCCGACAACGAGCTGCGTACGTTATACGCGGAGAGCGCGGGGTTCGTGTTCCTGTCCGAATACGAAGGCTTCGGATTGACGCCGCTCGAAGCGCTCGCCTCGGGTGTTCCGGTCGTGCTGCTCGACACGCCCGTCGCACGCGAAGTGTGCGACACAGCGGCGGTGTACGTGAAGCGACCGGATCCGGTTCTCATTGCAGACGCCATGCGCAGCGTTTTGTTTGACTCGCGCGAACGTGACCGGATTCTGAACGCGGCGTCCCTCGTGCTGCAGCGATATTCGTGGACCGATTGCGCGGGCGCCGTGCTCGCTGCGCTGGTCGAATCGGTTCATGGGTAGCCTCGGCATGCCGCGCCTCTCCATCGTCGTCGTGACGTTCAACTCCGCCACGCATATCGCCGGCTGTCTCGAGTCGCTGATCGAGCATCCGCCGACAATCGACCACGAAATTCTTATCGTGGACAACGCGTCCACAGACGCTACGGTTGCCACGACGCGGCAACGATGGAGCGGCGTGCGCGTCATCGAGGCCGGCAGCAACCTCGGGTTTGCGGCCGCGAACAATCTGGGGATCCGCCAATCGTTTTCGCCGCTCATTCTGCTGCTCAATCCGGACACAGTCGTTCCTGCCGGAGCCATCGACGCTCTCGTTGCTGACATCGATCGGCGTGCGGATGTCGGGATTGCGGGTCCGAAGCTCGTCGATGCGAACGGCCGCGCGGAATTGTCCTGGGGACACATGATTTCGCCGTTGGCCGAACTGCGTCAGCAACTTGTCACGCCGTGGGCTGAATCGCTGACGCGCCGCGCACGTGAAGTGGACTGGGTCTCTGGCGCATGCATGCTCGTTCGCCGCCAGGCGGCCGACGCTGTCGGACTGATGGACGAGCGCTACTTCATGTATGCCGAAGACGTGGACTTCTGCGCCGAGGTCCGCCGCCGCGGATGGAAGGTGCTCTTCACGCCGACGGCGCAGGTGATCCACCTGCGCGGGCAATCACGTGCAACGACGCCCACCGCGACCGAGCGCGCCTACCGTCAAAGTCAAATCGCGTTCTACGAAAAACATCACCCACGCTGGGCCAGATGGCTCCGCTGGTATCTGAAGGCGAAAGGGAGTCTGCCCGATAAACCATTGAAGCGATGACCCCTTCCGGCGATCAGTACTCCTGGAACTGCCCGTCCTGCGGACGCCGCGTGCCGACGCGGTTCGCGGAGTGCCGCTGCGGTTTCAAGATGACCGAGCTGTCGGACTTTGGCGTCGAACAAGGTCCGCCGACAGCGGCGCGAAGCGGAGCTGCTGCTTCCCTGCTGATCATTCTGGGCGCCGCGATCGGCCTCGGCATCGCGGTCTACATCGTTCAGTCGCAGAAGGAACAACCTGCGGCGTCGCCGCAAACCAACGCGGTCAGCACGCAACCCGAGCGCACACAATCAGCCCCTGTTGGGGAAAACACCTTCGTTCCTCCCGTCACTGGAACCATCACATTGACACGACCAGCGGCGACACCCGCAACCGACGCGGCGTCGTCTTCGGCGACGATCGAAGACGTGGTCAGCGGTGCGCTGCCTGCCGTTGCATCCATCGAAACGGGCACGGGACGCGGCAGCGGTTTCTTCATCAGGCCGAATCTCGTCGTCACCAACTACCACGTCGTCGAAGGACAGAACTCGGTGACGCTGCAAGCTGGGGGCGCGAAATATACGGCGCGCGTTGCAAGCACGTCTGAGGCGGTCGACCTGGCGCTGCTCGAGGTCTACAACGCGAACCCGCAGCAACCGACGCTGCGCCTTGGCACCGCCGCCAGCGCGCGCCCAGGTGAGGAAGTGATCGCCATCGGCTATGCGCTGGGCGCGCTCTCGAACACCGTCACGCGTGGCATCGTCAGCGCGGTCCGGCAGACGACGAGCAACGTCACGTTGATCCAGACCGACGCGGCGATTAATCCCGGAAACAGTGGCGGGCCGCTGATCGACCGCACCGGCACCGTCATCGGCATCAACTCGATGCGCAATAACCGCGGCGAAGGCCTCGGCTTTGCGATCGCCATCGACCATGCCATCGCGCTTGTCAACGGCAAGCCGCCGGTATCGACCACGACGCCGCTGAACGGGTTGCGACAGATTACGGGCGGGCCGTCCGACAGCGAGCAGGCGCGCGCGCAAGGCGCAGAAGACTATGAAGAGGTCGTTGTCTGGGCCGAACGAAGCGGCAACAACATCGACACGAACTGGCAACGCAGCGCGAAGCTGTGCGTCTCGGCGAGCGCGTCGACGGGCGGCGATCGCGTGTGGTTCGCGCTCTACGTCCCCAATGGTGTGAAGGTGGCGGTCAGCAACCAGTATGACTGTTTCGGCTGGATGGACCGGATGAAAGCGGACGCCAACGAAATCAGGACGGAGATGGACAAGGCTGCCGAAGTCGCCCGTCGTCAGGGCGTCTATCCGGGCACCCTGCGCGATATTCGGCAGAAGCACCACATGGACTGGTCGGGCTGGAACTAAAATTCTTTCAGTGAGAGTCGCCATCGATGCCCGAAAGCTGCACGATTTCGGGATCGGTACCTACATCCGCAATCTCCTGAGACATCTGGCGCGCATCGACCGCGAGAACGAATACGTGCTGCTGTGCCAGGAATCCGATATGGGCGTGGCGGCAACGCTCGGCGAGAACTTCCGCGCGGTCCTCGAGCCTGCCGACAATTATTCGATCGCCGAACAGATTCACGTGCCCTGGGTGCTGATGCGGGAAAAACCGGACGTGTATCACGCTCCGCATTACGTGCTGCCTGTAGCGGTCCGCAGCCGGTCGGTGGTGACGATTCACGATTGCATCCACCTGATGTTTCCGCAGTACCTGCCGAATCGTGCCGCATACGCGTACGCACGCGGGGCGATGTGGAGCGCGGCGAGGCGGTCGGATCGCATCCTGACCGTGTCGGAAGCATCCAAGCGGGACATCCTTCACTTCTTCAACGTGCCGCCCGACAAGATTTCCGTCGTCTACAACGCGATCGACGAGCGCATCTGGGAAGAGCCGCCGCCCGAAGACATCGCGCGCGTACGTGAGCGGTTTCAGCTCGATCAGCGTTTCGTTCTCTACGCCGGAACGATCAAACCGCACAAGAACCTTGTGCGGCTGATCGAGGCGTTTGCCCAGCTGCGGAAGGGCGAGTTTGAAGAACTGAAGCTGCTCATCATCGGCGACGAGATTTCGAAGCTGCCGGCGCTCAGGCGTGCCGTTCACAGTTACAAGCTGCATAAGCACGTCCGCTTCCTCGGCTTCCTGCCGGACGAAACGCTGGCGGCGCTGTATCGGCTCGCATCCCTCTTCGTGTTCCCATCACTCTACGAAGGGTTCGGACTGCCGCCGCTCGAGGCGATGGCGAGTGGTACGCCGGTAGTGACATCGAACGTTTCGTCGCTGCCCGAGGTCGCCGGCGATGCCGCGGTGCTCGTCGATCCGTACGATGTCAGCTCGATCGTCGAGGGAATGCGACGCGTGCTGAGCGATTCCGCCCTCGCGAACGAGCTGCGGCGCAAGGGGCTGATTCGCGCGCGCGACTTCTCGTGGGAGCGCTCCGTGGCGCGAACGCACGAGATCTACCAGCTCGTCGGCGGGCGGCATTGAGGATGAAGGTCGCGCTCGTCCATGACTGGCTCACCGGTATGCGTGGCGGCGAGAAGGTGCTCGAGCTGCTGTGCGATCGTTATCCGGACGCGGACATCTATACACTGTTCCACGTACGCGGGTCCGTGTCGCCAGCGATCGAGCGGCATCGCATCGTCACGTCCAGCCTGCAGAAGCTGCCGTTCGCGAAGACGCAATATCGAAAGTTCCTGCCGCTGTATCCGACCGCCATCGAGCAGTTCGACCTCGATCCCTACGACCTCGTGTTGAGCATCAGCACGTGCGCGGCGAAATCGGTGGTGGTGCCAGGGCGTGCTCGTCATATCTGCTACTGCAACGCGCCAATGCGCTACGCCTGGGACCAGTTCGATGCGTATTTCGGACCGGAGCGCGTCGGCGCCGTGGCGAGCCGGTGGCTCTACGGGCCGATCCTGCGGCACCTGGCGCGGTGGGATGCGGCCACCGCCTCGCGCGTGGGACGCTTTGTCGCCAACTCCTGCAACATTGCGACGCGGATCCGCCGATACTACAATCGCGATGCGGCCATTGTGTATCCACCTGTCGATACGGACTTCTACTATCCGGACACGACTCCCCCTGGTCAGGATTTTCTGATCGTGTCCGCGCTCGTCCCCTACAAGCGCATCGATCTCGCCATCGAGGCATGCCGCCGCGTCGGAGCACGGCTCCGCATCATCGGGAATGGCCCCGACCGCGCACGGCTCGAGCAGCAAGCGAACGCTTCGAGCGGGCCGGGCGCAAGCGATGTCGAATTCATCGGATGGGCAACCGACGAGGAGATCCGCCACCAGTACCGCCGTGCGGCAGCGGTACTGCTGCCAGGCGAAGAGGATTTCGGGATCGTGCCCGTCGAGGCGCAGGCCTGCGGCTGCCCGGTCGTCGCCTTTAAGCGCGGCGGCGCACTGGAAACGGTCATAGCTGATGAGACCGGCGTCTTCTTCGACGAATTGAGCGTCGAGTCGCTCACCGGTGCCCTCAACCGCGTGTCGGCGCAACGGTTTGATGCAGATCGGCTGCGGACCAACGCCCTGCGCTTCTCACGTCAGCGTCATGAAGAGGCGATGACCGCAGTCATCGACCAGACCCTCCAGCGTCCTGCAGGGACGACGTGGTAAAGCGCTTCAATCGGCTGCTGGTGGCCTTCTACGTCATCAGCGATGCGCTGCTCGCCGTGTGGGCGTTCATCCTGGCCTACGGCATCCGCTTCGAAAGCGGACTGATCCCGGTCACACATGGCTACCCGCCGATCGATCAGTATCTGCACCTGGCGCCCCTGGTGGCCGTCGTGACACCGCTGGCCTATCAGCTGCAAGGCATTTATCGGCTGCGCCGCGGCCGCTCGCGCGTAGACGACTTCTTCGCCGTGCTGATCGGCAGCATCATCGCCGTCGTCTTTGGCGTGGTCTGCACGCTGTATATCTCGGTGTATTACGCGTCGGAAGAAGAAAAAACTCGCGGGCTGTACGAGGTGTCGCAGGTTGTCTGGGGGCTGTTCCTCGTCCTCAACGTGCTATTTACCTACATCTCGCGCGAAGGAGTACGCGAGCTGCTCGAGCGGCGTTGGCGCGCGGGCGTCGGCCTGAAGCGGATTTTGATCGCCGGCGCGGGCGATCTCGGACGGATGGTTGCCGACCGCGTCCTGCAGCATCGCGAATTCGGATTCCAGGTCGTCGGATTCGTCGACGACCGCGCCGGCGGCGATCACATCGGATACCGTGGCCTTCCTTTGTTAGGAACGCTCGCGGAGGTAGGCGACATTGCGCAGCGTGAACGCGTCGACCACCTTTACGTGGCGCTGCCGCTCGAGGAGCACACAAAGCTGCTCGACCTCGTCGAGATCACCGGCCGCGAATGCATCGACGTCAAGATCGTCCCGGACCTGCTGCAGTTCATCACGCTGCGCGCGCGACTCGAGGATCTCGACGGCCTGCCGATCATCAACATCAACGACGTCCCGCTGCAGGGCTTCAATGCCTGGCTGAAGCGCGCGATCGACATCGCTCTTTCCGCCACTGCCATGCTGATCCTGGCGATCCCGCTCCTCATCATTGCGCTGCTCGTAAAGCTGACCTCGCGCGGACCGGTGTTCTACGCGCAGGAGCGGATGGGACTCGACGGCCGCGCGTTTATCGTCTACAAGTTCCGCTCGATGTACGAGGACGCCGAGTCCGGAAGCGGGCCCGTGTGGGCGCGCGAAGACGATCCGCGCGCCACACCTATCGGCCGCTGGCTGAGGAAGCTCGACCTCGACGAGCTGCCGCAGTTCTGGAACGTGCTTCGCGGCGAAATGTCGATCGTCGGTCCGCGTCCCGAGCGGCCGTTCTTCGTCGAGCAGTTCAAGCACAAGATTCCGCAATACATGCTGCGCCACAAGGTGAAAGCGGGCATCACCGGCTGGGCGCAGGTCAACGGCTGGCGCGGCAACACGTCGCTTGAGAAACGTATCGAATACGACCTGTATTACATCGAAAACTGGTCGGTGACGCTCGACCTCAAAATCATGTGGCTGACCGTCTTCCGGGGCCTCTTCCAACGCGTGTGAGAACAGTCATCACCGGCGCGGCCGGATTCATTGGATCCCATCTCAGCGAAGCGCTCCTCAATCGCGGGCACGCGGTCATCGGCATCGACAATCTGCTGACCGGCGATCTGGCGAACATCGCGCATTTGCGCGACCGCGATTTCGAGTTCGTGCGCCACGATGTGACGCGGCACATCGACATCGACGGTCCGGTCGATTTCGTGCTGCACTGGGCGAGCCCCGCGAGCCCGATCGATTACCTCGAATTGCCGATTCAGACGCTGAAAGTCGGCTCGCTCGGCACGCACAACGCCCTCGGGCTGGCCATGAAAAAGAAGGCGCGCTTCGTCCTGGCCTCCACGTCGGAGGTGTACGGCGATCCGCTCGAGCACCCGCAGAAGGAAAGCTACTGGGGCAACGTGAACCCTATCGGTCCACGCGGCGTCTACGACGAAGCGAAGCGATTCGCCGAAGCGATGACGCTGGCCTACCACCGCTATCACGGTGTGGACACGAAGATCGTTCGTATCTTCAACACCTACGGGCCGCGCATGCGGCTGCGCGACGGCCGCGCCGTGCCGGCGTTCATGTCCCAGGCGCTCACCGGCGACGACGTCACCATCTTTGGCGACGGTACCCAGACCCGCAGCTTCACCTACGTGAGTGACCTGGTCGAGGGCGTGCTGCGGCTGATGGAGTCTGATACCAACGACCCGGTCAACATCGGCAATCCGCACGAGGTCACCATCGAAGAAATCGCGCGAACGATCATCAAGCTCGTGGGATCGAAGAGCCGACTGGTCTACCGTCCGCTGCCGGTGGACGACCCGAAGCAGCGCAAACCGGACATCACCCGCGCGCACACGGTCCTGAAGTGGGAACCAAAGGTGCATCTTGAAGAAGGCTTGCTGAAGACTGTCGACTACTTCCGCCAGAAAGTCAGTGCGGCACGTTGATCAAACGCCGCAGTCTGATGAAGTAGTCGGCGGCTGACGCCAGCGTCAGACCGAGGGCCAGCCAGATCGCCGCGTCCACGAACGGCGACTTCTCCATCCGCCAGTTGAAATACATGATGACGATGTTGGCGACGATGAACGTCGCCGTCGCCGCTTTGCCGAGCAGTGACGGCCTGAACGTTCTCGGCCCGACGGCAAGGTTCACGATCGCCACCACGCCGACGATCACAATGTCGCGGCTGATGACGAGGATGGTCAGCCACAGCGGGACGTGATTGGTGAGCTCGATCTGCGGCACTGTGAGCACGACGAACGTCGTCACAAGCAGCAGCTTGTCGGCCATCGGGTCGAGCCAGGCGCCGAAGCTGGTCGGGTGACTGGTCAGGCGCGCGATTAGCCCGTCGATGGCGTCAGTCGCGCCAGCGATGAAAAATACAGCCAGCGCGGCGCCGAGATGGCCGTAGACGGTGAGCAGCACGAACGCCGGGATCAGCATGATCCGCAGGATCGTGATCTGATTCGCGAGCGTGAGATAGCGCACGTGACTAGCGCGACTGCTGCAGGGCGCGCAGGCGATCGATGGCGGCTATCGCTTCGGCGCCGGACACGGGACGCTCGATATTGAAGCGACCGCCGTCGGCGAGCGGCAACACTCCGGACGACACCGCGGCCGCCACCGCCGGATAGTTCAGATGCGACGGGCTCATGTCGGCGACCGCCGGCCTGCCCGTGAACCGGGCCTGCAGGGCGGGATTGTTCCTGGCCATCAATTGCAGCAGCGTCCGCACCGCTTCAGCGAGATCCACGCGGCGAAGCGCTGCGCGCGGCTGAAAGGTGTGATTATCGAAGGCGGGCATGACGCCGGTCCCGACGGCCTGGGCAATCCAGCGCGCCGCCCAGTGGCCGGCCGTATCCGTCGTGACAACAGGCGTGTTCGGCGCCGCGCGAAGTACGTCCTCGAGCCTGACGCCGATCAACGCCGCAAGATCGCCGCGCGTGATCTGCTGCGCGGAGGCAATGGCGCGAAATTCCTCCGGGAGCGTCGCTTCGCGTGCCCTGGCTGCCGCCGCGTCGGCTCTGCGATCGTATCCAGCGAACGGATCCGCGCTGGCCGCATTCCGATACGCCGTCTCTGCGCCGGCAAAGTCCCCGCGCTCCTCGAGCAGCTCACCGGTCTGCGCGAGCGCGATGGCATCCGACGGGTCGAGTGCGACCGCGCGGTTGAGCTGCTCCAGCGCAGTGGCTGCATTGCCGAGGCGCCGCTCGACGATCCCCAGCTCGCGATAGAGCACCGCGCTGTCCGGCGTCGCCGTGATGGCGCGTTGATACGCTGCCCGCGCATCCTGCAGGCGACCTGCATTCATCGCCTCGCGGGCGGATGCAATGAGCGTCTGTATCTCGCGGAACTTCAGCACGTCGATGCGCGCGTTCAAGCCGGTAAGCGACGGATCCGCCCTGAGCGCTGCCTCAAAGGCGGCGCGCGCTTCGCTGTCGCGATTCAGCGACAAGAGGGCCTGTCCCTTGCCCACCAGAGCCGGCGCATAAGCAGGCGCGGTTCGCAGGGCGAGGTCGAACCGATCGCGCGCGCTCATGTAATCCTGGCGTGCCAACGCGACGTATCCCTCACCGGTACGTGCGGGAGCAAAATCGGGCGCTCCCTTCAATGCCGAGGCAAACTCCCGCTCCGCGTTGTTCAAGTCATCGTTCTGAAGGAACCGCCACCCGCGATCGACCGCAGCGGCCTGCGGCGCGGCGGCCGGCACCGCGGTCGGATAGATGAAGTCCGGATACTTGAGCGTCGGCGGTAGCGGCGGCGCAGTCTTCATCGCGCAGCCGGCGATGAGCATCAGCGCGAACACGCCGACCCACAGGGTCAGCGCTGCTCCGGTCTTACTTCCCCCTCCCAACTTACTTCCCACTTCCCACTTCCAACTTTCCACTTCCTTCGTCCACCATCGTAAGGCGCTCGATGAATCTACGCGGAATGTCCGCCTCGATGACGACTCTTCCGTTGGTGGCGACGTGGCTGATGACGCGCGCGACGCGATACAAACGGCTAATCTGCTGCCGGTCGAACTCCTTGCCGCTGTCGAACGTAATCGACACACGCCGCGTGTCGAGCGCCAGACGCGAGGCAATCATCTGCAGCAGCTCGCCGACGCCCGCCCCCTCCGTCGCTGAAATCAGCGCTGCCGACGGGTCGGCCTCGCGCAGCCGACGCCGCTCCTCGACCGTGACGCTGTCGATTTTGTTGTACACCGCAATCAACGCTACGTCGGCAGCGCCCACTTCCTCGAGGACGCGCCGCACGGCCGCCATTTGACGCTCCCGATCGGAGCTTCCCGCGTCGATCACGTGCAGGATGAGATCGGCCTCGGCAACCTCCTCGAGCGTGGCGCTGAACGCGGCAACGAGCGCGTGCGGTAGCCGGTCGATGAACCCGACAGTGTCCGACACCAGCAGCTCGCGATTGTCGGCAAGACGCACGCGGCGAACGAGAGGATCCAGCGTCACGAACAGCGCGTTCGAAGCGGCCGCGGTTTCATCCGTAAGCCTGTTGAACAGCGTCGTCTTGCCGGCATTCGTATAACCGACAAGCGCTACGGTCGGCACCGATTGCTTGTGCCGGCGCTCGCGGAGCTGCGAGCGGCGCTGGCGGACCTGATCGATTTCCTTCTGAATCGACTGAATGCGGGCGCGGATGCGCCGGCGATCCGATTCAAGTTTCGTTTCACCGGGGCCGCGCGTACCGATGCCGCCGCCGAGCCGCGATAGCGCGGTGCCCGACCCGGCGAGGCGCGGCAGCAGGTATTTCAACTGCGCGAGCTCGACCTGCCACTTGCCTTCGCGCGTGCGCGCCCGCCGCGCGAAGATGTCGAGAATCAGCTGCGTGCGATCGACAACCTTGCGCTCGAGCCGCTCTTCGAGCTGCCGCAGCTGCGCGGGACTCAGCTCGTTGTCGAAGATGACAACGTCGACATCCGCTTCGTCGCACGCCGCAGCCAGCGAGGACACTTTGCCGGCACCGATGAAGGTGGCTGGGTCGGGCTTCGGTCGATCCTGCAGCATGCGCAGCACCACGCTCGCGCCTGCGGCATCCGCCAGGCCGGCAAGCTCGTCAAGCGAATGATCGGCGTCCCCGCGGCTGGAAGACGTCACGAGGCCGACGAGTGCGGCTCGTTCGACGTGTGGGCCCACAAGACGATCGTAGCAGGTGTGAGGTTTCAGGTATCAGGTGTCGGCGGCTTCTTATGTTTGCGGCGCCGCCACGGTCGCTTCGTCTTGTCCTCATGTACCCCGCCAGTTTGCCGGGGCAGCGGCGCACGAGGAAGACGCGCCGGCTTCTTAGAACCTGATCTTCGCGCCAATGTTGGTCGAGTCGGACACGTGGATGCTGTCGATAAAGCGAATCCGATGCGGGTTGGTCTGCATCACCAGCGACGTCGTGCGCGTGCCGTCGCCAAAAAAGCGGACGCCCTTCATCAGCGATCCTTCCGTCACGCCCGTGGCGGCAAAGATGATGCTCTTGCCCGGCGCCAGATCCTTCGATCGATACACCCTGCTGAGATCGGTAACGCCCATCGCTTTTGCCCGCTCCTCGTCGCCCGGTTTCGCGACGACGAGCCGCGCGAATATTTCGCCGTTGAGGCACCGCATGGCGGCCGCCGTGAGCACACCCTCGGGCGCGCCGCCGATACCCATCACCGCGTGCACGCCGCTGCCGACGACGGCGGCGGCGATGCCCGCCGACAGGTCGCCATCGCCGATCAGTCGGATACGTGCACCTGTCTCGCGGATTTCCGCAATCAATTTCTCGTGGCGCGGGCGATCGAGCACGATGACGACCAGCTCCTCGACGCGCCGGCCGAGCGTTTGCGCAATCGCTCTGAGATTGAAACGCACCGGCGCATCGAGATCGACGACCTCGCGCGAGCTGGGACCGACAACCAGCTTCTCCATGTACATGTCGGGCGCATGGAGCAGGCCGCCCTTTTCCGACGCGGCAAGCACCGCAATGGCGTTGGCAGCGCCTGTCGCGCAGAGATTCGTCCCTTCCAGCGGATCGACGGCGATATCGACCTCCGGATAGGAGCGGCCGTTCGGCGACTTCTGCGCCGTGCCGACCTTCTCGCCGATGTAGAGCATCGGCGCCTCGTCGCGCTCGCCCTCGCCGATGACGATGGTGCCGTTGATCGGCACCGAGTCCATTTCCTTGCGCATCGCCTCGACGGCCACGGCGTCCGACTTATGCCGATCGCCTTGTCCCATCGTCATCGCGCATGCGATTGCGGCCTGCTCGACAACGCGAAGGAAGTCGAGCGAGAGATCTGAATCAAGCATAAGGAGGTAGCTCGCAGCGGGTCGGACGGTCCGTCCGATAGCCAAGCAGGTAATCGGCCTGCATCAGCTTGTGAATCTCACGTGTCCCTTCGTAGATCACTGCACCCTTGCAATTGCGGTAAAACCTGCCGACGGGGTACTCGTCGGAATAGCCGTTGGCGCCATGGACCTGCACGGCGTCGGCGGCGGCGCGCTCGGAGGCCACGGTCGCAAACCATTTCGCGAGCCCAGTCTCGCGCGTGTTGCGCCGGCCGATGTTCTTGAGCCAGCCTGCGCGCATCCACAGCAGTCGGGCGGCCTGATAGTCGGACTCCATCTGCGCGATCATTTCCTTGACGAGCTGGTGTGAGCCGATTTCCACGCCAAAGGTCTTGCGCTGCTTCGCGTAGCTGACGCTCGCGTCGCGGCACGCCCGAATGAGGCCGGTGGCGCCTGCCGCAACCGTAAAGCGTCCCTGATCGAGCGCGAACATCGCAATCTTGAAACCTTCACCTGCGCGGCCAACCAGATTCTCCTGCGGCACCTCCACGTCATCCATCTTGAAGAAGCCGGTGTTGCCCGCGAGGATGCCCCATTTCTCCTTCAACGTACCGCTCGAGAAACCCTTGCACGCGCGCTCGACCATGAAAGCGCTGATACCGGTTGGATCGCGCTGCTTCTTCTTTTCCAGATCGCTCCAGGCGAACACGAGAAAGTTGTCGGCGACGTCGGCGAGCGAGATCCACATCTTCTCGCCGGTCAGCACATAGCGGTCGCCCTTCTTAATCGCGACGGATTGAATGCCGCGCGCATCGCTGCCGGCCGAAGGTTCAGTCAGCCCGAACGTCGCAATCTTCTTGCCCTGCGCCTGCGGCACGAGATACCGCTGCTGCTGATCGTCGGTGCCCCACGAAAGCAGCGTCAGACAATTCAGCCCGACATGCACCGAGAGAATCACCCGCAGTGAGGTGTCGACGTATTCGAGCTCCTCGCTGGCGATGCCCAGCGAGATGTAGTCCATGCCCGCGCCGCCGAACTTCTGCGGCACGCAGATGCCCAGCAGCCCCAGGTCAGCCATCTGCGGCATGATGCCGCGGTCGAATTGATGCGCGCGATCGAGCTCGCGGATGCGCGGCGCCACGGCGCGCGCCGCCCACTCGCGCACGCTCTGCTCGAGCAGCTGCTGCTCTTCGGTCAAGTCAAGACTTAGCATTCGAAACGCCGAATCGTACCACCACCGCCGCTCCCCGTGTAAGGCCCAGACGATCGGCAGCGCTTCCGCCGCTGACCGCAATCTCGAGGTGATCGGTGCTGCCAAAAAGCGCGCACACGATCCCCGCGTCAGCGTCCGAGTAGGTCGACACAAGACGCGCGACCGGACGATCCGCAACGACGATCTGAAATGACCTGCCGCGCACACACCGATCGAAGCTGAGACGATCGATGTTGGTTACCAGATTGCCAAAGTGATCGACGCGCACGATCACCCCGGCCAGCTGACCGTTCTCCTCGCGCGGCTCCGGAATGGAGAGCGTCTCCCACGTCGCGAGCGATGGTCCGAGCGCCGTAAGCTCGACGCCTGCCGCGAGCCATGCTGCTGCGGGCGCAAACCGATCGCGCCCCTCGAACGTGCGGCTCACGTCCGGCCGGGCGTACTTCGGCTCGGTCAGCTCGACGACGCGCGTCGGCGGCGTCTGTCTGAACACGCTGGACAGGAGTCCGTTGTCCGGTGCCACGAATCTATGACCGCCCGCACCGGCGGCGAGCGCCTTTCTGGACGATCCGACGCCCGGATCCACGACGCATAGGAACACAGTGCCTGCCGGGAAGAACCCATACGCCGCCGCGAGTTCGAGCGCGGCGGTCGTGACGTCCTGCGGCGGGATGTCGTGCGTAATGTCGACGAGGGTCGCATCGGGGCAGATGCCGAGGATCACACCACGCATGGCGCCGACGTAGTGATCGCGCGTGCCGAAATCAGTCAGCAGCGCTACTACTGGCTTCAACTCGCCTTCGCCGCGTCGCCTTCGCTGCGCGGCGTCGGCGCAGCAGGGTCTGGCACTGATGGCGGTTTGCGGAAGAGAACCTCGCGCAGGTTGTTCTTCAACAGGAACGATTCGGTGATGCGCAGCGGCTCGAACATCCGCTGGATGTCGCGGTTCACCAGCGGCCGCTGCCGCGGCCTTGCCGCTGGGTATGGCCGATACTGCAGGTTCTGACGATCGACCACGACGTACCGTGTATAGAGGGACGGTGCGTTTTTCGGCTCCGTGGTACTGAACTGCGCCAGCAATGCGCCGTCGGGCCGGAGAATCCGAACAAGCTGACGCGCCAGCGCCTGCGCCGCCTTGTACTCCACGTAATCAAAAATGTCCCAGCAGAGAATGCCGTCGACACTGGCGTCGGCCTGAGGGAACCGTTTCGACAGGAACGCCGGCAGCTCCTCGAGCTTGGCTTCGGTCACGTGGCGATCGATGTCCTTGAACACGTTCTCCACGAGAATCTTGCACCCGAGCTCCTCGCCAAAGAACGTCACGTTGGTGCCGACGACCGGACCGAGATCGAGCAGCAGCGGCTGCGGCGTCGCGTTCAGGCTCGAGAGGAACTTGCCAAGCGCCTTGGTCGGATGGACAGGCGAGTCGCCACCGCCGCTATCGACGGCGTCAGGCTCGTCTTTACGCTTCCTGGAGAAGAGATCTGAAAGGGACAACGGCGGAATAATACCGTCGTTGGTTGGTGGTTGGTAGTTGTCGAACTACCAACCACTCTCCAAGTGTCAGTGAGCTGCCGCCGCCTGCGGCGTGACGCTGGACGTCTGCGGCTGCTGCGCCGGCCGGGACTGCTGTGTCTGCACCGGCTGCGGCTGGCCCTTGCGCTGCATGTCCACGCTGCCGCGGAAATGAGCCCCCTCGGCGATGGCTACCCGCGGCGAGACGATATCGCCGTCGACGGAGCCGCCGTCGCGGATGTCGACCTTCTCGGTCGCCGTCACGTTGCCGTTGACTTCACCCAGGACGATGACCGCCTTGGCGAACACCTGTGCCTTGATCTTGCCATTGGGCCCGATCGTCAGCACGTGATCGCGAAGCTCGATTTTGCCCTCGACGTGGCCCTCGATCGTGAGGTCCTCGCTGCCATTCAGCTCGCCCTTGATAACCACTGACTTCCCGATATTCACGACGTCTCTCTCCATCATCTGCTGCCGCCGCGATTCCGGCTGCGCCGGCGCGTTCGCCTGCGTCTGAACAGGTGCGGCCGGAGCCGGAGTCCCCGGTCCCGTCGGCTTTACCGCTTCATCGCGCTTCCACATGTGGTCCTCCGACTAATGGCAGCCCCACACACACAACGAGGAGCCTGACCGCTTGATTACTCAACGTTTTGCCGTGGGGAGGAGCCCACTGAGTATATCGGCAAATGCTAGGATTCGAATACGGGCTGTGCAGAGGATTTATCTGGACCACAACGCGACGACGCCGCTGCTTCCGGCCGTTCTAGACCGGATGACGGCCGTGCTGCGGGAGCAGTTCGGCAATCCATCGAGCGTCCACCATTTCGGGCAGCAGGCAAAATCCGTCATCGACGAGGCGCGCACGGATGTAGCGGACCTGATCGGCGCCGAACCCTCCGAGGTGCTATTCACCAGCGGCGGAACGGAGGCCGACAACATCGCCATCCGGGGTACGGCCGAAGCGCTCGAGGCAACCGGAAAACGGCACGTGATCGCGAGCAGCATCGAACACGAAGCGGTGCTCAATACCCTGAAGGCGCTCGTCCGGCGCGGATGGCGCACGACGCTCCTCCCGGTCGACCAGACCGGAATCGTCTCGCCTGCGGCGCTGCACGAGGCGCTGACCGGCGACACCGCGGTCGTTTCGATAATGCACGCGAATAACGAGATCGGAACCATTCAGCCGATCGCAGACCTCGCGGCGCTCGCGCACCAGCATGGCGCGCTTTTGCACACCGACGCGGTTCAGTCGGCGGGCAAGATCGCGATCGACGTGAAGGCGCTCGGGGTAGACATGCTCTCGATGTCGGCGCATAAGTTCTACGGGCCGAAAGGCGCGGGCGCGCTGTGGGTACGTCGCGGCGTGCGGGTGCTGCCGCTGCTGACCGGCGGCCGCCAGGAGCGCAACCGCCGCGCCGGAACCGAAAACGTCGCCGGAATCGTCGGAATGGGAGTGGCCGCCCGTGCGGCCGCGGCAAAGATGACGGAAGAGGCCCTTCGCCTCGCGGCGCTGCGCGACCGCCTCGAGGCCGGCATCCTGCGCGTCGTGCCCGGGACCGCGGTCAACGGCGCCATCGAGTCGCGTGTGCCGAACACGACCAACATCAGCTTCGATCGCGTTGAAGCCGAATCGCTGCTGATTGCGCTCGATCTCGAAGGCATTGCGGTCTCTACCGGATCTGCCTGCTCGTCGGGGACGCTCGAGCCATCGCACGTGCTGAAAGCAATGGGATTCAACGCACACCGCACGCAGAATTCGATTCGCTTCAGCCTTGGGGCCGCGAACACCGAGGCCGAGATCGATCGCGTGATCGCCGTGCTGCCCGCGATAGTTGAAAAGCTCCGAAGCCTGACGCGAACTCCAGCAAGAGCATGAAGATCGTAGTTGCCATGTCGGGAGGCGTCGACTCGTCGGTCGCCGCGGCCCTGCTCGCCGAGCAGGGTCATGACGTCATTGGTCTGTCGATGCAGCTCTACGATCAGCGTGGCGGCGAGCAGACGTGGGGATCGTGCTGCACGCTTGACGACCTCAACGATGCACGGCGTGTGGCGACGAAGGTGGGCTTTCCCCATTACATCGTCAACTTCGAGCGGCAGTTCCGCGAGACGGTGATCTCGAACTTCGTCCGGGAGTACGCCTCTGGCCGAACGCCGCTCCCCTGCGCGCATTGCAATAGTGATTTGAAGTTTTCGACGCTGCTCGACCGTGCCGTCGGTCTCGGCGCGGGATATGTCGCCACCGGTCATTACGCGCGTGTCGAGCAGTCGCGCGAGGGACGCTGGCTGCTGAAGCGCAGTGCCGATCCGGAGAAGGATCAGTCCTACTTCCTCTTTTCACTCACGCAGGATCAGCTCGCGCGAGCGGTGTTCCCGGTCGGCACGCTCTCCAAGCCGCAGGTGCGCGAGCAGGCGCGTCGCCTTGGACTTGCGGTTGCCGAGAAGCCGGATAGTCAGGAAATCTGCTTCATCCCGGATGGCGATTACGCATCGTTTGTGGAGCGGAAGGAGCCGGCTGTGGCGCGTGCCGGCTCGATCGTCGATCGCAGCGGACGCGAGCTCGGCACGCATGGCGGCGTGCATCGCTTCACCGTCGGCCAGCGGAAGGGCCTCGGCATCGCCTCGACGATCCCGCTCTACGTCCTCGACATCGATGCCGACTCCGGCAACGTGACCGTCGGCTCGCGCGATGCGCTCGACCAGACGCGGCTCACGGCATCGGAGGTGAATTGGGTTTCGATAGATGCGCCGCGGTCGCCGATTCGTGTCTGCGCGCAGATTCGTCACCGTCACAAGGCAGCGGCCGGCGCCGTGCGCGCGCTGCCTGATGGCCGGGCGGAGATGATCTTCGACGAAGCCCAGCCCGCTATCACACCTGGTCAGGCCGTCGTGTTTTACGCAGGCGATACCGTCGTCGGCGGCGGCTGGATCGACGGACCGCGTCGCATCTGAATCCATGTCTGGATCGCGGCGCCGAAGCCGATGGTCCACGCCAGGTACTCGATCACATAGCCTGCGAAGTAGAGCGGCGCACCGAATCCGCCAACTGCCAGCGCGAGCAGCCTTCCGATCAGGGTGATTCCGGCGATCACCGCGATGCCGATTGCGACGACGACGTACGGGTTGCGCTCGCTGCGGCCGACCCGATCGAGCGCCCAGCCGCCCGCGATGTGCGCCGCCGCGGTGTAGCCGACAAGCATCACCACTCCGACGAGGATGATGCCGAACGGCACCAGGATGAGCAGCGGGATTCCGAGTATCGAGATCACCAGGGCCACGATCGTTACGACCAGCACCGGCACGAAGAGGATTTCCGCGAGCAATCCGACCAGACCAGCGCGCACGGGCTCCGCAGCGATGCGCGCCGCAATCTGCTGGACCTGACGCTGCCCCGCCGCCGTGACAATCATCGCGAACAGAATGAACATCAGCACACGCGCCAGGGTGGTCGTCAGGCGTCCGACTCGCGATGCGAACGTGCCGAAAATCAGGTTTCCGAGGTTGAAGTTTCGCGGAATCCTCTGACCGTCGGAACCAATACCAACCTCGTTCACCTTGCCGAAGACCTGCGCCTGCGAATCGCGCTTCAACGGTGCTCCCACTGACGTCACTTCGCCGCGAACAACCGCGCGCGGCCCAAGCGTGAGGCCGCCGCCGACAGCGACGACATCGCCCGTCACCTCGCCGTTCACCGTTACGGGTCCGCCGATCGCCACCACATCACCTTCGACGCGCTCGTTCTCCTCGACGGTGACAGCGCCTCCGCCGATGCGGACGATGTCACCATCACGCCGGACAGTGCGCGTTGGCGTTTCGGGGGCGGGCGCAGGCGCCGGCGTCGCCGCCGGCGTGGGCGTCGATGGCGTCTCCGGCGCCGCCGCGCCGGCTGGCTGTCCTGCGGGTGATTCGGGCAATGCGAGCTGCCGCTGTTCCACCGCGCTCAGATACGTCAGCTGAACGATCGTTGCCGCATCCGCGCCGATCCGGTCGCGCAACTGCGCCGCCGTCAACGTGTCCCCGTCGACCGACACCGCACCATTCACCACCTGAATCATCCGCACCCGCGGGTTCGGGGTTTTCGGCACGAGCGCGACGCCTTGCTGCAGCGGGACGATGTCGTAGTTCTTCGATATCGCGGTGCGTAACTCCGCTGCCGTCGCTGTCTGCGCGTGAACGATATACGCCGTGCGCGCAATGAGAGCGATGGTCAGCACCGCAAACGCGCAAATAAGCTGCTTCCTCATACCTGTGCATCTCCGAGGCGTCCCGCGCCGGCGACCCGCAGCAGCGCGAACAACGCGAGAATTCCGACCAGCTCGACCCCGACAATCGCAACCGCGCGTCCCGGCGTCATCACGGCCGAGACGATGACCGTGCCGACGCGGCCAAGCGTCAACCACCACTCCATCGCCACCTTGGTGTACGCCACCATCCACGGAATGACGTGGCCGCTGGCAAACGTGACCGCCTTGATTGCGGCCGAGGCGAGGCGGGGCGACGCGTAGTACGCGGCGATCGATCCAATCGTCACCAGCAGCACGACAGCCGCCCAGGCGATCGCCATCAGCCGGCGTCGCCGTGCGCGCCAGCGGACCGCCGACGCGACGGCGTGCTCCACAAATGCGGCAGTCGGCTCAATTCTTGGGACCGCGGCAAACAGGTGCGCAAAGGCGGCGTCGGCCGCTTCGTCGTGGCCATTTGCTTCTTCCGCCAGCCAGCGCTCCAGTTGCTTCCGGTCCATATGCGGGCCTCTGCTATCCCTGCTCACGTTACGGAGCCTCCGTCCAAATGGTTTCAAACATTGGTTTTCCAGCCCGACTCGGCGAGGATGTCCGCCAGCTCCTTCCGTGCGCGATGGAGATGCGTCTTCACCGTCCCGGCAGGAAGTCCCAGAATCTCGGCGATTTCCGGATGCGTCAGCCCCTCCTGATAGCGCAGGACCACACATTCGCGGTATTCGGGGCGGATTCGCGAGAGCGCCGCCGCCATCGCAATAGCCAGCTCTCCCTGTTCGGCTGCCTCCTCGGGGGATACGCTCTCCCGGTCGACGGAGGCTCCGCGGTTGCCCTCCTCCTGGAGCTCGTCCAGTGAGGCCGTCGGTACGCGATTCACCCGCAGGTAATCGATGGTGATGTTTCGGAGGACCTGAAAGAACCAGCTCGAGAACTTGCGGTCGGGGTCGTAGGTGTGAAGGCGCTGGTAGACGCGCAGAAAGCCTTCCTGCGCGAGGTCCTCGGCCAGCCCGCGGTCGCGAACGATGCGGTGGACGAAATTGACCGCGGGCGTCGCGTACCGCGTGACGAGTTCGCGGTACGCGGCTTCAGAGCCGGCAAGGGCATCCTGTGCCAGGTCGGCGTCGGTTCGTTGCACGGCCACTCGCTATACGGCACTGAGGATATGCGGGTTTCAGGTGGTCGCTGGTGGGTGGGGGCGCCGAAATCGGGAGCGCGTTGATCGCGTCGCTCCAACCAACCGCAGGAGATCGGACCTGAACGTCGAACCCGAGCCTGGAAGTTAGAATCTAACCGTCAGCTACCTACGGCTTCAGCAACTCGCTCGTCGGCGGCACGGCGAGGCAGGCGGCGTTGTCCGTTGTTTCGTCGGGAATCGGTAGGTCATCCAGGTACCGCTCGGCATCGATAGCCGCCATGCAACCGGAACCGGCGGCGGTAATCGCCTGACGATACACGTGGTCCTGCACATCGCCGGCGGCAAATACGCCCGGGCAGCTTGTCTTGGATCCGTGGTGCGTCACGATGTAGCCAGCTTCGTCGAGCTCGACCTGGCCGCGGAAGAGCGCGGTGTTCGGCGTGTGGCCGATCGCGATGAACACGCCATCAAGCGGGAGGTGCGTGATCGTCCCGGTCTTCAGGTTTCTCACATCGATACCGGTGACCTCGCCGCGTTCGACATCCTTGATGTCGGCGATCTCCGAATCCCAGATGAACTGAATCTTCGGGTTGGCGAACGCCTTGTCCTGCATGATCTTCGACGCCCGAAGGCTGTCGCGCCGATGAATGACCGTGACCTTGGATGCGAAGCGCGTCAGGTAAATCGCTTCTTCCATCGCCGAGTCGCCGCCGCCAATGACCGCGATCGGCTTGCCGCGGAAGAAATATCCGTCGCAGGTGGCGCAGGTGGAAACACCGTGTCCGGACAGTTTCCGATCGCAGCCGATCTCGAGCCATCGGGCGGATGCACCGGTCGCGATGATCAACGCGTCCGTCGTGAGCGACTTGCCGTCTTCGAACGCGAGCGTGAACGGACGGTTCCGCACATCGACCCGCTGCACGTTGCCCTGCACGATCTCGGTGCCAAAGCGCTCGGCCTGCGCGCGCATCTCCGTCATCAGATCCGGACCCATGATGCCGTCGCGGAATCCCGGCCAGTTCTCCACCATCGTCGTCAGCATCAGCTGACCACCGGCTTCGATGCCCTCCACGAGCAACGGCTTCAGATTGGCGCGCGCGGTATAGAGCGCGGCCGTCAGTCCCGCGGGACCGGATCCGATGATGACGACTTTGCGATCGGCCATGGTTAGAGGTGTGCGTCCAGCTTCTTCGTGATTTCTTCCTTCGGCGCGAGCCCGACGATCTGATCCGCGAGCTGGCCGTCCTTGAAGATGAGGAGCGTCGGAATGCCCCGAATCATGAACCGGAAGGGCACGTCCGAATTTTCGTCCATGTTCATCTTGCCCACCGAGACGCGCCCATCGTATTCGGCGGCAATCGCGTCAACGGTCGGCGCCAGACGGCGGCACGGGCCGCACCATTCGGCCCAGAAGTCGACCAGCGTCACGCCGGACTTGATCTCGGTGTCGAAGTTGCTGTCGGTGAACGTCTTGACCTTGTCAGATGCCATTGTGTCTCCCTGGCGGTCCAGAAGGACCCGCCCTCCTCCTATCGCGCTAGGCTTTGCGCCATGGCGCGCTCATATACTTTGACGTACTGACGGGCTGAAGCGTCCCAGGAAAAATCCTGCACCATACCCTCGCGCTGCATCCGCCGCCAAGTTGGCCGATCCTGGAAAATGTCCAGCGCCCACCGCAGCGTGTTCAGCAGCGCCTGGGCCGTATAGTCATTAAAGCTGAATCCGGTCCCTTCTCCCGTGCGCGGATTGAAATTGCGCACCGTGTCATCCAGTCCACCGACGGCCCGCACCACGGGCACCGTGCCATAGCGCATGCTGTACATCTGGTTGAGCCCGCTCGGCTCGAACCGCGATGGCATCAGAAACAGATCGGCGCCCGCTTCAATCAAGTGCGCCAGCGCCTCGTCGAACCCGATCTTCGCTCCGATGCGATCCGGATGCCGAGCCGCGAGGCCGAGCCACAAATCCTCGTAACGCCGATCGCCGCTGCCGAGCAGCACGAACGACGCGTCCAGCGTCGTGAACTGATCGGCAATCTGCGCAACGAGGTCGAAGCCCTTCTGATCCACCAGACGTGAAATCATTCCGACCAGCGGCCGCGCCAGCGCCGCCTCGTCCACTTGCAAGCCATACCGCTCCAGCAACGCGAGCTTGGCCGCTCGCTTGCCCGCGGTGTTGTCAGCGTTGTACGGCTCTGGGATGTGAGGATCGCTCGCCGGATCCCACTGATCGTAATCGATCCCGTTGAGAATGCCGGCGACGTCGTTGCTCCGATAACGCAGGATCCCGTCGAACCCAAACCCGTATTCCGGTGTCTGGATTTCCCGCGCGTAGCGCGGGCTGACGGTGGTGATCATCTGGCTGAACATCAGCCCGCTTTTCAGGTAGCTGATACGGCCCCAATATTCGAGCGCGTCGATGCGCATTAGATCCCAGCCGAATCCCAGACGCGGCAGCCAGCTCGCATCGAACACCCCTTGATACGCGAGATTATGAATGGTGAAAACGCAAGGCTTGCGCGCGAGGACGGCCGGAGAGCGCCCGGTGTGCAGCAACATCGGGACGAGACCTGCCTGCCAGTCGTGACCGTGGAAGACGTCGAAGCGGTCAGACACCGAAGCGGCCCACTCGAGCGCCGCGACTGCGAGGAACGCGAAGCGCTCCGGATTGTCCGGATAGTCCTGTCCTGCGGTGCCGTAGAGAAAATCGCGATCGAAGTACGCGGGCTGGTCGATGAAGATCATGCGCACCCGTTCGCGACACGCCATCCAGACGTCAGCGTCTGACACCTGACCGTCAAGCCGCACGGTCACGCGACCGGCTTCCTCGCCGTCGATGATCCCGCGGTATCGCGGCATCACGACGTCGACATCATGACCGAGTCGAGAGAGCGCGAACGGTAGAGCTCCGATGACGTCGGCGAGCCCGCCTGTCTTGGCAAAAGGCACCGCTTCGGATGCGACGGTCAAAATCCGCACGCCACATTATGTGCGGCCCGGGGCTGCCGTCCGGTATGTACGGTAGGGTCTGCTTCAGCCGGACCTTGTACAATCTTTACGTGGCCGACCCGACGCGTCCGGCTCGTCCTTCACGCTCGGAAACCCGCGAAGTCGCGGAACTCCGCGCGATCCGTGGAGCACATCCGGAACTGTCGGAAGCGGTCGACATGCACATCGAGCTGCTCGAACTCAACCGGCGTGTGCAGGGGCGCGTGCCTTTACCGTGGTTCGAGCTCAGCGAGGACATCCTTCGGCGCCACAACGACTCGGGTGAGCCGCTGCTTCGTTTCCAGGACATCAAGATCGAAACGACCGACTTGCGGCTGCTCGTCCGGCAGATTGCCGACGTCCTGCGCCGGCACGGCGCATTGGATGAGGCCGACTACCAGCGCATACAGACGATTGGCCGCGACATGAATCTGCTGGAGCTCGCGGAACGCTGGTATCGCACCGGTGTTCGTCATCACTCGGTCGCCGCCGTCGGTCTCGGTCATCCTTCCATGACGACGGACGGTCGCGAGGGCGGCGATGAAACGCTCGATCAGGTGCTTGCGCTGGCGATGCGCCCGTGGCTCACGCGCTGCGCGGAAGTGTTGCAGCAGCGCGCAGAGCTCGCGCTGTGGACACATTCGCATTGCGCGTTGTGTGGATCGGAACCTGACTTCGCGGTGATCACGCCGGCCGCGGAACGGCACCTGATTTGTGGCCGTTGCGCGCTGCGCTGGAAGTTCGAGCCACTCACGTGCCCTTACTGCCACAACAGCGATCGCTCACGCATCACTTCCTTCGCGACGCCGGATGGTCAGTATCGAGTGTATGCGTGCGACGTCTGCCACCGCTACTTGAAGGCGTACGACGGGCGTCGTGCGACGCGCCCGGTCATGCCTGTGGTCGATGGCGTGGCGACGTTACCGCTCGACGCCTACGCGATGCAGCGTGGATATTCCTAAAGACTAATTCGCGGCTGCTGCGGGAACGACGGCAGGCACCTGTGTGGTGCTGCTCTGCGTGGACTCTGTTGCTGCCGGAGCGAACCAATCCTGCGCCTTGGTCGAAATCCAGTTGAACAGGTGGCGTGTTTCCCAGAACCGTCCGGGATTCGACTTGGCGCCGAGCACGACAACGGCAACTTCAGGACCGCCCTGCGGCAGTCGAAGCAGCGTGGCAAGGCAGTAGCCAGCTTTGCTGATGAAGCCAGTCTTGCCTGCCTGCACGTCGACGTCGCCCTTCATGACGAGCTGATTCGTACTGTGGATTGTGATCTGATGACGGCCCGCGTTCACTGTGTAGTACGGCGTCCGCATGATGCTGGCGATGCGGTCGTCGCCGGAGACGTAGCTGATCAATCGCGCCAGGTCGTAGGCCGAAGACTCGTTGTCGGCGAGCAGCCCCGACGGGTCGGCGTACGACGTACTCGTCAGACCCAGTTCCTGCGCCTTCGCGTTCATGCGCGCGATGAACCCGTCAGAGCCGTACGATGACACACGCGCCAGTACGCGGGCGGCCGCGTTGTCCGAACCGATCAGAAGCAGATGCAGAAGGTCGCCGGTGGTCAAGGTGTAGCCGGCTCGCAGATATGTCGTGGACGCGTTGCGTACGTCCGCGCGCTCGACGACGACTTCGCGCGTAAGGTCGGGTGAGTTCTCGAGGAACACCACCGCGGTCATGACCTTCGTGATGCTGGCAATCGACCGGCGCGTGTTGCCGTTGCTCTCCCAGAGCACTTTTCCGGTTTCCGGGTTGTAGATGATGGCTGCTTCGGCGCGAATGTCGGGCACGACGTTGCCGGTCTCGTCAAACTTGAAGCGCGGCTCGAGGGCATCGCGCAATGCCGCAGCCTGCTGGGCGGCACGCACGCGCGCGGCGCGAACGCGGCGAGTTCCGGTGGCCGACCGCTTTACCGTTGCCGAGGTTGTCTTCCTAACGGCCGGTTTCTTGGCGGTGGTGGTGACCGTCTTCTTGCTGGTTGAGGATTTGACGGCTGCGCTCGAGTGCGCGGGCGTGCCGATAACGGCAAAGGCCGTCAGGAAACAGAAGAGTCGATAGACAAACCGGCTTCGGATCACAGCCAAACCTTTGTGTCCCAGATTGTTACGGAATGTTTCGGCATTGTAGCAGACAATCTGTAGAGCGCAAGAACTTCTGATTGACCGAACCGCCAATCCGTCACCGTCGCGTTAGCTTTTGCGTCAGCTCTGCCGCTCATCTGCTCGGCCTTTCCAAGAAGGGTGCCACGTAAATGAATCTGTCTGAAGCGGAATACACGGTCCTGCGGCAGACCATCGCCTCGCGTGGCACGGCGCGCCTGGTGCTGCTCCCGGTCGTGATCATTGCGTGGGCCGCGCTGGCGCTGGTGGTGCTGACGTTTTCTGACGCGCCGGTCGCATCGCTGCTACCGCTTGCGATTCTCGCCGGCGGCTTCGAGGCGATTCATGCTCTGCACGTCGGCGTCGAGCGCATTGGCCGTTACCTGCAGGTGTATTACGAAAATCCCGACGTCGGACCGCGCTGGGAAACAATCGCAATGGCCGTGGGACCTGCGCTCCCCGGCGGCGGCATCGATCCGCTCTTCACGCTTCTCTTCGCGAGCGCAGCCTTCATCAACGTCATTCCGGCGCTTACAGTTGTGCCGCGTCCGACGGCAACCGAATTTGGCGTCGTCGGTGTGCTTCACCTGCTTGTCGTGATCAGAATTGTGCGCGCCCGCGGAGCCGCCGCGCGGCAGCGTGCGGTCGAACTCGAATCGTTTCGCGCTTTGCGGGCGCAAATCCCAAATGCCAAACCCGAAGCCCAAAATCCGAATGCATGATCGGTCGCTGGGATTTGGGATTTGGATCTTGGAATTTGGGATTTTGGAGCGCAGCTACTTTGGGACATCTAAGTCGCGCGATAGCACACCTTTCAGAGTTCTGAGCGCCGTCAGGTGTGCGCGTCGCGTTCTACATATTTGCTAAGAATCTGCGGGATTGAGCCTGAGAGGCATCCTCCGCGCACACCTGCACCTCAACAGGCATACCGCTTGCAATTTGGCTCGACGGAGGATCGAGCCATGAGTCTGGTGCGGCTCCTGGGGTTCCGGACACTGACCTGCGGATGTGTGATCGGCCGGTATCGCGAGCTCGCGACCAGCCGCGAATTGACGTACATCGAGGAGAAGGGTCCCGCGTGCGAAATGTACGGCCATCGTCGTAACCACACGATTGCAACCGATCGCGCGTCGATCGCTCCGGAGCCTCTCAGCATCAGAGCTTCGTAGATGGTGAGTGGTTTGTGGTTAGTGGTTGGTGGTTAACTACCAACCACCAACTACCAACCACCTATGACCCGCTCCCCCCAGCCCCACACCACTCTCAAGCTCCGCGGCGCCGCTCTTCGGTTTTACCTCGGGGACTCGCTCGACATTCTTGCTGCGCTTCCTCAGCACTCTCTCGACGTCATCGTCACATCTCCCCCCTACAACCTCGGCGTTCGTTATCGCAGCTACCACGACACGTTGCCGCGTGAGCGTTACCTGAAGTGGACGGGCGAATGGGTGAAGCTCGCCGCACGGGCACTGACTGAGGACGGCTCGCTGTTTCTGAACGTCGGCGGCAAGCCCACAGATCCGTGGACAGCGCTCGATGTCGCCCAGGCGGCGCGGCCGCATCTGCAGCTACAGAACACCATTCACTGGATCAAGTCGATTGCGATCGAGAAGTCGCTCGCCGGCGCCCGCGCCCGTCTCGAAGAAGACCTCGCCGTCGGCCACTACAAACCAATCAACAGCGAGCGGTTCCTCCACGACTGCCACGAGTTCGTGTTCCATTTCACGCCAAGGGGAGAGACGCGGCTTCGGCGTCAGGCGATCGGTGTGCCGTATCAGGACAAGTCGAATGTGGCGCGCTGGCGCGCGGCCGCCGACGATCTCCGCTGTCGAGGCAACACCTGGTTCATCCCGTACGAAACAATTCAGAGCCGCGAAAAAGATCGTCCGCATCCGGCAACATTCCCGCCGCGGCTGCCGGACATGTGTCTGCGCCTGCACGGTGTTGATCGCATCAAGACCGTCGCAGATCCGTTTCTAGGTCTGGGTTCAACCGCGGTTGCGTGCGCACAGCTCGGATTGAACTTCATCGGCATCGAGATGGACGAGCGTTACCTGCAGGACGCTATCGCGCGCGTGCGAGCGTGCTGCGAACGAGCTCGAGTCGATTAGCCGCTTTGCTCATCGATGATGTTGTGTCCATGCGTATGAGTTATGCTATGTAGACGCGGACCTTCAGGCCCGCCTCTACGACCTCGTGGATCTCCGTCAGCTCGAAATCATCCGCGCGATTGCCGATACAGGTTCCTTCACCGCGGCAGGTGACAAGCTGCACGTCTCGCAGTCCGCGATCAGCCGGCAGATTCTGCTGCTCGAAGAAGAGCTCGGCGAGACGGTGTTCCATCGCATCGGCCGCCGCATTCGCATTACGCCGGCCGGCGAAGCGCTGCTGCAACTGAGTCACCGCGTCTTCCAGGATCTGCAGGACACCGTCACCGCGATCAGCGAGAAGCAGGAGTCGCTGCGCGGAGCGCTGCGGCTCGTCGGCGGCATGACCGTATGCCTGTACGTGTTCCCGACGCTCCTGTCCGAAGTGCGTCGCGTGCACCCGAATCTCGACTTGAAAGTAACCGTCGGCAGCACCGAGCGTTCGATTGCGATGCTTCGCTCGGGCGCCGGCGATCTTGGACTGTTGACGCTGCCAATCGACGCCAGCGACATGGTCTCGGTGCCGGTGCTCGAAGAAGAGCTCCTCGTCACAACCTACCCGAATCATCCGCTCGCGATGAAGCGGCGCATCTCGCCTGCCGATCTCAACAAGCAGCCGTTCATCCTCTTCGAAACCGGATCGATCACGCGACGACTCGTCGACGAGTTCTTCACACGCGAACGCATCGAGGTGGATATCGTCATGGAGACGGAGAACGTCGAGATCATCAAGGCGATGGTGCGCAGCGGCCTCGGCATCAGCATCGTGCCGTGGCAGGCCGTCGCCGGAGATGTCCGCGCGAAGCAGCTGTTCGTCAGCCGCATCGCGGGGCATTCGCTGGTCCGACAATTTGGTTGGCTCTACCCGAAGATGACGCGGCTGCCTCGTTCCGTCTCTGAAGTGCTGCGTGTGTTTGAAACCGTCAGGCCGCGGCTGGTCGCCTCCGCCCAGGCGCCCAAAAATCTATGAGAGAATCGCGCCGAAATGGATCACCAACTGCACGTCTCTGACAGTGTCGATCGCGTCATTCACATTTCGTTGTCGGAAGCGGAGTGGCAGGCTTTTCTGAAGACCGTGCCGCAGCCCGTGCACTGGCTGCGCGAGAGGATTCGCGAGGCGATCGGGAAATCCCAAGCTCCAAGTTCCAAAGTCCAAGCTCCAACCACCTAGTTGGATCTTGGAGCTTTGATCTTGGAGCTTGGATCTTATTTCTTAGCGGTATTGTCAGCCGGCGTCGGCCGCAGCGAATAAGAGGTGCGTGACCACACCTTGACGCCGTCGCGCTTGGTGACGACTTCGATGCGCCGCGTTCGCCGCAGCGGATCGGGGTTGCTGGAGTAGAAGCCGAGCACGTAGTAATCGCTCGTTTCCGCGTCAATCCGCTTCAGCGCCTTATCAAAGTCGTTCTGGTTCACCACGGCGAAGCCGCCGGTCAGATCCGCGATCGTGCGCAGGCTGTCGACCGTCTTCGACACGTAGGTTTCCCACTCAACGGGATCCACGTTCTCGCCGATGTCGCCGCCGGCGACGAGGCCGCGCGGGTCGATCGTGTAGAGCGTTGCGTTGGCGCGATTGGCAGCGCGCGTCACATCCGCCATATCGCGCACCAGCTCGGCGTCGGCGAACTGTGAACCTTGCGGCGTGATGTTCGGATCCACGCGTCCGTTCGCGCTGACGCAGTTGCTCTGGTTATTGCTGCCGTCGGACGAGGAATCGTCGCACGGGCCGAGCTGCTCCTTCAGTCGCGATTTCTCGAACGGGTTGAAATCGTAGCCGCTGCTCACCCAGATAACTGCCTTGCGGCGGTTGTGCAGCTTCTCCAGGTTCGACATCAACTGATTCGCGGTCGTGAACGCGACGTGCGCGCGATACCGCAGTTCAACCGGACCGTCCGCGCCTTCCTGCCCCTTGATGATCTCGGTGGGCTTCAGCCCGTTGCCGCTGATGCGGTTAATCGCGTCGTCGAGCAGCGCGCGATCGTAGGTGAGATCGATCGAGATGGATGACGTGCCGGTGCTGACCATGCCCCACATATCGCCGTCGTGGATCAGGTTCTTCAGCATCTTGCGGAAGATCTCGCGGATGCGCGGCGTCTGCTGAAAATCCATGTGCAGGTCGTCGACGAACAGGAGGAACACGCGCCCCGCGGCGTCATTCGTCGGACGGGCGATCGGCAGCAGGATGCCTTCCTGCGTCGGCGCGGGCGGAGGCGCGAGCGTGTTGTAGGCGCGACCGCCGTGAATGAGCACCATCGACGCCAGATCCTGCTTCACGCCATCCTCGAAGACGTCGAAATCGGTCGGCTTCAGATCGGCGATGAATTGATCGTTTTTCGAGTCGCGGACGATCACGTCGGTCGTGACGAGCTCGGCCGTCGAACGAAACGTCGGCGTCTGCTGCTGTTGTTGCTGCTGCGCCTGATTCTGTCCCTGACGCTGCTGTCCCTGCTGCTGCGCGCCGTTTGCCTGCTGCTGCGCAGCCGGGACCTGGACCATGGCGAGCGCAAAGGCTCCCGCCAGCAAGAACTTAGCGGTGTTTCGCATGGCGGCAATTATAAGATACCGGCGATGAAACTCGCGATCGGTTCTGATCACGCCGGATTTACCTATAAAGAAGCCATCAAATCGATGCTTTTGGCCGAAGGTCACGCCGTTCACGACTTCGGCACCCATTCAGACGCTCCCGTCGATTACCCGGACTTCATCCGACCCGTAGCTCAGGCGGTCGCGAGGGGGGAGTTCGAACGCGGCATCGTGCTCGGCGGTTCCGGCAACGGCGAGGCTATGGTCGCCAACCGCATCTGCGGCATCCGGTGCGGCGTCTGCTGGACCGACCAGGTCGCCGTATGGAACCGCTCTCACAACGACGCGAACATGATTTCTCTCGGTCAACGGACAATCAGCAAGTCGGAGGCCCTGTCGATCGTGCGCACCTGGCTCGCCACACCATTCGAAGGCGGTCGGCATATCGCTCGCATTCGCAAGATCGACGAAGGATGCAAGTGAACGCGCGATGCAGATAGGTCTGATCGGCCTTGGTCGGATGGGCGGCAACATGACACGGCGTCTTATCGCCGGCGGCCATGACGTCGTCGTATGGGATCGCAGTGCCGACGCGGTGCAGGCCATCGCTCGAGATGGCGCAACCGCATCGTCGTCGCCGGCCGATCTCGTTTCGCGTTTGACCGCTCCGCGCGCGGTGTGGCTCATGGTGCCGGCGGGGGACCCGACTGAACAGACGGTCACGGCGCTCGCGGAAGTGCTCCAGCAAGGCGATACCATCATCGATGGCGGCAACAGCCATTACAAAGACGATGTGCGGCGAGCCGAGACGCTCGCCACCCGCGGGATGCACTATGTGGACGTCGGGACGAGCGGCGGGATTTGGGGTGCGGAGCGCGGCTACTGCCTGATGATCGGCGGTCCGAGGCACGCGGTCGACCGTCTCGCGCCAATCTTTCGCACGCTCGCACCAGGTCAAGGCTCGAACGCGCCTTCGAAGGGCCTCGATACATCGAAGACCACGGCGCACGAAGGATTTCTCTACTGTGGACGCTCGGGCGCCGGCCATTTCGTCAAGATGATTCACAACGGTATCGAGTACGGCTTGATGCAGTCGTACGCCGAAGGCTTCGACATTCTGCAGAACGCCGGCTACGACTTGAGCCTTGCGGAGATCGCTGAACTCTGGCGGCGCGGCAGCGTCGTCAGCTCGTGGCTGCTCGATCTCGCCGCCCTCGCGCTCGCCGCGGACCCGAAGCTCGACGCGTTTGTCGGCAAGGTCGCCGATTCAGGCGAGGGCCGGTGGACGGTTGAAGCCGCAATTGAAGAAGAAGTGTCAGCAGATGTGCTGACGACCGCGCTTTTCGCGCGGTTCCGTTCGCGTCGCGATCACACGTTCGGCGAAAAGCTGCTGTCGGCGTTGCGCGCGCAGTTCGGCGGTCATGTCGAGCCCTCGAAGCCGCGCTGACGGATGCGTATTCGTGATCTTCGGTGCATCCGGAGATCTGACGCGCAGCAAGTTGCTTCCCGCCATCTTCAATCTGTGTGAGAGCGGGCACCTGCCGGACGAATTCGCCATCCTCGGCGTCGCTCGACCGCGCATCGATCAGGACGCATATCGTAAACAGATGCGCGAGCAGGTCCGCCAGGCCGAAGGGGAACCGCTCCAGGCCGACAAGTGGCAGCGAATCGAAGATCGCCTCTACTACGTGTCGGGTGAATTCAACGATGCAGCACTCTTCGATCGGCTGAAGACAACGCTCGCGGAGATCCGCGACCGACATCACATCCCGTCGAATTACCTGTTCTATCTGGCCGTGCCGCCGGATCTATTCGGCACGGTCGGGGACGGTCTCGCCACCGCGGGTTTGACGAGCGAGGACGAAGGCTGGCGGCGCGTTATCGTCGAGAAGCCATTTGGCTACGATCTGGAGAGCGCGCGGAAGCTGAACGCGGAGCTGCGCCGTGGACTGCGCGAGTCGCAGATCTACCGCATCGACCATTACCTGGGGAAGGAAACCGTTCAGAACATCATGGCGTTCCGGTTTGCCAACGGCATCTTCGAGCCGATCTGGAACCGTCGCTACGTCGATCACGTGCAGATGACGGTCGCCGAAGAGACCGGTGTCGGCAAGCGCGGTCCCTATTACGACAAAGCCGGCGCGCTGCGCGACATCGTGCAGAACCACATGTTTCAGGTGCTGACGCTCGTGGCGATGGAGCCGCCCATCTCGTTCGGTGGCGAGGATGTCCGCGACGAAAAAGTCCGCGTTCTGCACGCAGTGCCGCCGCTCACGCAGGACGATGTCAAGCGTCACGTCGTCCGAGCGCAATACGACAGCTATACAAGAGAGCCGAGCGTCAATGCTGAGTCGCGTACGGAGACATTTGTCGCCATGCGTCTCTTCATCGACAACTGGCGATGGGCGGGCATCCCTTTCTACCTGAGAACGGGCAAGTGTCTCCCGCGCCGCGTCACCGAGGTCGTCATTCAGTTCAAACGCGCGCCGCTGATGCTGTTTCGTCACACCCCGGTGAACTCGCTGTCGCCGAACACCCTGATACTGCGCATCCAGCCGAACGAAGGAATTGCGCTCTGCTTCAACGCCAAAGTGCCGGGCCCGTTCGAGCGTCTCGAAACCGTGACGATGGACTTCAGCTACGCGGAGCACTTCAAGACGGAGCCGACAACCGGATACGAGACGCTGCTCTTCGACGCGATGATTGGCGACCAGACGCTGTTCCATCGCATGGACATGGTCGAAGCAGGGTGGCAGGCGGTCACGCCAATTCTCGAGCACTGGCAAGCCGACTCGCGATCGCGCCTTGCGACCTACGAAGCGGGGTCGTGGGGTCCCTCGGAAGCTGATTTGCTCATCGAACGCGACGGACGCGAATGGCGAGAGTGACGGTCACGACCGACAAAGCGGCAATGTCAGAAGCCGCCGCCGAGCGAATCACGTCGTTGATCGAAGCGGCAATCGCCCAGCGCGGCGCAGCTGCGGTATCGCTGACGGGTGGTGACACTCCCGATCTGCTCTACCAGATGCTTGCGGACGAGCGGCGTCCATGGCGACAGCGGATCGATTGGGCGCGTCTGCATCTGTTCTGGGGTGACGAGCGCGAGGTTCCGCCAGATCGTCCGGAGAGCAACTACGGTCTGGCGCATCGAACACTGCTGCAGCATGTCAACATCCGCGACACCCAGGTGCATCGGATGCGAGGTGAATTGCCGGCGTCGGATGCAGGGCGTCTATACGACGCCGTCCTGCGTGCCAGGCGCGATCAGACCGCCGGGCCGCTGTTCGACGTGATGCTGCTCGGCATCGGGTCGAACGCGCACATCGCATCGATATTTCCTGGCAGCCCGCTCCTCCGCAGCGGCGCGGACCTTTCAACGCCGCGAGAACGCCTGGCAACAGGTGTTGCCGTCCCCGAGTTGTCGCAATGGCGCATCACCATGACGCCCGTCGCGCTGCTCGATTCCGCGTACGTCATCATGATCGCGAGCGGAGAGTCAAAAGCCGGTGCAATTGAAGCCGCCATCGAGCGGCCGCTCGATGTGTGGCAGTACCCCGCGCAGCTGCTGCGTGAAGCGGACGACCGCTTGGAATGGATTATCGATTCAGCCGCTGCTGCTCGATTGCACGGCGTGCCGCGCGTGTAATCGCCATCGTCGCGATGACCGTCGCAATCAAACCGATTACGAGGAGCACGTAGTACTCGGGACCGCGCGGCGGCGCCACGCCTGCGGCGATCTTCGCCACGTCGCCGACTACCCTGCCGTAATACGCATACATCACGATCGTCGGAATCATCCCGAAACACGCGAGCACGAAATCGCGAAGCCGCACGCGACTGAGTCCGAGCGCATAGTTGAGGAGGACATACGGGACAATCGGAGACAGGCGAAGCAGGAACTGCACCCACGCACCTCTGTGCGCAACCGCGCGGCGCACGACGTCAACCCGTCGATCGCGCATCACCCATTTCACCAGCCGTAACCCGGTGACACGACGCGCTACTCCATAGGCGGCTACTGCACCGAGGGTTGCGCTCACGAACACGAGAAGCGATCCGCGCCAGACGCCGAAGAGCGCGCCCGCGGCGACGCTCAATAGGAACGCCGGCGCCATTGTGACCGCCGCCCCAATATAGAGAAGTGCGAACAGAATCGGTCCCCATGGTCCCAGCTCTCCCACCTGGACCAGCAGGTCGCCAAGCCACTTCATTGGGGTTCAGTGGGTTCAATAGGTTCAGTCGGTCCCTTGGCGCCGCCTTTCTTTTTCGATCGACGACGACGCTTCGCGAAGACATGAGAGAGGCGCTGCAGCGCTTCGGCTGCACCCTGCAGGCCCGCGGTGATCTGATCGGCGTCGGTCCACGCCGCCGGATTCAGCCGCTCGCATAACGCAAAGAGCACTTCCTGGCGCGTGGGATCGGGTGCACGCTGCGGAATCTTCTCGCGAACCGTGGCATACCATCTGCTGAGAAACGCGATCTGTTCGTCAGGCGTCGCGCCTTCGACGGTCGCCGGTACGGTGAACCGCGGCGTGACGACGGCAGCCGGCTGCGGTGCAGAAGTTTCGCCACCCTCGCCGGACGCACGCTTCCGCGGACGCCGCTGCTCCGGCACGGTCTCAATGACCTGCTGATTGTGGAACACGGCGTTCCAGTCGAACTCGATGTCCGGATGCTGCGCTTCAATCTCTTTCAGCACGTCCGCATCGAGCGCATCACGACCGACGCGCACACCCCCCGGCGTACGGAAGACGTAGAGGATGCGCGAGCGCTGCTTGGTGCCCTCGCGGCACCAGTGCATCAAGTACGTGGTTTCGTATCCGCGCTTGTCGCGGATCACACGAAGGAACGGCACGGGTCGCTGCTTGCCTAGATCCTGGCTTGATTACTTGCGCTTCTGCGTACGCGTGCTGGACGCGCTCTTTTTGGCTGCTGGCCGCGCCGACCTCGACGCCGGCTTACGCGCCGGTGCGCGACGGTTTGCCGGACGGGCGGCCTTCTTCTCGGCGCTCGTCGCTTTGCGGCGCGCGGCTGGCGCAGCAGCACGAGCACGCCCGCGCGCGGGCCCGTTAGCGGCGGCACGCGCCGGTGCCGGCGGACGTGGGGCAGCCGGAACTGCGACCGCTCTTATACCTTTCGCCTCGGGCACGGCCGATTTCTGGACCAACGTAAAGCGCGGCTGGTCGCCAATGATCGTGTAGCTCCATACCTCCGCCACCGGAATGTGCATGTCCTCACAGAGCCGCCGCGCGACATCGATCATCGACTGCGGAGCATAGAGATAAAACGCAGTGCCGAGGCGGGCAAACGCCGCCCACTCCGACATCGCCTCGAGGTGATTCACCGACTCGGCGGTTTCAACCTCAACCACACCGAGCACCCTGCGGCGATCATTCTGCAGAACCAAATCGGGAAACCACGAGGGCGGCCCTCCTACAGGCGCAGATTGCTCGCTGCCCGGATTGATGGCGACTTCGAATTTCCTTTTGTATTTCGCCTGCAGCAGGCGAATGATGCGGTCGTGCTCGAGCTGCTCCCGGACTGGCCGGACGAGGATTGGGCTCACACAACCTCCGACGCGTGTGACCTGGCCGGGATGAATCACATCCGGCGTCCAAAGGGGCTGAATATACTACATAATGGCCCCGGTGGATTCTTCCCCCAGCAAACCTGAAGGTGCTCCACGCATCCTTATAGTCGATGACGATGTGAGCGTTACGGATACATTTTCGCGAATGCTTCGTCTCGAAGGATACGAGGTCTGGGCGGCGCTTTCCGCTGATGAAGGCCTGAGTCTCGCCCAGACGCACCGCCCCAACGCAGTCATTCTCGACCTTCGGATGCCACTGACCAGCGGGCTGCAGTTTCTTCGTGCAATCCGCGCCATCCCCGGCCTGACGAACACCCCGGTCGCCATC
This sequence comes from Vicinamibacterales bacterium, assembly GCA_035492455.1. GTDB lineage: Bacteria > Acidobacteriota > Vicinamibacteria > Vicinamibacterales > UBA2999 > Gp6-AA40. The sequence continues at coordinate 76,173 of DATJJE010000063.1, read as the reverse complement.
GTCACCGGCGACTATTACCTCGACGATGCGCAGTCGAACGAGATCCGGGAGCTCGGCGCCGAGCTTCGCTACAAGCCGCTGTGGCTGGAGGAGCTTGTGACATTGGCGCGCGAGCTGCTCAACCTGCCCGTCCGGGAAACCCCTTAAGCCCGGAGTCCTGAGACGTGAGCCGATTCCTGAAAGCCTGCAGGCGGGAGCCCGTCGACGTGACCCCCGTGTGGTTCATGCGACAGGCCGGTCGCTACATGGCAGAGTACCGGGCCATTCGCGAGCAGCACTCGTTGCTGGAAATCTGTCGTACGCCCGACCTCGCCGCCGAAGTCACGCTGCAACCCGTTCGCCGCATCGAAGTGGATGCAGCGATTCTCTTTTCCGATCTGTTGCTTCCGCTGGAGCCGATGGGACTTCCGTTCGACTTCGTCAAAGGCGAAGGACCTCAGATCGAGCGGCCGATCGAGTCGTCCGCCGACATCGACAAGCTGAAGCTGTTCGAACCGCGCGAGGCGCTGGCGCACGTGCTCGAAGCCGTTGAGGTGGTGCAACAGGAACTGCACGGCCGGGTCCCGTTGATTGGATTCGCAGGCGCCCCGTTTACCCTGGCCTCATACGCCATTGAGGGTGGCCACTCGAACAACTTCGCGCGCACCAAGTCGCTGATGTACGGACATCCCGACGCCTGGCACCGGCTCTGCGACAAGTTCTCAACCGTCGTCAGCGATTACCTGAACGCGCAGATCGACGCTGGCGTCGACGCGGTGCAGGTCTTCGATTCGTGGGTTGGCACGCTGAGCGCCGCCGATTACCGGGAGTTCGTCCTGCCCCACTCGAAGAAAATTTTCGATGCAATTGCCGGACGCGTGCCGACCATCCATTTCGGTACCGGTACGGCGACGATGTTCCAGGAACTGCGCGAGGCGGGGGGCGACGTCATTGGCGTCGACTGGCGCATTCCGATCGACGAAGCCTGGGAGGACATCGGCTTCGACCGCGCCGTCCAGGGCAATCTTGATCCGACGCTGTTGCTCGGACCTCCGCGCAGGATGCTCGATCAGGCTGAAGACGTCCTCAACCGCGCGGGCGGACGACCGGGCCACATCTTCAATCTCGGGCACGGCATCCTGCCGTCAACGCCCGTGGAGAACGTGCAAATGCTCGCACAGTATGTGCACCGGGCATCGCGACAAATGCGGTGAGTGTCGACGTCGCGGTCGTCGGCGCTGGGATTTCCGGTCTTGCCGCAGCCTACGAGCTGCAGCGCCGCGGCGTTAGGGTCCGCGTGCTCGAAGCATCCGACCGCCTCGGTGGCGTCATCCGCAGCGATCGGTTCGATGGCTGGGTCATCGATGCTGGGCCGGATTCCCTGCTGGTGCAGAAACCGGCGGCGGTGGCTCTTTGCCGCGAGCTCGGGCTCGGCGACCGACTCATCTCCACGCTGACGCCACGCACCGCCTATATTCTTCGCAACGATCGCCTGCACGCTCTGCCCGAAGGATCGTTTCTCGGCTTTCCACTCCGCCTCGGCGCGCTGGCGAACTCGTCGCTGTTTTCGCTTGGCGGCAAGCTGCGCATGGCGTGCGAGGTGCTGATTCCACGCACCGAGGATGACGAAGACGAGTCGATCGCGTCATTCGTGCGCCGCCGATTCGGTCAGGAGGCGGTCGACTATCTGGCGGAGCCACTGCTTGCCGGCATCCACGCTGGCGACGTCGATCGGCTGTCGGTCCGAGCACTGTTCCCCCGACTTGTCGATGCCGAGCGTCAATCCGGCAGCATCATCCGGGCGTTCCGCGCGCTGCGCATGAAACCGGCGCCGCAGGGTGCATTCGTGTCACTGCCGGGCGGCGTTGCCGAGCTGGCAGATGCACTGATCGCGACGTTCAAGCCAGGCACGCTGGTCACGGGTACGCGTGTCACGGATCTTCGACGAGCGGCGGCGTTCCTCATCGAAACAACTGCGGGCACGGTGGAGGCTCGGGCAGTCATTCTTGCGGTGCCTGCCTACGCCGCCGGCGGGATGCTGCGCGGCATCCATACGGGCCTCGCCGCACTGTGCGAGGATGTGCCGTACGCCTCGACGGCGACGGTGGCATTCGGCTATCGCAGCGATCAGATCGATCACCCGATGCGCGGAAGCGGCTTCGTCGTTCCGCGCGTGGAGCGGAGTCCGCTGCTCGCCGCGACGTGGGTTACCTCGAAGTGGCCGCACAGGGCTCCCGAAGGCCACGTGCTGCTGCGCGCCTTTCTTGGAGGCGGCCGCGATGCACGTCGCCTCGATCAAACCGATGCCGAGTTGATCGATCTCGCGCGCGAAGCGTTGGCGGAGGTGATGCCCATCACCGGAGATCCAATGTTCACGCGGTTGTACCGATGGACGCGCCAAAGCCCGCAGTACGAGGTTGGGCACCTCGAACGGATGGCTGCGATCGAACTGCACCTCGCACGCGTGCCGGGCCTGTTCGTCACCGGCAGCGGCTTCCGGTCGATTGGCATCCCGGATTGCATCGCTGACGGCCGCGACACCGCTGCGCGGGCGGCGGCGTTTGTAGCCTAATTCGTTTTGGTGTCCTTGGTGGCCGCGGCGGCGGCGTGCATATTCGCCAGTGCGAACGCCCACTGGTCCGCGAGTTCGGCGATGCGTTTGTCCGTCGGCCGATATCCATGTGACGCTTCGGTTTCAACGCGGATCATCACCGGCTTCGCACACCCCTGCGCCGCCTGCAATGCCGCAGTGAATTTGAAGGAGTGGCTCGGGACCACGCGGTCGTCATGATCCGCGGTTGTGACGAGCGTCGCCGGATAACAAGTAGCCGGTTTGATGTTGTGCAGCGGTGAATAGCGATACAGGTACTCGAACGCCGCGCCATCGTCAGATGATCCGTATTCCGTCGCCCACGCTGCACCCGCGGTGAACTTCTGATAGCGCAGCATGTCCATGACCCCGACGGCAGGCAGCGTTACCGCGAACAGATCTGGCCGCTGCTCCATCACAGCGCCGACGAGCAGTCCGCCATTGGAGCCGCCCATGATGCCGAGCGTTTGCGGCGATGCGTAGCCGTTCTTCACGAGATAGTCGGCCGCGGCGATGAAATCGTCGAACACGTTCTGTTTGTTGCCGAACATGCCGGCACGGTGCCACGTCTCGCCGTACTCGCTGCCGCCGCGCATGCTTGCCGTCGCCCACACACCACCTCGCTCGAGCCACGCCACGACGTCGCTGCGGTAAGTCGGCGACGTCGCAATCGCGAAGCCTCCGTACCCATACAGCATCGTCGGATTCGATCCGTCCTTCGTCATGTCCTTGCGGTATGAGATAAACACCGGGACTCGCGTGCCGTCGCGCGACGTCGCGAAGACGCGCTCCGTCGTATACGGCGCCGGGTCGAAGGTCAGACGCGGCGGCTCGAACGCCGTCGAGGTCCCGGTGCGCACATCGAAGCGGAATACGGTGGTGGGGCGAAGAGGTGAGGTGAACGCATAAAAGACTTCCGGCCGATCGAAGCGGCCAACGGGCCCGGTGATCGCTCCAAGCTCGGGAGTGCTGATCGTTGCGGCGTGTGAGCCGTCGCGATTCAGCAGCTCCACTTCGCTCGCCACGTCTACGAGCCGATTGACTGCGATCTTCCCCGCAATAAGCGCGGCGCCTTCAATCGCGTTCTTGCTTTCCGGAACAACCGTCTTCCAGTTCGCGACGTCAGGCCGATCGATGGGCACCGCGACAACCTTTCGGTTCGGTGCGTCCTTGTCCGTTCGTAGATAGATCAGGTCGTCGACGGCACCGAGCGGCTCGTACATCGCGTCGGCCACGGAGTACAGCGGCCGGATCGGCGCCTCGAGGCGTGGAGCGCGCGGGTTGCCCAGATCTTTGACGAACAGCTGGTTCTTCAGATCGGTACCCTTCTGCGTGGAAATCCAGATGTAGCGACCGGTTTCGTCGCGCGTGGCCCAGACGAACAGCGTCGGATCATCGGGCCGCTCGTAGATCAGTCGATCGGCAGACTGGTGAGTACCGACAAGGTGGTAATAGATCTTGTGATCGCGAACGGCCGCCTCGAGGACCTTGCCCGCCGGCGGTTCCGGATATCGTTCATAGAAGAATCCCCGGCCATCCTCTGTCCAGATGACGTCGCTGAACTTCGCCCATTTCACCTCGTCGGACAGCTTCGTGCCGGTGGCAAGGTCGCGAACAAAGTACGTGATCCAATCCGATCCGCCTTCCGACTGTCCGTAGGCGAGGTGCTTGCCGTCCGGCGCCGGGGCGAATTCGGACAGCGCGACCGAACCGTCCGGGGAGAGCTGATTGGGATCGATCACCATCTGCTCCGGGCCGTTGACGTCCCGCCGCGCGAAGAACACCGCCTGCCGCTGCAGGCCGGCGTTGCGGGAATAGAACCACCGCCCGCCTTCGTACCTCGGGATCGAGACGCGTGGATAGTTGTACAGCTCCGTAATTCGCGTCTTCAGCGCGTCGCGCACCGGGAGCGCATCCAGGAACTTCGTCGTCAGCGCGTTCTCCGCATCGATCCACTGCTTCAACTCCGCGGAGTTGAGATTCTCCATCCAGCGGTAGGGATCCGCAACGGAAGTTCCGAAGTAGTTATCGCGGGTATCCGTCTTGCGGGCCTGCGGGTATCGGTAGGAGGCGTCCTGCGCGGCGAGCCCGACGACGCTCGACATCGCGGCAGCGAGAATCAGCACGCGAGCGGTTGGTGTCATGGCCGAACTCCGGCCACATTCAACCACAAATTCGCGCGTCGTGGCAGAATCGTCTGAATGCGTTCCCGACTCACGCTCGCCGCTGTGGCGATGTTCGTTGTCACAACATCCGCGCAACAGAAATCACCCGGCACGCTGACTCCGCAGATCGATTCGATCCTCAAGAGCATCAAGGCTGCGGATAAAGGGCTGCTCGCCGTCTCGGAAGAAGACGGCCGATTTCTGCGCGTGATGGTTGCGGCGCGCAACGCGAAATCGATTCTCGAGATCGGTGCCGCCAGTGGTTATAGCGGCATCTGGCTCGGACTTGGCGCTCGCGAGTCGCGCGGCAAGGTGGTGGCAATCGAGTACGACGCGCAGCGGGCGAAGGAAGCGAAGGCGAACATGCAGAAGGCCGGACTGACCGACGTGGTGACGGTCGTCGAAGGCGACGCGTTCAAAGAGATTCCGAAGCTGCAGGGCACCTTTGATCTCGTCTTCCTCGATGCCTGGAAGCCCGACTACAAGCGCTTCTTCGACATGGTGTATCCGAGGCTCGAACCGGGCGGCGTGTTCATGGCGCACAACGTGATCAACAAAGCGTCCGAGATGGAACCGTTCCTCAAAGCGATCCAGATGCACCCCGGCCTGTTCACGTCAGTGGTCTCGCCCGGCTCAGAAGGAATGTCTGTTTCGGTCAAACTTCGGTGAAGCCCGTTCATCTAATCGGCGTGCCGCTCGACCTCGGTGCAGGCCGGCGTGGTGTGGACATGGGCCCCTCGGCGTTCCGCATTGCCGGCATCGGCGATCAGATCGCGGCGCTTGGCCGCACGCTGATCGACAAGGGCGACGTTCCATCGCCGATTCCGGAGACGCGGCGGCCCGCGGACAAGACCAAGAAATACATCGGCGAGATCGCACAGGTGTGCGGGCACCTGTACGAGTTGTCGCTCACGTCGCTGGATGAGGGCGCAATTCCGCTCGTCCTCGGCGGCGACCACAGCCTGGCCGCCGGATCCGTTGCCGCCAGTGCGGAATGGGTGCGGCGCGTCTCGCTGATGCCGCTCGGCCTCATCTGGCTAGACGCGCACGGCGACATGAACACGCCGTCAACTACACCGAGCGGCAACGTGCATGGGATGCCGCTGGCCGCCCTCCTGGGTCAGGAGCCGAAGGAACTGGCGGCAATCGGCGGCACGCCGTCAGTTTTCGCGGAGAACACCGTGCTCGTCGGTGTTCGCAATCTGGACCAACGAGAGAAGGACCGGATTCGCGCGTCGGGCGTGCACGTCTTCACGATGAAAGACATCGATCGCGACGGCATCGCGAAGGTGGCCGAGCAGGCGCTTGCGCTCGCCGCGCGCGGCACCGGGGGCATTCACGTTTCCTTCGACATGGACGTCTGCGACCCGGCCGTCGCGCCGGGAGTCGGCACGCCAGTGAAGGGCGGGATCGACTACCGCGAAGCGCATCTGATTATGGAGATGGTCGCCGATTCGCATCAGCTCGTCGCGCTCGACATCGTCGAAGCGAATCCGACGCTCGACATCCGCAACACGACAGCGGAGTTCGGCGCCGAGCTGGCGCTGTCTGCGCTGGGAAAGGGAATCCTGTGATTCGCGATTAGTGATTTGGGAGTGCGATTCGAATCACTGTTCACTAATCACAAATCGTAATTGGCTTCGATTTCGTCCATCACCCGGTTCATCTTGCGGATGGTGAGATCGAGCGGCTCGCCGGTCGTCATATCCACGCCCGCATCCTTCAGCAGCTCAATGGGATACTTCGACGTCCCGGAGCCGAGGAAGTTCAGGTAGCGCCTCCGTGCAGCCTCGTCACCAGCAAGCACCTTTTCCGACAGCGCCTCCGCGGCAGTGAATGACGTCGCATACTGGAACACGTAGAAGCCGATGTAGAAGTGCGGGATGTAGCTCCACTCGTGCTGCACGTAGTCATCGACGATGCAGACGCCCTCGGCGTGTCCGTAGTACTTGCGCGTGATGTTCAGATAGAGGGCGCTCAGCGCCTCGCCCGTGATCGGCTCGCCGCGTTCGGCCATCTGGTGCATGCGCAGCTCGAACTCCGCAAACTGCGTCTGACGGAACACGGTCGCCTTGACGTTCTCCAGAAAATTGCCAAGAAGTGACAACCGGGTGGCGGGACCCGTCGTATCTCGCAGCATGTGATCGATGAGCAGCGCCTCGTTGAATGTTGACGCCACCTCCGCGACAAATGTCGGATAGTTCGCCAGCGCGTACGGCTGCATCGTGTTCGAGTAGAAGCTGTGCATCGTGTGCCCCAGCTCGTGCGCCAGCGTGCTGACGTCGTTGTACTGGCCGAGATAGTTCAGCAGCATGTACGGGTGCACGTCGTAGGCCCCGCCTTCCGAATACGCACCGGAACGCTTGCCCATCGTCGGAAAGAAATCGATCCATCGCTCGTTGAAGGAGCGCGCGACGACGTCGCAATATTCGCCGCCGAGCGGCTGCATCGCGGTGAGGATCTGCTGCTGCGCCTGCTCCGGCGTGAAGGTGATATCGACTTCGGCGACGAGCGGCGCGTAGAGGTCGTGATACCGCAGCGAGTCGGCGATCTTCATCATTTTGCGGCGCAGCTTCAGATAGCGATGAAATGATGGCAACGCCCGTCCGATGCCCTCGATGAGCCGCGTGTAGACCGACACCGGAATGTTTGGCGCGTCGAGCGCCGCCTCCAGATGCGAGCCGTAGCGCCGCGTCTTGGCGTAGAACGCCGCCCGCTGCACGTTGGCGTTCATCATCGTGCCGAAGGTCCGGCTGAACCCGCCAAGGGCGCGGAAGAAGGTCGACATCGCCTTCTCACGGTCCTCGCGGTTCGGCAATGTGCGCAGCTCCGCGTACCCCGACGGGTCGACGCGCGCGGTGCGGCCGTCGCTCAACGTGATTGTGGGATAAGGAAAGTCGGCGTTCGCGAGGATGTTGTAGATGTTGTGGCCCGAGACGGCCAGCGGTATCGCGTCCGCGAGAATCTTCTCCTCTGTATCCGACAGCGTATGCGTGGCACGGCGAGCGATGTCGTGCAGATAAAACGAGTACGTCTGTAAACGCGGTTCAGCGGCGATGAACTGCTCCAGCTTCGTCAGCCCGACGTGCAGCAGCTCAGGCTCCATGTATGACGCTTGCGCCTTGAAGTCCGCTGTCAGCTGCTGCATCTCCTGCTGCATGCCCTGGGGTCCGGACTCACGCGTGTCCTGATCGGCCAACATGCCCGCATAGACCGACAGACGCGCGATCTCCTTGTCCAGGCGGTAGGCCTCGTCGAGCGCCTCGACCAGGCATTGCGCCGACGACCCCAGCTTCCCCTGATACTGGCGCATCGACGGCAGCTCGCGCGCGATCCCGTCCTTCGCCCGGCGCCAGGTGGCCAGGTCAGGATAGATATCTGTCAAATTCCACTTGTATTTGTCGTCGATCGCAGACCGGTCCCGATCCTGTCCCGCTGTTAACGTTGATGATGACAATGAATGCCTCGAACTGACAGTGTATGTCTGATACCCGCTCCCTGATATCTCTGCTACCTGCTGCCTGACACCTGAAACCTTAAGATCGACAGGATGCGCCGCCCCCCGCTGTCCTCGGACTGGGCCAGCCTTCCCGACGAAGAGCTGCTTAATGTCCGCATGTGTGACCTGCCGCTCCAGATCGACAACGAGCTTGCCGAGCGGACCGAACAGCTCCGCGCCGAACTGCGTGCAGCAGGACTGATTGCTCCGGTGCACTTTTATTTGTCTGACGAGTGGTTCACACCGGATGGCACGACGTCGATCGCGATTCCGTTCTACCTGGCACACCCGCGGCTGGCCAAGCTCGAAGAGTCTCAGATGCTGGAGGTTGAAGGGGGCGAGTACGAATGGTGCATGCGCATCCTGCGACATGAGGCGGGCCACGCTATCGACAATGCGTTCAAGCTGCGGCTCCGTCGCCAGCGTCTCAAAGTGTTCGGCTCCTATAAGAAGCCATATCCCGAGTCATATACGCCGCGTCCGTACAGCAAGAGCTTCGTCCTGCATCTCGATTCGTGGTACGCGCAAAGTCATCCCGACGAAGACTTCGCCGAAACGTTCGCGGTGTGGCTGACGCCAGCGGGCGAATGGCGGCAGCGCTTTGCGGATTGGCCGGCGCTGAAGAAGCTCGAATACATGGACGCGCTGATGCGCTCGGTGCGCAACAGGCCGGGGCGGCTCGATAACCCGGAGGAGATCGAGCCGCTGTGGCGGTTGCGAAAGACGCTGCGGCAGCACTACCGGACCAAGCGGCGCCATTACGGTGTCGACTACCCGAATTTCTACGATCGCGATCTGCGCCGTGTGTTTTCCGATGCGCCGGAATTCGCGTCGAACATCACGGCGGCGCAGTTCATTGGCCGCATCCGGCGGCAGACCCGACGCGTGGTCTCCGAGTGGACGGGCATCTATCAGTACACGATCGACCAGGTCATCGAGGACATGATCTCCCGTTCGCGCGAGCTGAAGCTGCGGCTCGCGGTTCCCGAGGAGCAGGCGCGCCAGGAGTTCACCGTGCTCCTCACTGTCCAGACGATGAACCATCTGCACAGCGGCGGGCACCGGTTGTTCCTGTGAAGCGAAAGATTCTCGCGCTCGTGCATGAGCACCTCGTGCCGCCCGAGGACACCACCGGCATCGATATCCTCGAAGCGGAATGGAAGATGGAGTACGACGTCATCGAGACGCTGCGCGAGCAGGGTCACGAGGTGCGCGTGCTCGGCGTGCACGACGATCTCACCGGCATCCGACCGGCCGCGGGCTTCTTCGAGCCGCATATCGTTTTCAACCTGATGGAAGCCTTTGCCGGCATCACCACTTTCGACCAGAACGTCGTCAGTTACCTGGAGCTGCTGCGTCTTCGTTACACCGGCTGCAACCCGCGCGGACTGATCCTTGCGCGCGACAAGGCGCTGTCGAAGAAGCTTCTCGCCTACCACCGGATTCCGGTGCCCGACTTCTGCGTCATCCGCTACGGACGCAAGCCGGCGCTGCCGAAGAAGATGCAATTTCCATTGATCGTCAAGTCGCTCTTCTTCGAAGCGTCGGCCGGCATCTCGCAGGCGTCGGTCGTCGAGGACGAAGATCAACTCGCGCGGCGCGTGCACTTCATTCATGACAGCCTCGGCACGGCGGCGATCGTCGAGCAGTTCATCGACGGACGCGAACTCTATGTCGGCATGCTCGGCAACGAGCGACTTGAAGTTCTGCCTGTGTGGGAGATGTCGTTCGCGCAGATGCCGGAGAACCGGTGGCGCATCGCCACCGAGCGCGTAAAGTGGAACACGCAGTATCAGAAGAAGAACGGCATCATGACCGATGCCGCGAGGCTTGCGGATGCCGATACCGAGCGGATTCACCGCATCGCCAAACGCGCCTACCGCGCGCTCGACCTGAACGGCTACGCCCGCATCGACCTCCGCATGGATGCAGCGGGACGCGTCTATGTGCTGGAGGCGAATCCGAATCCGAACCTGGCCTACGGCGAGGATTTCGCTGAGTCGGCGGAAACCAGCGGCATTTCATACGAGAAGCTGCTCGAGCGGATCATTGCTCTCGGGCTGCGGTGGGTCCCCGAGCGAACCGGCTGATGTTTTCTGCTATCCTCCGGCCATATAGAGGTCATCGCCTATGAGAGCAGCGCTTCTAACCGTCGCCGGTTGCCTCGTCGCGATCGGAATCGCCGCCGGACAGGCGGCGAAGCCAGCCGCCGCCGCGCTTCCGGACTGGAGCGGCGTGTGGCAGATGGTGGGACCCACGGTGTTCGACCGCGCCACGGTCCAGCCGCAGAACGGCCGTGCCGGTGACCCCGGTGTCCGCGAGTACCCGCCGCTCACCGACGAATACGAGGCGCTCTACAAGAAGAACATCGAGAAGATCAAGGCAGGAACGTTTCCCGATCCGATCTCGGTGTGCGGGGTTCCTCATGGGTTTCCGCGCATCATGAACGTGCCGGACGTTTACGAATTCGCGGTGACGCCCGCGGCAACGTGGGTCCTCGCTGAAAATGGACCCGGCGTGCTGCGCGTATATACCGATGGTCGTTCGTTCCCGGCGGCCGAGGAGCTGTGGGGCACCTACACGGGCGCTTCCGTCGGCCACTGGGAAGGCGACACGCTCGTCTTCGAGACTCGCGGCCTCAAGGAGTCGCGCGACAACGACGTCATCATCGATCGAACCGGGCTTGTTCTGAGCGACGCGGCGACCGTCACGACACGCCTCCGCAAGACGAGCGACACGATGATGGAAGCGCAGATGGTCGTCGAGGATGCGAAGGCGCTGAAGGCACCGTGGAAGGTGACCAAGCAGTACCGAAAGCTGCCCGCGGGCACGTGGGCATGGGACTACGGCTGCGCGGAGAACAACCGCAATCCGATCAGCAATTCGGGCAAGACACTCACGCTAGGCCCAAACGGCAAGCCGATCGACAAGAAGACCGACTGACGCGGAATACCGGTGGAGTCCGCCTGCAGGCGGACCGAGGAGAGTCGATGAAGCTCACGAAACTCATTGCGGGCATCGCATTCATCGCGGGCGCGGCCGCGCCGCTCGCGGCACATCATTCCGCGGCGATGTTCGACGACGGCAAGGTCGTCGAGTTGAACGGGACCATCAAGGAAGTGCAGTGGACCAACCCGCACATCTGGATCCAGGTGCTGGTCGACAACAACGGCCAGAAGACCGAGTGGAGCGTTGAAGGCGGCAGCCCGAACACGCTGTCACGCAACGGCTGGAAGGCGACGACCTTTAAGTCCGGCGATCCGGTCGTTGTGCGCGTCAACCCGATGAAGGACGGCACTCCGGGTGGCCAGTTCATCGGCGCGAAATGGAAGGAGACGGGCAAGACGATCGGTCGCTGGGAATAAATCAAGTTCCAAGATCCAAGATCCAAGATCCAAAATGCAAATCCCAAGCGATGGGGTCTTGGAGCGCGGGTTCGTCCTCCGCATCCGCGGTCTGGTCCTCAGCGGTGCCACGCTCGTCCCGTCGTGGCGCCGCCTTGCGCGTCATGCGCGCCGGCTTGTCATTTATTCGCCGCCGAGGGTAATCCGCGCTCCTGCACGCACCGCTCGCGGCAGGGCCGGGTATCCAAACGAAGCGTCGTAGTCCTGGTTCAGGATGTTCTCGATGCTCGTATAGACGCTCATCCGCGGATGGACGCGATACGACGCGCTGAGATCGAGCTTCTGGTACGCCGCGTCCAGATCGCGGTTCGGCAACAGCAGGGAGTTGCCGAAGAATCGATCGCTCAGGAACGTACTGTCGTCACGCTTACCTGAAAAATATCCCGCGAACGTAACCTGCGCGGCGCCGCGGGTCACCGTGACCATCAGCGAACCGGAGTTCTGGGGACGACGAAACGGCCGTTCACCGACGAGCGGCGCAAACGCGCCGATCTGAATCGCGGGAAACGCCGGATTGCTTGCGGCGACGGCGCTGAAGGCCTGCGTCACCACTGCATCGAGATAGGTGTACGAGGCATTCATACGGAGGTAGTGACCGCCCGCCGCGTCGAACGATGTTTCGATGCCCTGCGCACGGAACGAGGACGAGTTCACATACGCGCCGAACTGCGTGGCCGCCGCCACCGCTGGCGGTACGCCTGCGGCGCCGAGCTGGGTCCTGTTGAGGAACTCGATCAGGTCTTCGTATTTGTTATGGAAGTAGGCTGTGCGCACGCGCGCGTTTCCGTACCAGAAGCCCTGCTCGATGCCGATGTCGATGCTGATGCTTCGCTCCGGCCCGAGCGTCGACGCACTCGCCACCAGCGTCGACAACGCGTTCTGCTGCTGGAACACGCTCGGCGCCTTGATGCCCTTGCCAATGTTGAAACTGATCTTCGTGTCGCCAGCCGCTGACGCCGCCGACGGATTCCGAAGATAGGTGGCGATTGACAGCCGCGGCGTGACCGCGTTGTCGAACGCCTCGTTGTGCTCGACGCCGATGCCCGCGGTGACGTAGGTGCGCATGCCGATGCCGCCGCGCCCTTCAGCGAAGACGCCGCCGTTGTCACGCGTCGCCGTCGGTCCCGCATCCGGATCCCCGAACCCATCCTCGCGTTCGACGCGGCCACCGCCTGAGATGTCGAAATCGCGCCGCACGTGATACGTGGTGTCAGCAAACAACGCGCGCCGTCGCGTGCGGCTGCGGAAGACGGACGGATAGGCACCGCCGAAGTCGAGGATTGCCTGACCAGTCGCCGAGTATCCGTTGGCGCCGGTGATCGTCATCGTCTCGCCCAGATAGTTCGCACCAAAGCCGAACGGATCGAACCGCTGCCCCGTCGGTGATGGGTTCGTGTAGTTGCTTCGGAAGTCGGTATTGCCGAACCGGATGGTGCTCTGCCAGCGATCGTTGTGCTGCGATTCCGCGGTGACGCTGGCGTAATTGATCGCGTTCTTCTGGAACGAATCGTCGGCGATGCCGAACAGATCGAAGGCATTCGGGCTTCCGTGCCGCGTGTCCACACGCCGGATGGTGCCGCTCACGTCAGTACCGTGCCCCACGGCGACGCCGAACCGGCCCGCATACGTGCCGTTTCGATAGGCGCTATTCGGTGTGCTGTTGTCGGTATTGAAGTAGGCGTACTCGGAGAAGTAGTCCACACGCTTGACCGCACCGCCAACGGCCGCCGAACCGTGCCGCGTCTTGAAGTTGCCGCCGTCGGCGGACAGATCCACCCGAGGAATGCGCGTGCGACCGCGCCGCGTTGTGATGTTGACGACACCCGCCAGCGCGTCGGTGCCGTACATGACGCTGTTCGACTGGCGCATCACCTCAATCCGCTCGACCCCGGCCGTCGCCGTCTGCGCGAAGTCGAAGGCGCCGCCGATGTCGTTGGCCACGACGCCGTCAATCAGCACCTTGTTGAAATTCGAATTGCCGCCGCGCACGAACATGGACGTCGTGCCGCCGCGCTGCCCTGCCTGGACGATTTGCGCACCCGGGACGATGCGCAGCGCCTCGAGCACATCGGGTTTGTTCAACGCGTCCAGCGTCTGACTGTCAATCACGGTAATGGGCGCGCCAGTGCGCGATGCCGGCAGCTCCGTTGCCGCCGCACTGACGACGATCGAATCGTGTAATGCGCCGATGGACATCACCACGTTGATTGCGGTGCGGCCGGTCACGAATACCGGATCGGTCGTCTGCGGATCGAATCCGGCCGCTTCGGCGCGGATGACGTATCGGCCTTCGGGCACGTTGCCGAACGTAAACGCGCCTTCGGCATCGGCGGTTGTTTGATCGATCTGCTGTGCAGCGCGCAGCAGGTGGACGGTCGCCGAGGGGACGCGGGCTCCGACTGGATCGGTTACCTCTCCGGCGATCGTTGCTGTGGATTGCGCGTGCGCGGCCTGCGACACGCAGAGGACCAGTACGAAGGCAAGTGGACGCATACTTTCTGTTCTCCGCAGAAAGGCTTCCGTTGATGCCTGGGGTAGGTCTCCTGGCTTGGAGGGAACAGCAGTTGCCTGCTGTCTGTCGCTTCACCTTCCCCAGCGTCGCGCTGAGTGGTCTTCGAAGCGACGCGCCCCTCGTTACAGTGGCGGAACCGCGCCGGACTTGCACCGGCCTTCCCCGTTATGCCCCTCGTGGGCACCCAAGGCACGACTGTTATAGCACACACGGGTCATCTAGAAATTCAGCTTCACGCCGAACTGCATCTCGCGCGGATCTTTCGCGCTGAAGATGCGGCCGAAGTTGGGCGTGCCGAAGATGCGACTCGGCAGGTCGAAGTTCGCCTTGTTGAACAGATTGAAAATCTCCCACCGCACTTCGAGCTCACGGCTGCCGCCCACACTCCACGTTCTCGCCACCGACAGATCCGTGGTGCTGAAACCAGGACCGATGACGCTGTTGCGCGGCGCGCTGCCAAAGGTAAACGGCGCAGGGAGCGCGAAGGCCGTTGCATCGAACCACCGCTCCGGGGTGCGCTGACCTGCCGGCAGGTTGGGGCCGTGGATCTGATCGGGCCGCTGCGCCGGGCCGGCGCCGATGTTCGCCTGATCGACGCCAAGATTCACCGTGAACGGCGCACCCGATTGTGCGAGGAACACTCCGTTGATGCGCCAGGCACCGACCACCGCGGCGATGCCGCGCAGCGACGGCAGTTGATACGTCGCGCTGGCGGTGAACACATGCCGGTGATCGAAGCTGGAACGTGCCCACTCACCGGCCTCGGTGAAGATATTGCGCACGTTCTGCGGAACGTTCGCCTCGGATTCAGTCGGACCCGGATTCGAAGCATCGTCCCTGGAGATCGAGAGCGTGTAGCTGACGTTGTAGGCGTAGTTGTCGTGCAGCCTGCGGACCGCGCTGAACGTCGCCGCGTGATAGATCGAGCGCCCGTCGAATCGGATGGCGCGAATCGCGCCGAGCTGCGGGATGGGCCGGCGTGCCTGAATCGATCCTGGCCCCGGATCAGGGACGTTGCGAACTGTCGCATTATCGGCGCCGACCGTCCACGATCCCATGTAGTTGGTCTCGACCACGGTTTCCGGCATGAGCTCGTACTGCGCGCCGCCGCTCCACGTCTGCGTATATTCGACGGTGTAGTCATGGTCCATGATCGACGGACTGATGACGGCTGTGGGATCGCGTGTGAGGATGTCGCGCGTCTGGAACGCCGGCACGCGCACATCCGATGGCACGGCGACTTCCTTCGAGAAGAAGAACGGCAGATTGCGGGCAAACGCCGTCTGCACGCTGTAGGCCCACTGATTCAGGAAGATGCCGTAGCCGCCGCGGACGACCAGATGATCGTTGTCGAGCGCAAGCGCGAAGCCGATGCGCGGCGCCAGCCGCACGCGGCTCGGACGGAGCAACCCGCGACTCCATCCCGCTTCCTCGGAGGTGACATACGGCAGCGGCATCAGACCGAGCAACGCATGCGCTTCGTCGCTGATGGTGCCGCTGTCATCACTTGCAATGACGAACCGCCCGCCGGCGACATCAACGGACGACAATCGATTGCCGACGTCGTGCATGTGCTGGTTGAATTCGTAGCGCAGTCCTGCGTTCACCGTCAGGTTGGAACGGACGCGCCAGTCGTCCTGGGCGAAGAGATGCAACCAGGTGGTACGCGCATCTTCGCCGCCGCGGCCGATGCCCGAGACAGCGCTCGTCGGATACCCGAGCAGGAAATCCGCGAACGCGTTCCCGGTGAACTGTCCCGTGTAGCTAAAGGCGCCGCGTGCGTTGTCGGGCTGTTCCGGCGCGAACTTCAGATGAAACAGGTAGCCGCCGAACTTCACGTGATGGGCACCGCGATCGATGAGCACGTTCTCGTACAGTTCCAGATGCTCGTTGCGGCGATATGTGAATGAGGTCGGATCGCCCATCGTGCTGTAAAGGCCAGCAGTTGAAACCTGAGGGAACCCGGTGTCGCGCGGGTCGCGCGTTACGCCCTGCAGGCCCACCTGTCCCGCGAAATCCGATCCGCGGTTCACGCTTACCTGTCCACCAACGACACGCAGCCATCCCGCGCGCAGCTCGTTCATCACCTTGGTGCTGAACACATGCGTGTGGCTGATGCCGATGTTCCGCGCGGTGGTCGTGACGTCCCGGCCGAATCCCGGCACGAGCGTCTCCTGCAGCGCACCCGTGCCGAACGGCTGATGATCGTTCGCATCGAAGGTGCTGAATCGTCCAAAGAGTTGATCGGCAACGCCGACCCGTTGATCGATACGCACGCTCACCTGGTCAACGTTGTTGATCTGCAGCCCGGTCGCGGTCAGATTCTGCGACTCGCCCGGCGCGTTCGGCAGCGGCACGTGCTCGAGGAAGGCAGAGGCAATCGGATCGATCTGGCTTTGCGGAATCCGAAATGAGCCGAAGTCTCCCGCGCGCGCGGCGGCGGATGGCACCGAGAATGTACGTGTCAGTGAGCGGCGTATGCGCTGCCCTTCGTAGCTGCCAAAGAAGAACGTCGAGTTCCGCTTGATTGGGCCGCCGATGGTGCCGCCGAACTGGTTCTGCCGTAACGGCGGTACGGGCTGATCCTGCGGCGCAAAGTAGTTGCGCGCGTCGAACCGGTTGTGACGCCCGAAGTCGAAGACGTTTGCGTGAAGCGTGTTGGTGCCGGTGCGTGTCGCGACGTTAATCAAGGCGGAAGCCTTGCCGCCGAATTCCGCGGGGTACTGCGACTTCTGAATCTTGAATTCCTGGATCGAATCGACCGACGGGTTGATCACGAGGTTGTTGAACAGTTCATCGGTGACCTTGAACCCGTCGAGCAGGTAGATGTTGTGGCCGGATCGTTGCCCACCGACGTTCGGCAGCGGACCGGCCTGCTGCAGCGCATCGCCACGCGTGCCGCCGGGCGGCAGCACGACGCCGTCGCTCAATTGCGCCAGCGCGAGAAAGTTACGGCCGTTCAGCGGCACCTGCACGACCTGTCGGTTCTCGATGACGTCGCTGATCTCCGCGTTGCTGCGCAGCAGCGGCTGCTCGGCCGTGACGACGATCTCCTCGGTGATACCGCCGGCCTCGAGCTCGAAATCGATCGCCAGCATCTGGCCGAGGCGAAGCGGAAGCCCCGATCGAATCGTGCGTCTGAAGCCGGACAATTCGGCAGTGATGGTGTAGATGCCCGTGCGCAACGAGGCGAGGAAGTACCTCCCTTCGCCATCGGTGACGCGTTCGATGCGCGTGCCACTCTCGAGGTGCTCGGCAACGATCGACACACCGGGCAGCACGCCACCCTGGATGTCGCGGACGACACCCGAGATCTCGCCCGTATCGGTCTGCGCCGCAACCGGACCAACTGATACGACGGCTAGCACGACCGCTAGGAGCAGACGCATGAGTCAGCTGCCATTCTAAAACGTCGCAGAGGAGTAGACTCCAAAGATGGTCCCGCATGTGGAGGTCGTGATGACTCGTTACTTCGCACTCCTTCTTCTGCTCGCTCCGTCCCTCACCTTCGCCCAGACGCCGATGCCCGCCGAATATCAGTCAGTACTGACGACGCTCGGCAAGCAGGGCGACTTCAAAGACAACGTGCTGCGCGTGAACATCCCGCGCAACGACTTGCGCGTCTCGATCGAAGGCGTTGCCACGCCGACGCCGTTCGGCTTCGGCGGCTGGCTGGCGTTGACCAAAGGCGCGGGTGGCATGGACGTGATGATGGGCGATCTCGTGCTCACGGAGGACGAGGTCAATCCCGTGATGTCGGCGCTGCTTAACAACGGGCTCGACGTCACGGCACTGCACAACCACTTCTTCTTCGACACACCCCGCATCTACTACATGCACGTGCACGGTCACGGCAGCGCGGCGGATCTCGCGACGAAGGTAAAGCCGGCGATTGCGCTGATTGGCGCGAAGCCGTCCACGTCGCCGTCGGCATCGAATGGGCGAACGATCAACGGGATGCTGGATTCCGCAGCGCTCGCGAAAATCGTCGGCTACGACGGCGAACAGAACGGCGCGGTTTACAAGATCACCATCGGCCGGCCTGACATCCCGCTGAAGGAGATGGGCGCGGCGATCAACTCGCGAATGGGGCTCAACACGTGGGCCGCATTCTACGGAAGCGACACCGATGCGGTGATCGCTGGTGACATCGCCATGCTCGATCGCGAGGTGACGCCCGTGCTGAAGTCGCTGCGCGGCAGCGGCATCGACGTCGTCGCCATCCATCACCACATGACCGGCACCGACCCGCAGGTCATTTTTCTGCACTACTGGGGCAAAGGCCAGGCGCAGAGGCTCGCCGCGGCGTTCCGCTCGGCTATCGATCAGACCGGCGCGCGTCCGCACGCGACCGCCGCGCAGCGGTGAGCCATGACGGCGCGCTGATCTACATCGCAGCGCTGCTGCGATCGTCGGCCGTCGGTCTCGCCGGCGTCATTCTCGCCATTGCGCTTACCGAAACCGGGGTTTCCGTCACGGGCACTGGCCTCGTTATCGGCGCAGGCCTCGCTGGCATCGCGGTGATGACGCTCCTCACCACAGCGGTCGCCGATCGTCTCGGGCGGCGTCGCGCACTCATCGTCCTGTCCATGCTGACCGCTCTTGGTTACATCGCGGCAGGCTCGATCTCCCGTACCGGGTGGCTTGTTCCGGCGGCGTTTTTCGGCATGCTCAACGGCATGGGCCGCGACCGCGGTCCGGCGGGAATGCTCGAGCAGGCGATGCTGCCGGAGACAACGGGTGCGACGCGCCGGACGTGGGTTCTCGCCTGGTACAACTTGGCGCTCGATTGCGGCCACGCGATCGGTGGGCTGGCGGCGGCGTTGGCCATTTCGCACGGGCTGATGTTCACGTCGTGCGGCGCGGCGGCGTTCCTCTGCGTCGTTCCGTACGCGGCGTTGTCGCGCCGCGTCGAAGTCGCGTCGATTCCCGCGCGTGATGCGGCGCCGCAGCAGGATGGCGAGACGAAGCGTGCGGTAATGACGCTGGCGGTGCTCTTCGGCATCGACAGTCTGGGTGGAGGCTTCCTCAGCTCCGCACTCATCGCCTACTGGTTCTTCGCGCGTTACGGATTCACCGAACGCGAGCTGGCCGTGCTCTTCTTTGCCGCCCGCACGCTGAACGCGGCATCGCACGTCGCGGCAGCATGGCTCGCACGGCGCATCGGCCTGCTCAATACGATGGTGCTCACGCATCTGCCGTCGAGCGTGCTGCTGATGGCGGCGCCCGCGGCCGCGTCCGGTTCGCTCGCCGCGGCGCTGTTTCTGGGACGTGAATCGCTCGTCGAGATGGACGTCCCGACGCGCCAGTCCTACGTGATGGCGATCGTGCCCCCGCATCAGCGCACATATGCCAGCGGCGTCACGAACCTGACGCGCACGATCGGCTGGGCGGTCGGTCCGCCCATCGCAGGCGTGGTGATGCAGTACGTCGTGCTCGCGGCGCCGCTCTTCATCGGCGGCAGCATGAAAATCCTCTATGACATCATCCTGTATCGATCGTTCCGGCATGTGCGGCCGCCGGAAGAAGCTGGTATTCTGCCGACCGCATGAGAGTCTCGCGGCGAGCGGTCCTGGCCGGATGCGCTTCGATGGTCCTCTCCGCCTGCCGTCGCAGCGAACCGCCGCCACCAGAACACCGGATCGTCGATCTGTTCATCGAATCGGATGGGGATTTCCTCGCCTACAAGCCGGATACGCTGGCGTGTCCAGGTGGCGCGAACGTGCGGCTCACGTTTCATCACGGCGGCAAGTTTCTGAGCGCCCGCCACAACTGGGTGCTGGTGCGGCCGGGGCAGATGGAAGCGGTGGACAAATCCGTCGAACATGACGAAGGACTCGTCTCGAAAGACGATCCGCGCGTGATCGCGTTCACGCCGATGTGCGACAAAGGCACGAGCGTGATGATTCAGTTCACTGCGCCCGGGCCCGGCGACTATCCCTTTTTTTGTTCAACCCCCGGTCATGGGGAATGCATGAACGGCATCTTGCACGTAGAAAGGACCTGATATGAAACGCATCGCCTACACGTTGGCGGCTGTCGCATCGGTACTGACACTCGCGGCGGCCGCATCCGCGCAACAACAGTTGAAGTCGCCGGACGATGTGAAGACGGCGCTGAAGCTGCTGGTACAGGTATCCAACGATTTCAAGCGGCAGATCACCAACAAGAACTTCACGCGCGTGCCGCACGAGTTCATGGAGTACACCGAAGCGGCCGACGCGCTGCGGTCTTCCACGAAGGACGAACCCGTGGCCTTCAAGAACAGGGTGGACATGCGGCTGAAGGCGGCGGTCGGCGCATATCAGAAGGTGTCGGACATGAGCGCGAAGGAAACAGACGTTGACAAGCTGATGGCGGAACACGCCAAGGCGGTGACCGCGATGAACGCGCTGTTCGATCTGTTTCCTGCCAACATGAGGCCCGATCCGAATCTGCCGCCGCCCGGCCGCGGCGGGCGCGGGCGCGCATCCAACTAACGGCCGCCCTACCGCGCGCGTCGTCGTAAGGGCCGGCTTGAGCCGGCCCCTACACTCTCATGCTCTCCTCATGACGTTCGATCTAATCCTCATCGTCGCCGGACTCCTTGCGGGCGCCGTGGCCGCGGTCACCGGATTCGGAATTGGAAGTTTGCTCACACCGGTGCTCGCGCTGCAGCTGGATACACGGCTGGCGGTCGCGGCGGTTTCGATCCCGCATTTAATCGGCACGTCGCTCCGCTTCGCCTTGATGCGCGGTCATGTCGTCGATCGGCGCGTGCTTTGGAGCTTCGGGCTGACCAGCGCCGCCGGCGGTCTCGCAGGCGCGATGCTCTACGGCATCGCCAGCAACCGATGGCTGACCACGCTCTTCGGTGTGCTGCTGCTGTTTGCGGCGTTGAGCGAAATTACGGGTCTCGCCAGGCGCATGCACTTCCGCGGCTGGGTCGCGTGGGTTGCCGGCGCGCTGTCAGGGATGCTGGGTGGGCTTGTCGGCAACCAGGGCGGCATCAGGTCCGCGGCGCTCATTGGCTTCGATTTACGCAAGGAGATGTTCGTCGGCACCGCCACCGCGATTGCACTCTTCGTCGATGGCGCGCGCGTGCCGGTCTACTTGTATGCGCAGCGTGACGAGATGCGTGGCGTCATCACATGGATCGCGCTCGCCATCGTCGCCGTCGTGATCGGAACGCTGCTTGGCACGAAGGCCCTTGGCCGCATCCCGGATCTCTGGTTCCGCCGCGTCTTGGCGATGATGCTCGCTGTCCTCGGATTGACGATGCTTTTGCGAGCCTGATTCGGCGAGATGGTTCGAACTACCGATATCAGTTGACGCGCCACGGAGAGATTCCCGCCCACGTCTTCAGCTGCTCCTTCGCCCACGCGGTCGTCTGATCCGTGTGACAGCTCGTGCACGGGTTCGGAATCTTGTACTCCTCCGTCATCGCCGGCGTGATGAACTTGAACGTGTGGCTGCGGACGTTGACGTCGGCGATGGTCTGCTCGATCTGCGGCATGTGACAGTTGACGCACTCGCTGCCGCGGCTGCCGCGCGCGTGATGCGTGTGCGCCTCGATGCTCGCCGCGTGCGGACCGTTCGGGGAGCTCGGACCGTGGCAGGTGACGCACAGCTCCTGCACGGGCCGGATGAGATCCGCGTTGTTCCCGGTGCCGTGCACATCATGGCAGCTGAAGCAGGTGACGCCGCGCGTGTACATGACGCTTTGCACGAAGTCGTTCCCCTGCATCCGGTTCTTATGCGCGGTACCATCGGCGAAGTGCATGAAGTTCGTGTCGCCGAGTTTGTGTTCCTCGAGCTCCCAGTAATCGCGCAGGTTGAGGCCCTGATGAAAGCCGACCGGCCAGTCGTAGTACTTCCCGGCGATCGGATTGTTCAGCGGCTTGCCCTGTGAGTGGCACTGGATACAGGTGTCGGTGGCATGCACGTAATCGAGCCGCACCGGGTTGACGATGTTCGTCGGCTTCGGATCCCTGACATGGTCGCCGCCCGGACCGTGGCAGCGCTCGCAGCCGACGTTCCACTCGGTTGGTCGCTTCGTCTCGATGTTGTAGTTCACCGAGTGGCAGCCGTCGCACAGCGGACCCGTCGGACGCCCATTGTTATCCGCCGGATAGAACGGCACCCACCAGTCGGTGTTCGGCTGCACGAAATACGGGCGCCACACACGATTGCGAACGTCCCACTGCGCCGGTAGCGGAAAGTAATCATCCCCGACTTTCTTGAAATAGCGCTGCTTCCACTTCGTCCCGTAGACAAACGCCACCTCGTCTTTGCCGAAGGTGAGAACGGGATCGGCTTTCGAGAAGTCAGGGATGATGACTTCCGGATGCACCTTCGGATCGGTGACGACGTTGGCCATGCGGGTCTTCGACCAGCGCGCGTAGATTGCCGGATGGCAGTCGCCGCAGCGTTCGGAGCCCACGTAAGAAGCCAGGCCGGGATTCGGGATTCGGGGCTCTTGATTCGTTTGCTGCGCCGGTCGCGCCTGCGTCTGCGCGTGTGTGGAGAGCGCCGACGCGAACAACAACCCTGCGATCGCAAATCTAATAGCGAAGCGCATACTGAACCTTGACCAGCCTCAGCCAGCCAGCGCCAGCTGAACAATTGCGGTGTGTTGACGGGGCACCACGTCGAGCATACGCTGAACTGGTCGGGGCGATGTCTAGCAGACTCACCGCTGTAACGGCGCTCGTTCTGGCACTTACCCTCGGTGCCGACCTGGGGGCAGCGTCTGCCACGACGACTTCGTCAACGGTTAAGGTCAAGAACGTGCGACTGGAAGCCGCGCCGGCAACTGAAACCGCGCCCTCGGCAGTGCTGAAGTTCGATCTGCTCAACAATAGCCTCACCACCATCGGTCTCGTGACGCTGCGCATTTCGATTGTCGAAAAGACTGATCCTCATGACGAGCTGACCACGCCCCGCGTCCTGGTGCGACCGTTCACTGTGCTCGGCCACATCGCTTTCGAATCGGGATACACGATCACTTATGAAATGGTGCTTCGTCATTTCGCGGCCGATTGCAACTGTGTTCCTGTGGTGGAGGTCGTATCGGCGGAGTCGCAACCGGACCTGGATTCCGATATCCATGCCCTGCAGTGACTCGCGTCGGACACCCTACTGGAACATCTTATTCTTGGTCGGCTGCCCGTTCCTGAACTCGTGCGATAGGTTGTAGTAACCCGCGGTCTTCAGCGTGACCGTCACTTCCTTGTCGGTCTTGTTTTCCCAGTACCAACCGTGAATACCGGGAAAGGGCGCGGTGAGCGTTCCCGCGGCGCCATTCGATGCTGATTTCTTTTCGTAGCTCTGCGCGTAGCCTGCGGGCGCGCCGTCGGGCTCCGCATGCAGCTCGTAATCGACAGGTGCGGTCGCGCTCCACGAATACAGCAGCGCCTCGCCTTTATCCAGCCGGTACTTATATTCCATCCCCTCGCGCGGCGCGAGCTTGAAGTCGACGCTCTCCTGATTGAACGGTTTATCCTGCGCGACGAGGATCGCCGCCTGGCCGGCGCCGCTTGCACTTGCGGCGCTCTTATTCAACTCGTCCACCTGCTTCCCGACGACGCCAAGCGGCAGCAGCCCGAACCTCGCGCCAGTGCCGAGCGGATCGACGGCGAATTCCGCGGGCAGAATGAACGTCACGAGAATGAGTCCGGCGACGAGCACCGCCGCGCCGAGCGCCACCGCGATGCGCTGTCTGACTTCTGCCGCAGCGGCGGGTCCGGAAGGACGCGCCGTGTCGGTGTCGATCGATTCCATGATGTGTTCGCTGGCTGTTTCCATCACCTACACCGCTCCAAGGAAGTATCCGGACAACTGATAGCCGACGAGCATGAAGCCGCCCGTCATGACGAGACCGTTGAAGGCGAACGCGTGGCGGTGAAACGCGTCGTGCGTGCGCCACCATTCGAGTGCGATGAGAATCGCCGTCAATGCCAACCCCTGACCGATCTCGACACCGACATTGAAGCTGACGATGTTGGCGACGAGTCCGTTCTGCGAGAGCGCGAAGTCCTGCAGCTTCGTGGCGAGGCCGAAGCCGTGGAACAGACCGAAGATCAGGACCGCCGCTTTCGTGTTCGGTTGGAAGCCGAAGAAGCGCCGGAAGCCATCCATGTTCTCGAACGCCTTGTAGACGACCGAGAAGCCGATGACGGCGTCGATGACGTACGAATTCGCGTGAATGCCGCCCAGCACGCCGGCCAGCAGCGTCACGCTGTGGCCGATGGTGAAGAGGCTGACGTAGAGAAGAACGTCCTTCAACCGGTAGAGGAAGAAGATCACGCCAGTCAGGAACAGCAGATGGTCGTAACCGGTGACCATGTGCTTGGCGCCGAGGTACATGAGCGGGATGATGGCGCGTCCCTTCAATCCCTGAAGAAAGACCGCGTCCTTCCCGGACACACCGTGCGCTTCCATTACGGAAACGAACGCGCACACGAGAAGCAGCGTAAGCGCTGCCACCTGCCTTCTGCCTGCTGCCCCCTTATTCACGGGAATACCTCGCATGACAGTTGTCGCACGTCGTGTTCAACTCGCCGCCGGTCTCGATGATCTTGTCCTTGTCCTTCGCCTTCGCGGCGGCCATCGCCAGCTTTGCCTTATCCATCATGTCGTGCGTCATCTTCACCCAATCACCTTTGTCGATGGCGCGGTTGCCGCTGAGCAGCAGGTTGCCGGACTCCACAACCGCCGCCCCGGCGCTCTCGACCTTTGCCCAGTCCTCGTCAGTCTGCGGCGCAATCTCCTCGATCCCTTTCTCGGTGTTCTTGGTGCCGACGGCTTCATAGACGACATATGCGGATGGATTCGTGATGCCGATCATGATCTGCTTCACCGTCGCAACGGGCGTGACCTCGGCTGCCGCCGCCGCTGCCGTCGCCGGCGTTGCAGCGCGCGCGGTCCGCTCGCCGGCGATGATGAACCCGATGCCGCTGATGAACAGCAGCAGGCTGATGCCGAAAAGCCAATTGACAGTTCTCATGCTTCCTCTCAGTACAACCTTCCAGTGAAAGTCTTCATCTTACTTGTGCGGTAGCGTCTTCGCCCCGATCAAAGGCCCATTCATACAGGACCGGCAGCAGGATCAGTGTCAATGCCGTGGAGCTGGCCAGGCCGCCGATGACCACCGAAGCGAGCGGCCGCTGGACCTCCGCGCCGGTGGAGGTCGCAATCGCCATCGGGATGAACCCGACGCTGGCGACCACGGCGGTCATCAGGACCGGCCGCAGGCGGCGCGTCGCCCCACCGAGCACGGCGTCACGTGTCGACCGGCCGAGCGCGCGCAGTCCGTTGATCGAGCTGACGAGCACGACACCGTTCAGCATGGCGACGCCGAACAGCGCGATAAAGCCGACCGAGGCGGAGAGATTCAGGTTCATCCCGCGCAGCCACAGAGCCGCGATGCCGCCAACGAGCGCGAACGGAATGTTGCCGACCACCAGCAGCGCCTGGCTGATTGAGTGGAAGGTGAGATACAGCAGCACGAAGATCACCGCGATGACAATCGGCACGATGAACATCAGGCGGCGCGTCGCGCGCTGCTGGTTCTCGAATTGGCCGCCGTACTCGATGTAGTAGCCGGCGGGCAGCATCACCTCCCGTTCGATGCGCGATCGCACCTCGTCGACGAAGCTGCCCAGATCGCGGCCCCGCACATTCGACATCACGACGACGCGGCGCTGCCCTTCCTCCCGTTCGATTTTTTCGGGTCCACGCGTGACCGCGATATCGGCCACCTGTTCGAGCGCGACCTGCTCGCCGCCAGGCGCCTTCAGCAGGATGGCGCGCATCGCATCCGCATCGGTGCGATACCGATCGGGCAGACGCAGCGCTACGGTGTACCGCTTCTGCCCGTCAAGCACTTCCGAAATGACGTCGCCTGACGCGCCCGCCGCCACCGCTTCCTCGACGTCCGAGACGTTGAGGCCATAGCGCGCCAGCGCGTCACGCCGGACCCTCACCGCCAGCTCGGCGACGCCCGAGGTGATTTCCATCTGCGCGTCGGCGGCACCCTGCACGCGCGAGACGGCGCGCAGCACCTGCTGTCCCAATGCATCCAGCGTGCGGAAATCGTCTCCGAAGATCTTCACGGCCAGGTCCGCCTTCACGCCGGACACCGTTTCGTCCATCCGCATGGCCATTGGCTGCGTGAAGCTGAACGCCACGCCGGGAAAGTCGCCGACTTCCTTGTCGAGCGCCTCGATGAGCTCCTCCTTCGACCTGAACCGCCACTGCTCGCGCGGCTTGAGCGTCAGATAGGTGTCGCCTTCGTTGATGCCCATCGCTTCAGTGGCGAAATCGGGGCGACCGATCTTGATGACGACATCCTCGATCTCGGGAAACTTCCGCAACCGCTCCTCGATGCGTTTGCTGATTTCCACCGAGTCGGTCAGCGACACGCCCGGCAGCTTTTTCGTCTCGACGAGGATGTCGCCTTCATCCAGCCGCGGCATGAACTCGGTACCGATGTAGAAGAGCGATCCGATCGCCACGGCGAGGACCACTACAGCGGTCGCGACCGTCACCAGGCGATGGTTCAACGCCCACTCCAGCATGCGCCCGTAGCGGGCATTCATGGCGGCCATCCAGCGCTCGTGACGTTCCGCCACGCGCGGCGGGATGCCGTGCCGAAAGCTGAACGACGCCAGCACGGGCACGAAGGTCAACGCCAGCAGCAACGACCCGAAGAGCGCCGTGCAGACCGTGATTGCCATCGGCCGGAACATCCGGCCCTCGAGCCCTTGCAGAAACAGAATCGGCAGATACACCGCGATGATGATGACGATGGCGAAGGTCATCGGCCGGACGACTTCGTGCGCGGCGCGCCGAATGGAGTCGAGGGGCGATTCCTCGCCGTGCTCCGACTCGAGCCGGTGCACGGAGTTCTCCATCATCACGATGGCGCCGTCGACGATCATGCCGAAGTCGATGGCCCCGAGGCTCATGAGATTCGCGCTGATGCCGAACGCGCGCATGCCGAGGAAGCTGATCAACATCGACAGCGGAATCACCATTGCCGTGATGATTGCAGCGCGCACGTTGCCGAGAAACACCAGCAGCAGTCCGGTGACGAGAATGAAACCTTCGAACAGGTTCTTTTCGACGGTGTGAATGGTGCCGTCTATGACATACGACTGGTCGTAGAACGGATTGATCTTGACGCCGGGCGGCAGTCGCATCGACGCAATGCGTTCCTTCACGCGCTCGATCAACTGCTTGCCGTTCTCCCCTTTGAGCATGATGACCGTGCCCGACACCGTCTCGCCGTTGCGCAGCGCGGCGCCCGAGGGCGGCGCCGCACCGATGCGGATGTCCGCGACGTCGCGCAGCAGCACCGGCGTGCCGTTGTGGGACGTCACGACGATGTTGCCGAAGTCGTCGGGGTTGACGGCGCGACCCGAGCCGAGCAGCGTGTACTGCTCGGACGCGTGCTCGATGTAGCCGCCGCCGAAGTTGGTGTTGTTCTCCTCGACGCGCAGTGCCACATCATGGAGCGTCAAGCCGTACTGCGCCAGCAGCGCCGGATCGACGACGATCTGAAACTGCTTGGTCTGGCCGCCCCACGTGTTCACTTCGCTGACGCCCGGCACGGTGCGCAGCTGGCCCTTGATGACCCACTCCTCGATGTCCTTCAGCTCCAGCGCGTTCATCGGGCCCGAGACGGTGTACTGGTACAGCTCTCCGAAGGCTGTTGCCGGTAATCCGAGCGTCGGTTGAATACCGGGCGGAAGCTGCGACGAGATCTGCTGCAAGCGCTCGCTGACAAGCTGGCGGCCGAAGTAGAACGGCACCGAATCGTCGAACACGATCGTTACCATCGAGAGTCCGAGCTTCGAGAGCGAGCGGATTTCCTCTTTGTTGGGCAGTCCCAGCATCGCGCGCTCGATCGGATAGGTCACGAGCTGTTCAATCTCGGTCGGCGGCAGCGACGACGCTTCCGTCACCACGACCACCTGGTTGTTCGTGAGGTCCGGAAACGCCTCCATCGGAATCGTGTAGAGCGCGTAGCCGCCGACGCCGATGAGCGCCATGACCGCCATCAGCACGAGCCAGCGGTAGGCGAGGACGGAGTCGATGATTCGATTCAACATGCGGTTCCCCGCCTTACCCGCCCCGCGCGGCTCATTCGCCCTCCTCCAATGACGCTTTGAGGAGCTGCGATTTGAGGACGAAACTGCCCTTCACGACGACTGCCTCGCCCCCCTTGAGCCCCTCGACGATCGGCGTTTCCCCGTTGCGTGTCTCGGCAATCTGTACCGGCCGAACGACGAATCGATCGGGCGCCGTGCGTACGAAGACGACATCCTGGCCATCAATCTGCTGAAGGGCATCGGAGGGTACGCGCACGGTTTCGCGCGCGGCACCCGACGCGATCTCGGCCGTCGCGAGCATCTCCGGACGCAGCTGGTTGCCCGGGTTGTTCAGGACGATCCGCACTTGCATCGTCCGCGTCTGCGGATCGAGCGTCTGCCCCAGATTCGCGATGCGACCTTCGAACGCCGGCGCATCTGACGAACCGCGTCCCGTCGTCCCCGCAACGGTGACGCGCACCGTTTGACCAACGCGCAGCGAGCCGAGCTGGTCCTGACGCACTGACGCGAGCATCCACACCTGCGAGAGGTCGCCGATGATGAACGTGTCGTCCATCGTGTCGATTGCCTTGCCGAGCGTCACGTTCTTCTCGAGAATGAACCCGCTCGCCGGCGCGATGATGGGGACCTGGTCTGCGGTCTCGTCACCGGGCTTCGGGTCGGCGGGCACGCGCAGGTCGTCTTCGAGCAGATCTTTCAGGCGGTCGACCTCGGTTTCGGCGCTGCGCACTTCGGTCTGCGCCGCAACGGCGTCCTGCCGTGCCTGATCCACCTGCTGCTGTGATGCGGCCTTCAACTCGAGGAGCGTACCGGCGCGCTCGAGGTTGCGCTGCGCCAGCGCCGCGCCCGTCTGCGCACGCGCGAGCTCCGCTTGTGCGGCGTGATACTTCGCGCGGGAGTCGCGGACTTCGTCGGCGTGATAGCGCGCCAGTACCTGTCCCTGCCGTACGTAATCGCCGACGCCGATGTACACCGCCACCACAAGGCCGTCCGTCCTGATGCCGACACGCCACGTGCGGTTGTCCGCCAGCGCGATGCGGCCCGACACGCGAAGCATCTGCGGCTCGGTCGTAGTCTTTGCCGGCTGCGTCTCGATCTGTCCTTCCTGCTGCGCCGCCGATGACAGCACGACCTCCGTGCGCGCCGCCGCCGTCGTTCTGGATTCGCTCGCCGGTTGCGCGCCGCCACGGCAGGCGCCCGTCAGCGCCGCGAGAATCATCATCATCGCTGAGCGCCTCATCGTGCGACTCCTTCCGCGGCTTCAAGATTAACGATGCTCTGCTGGTAATCGACCATGCCTTCCACCCATGCCAGCTCGGCGTCGAGGCGCGAGCGCTGCGCGTCGAGCAGGCGCAGCAGGTCCCCGCCCGTCTGGACGTAGACCGCCTGCGCGATGGACGCGATGTTGCCGGCGTGCTCGCGCATCGGCTGCAGCGTGCCGACGACCTCCGTCTGCCGCTGCACATAGTCCTGCACGGCGGCGCCGAAATCGGTGAGGACGTCGAGGCGCGCCGCCTCGACGAGCGCCTGCTGCCGCCGTGTCTCCGCCGTGGCTGCGGCGCGGTTGCCGGCGTTGCGATCGAAGAGCGGTACCTTCACGGCGAACGCGGCGATCGAGGTGTTCGCAGCCTGCGTGGTGTCCGGCAGCTGCGTGCGCTTGTAGCCGTACGTGAGCGTCAGGTCAGGCCGCGCGAGCACGTCCTGCAGGCGCGCACGCGCGCGCGCCTCTTCAAGCGAGGCGCGTGCAATCTTCATCTCCGCCCGCTGTGCCAGCACCTCTTCGGCGCTGAGCGGTGTAATAGCGCTGGTCGTATCCAGCGCTTCGGTCAGCGCCGGTGTCGTGATCGACGGATCGCCAATCTCCCTGATCAGTTCCGCTTCGGCGCGCGATGCACGCAGGGCCGCAAGGTTCGCGGTAATCGCCAGCCGCTCGCCCTCGAGCTGCACGCGCAGTACGTCCTGCTCTGCAATCGTGCCCACCCGCAGGCGTGCGTTGTTGTAGTCGATGATCTGGCGGAAATTGTCGACGGTCGATCGCAGCAGATCGCGCGACTGCTGCGCGCCGCGCGCGCGCCAGTAGGCGAGCTTCACGTCGCGCACCATCCGCTGCTTCGCCAACTCGTACTCCGCCTGCGTGCGCGTGACGGTCTGTTCTGCCGCGTCGATCCGCCGCCCGCGTTTGCCAAGAATGTCGAGCGGCTGCACGACATAGGCGAGCGTGTCAACGTCACGCGAATAGGTCTGCCCTGGCCGCAGGTTCTCGTTCTGAAACTGAAACTCCGGATTCGGCCGCGCCGCGGCCTGCTGCCGCAGCCCTTCCGCCACGGTTACGCGCTCGGCTTCGGCCTTCAGCGACGGCCGTGACGCCAGCGCGCGATCCACGGCCTCTCGCACTGTCAGCGTCTGCTGCGCCAGCGCGCTCGCGGCTGCGCATCCAACGATGAGAAGCGCGCCGCACCCCACTCGCACACCCGTACACAACCTCATGACACTCCTTGACGACGATTTTTCGAGACAGAGAAAGACTGAGCGGTCGACTAAACCGCGAGAGGCGGGGCGCGGAGGGCGAGGAGGGTCCGCGCAGGTCCGTCGCGCGGACTGTTGCCCGAGGTCTGACGCTCGGCGACTGTGAAAGCCGCGGGCGCGGGAACCGTCAGCAGCGTGATGACTGCGCTCTGCGGACGGGCGAATGCGGTGTCGGGGTTCGACGTGAGCGCCGGATGGTCTACATAAATAGCGCGCCCGTCATCATCATCGAGCGCGACACGCGACGCGCCGTGCGAGCTCCAGTGTGCGTGCTCGATGGCGGTCGCGTGGTCGTGATCGTGATCGTCATGCTCCACCAGGTGGATGTGCGCAGGCGGCAGCATCGCCGCGAACAGAGTCGCGGCGACGAGCGCCGAGGCAGCAAGCGGCCGGCGGAAACGGGTGGCAATCACGAAGATGGGCGAATTCTAACCTAATAGTGAAACTTGATCTTGACCTGACCCGTGACTTCGCGCGGGTTGGCGTAGTGCGTGCCCGCAAACGAGTTCTCGAAGCCAGTCAGGAACAGCTCGTTGGTCACATTCAGCGCCGAAAAGCGGAGCTGAACGTTCTGACCCAGGTCTTTGCCGGCTGCAACATCCAACGTCGTATGCCGCGGCATGTGCGCGGGCCCGTTGCCGCGCAGGAATCCTGAGCCGTATGTCACACTGCCCGACACCCACGCGGAGCCCGGCAGGGTGAGCTCTGCGCCAGGCGTGAAGGTCACGCGCTGGTCGTGGTCCAGATAGAAATATGCGTTGTTCGGCGGTGGCTTGAAGTCGGTCAAGCCACCGGTCGTTAGGCCGCGTCCCTGCGCCGACTGCACCGACAGCGCATAGTGCAGCTGCAGCACTTTCGCCAGCAGCGGCGATTTCAACGTGGACTCGAACGCGCGCACGCGCCCGTTGTCGATCGTCAGCGGGAACAGGATGTTCGAATTGCCAAGCACCTCGTGGTCCACGAGGTTCTTCGTCTTGTTGTAGAACGTATCGAAGTCCAGCGTCCAGCCGGCGACGGGGACGCCGAGGCCGACTTCCACCATCTGGTCGCGCTCGCCCGGCACCGGCAGGTAGCCGAAACCTTGCTGCAGCGCAAACTGCAATAGGGGACCAGAAACCGTCGACGTCTGCGGATGCTGATAGAAGCGTCCGTAGGAGGCGCGCAGCACCGCACCCTTGCCGACGCCCCATGCCACTCCCAAACGCGGACTGACAGCGTTCTCCGTGAGCGTGCCCTGGAAATGCTCCGCGCGGAGGCCGGCGTTCACTGTGAAGTTCTCCCGGATCCGGAATGTTTCCTCGGCAAAGGCCGATGCCACGCTCGCCCAGATCACTTCCTCATGCGTCAGCGCCAGCCGCGTACCCGTGTTCGCTTGCAGACCGAACAGCGAGTCGTCGTGCTCGGCGAACGTGTCGCTGCCGAAGTGATACGTGTGACGGCCGCGCGTCTGCGCGACGTTCACATAGCCGCCGACGTAATGCGAGCCTCGGTTGTCATTGGTGATCAGCGGATCGTTGACGCCGCCAATGTACTGCAGACGGTTGAAGTGATAGTACGGCGACACCGTGATCAGTAGTTCACCGGGTGTCGTGTGCACCCATGTCGTGTTCAGGAATGCATCCGTCGCCTTCTCGTCATCGCGGATGCCGAGCGCTTCCTGACGGAGTGTGTTGGGCACCTGATATTTGTCCTCGCGGCCGGAGCCCACTAGGCGAAACTGATTCGTTGTCGACGGATTGTAGAGAATCGACGTAAAGCCTGAGAACGCCGTTGACTTGTCGTGGATCACGGGAATGTCCACGCGCTCGAGGCCGCGATCGGTGTGGTTGCCTGAACCGCTCGCAAACCACGCGAACTTCTGATCCTGCGTGTGGTTGCCGAAGCTTGAATAGAGGCTCGCCTGGTTGTAGTTGCCGTAGCGGGCAGTAGCATCGCCAAACTTATTCGCTTCGAAGCCGCTGCGCGGGACGAGGTTGAATACGCCATACGCGCGGTCGCCGTAATTGGCCGCCAGACCGCCGCGCTCCGACTCCAGATAATCGACGTCCTTCGGATCGAACTGGGAGCCGACGGTCGCCAGGTTGCTGTTGGGCACCGGCACGCCGTCGATTTCAAACGTGACGCCGTGGCCACCGCGCGCGTGCAGGTGATCGTGCATCACGTACGTGCCGGGCACGTTGTTGGTGATCATCGACAGGCTGCCGCTGCGATCGGCATCGGGCTGACGCTCGATGTCGAGCCGATGCGTCAGCGTCTCGGTCTTCGACGACTCGGGATTGATCGTCTCGGCGGTCACCTCGATGGACTCCGACACGCTGGCCACGGTCAGCTTGAGGGCAATCGGAACGATCGCGTTCGCCGTCACCTCGATGTCCTGCTGCTGATCGCGAAACCCGGGCAGGCTGGCTGTCACCATGTAATGACCGATCGGGACAGCGGTGAATGCGGCGTTGCCCTGCATATCGGAGACGGCCATCTGCGTCCACGTGGAGGCTTCGGCTTTTAGAGTGACTGTGGCGCCTGGGAGCGCCAGGTCCTGTGCATCGCGAAGGCTGACACGAACCGTGCCGAGCACCTGCGCCTCCGACGATGCTGCAATGATCGCGAACAGAAAAAAGAATATGGAGATAAAACGACGCATGCGTCAATCGTGACGCATGCACCTGTCGAAGAGTTCCTTAATTTTTCGTCAGGATTGCGTTGGAAATCTGTGATGTTTGATCAACGGACGCTGCCCGGCATCGAGACTGAGCCCTTCCCCGGCGGGCCATCCCACGAGATCTGCAGCCGCCATGTGCCGCTCATGCCGAGGTCGCTCGCCACGTCGTAACGTCCCTTCGTCGATGTCGGCGTCACGTTGCAGTCGCCGAGCATCGGTGCCATCCCAGCCATAGGCATGGTCGCACCGACCTTGACCGTGCCCGCGTCAACGAGGTTGCCTCCATCGTCGCGGAACTCCACGACGAAGTTGCTTTTACCCTGCGGCAACGATTCGCCGGAGGAAAGCAGCACGACATTAAGCGCTCCCGCCTTGGCGCGCTGCAGTTCTTTGAGGGGCGCCGCATCGGACCCGCCGCACGCGGTAATCACGAGCGCCGCAACAATCGCCGTTATCGATCGCATCAATGGGTTCCATGCGTGTCCGCACGCAGCAGCCACACGCTGCCGGGCGGTTGCACGCCATGGATGATTGTACCGGCTTCGAGCGCCAGCGGTTTGCGCAGCAGGAACGGATGACGGTAGGCGTCTTTGTAGCCGTACAACCAGAGGAGCGGTTCGACCGACCCATCGGGGTGAACGGCGGTGATGCGCATGCCGTCGATTGCTTGGTCTGGCAGCAATCCGTCCAGCACCAGCGGCGATTTCACTGTCAGCGTCCCGGTGATGTGAATCGCGTCGGATGGCGGCGTAAACGGTGCCGCAACCGCAAATTTCGGTAGCGGCGGCAACAGCCGCGGGTTATTGCCCTTCGGTGTGTCGTCCTGCACCCAGTCGGTGATCAATTCAATTTGCTCTGCCGTCAACGCCTGATCGTTGCGGAAGTCACCGAAGCCTTTCACGGCACCCCAGGGCGGCATGCGGCGCGCCAGCACCGCGTCACGAATGGCGACAGCCCGTGGCTGTACGTCCTGGTAGGTCATGAGCGAAAACGAGGTGCCGCCTGGCCCATGACATGATGCGCAGCGGTCGTAGAAGATGCGCGAGATCTCGCGATTCCAGGTAATCGGCGTCGTGCTGACGTCATGCGCGCGCACGGCGGCGCACATCGTCAGCGCCAGCACCGCGGCGGCAATCGCCCGACGCATCACTAGACCGGCGCCTCGGCAACCGTCACATCGAAGTGCACGGTATTGACGATGCCGTTGCGTTGAAACTGGACCCAGACGCGGTACGGACGCGCGCGTGGAAAGACGATGTTGAACTGCACGTCACCGTTGTCGGCACGCAGCGGGTGGAGATGGATCATGTCGATCAGATCGTCGCTGGCCACGAGCATGTGCCCCCACGCGCCGAGATATTTTTCGAATCCGTCTGCCGGCTCGACGTGAAACGTCGCCTGCGTGCGGTTGCCGGCGGTCGGCTGCTCCGGCAGCGTCGTGAGCATCACCGTCATGTTCCGATCCGACTTCGGCGAATAATCGCGGGACAGCGTTGCCGCGGCCGGCGCGCTGCCCGGAACGAATATCGTTTCGGCAATCAACTGCGGCGTGGCGCCGTCGGGGTAGAAATCGCCAAGCACGCGGTACATCCCGCCGTGCGGCAGGACAACGGGCAGGCTGAACACGCCGTCTCCCTGCAGGACAGGATGGGCGTGATTGAAGTATTGCAAGTCCTGGCTGACGACGAAGGCGTGAAACAGCTTTTCGTGGACGAGCACGAAATCGTGGACGGGCCGATCCTTCCACGGATCGTGTACTGCGAACTCGAGGGTGGTCGTGTGCCCGGCCGCAGGCGGGTCCGGTGAGGTCGCGAGATCGAGATGAAACTCCACCGGGTCTGGAATCCCGGCCACGAGCGTCATCCCGCAGCGGCGGCAGGTCCCCGGCGCATTGGACCGCACGTCCGGATCCATCGGACAGACGTAGACCGAGCTCTTCCGCACGTCGAACGTGCGGACGATACGCGGCAACGGCGCGGCCGGCTCACCGAAGCCGTTGTAATGGCCTGCGATCGCGACGATCGATGCCGCGATGACGAGCACGGGCATCGCGCCCACAGTGCTGCCTAGGCGGCGCGACGCTTCTCTACCCGGCGCTGCCACGCGAGCCTCAAATCTTCGCCGATGACGAACAAGCACGGCGTCATGAACAGCACATGCAGGCTCGAGGTCACCATTCCACCGATGCTCGGCGCGGCGATCGGCTTCATGATCTCCATCCCGGCGCCATTGGAGAACATCACCGGAAACAGGGAGAGAACGATTGCGGCGACGGTCATCAGCTTCGGGCGCAGCCGCGTTGCCGACCCGTCGATGACGGCGTCGATGTACGACTGGCCCGGCTTGCGGTGATCGAGTGCCCCGCGGATGAAGATCACCATGATGATGCCGGTCTGCACGGCGACGGCGAACAATGAGATATAGCCGACGATCACCGCCGTCGTCATCGGATAGCCGAGCAGCCACTGCAGGAAGACGCCGCCGACCATCGCAAACGGCACTGAGAGAAGAATCAGGATGCTCTCGGCCACGGAGCGAAACGCAATCACCAGCAGCCCGAAGATGATGACGAGCGTGATCGGCACGATGAGGCGCATGCGGGCACGCGCCGCGATCGCGTACTCATACATGCCGGTCCACTCGATGCTGTAACCGGTCGGCAGTGTCAGGTTCTTTGCGAGCAGCTGCTGGGCGCGCTCGACGTAATCGGGCCCCGTCACGCCCCTCAGCAGATCGATATAGATGTAGCCGGCGAGGCTGCCATTATCGTTGCGCATCATTTCGGGGAGCTTCCGCACCGCCACCTCGGCGACGTCCCCAAGCGGTACCGAGCGGCCGTCAGCGGTGACCACCGGCGTCTTGCGCAGCTTGTCGACGGTATCGATGTATTCCGGTGAATACTGCACGTTGAGCGGCACAATCGCTCCACCGTTTTCCTTTACGCCGACGACGTTGTCGCCGCCAATCGCATAGCGGACCGTCGTCATCGCTTCATCGACCGTGACGCCGTGCTGCCCCATGCGCTCGAGGTCGTTGCGCACGTCGATGTAGTAGCCCTCCGAGATGCGCTCGGCGATGACGGACTTGGTGCCCGGCATCTCGCGCAGCACGCCCTCGATCTGCTGCGAGATCTGTTCGATCTGCCCGATGTCCGGCCCTTTCACCTTGATGCCGACCGGCGTCTGAATGCCGCTGCTCTGCATCATCACCCGGCCGCGAATCGGCTGGACCCAGGCGTTCACGTAGCCAATCGTTTCCGCCGCGCGATCCATCTCGGCGACGAGTTTGTCGCTGGTCATGCCGTTCCGCCACTGCGATCGCGGCTTCAGCAGCACAGTCGTCTCGATCATCGTCAGCGGCGCCGGGTCCGTGGAGGTGTCCGCCCGTCCGATTTTGCCGAACACGCTCGCCACTTCGGGAAACGCCTTCAGCTTCTTGTCCATCTGCTGCACGACCCAGCCAGCCTCACGGTTCGGCAGGCCGGGCAGCGTGGTCGGCATGTAGAGCACGGCGCCTTCATCCACGTTCGGCAGAAAGTCTTTCGGGAACCGGTTCAGCACAATCGCGCCGGGGATCAGCGTCAGCAGCCCGACGATCGTGAACACATACCGATAGCGGATGACCGTGGTCAACGCTGAGCGGTAGGCGCGGACGGCGAGACTTTCCTGGAAATTGCGGCGCGCGATCTGCTCGCGCTTGAAGATCCACAGCACGATCAGCGGCAGCACAATCAGCGTCAGCAGCGTGGAGAACGCCATGGCGAATGTCTTGCTGAACGCCAACGGGTCGAACAGGCGCGCTTCACGTTCCTCGAGAAAGAACACCGGCAGGAACGACGCAAGGATGATGAGGAGCGAGAACAGCAGCGGCTTGGCGACCGAGGCGATGGAACGAATGAGGATCTCGTTGCGCTCGGCCGGCGTCACTGGCGGATGCATCGACAATTCCGCCGTGCAGTTTTCGACGATCACGATCGTGGCGTCGGCAATCTCGCCGATCGCGATGGCAAGTCCGGCTAACGAGAACAGGTTGATCGTCTCTCTGAGTCCGACGAGCGGCAACGCCGTAAAGACG
Organism: Vicinamibacterales bacterium; assembly: GCA_035492455.1. GTDB lineage: Bacteria > Acidobacteriota > Vicinamibacteria > Vicinamibacterales > UBA2999 > Gp6-AA40. The sequence continues at coordinate 38,669 of DATJJE010000063.1, read as the reverse complement.
ACGCTGAGAAGGAGAATGGCAATAGGGCCGATCGCTGTCCGCACGTTGCGCAGGAACAACAACGTCACCGCGATCAGCACCAGGATCTCGATTCCGAGCGTCTCGAAGAACTGCCGCAGCGTTTCCCAGATCCACGCTGACCGGTCGTAGGTGGGCACCACATCGACGCCCGGTGGAAGGCCTCGGCGAATGTCCGCCAGCTTGCGCTCCACTGCGCGCGTGATGGCGAGGACGTTCTGGTCCTGCTCCATGATGACGACGCCGCCGACCACCTCGCCGGTGCCGTCGAGGTCCACCGTGCTGCGCCGCTGGTCGTACCCGACCTCGAGGTAGCCGACGTCTTTGAGGAACACCGGTGCGCCGTCGGCGTGGCGCCCGACAACGAGGTCGTCGATCGCGGCGATGTCGTCAATCTTGATGTCGCCGCGCAGCTGATAATCGCGGTTGGTCGCCTCGATCATGCGGCCGCCGGCTTCCTGAAACACACCCTGCACGGCGCTGATCACCTGACGCAGCGGAGTGCGCGTCTGCGCGAGCAGCGGCGGGAAGATCTTCACCTGATACTGCTTCTCGAGACCGCCGACCGACGCTACCTCCGCAACGCCGGCGACGGTTTCGAGCCCGGGTTTGATTTGCGTCTCGTTCAGCAGACGCAGCTCACGCAGGTCGTGCAGCTTTTCCCGATCGACCAGCGCGTACTGGTAGATCCAGCCCATGCTGCTGGCGTTGGGACCGAGGGTCACGTTCGCGTCGGGTGGCAGCTGCGGCCGGATGGCATTGATGCGATCGGTGACGAGCTGCTGCACCTCCTCGCGCGCCACTTGGCCGTTCAAAATGACGTAGATGAACGAGTAGCCCATGTGCGACACTCCGCGGAGGGAGGCAATTCCGGGCGAGCCGAGCAGCGCGCTCACCAGCGGTTCGGTGACCTGACTCTCCAGCAGCTGCGGGCTGCGCGGCCACTTCACATAGACGACGATCTGCGGGTCGGAAATATCAGGAATCGCGTCGAGTGACGCGGCGCGAATCGACAGAATACTGAGGACGATGGCCGCGGCGACGATCCCCCAGACGAGGACGCGCCATCGGATGATGGTTCGAATCAGCCGGAGGATCATCGCCTACTGATTCACCCCCGTGCCTTTCAGCTTGTGCTCCGCGTCGATAAAGAAGCTGCCGAAGGTGACAACGGGTGTGTTCGGCTCCAGCCCTTCGAGCACCTGCGTGTAGAGCTCGCCTTGAATGCCGGTGTGCACTTCCCGCGGGACGTACTCGCCGTCCTGCTGGACGTAGACGATGTGCTTGTCGCCTTCTTCGATGATCGCCTCGTTGGGCACGACTAGAAACGGTCCCTGTTCGACGACGACTTCCATAACGTATAACGTCGTATTGGCGCGGCCGGACGCGGCCAGCGTCGCGTCGATTGAAGCGCCGGACGACGTCGGCGTCACGCGCGTCACGTAGGCTTGATACATCGATGACTTGGAGCTCGGGGGAAACGCGCGCACGCGCTGTCCGACTTTGACGAGCGCCGCATCGGGCGCCGCCACCGTGCCGCTCAGAACCTTCCCGCTCTTGTCGATCGTGGCAGCGGTCCGCACCCACGTCTGCAGCAGACGGACTTCGGCGGTACCGAGCGTCAGCGTGACGGTCTCGGCCTGAGACTGGGTCACGCGGGTGCCGCGTGCACCGGGCCGAGTATGGCTGCGGACACCCTGCGCGGCGGCCGGGCAGGCCGCCGCGCAGAGCACGGCAAGACTAATGACAGTAATTATCCTTGCTGTCCATGATGTGCGTGCCCCACGGATACAGGCCAACATTGAGCACCTTCTCAAACTGCTGCGTCTTCGCGTCGATGATCACGACGGCGTTCTCCGTCGAGTCTGCGAGATAGAGCTTTTCGTCCTTGGTATCGGTCGTGGCAGTCTCCAACTGAATGTTGGTGCCGATCTTCATGCGGCCGGCAGGACGCAGACTGTTCATATCGTAAACGTAGACGAAACCGCTGGTGGAACTGATCACGAACGCCTTGCCGGCGGCAAAGTTCACGCCCGTCATGTTCTCACCAGCTTCGAGCGTCGCCGCCACCTTGTCGGTGCGTAGATCGACGATGGAGATGGTCTGGTCGCCGTTGTTCGGAGTGATCAAGTACTTGCCGTCGTGGCTCATGTACGGCCGCCACGGCTGCTTTCCGACGCGGATGATCTTATCCACCTTGTCCTCGCGCGGATCGATCTTCGCAACCACCCCCAGATCCGTGTCGGTCGCATAGAGGTAGCGGCCGTCGTTGGTAATCTGCGGGATATTGATTCCCTGAATGTCGCCGAGGTACTTGTTCGGATCGAGCTTGGCCACGCCAGGCACGTCTCCCACCTGGATCTTCTTCAGCAACTCGTGCCGGCGCACGTCGATGACACCGACCCAATGGGCACCGTAGTTGCCGACGTACGCTTTCGAGCCGTCGGGCAGAAACACGGTGTTCAGCGGTTCGACCAGACCCGGGATCGTCTTGATCTTCGTCAGCGACAGCATGTCGATAACGGAGATCGAATCACCTTCGGGATTGCCCTGGTAGTACCACCGGCTGTCCGGCGAGAACGCGAGGTGCTCCGGCGCGATGTCCACCGGAATCACTTTCACCAGCTCGAGCGTCTTGGCGTCGATGATGTAGGCCTTGTTCGCCCGCGTGCCGCCGGTCACGACGTAGCGGCCGTCGGGCGACATCATCACCATGTGCGGGTTGACGTTGTTGCCGAGGAACGTCTTGCCGACGATTTTCTTGCTGTCGATGTCCATGAACGCGATCTCGTTCGAGTCGCGGTTCACAATCATGACGACCTTGGTCGGATCCGGGACCTTCACGACTGCCGCGTTCACCGTGACGCGCGTCAGCGTGGCGGCGAAGGCGACCACCGCAAGGGTGAGAAGAATGACGATTCGTTTCATGTTCCGCATGTAAGTGCTCCTGGTCGCCCGGTTAAAACGACGCCTGCAGGCGGATGCCTGGAAGCAGATAGCCGAATTTGTCGCCCTGGCGATCGAGTACGTGCTGCAGCGTCCCCGACAGCCGCAGCCGCTCGGTCAGCTGAAAGTTGTAATAGCCCTCGGTGAGGTGTTCCGTGTCGCCCGACACCAGATCCATGCGCGCATAGCCGATGCCCCAGGTATCGTGCGGGTTGAAGACAAGGCCGTTGGCGAATGAGAGACCGGTGCTCCAGTAGCGATCCCAATCACCGGGAACTTGTTGCTGACCGTAGCGTCCGAACACACCGACGATCGGGCTGAGCTTCTGGTCGATGCTGATGCCGGTCGCATACTTCGTGTCCACCTCGCCGTTGTTGGCACGGTACCACAGGCGGTAATGCCCCTCCGGAAGGCTGAACGGCGTCATTGTGTAGCCGACTTCCGCCAGCGAGTAGATTGAATCCGACAGGCTCGTCGCGTCAGGATTGCTCTGCTGGAAGCCGACGCGGAAGTTGAACGCATTCTTCGGATCGTACTCGGCGACGACACCGGTGCCGTTCACGGCCAGGCCGAGCATCTGGTTGTTCACCAGGGCGTCGCTGATGAACTGGGTGGTCTCGTCGTTCGAAAAAGCGTTGCGGTCGAAGTAGTTCGTCAGATCCAGACGGCCGGCCGTAATGCCCAGGCGCTGACCGAAGAATTCCGTGCGCAGCCACGCCTCGCGCAGGTTCAACTCGTTCTGATTCACCAGACGCGCCGTGTAGCCGTTGAGCAGCGTGAGCGATGGAATCTCCCGGTCCGGCGGCGCGCCGCTCAACGCGACGACGTCGGCGAAGAAACTCGTGTACTGCGCGAGCTTCGCGGCGAAAAACAGATCCGCCGAAGCCAGCGCGTAGGCCTTCTTGTTCGGCCGCTCAGGATCGCCTGTCGTGCGCCCGGCGCCCTGCGTGACCGTCGTCGCGTCCACGCCGATCTTGACGCTCTGATCTTCGGCGGCGGCAAGCGCTTGCTCGATCTTTTCGTTGATGGTCTGCCGGCGATAGACGCGTTCACGCTGGTAACTGACTTCCTTCTTCGCGCCCGGTACCGGTTCGTCGTGCACGTTCTTGTTCTGATCGACGTACACCTCGATCCGCTTGACACGCGTTTCGGGCTCCGACAGCACGGCTTCCGATTCGAGATCGGTGATGCGCTGTTCGAGCTGCTTGATGCGGTCGAGCAGCAGCTGCGTGTCGGCGACGTTGCCACCTACCGCGGCAGCAGCCGCTTCCTCGCCGCCGGGAATAATCAGCGGCGTCAGCGTCACCGTGACGTTCTGCGACTGATTGCCGACCGTGATCGGCTGCGACCCGCGCTCGAACCCCGACGCGTCAACCATGAGCACGTATTCACCAGCCGGAACGCCGTTGAAGGTAAACGTGCCGTCGGCCCCGGCGGTCGCGGTGCGTTCGGGCGCCGCAGCTGCATTCGGCATATTCGGCATGTTGGGCATGTTCGGCATCGGCGCCGCGCCGGCCGGCGGCAACGCCCGCAGCGTAGCCTCGGCGTTCGGAATCACGCCGCCCTGCACATTCGCCACACGCCCCGTCACCGTGGAGGTTTGCGCCGTCGCTACCGACGCCAGGCACAGCAGCATCGCGCCGATCGCACAGGCCACTCGCAATCTGAGCATAGAAGACACCTCGAAGAAGGTTTGAGCTAAGTGGTTACTAATACGCAAACGCGGAGTAATTCGCACCTGAAGAGTTCCTGAACTTACTGTCAGGTACAAACGAAACGGCCGGCCACCTCGAGGTGACCGGCCGTTTGCAGCCGTTTACGTTGATTCCTTACTTCTTCGCGGCTGCGGCAGGTGCCGCCGCGCCGACCTTCACGGTCTCGGCCGAAATCATTCCCTGCGACTCGGGACCCGATGCGACAACGCGATCGCCTACCTTCAGCGTCTTGGCGTCCAGCTTGGTCGTGCCTTGAGTGATCTTGGTCTTCGCGTCCATCATCACCATGGTTTCCTTGCCGTCTTTGTCCTTCACCATCAGGTTCATCCCGTCCACCTTGGTGATGTTGCCCATGACGGTGTGATCATGGCCTTCGTGCGCGCGAACGACGCGCGGCGCGACCACCAGCGCCGCAAGCAGCGCAATGCCGATAATCCACTTCTTCACTGCGGTCCTCCTTGAAGAAACTTTTCTTCCTCGATCTCCTGCCGGACTTCCTGCGGCGACTTCGGGTTTAACCGTTCCATCCGCGCGATCTCGTCTGCGGTGAGTTTCGGTAGATGGCGTATGAAGTGCACTAGATGCCAGGACGAGGTCTCCCCGTCCTTTGTTCCCGTCGACCATCCTGGCATGCCTGTTAGTCTGACGCCATTTTCGATGATATAGAACAGCTCCGCATCAGAAAGATCTTGGGTCGCAGCCAGGCGCATGTCCGGCGCGCGCGGGTAGAGTCCCCGGCCCATCTCGGTATTGCCGCTGCCGTCGTTGCCGTGGCACACGGCGCAGTGGTCGGCAAAGTGCTCCATCCCTTCATTGACGACGTCAGCGCTCGCCGGCACGGGATTCGTCACGCCGCGCACCCGCGCGCTGATGGCGAGGCTGCGCAGCACATGGGACGTGCGCATCTCGAGTGCGCTGGGCTGCGGCCGCGCGCTCACACCGGCAACGACGATATAGGCGCCGGTCAGCAGACCGATCACGAACACCGTGACGACAATGACGAGTACGGTTCTTCTCATTGCTTCGGCGGCATCATCGACAGGCTCATCTTCGGATCGGTCAGGAATTTGTCGCGATCCGCGGCCGAACAGAAATAATACGTCCTGCCGTCATACGTGGTGCTGGCCGCAGTGCGCGGGTCGAATCCTGCCTCACAGGTCAGCTTCGCTGGGTCGTATGCAGTCTGCACCATGATCATTGTCTGACCACCGCCGGCCGTTTGCGCGGCGATGCTCATCATCGCCGGACGGAGCGTCAGGAACACCGCGACACCAGGATTCACCCGTCGTCCATAGACCGGCGCAAGCTCCCCCGGCACAATGGCCGCGGACGCCGCCGCACCCAGTCCGGCTTTGAAGCTCCCTGTCGCGCGGATGTAGCGCGTATAGCCACCCTGAATCTTCGAAACAGCGAAACGGTCCTGCGTCGCAACCACTTCCAGATCGTGCGCCGTCTTTTGCACCACCTCCAGGCGCCCGAACCAGGTGTCGCGATCGTTCAGGGTGAGATTGGTTTCAAGCAGCAGGGCATTCGTCGCGTGCGCCAGCTCCACATTGCGGCCCCAGGCGAACGTCGACGCCGCCACACGTCCGGTGCTCACGCGGTGGAATGTAACGGAGGCGGTCACTCGCTCGACATCGCGTCTCGGTTCGGAGCCTTCGCCAGCCTCCGCTTCCGTGAGGCGTCCAGCCGATACCTGCAGCGCGACATTCGGCGTCGGCATGAACCACACGCGTCCCGATACCGAATCGAGCGCTCCGAAATCGAAATCCTTGCGGTTGTCGTCGGGTTCGCGTCCGTTGAAAAGCGATGTCTCCGCCTTCCACCGCTTGCCATACACGCCGCCGGTCACCACGCCAAACGACACGTGCGTGGAGTCGAGCCAGTGATGGCTAATCGGCGCGATCGGATTCGGCATCGCGGAGACACGATGCGGATAGGCAACCGGCCCTAGCGCCGGCTCTGCCGACGGGCCGCCGTATAGCTGCCACCGGAGATCGCCGCGAATCGGAGCATCGTATTCGGCAGAGATCTCCATCGGCAGATCGTGCGGATGCTGCCGATCGTGAATCGTCTCGCCGCGACACTCTTCGCCAGACGCCAGCATGTCCGGGTAACCGCAACCACGAATGGTCCACGGTTCCCCGCTGAACATCGCGCGAAGACTCAGACGTCCCTGGCCGACATTTCGATTCGCCATCGTCATCAGCCAGTTGACGCTGCCGACCTGGTCGTCGCCGCGCCTGCCCGAGTCGCTGACAAACTGCAGGAACGCGTTCTCATGCGTCATCAGCATCCACGCGCCCCGCTGCACGTGCAGCATGTACATCGGCGAGGCATCGGGCAACCAGCTCGTCCCGGATCCTCCGCGCGTCATCGCGCTCATGTCGTGCGTCTGCGCCGTGTCCTGAGCGAACGTCACACTTGCCGAGCAAATCATTACCAACGCGGCGCCAGCGCGCCCGCATATACGTACAAACATCGACCCTCCGCAGAGAAGACAGACCTCTCAGTGCGGGGGCGACTAAATGCGAAGCTGGGCCGGAAGTGCGAGGGGACCTGGCGGACTGTGAGTGACCGCGCGAGCGTCGCTCGCAGCCGATGCATCGAGCGTGGGCGCCACGAACGTGACCCCACTCGCGAGGACGATCGGAGGCGTGAACGCCTTCGTTGCGTTGTCGGTGCCGAGCTGATCGTCGCCGTCCGAGTGCCCGCACCCGTGAGGAAGAGCCGCTATCTCGCGCTGATTGGATGATGCGCCTTCGTGGCAGGAATGGTGCTCGCCATGGCCGCCATGCACGGCGTCGACGGAGCGCGACGCGCACGCCGCCTCGCACATCGTCATCGCGATCGGCGCGCCAGCGATCGCAAAGGCGAGGGCTACGGGCAGCAGGCGCACGGTCATCGAAGAGCCTCGCATACGACTCGGGGAGCGCTAGTGTGAAGCAAAGACCCGGGTCTTACCCGCACGTGTGAACGCGATCACGTCATACGCCTGGGGCCGAACATCGGCGACTTCCATTCCAGGTGAACCGATCGGCATTCCCGGCACCGCGAGGCCGCCGATTGCAGCCTTGTCTTTTAGCACCCGTTTCACGTCTGCAGGTGGAACGTGCCCTTCGACGATGAGCTGGTCGTTGACGATGGCAGTGTGGCACGACTGGAGGTTCGGCGGAACGTTGTACTTCTGTTTGATGCTTGCGAGATCGCGACTCTCGTGGACGGTTGCGGCGAACCCTTCTCGCCGCATCAGGTCGACCCATTTCGCACAACAACCGCACGTCGGGTCCTTGTATACAGTAACCGTGTCCGTCTGGGCGTTCACTCGCCTGATAGTTAGCAGTGCCGCAGGCAATACGCCGATCAACGCTCGTCTACTGATTCTTCGCACGTCAACCTCGGCATTCATTGTGTCGGAGTGGCGATCCGCTTGCAACCGTTCGACGCATCGGAGGATGAGCCATGCGCAACTCAACACTGTGCGCGGCCGTAACTGCCCTGCTCCTTGGCAGCACCCCGGCGTGGGCGCACCATGCGTTTTCCGCGGAGTTCGATCCGGAGAAACCCGTCACGCTGAACGGCACCGTCACCAAGGTCGAATGGACCAACCCGCACGTGTACACCTACGTCGACGTGAAGGACGACAAAGGAAAGGTGACCAACTGGAAAGTGGAAATGGGTAGCCCGAAGGCACTGACCAAGGCCGGCTGGACGAGAACGAAGCTGAAGGCTGGAGAGATGGTCAGCTTCCAAGGTTGGCGCGCGAAGAACGGCACCAATTTCGCCAATGCGGAAGAGATGACGATGCCCGACGGAAAGAAGCTGTCTGCCGTTTCGTCGTACGACCGCAATCAGCCCGTGGCGACAAGCGGCTCAGAAAGCACACAACCGGTCGGCACGAGCGGCAAGACGAAGACCAGGCCTAACGACTAGAGGTCAAATCGACCCTGTACGATTAAAGTCGATTTGATTCTCGGCTCGCGGCGGTTTACGCTGGCGCATCAATGCGCGTCCATGCCTGCGTGACCGCCGTCGTGCTGTACGCGTGCCTCGTACCCACACGCGCGCTTGCTCAGGCACCCGCGGCGAACCCGACCGTTCCCGCGACCTTCAGAAGCTCCGTTACCGAGTCCGTCGACGTCGCCGCGCAGGCGGTGACGACGGAGCACGTCGACAGCACCGAGATCGGGGCACTCCACGCACGGACGCTTGACGAAGCGCTCACCTTCATACCGGGCGTGCGCGTCCGCAGCGGCGGCGATGGCCGGCCGGTCATCGACGTTCGTGGCTTGCGGCCCCGGCACGTGCTGCTGCTGCTCGACGGCGTGCCGCTCAATGCGACCAATGACGGCCAGTTCGATGCGTCACTGATTCCAACCGAGTTCCTGCAGGACGTCACGGTCACCTTCGGTGCAAGCTCCGTCCTGTACGGCGACGGCGCGATTGGTGGCGTGATGGAGCTCACGCCCGCGTCATCGCAAGCCGACCTCGCCGCCGATGCGGGCATCGACTGGCGGAGTGGAAATCAGCGCGATGTATCCGGCCGCATCACAAGAGGCACCGATCGCACGTACCTCCTCGCCGCCGTGCGGACGTTTGCGAGCGATGGCTTCCGTCTGCCTCATGGCGCAGGCATCCGCGGCAACAGCGATTCGGACCAAACGACGGCGCTGGGCAAAATGTCGTTCGTGCTCAATGACCGGTGGCGCATCGCCGGTCTCTTCAACATAGCGGACGGTTTCTACGGGATTCCGCCGGCGGTGACGGATCCGTTCGACCGCTTCGGACAACGGGTCCGATACGAGCGCGTCGAAGACTATCGAACGCGGGCGTCGCAGTTGTCATGGGATTACAAGGGACCGGCGCGATTCAGCATGCGGGGCTGGGCGTTCATCAACCAGGACCGACAGCAGCGCGTCCGCTACGACAGCGCCGCCTATAACTCCATCGCCGACGAGACCGTCGCCGGCACCTTTCAAACGCACGACGCATCCACGGTCTCCGGCGGCTCCGTGCATGCGCGGTACAGCCTCGGCCGCCTTGGCGAGCTGAAGGCCGGATTCAACGGACGACGCGAAACGTTCATCTCGAGCGGCATCATTCGCGACGTCGAACTGACCGCTACTCCGACGCCTGGCAGCGGCGCCGGTCGAGGCACCGGTCAGGGCGGCGCGGGCACGAGCGGCAGCACGCGCAGGTTCGGCCTGAGGTCCATAGACGACCACCACGCGATGAACGTGGTGTCCGGCGGACTCGAATGGGAAGGTCGTCCGCACCCGGGCGTGGGTCTCGTCGTGGGTTACTCAATCAATGTCCAGGATGCAAACCGATCGCGCACCGACCCGACACTGCTCGCAGGTATGTTCACCGGCTGGCGCGGCGCGACGATTCATGCGGCCGCCTTCCAGCGGATGCGGTTCCCATCGATCGCGGATCTCTATGAGGCCGGCAGCGGCAATGCAACGCTGCGGCCGGAGCGATCACGCGGCGTCGAAGGCGGCATCGAGCGCCGCGTCGGCACCATGCGTGCGGCGGTGAACGGATTCGTGATGAACACGCGCGACTTCATCGAGCGCAGCGACGACACGACGCAATACGTGAATCGCGATCGCTATCGGATCGCTGGCGTGGACTCGTCGCTTGGCGTCCCGATTACGTCGCGCGTGGCTGTTCGCGGGATCTACAGCTTCCTCAGTGCCATCGATCGCTCGACCGGCTCGCGCCGCACGCAGCTGCAATATCAACCTAGACATCGCGTGGCGCTGGAGACCGGCGCCGCCGTCACGCCCACCGTTCACGTGCTCGTCACCGCCAGCGCCGTAGGCCGGCAACCGTACTATTCGCGCACTGCGCCGCTCGAAGTGCGATCGTTGCAGCCGTACGTCGTCTCCGATCTGGAGATCACGAAGGACATCTCGCGTGCCGCGCTCACCATCGGCATGACCAACGCGTTCGACGTCTACCGCGAGAGTCCGTACGGCATGCCGAACGCAGGACGGACGCTGTACGTGTCGCTTCGCGCACGCGCCAGCCGATAGCCAGCAAGGGAGAGGCCGGGAGGCTACACTGCGAAAAACGCGGTGGGCCACCCGGATGAGCATCCGCTATAGGGTGACGGTGACGCGGAGAAACGTCGCGGGGATGCTGGTGAGGCCTGGCTGTTTCGAGATGTTCTGCGTCTCGAACAGCTGTTCGAGCTCCGTTTGCAGCTGTTCGGCGCGGCCGTTGTTGCGGGCGGCATCGAAGGCGTTCATCGTCGGCCCGTAATAGTCCTTGAACTGCGCGACGAATGCGGTCGGCGTACCGGGAAATTCGAAGATATAGGTGTCGTCCTCGCACGTAATCCGTTCGCGCGGTATTCCCGCCTGCGCGAACCGCTCCTCAACCTCGCTCCGGACACCCCATCGGACCGGGCTGATAAATCCTTCCGGCGGAGGAGGCGAGTAGGCGGAGCTGATCTTCAGGATCCGCGCGACCAGCGTCGGGTTTTCCAGGATCCAGTTGCCCATCACAATGCGGCCGCCGGGCTTCGTCACCCGCACCATTTCCTTTGCGACGTCGAAGGGCCGCGGGGCGAACATCGCCCCAAAGATGGTGACGACAAGATCGAACGTGCGATCCGCGATCCCCTCGAGATTGGACGCGTCGCCTTCTTCGAATCGAAGGTTCGGTAACCGCTCAGCCGCGGCGCGCCGCCGTCCGGCTTCAACGAGATTTTCGGCGATGTCGACGCCGAGGACGTCTGCGCCCAGGCGCGCTTCCGGCACGGCGGTGGTGCCGTCCCCACATCCGAGGTCCAGCACCTTCAGTCCCGGGCGAATACCGAGCCTCTTTACCAGCGTTTCGCCGCTGGTTCGCATCGTGTCGGCAATGCGCGTGAAGTCCCCCTTCTCCCAAAGTGCCTTGTTAGGATTCATCGTCTGCAACATGGACGCATCTCCTTCGTTGTGACGCGAACTGTCGCATCTTCAGCGCGACCGCGGCTTCCCTCGAACGGGTCATTTTTCAAGGCACCTGTCGGCGTGGCCCGGACGGGCCATAGCGAGCCCCGCAGTGTTACGGATTGATGTGGCGCAGCCTGAGCGCATTCGCGATCACCGACACCGAACTGAAGCTCATCGCGGCGGCGGCGATCATTGGGCTAAGCAGCAGGCCGAAGAACGGATACAGGACACCCGCCGCAATCGGCACGCCGATGGAGTTGTAGATAAAGGCGAAGAATAAGTTCTGTCTGATATTGGCCATCGTCGCGCGGCTGAGGCGACGGGCACGCGCGATACCCCGCAAATCGCCTTTGACAAGCGTGATCCCCGCGCTCTCCATTGCGACATCCGTCCCGGTGCCCATGGCGATGCCCACTTCGGCTTGCGCCAGCGCCGGCGCATCGTTAATGCCGTCACCAGCCATGCCTACGATGTGCCCTTCGCTCTGCAGCCGCTTGACGACCTCCACCTTCTGATTCGGCAGCACCTCGGGAATCACGTCGTCGATCTTCAAGCGCCTGGCAACCGCTGCGGCGGTCGTGCGGTTGTCACCCGTGAGCATGAGGATGCGTACGCCTTCGCCGTGCAGTTGGGCAACGGCTTCGGCCGTCGTCTCCTTGATCGGATCAGCCACGCCGATCATTCCGATGACGACGCCATCGGCGGCGACGAACATTACGGTCTGGCCGTATCCGCGTAACTCCTCCGCTTCGTGCGCGAAGCCGTCGGCGGCGATGCCCTCCTGCTGCAGCAGCGCCGCGTTACCGAGCGTGATGCGCTTTCCATCGACGATGCCGGTGACTCCTTTGCCGGTCGTCGAGACAAACGATTCGGCTTTGCCGAGCTGCACTCCGCGTTCGGCCGCACCGCCGACGATTGCGGCGGCAAGGGGATGCTCGCTTCCCTGCTCGAGTGCAGCGGCCAGGCGCAGCACGGCTTGTTCGTCCCATCCAACCGCGGCTTTGACAGCCATCACCTTCGGCCTGCCAACGGTGAGCGTGCCTGTCTTGTCCACGACGAGCGTGTCGATAGTACGCATGACCTCGATGGCTTCCGCATTCTTGAACAGCACGCCGGAGGTGGCGCCCTTTCCCATCGCCACCATGATCGACATCGGTGTCGCCAGCCCGAGCGCGCACGGGCACGCGATGATCAGCACCGCGACCGCGTTGACGATCGAATGCGCCATGCGCGGCGCCGGACCGATGGTCGCCCACACGAGGGCTGTCACAATGGCTGCGGCAACGACCGTGGGGACGAAATAGCCGGAAACAACGTCCGCAAGCTTCTGGATGGGAGCGCGACTCCGCTGCGCCTGCGCGACCATGCTGACGATCTGCGCGAGCAATGTTTCGCCGCCGACGCGCTCGGCGCGCATGATGAACGATCCTGTGACGTTCACCGTCGCGCCAATCACCTTGTCGTTCGGACCCTTCTCCACCGGGATCGATTCACCGCTGATCATCGATTCGTCCAGTGCGCTTCGTCCTTCGAGTACGACGCCGTCAACTGGCACCTTCTCGCCGGGACGTACGCGCAGACGATCGCCCGGATGCACATGCGCGAGCGGGATGTCCTCTTCGCCGCCGTCGCTTCGCACCCGTCTCGCCATTTTCGGCGCGAGACCGAGCAACGCACGTATTGCGGCACCCGTACGGCTGCGCGCGCGCAGCTCCATCACCTGTCCGAGGAGCACCAACGTGACGATGACCGCCGCCGCTTCGAAGTAGACGCCAACCCTGCCGGTTTCATCGCGGAATGTAGGCGGGAAGACGCCGGGCAGCAGCGTGGCGACGACGCTGAAAACGTACGCCACGCCAACACCGAGGGCGATGAGCGTGAACATATTGAGGCTGCGGTTGACGACTGATTGCCACCCTCGCACGAAGAATGGCCAGCCGCCCCAAAGCACCACCGGCGTCGCGAGTGCCAACTCGAGCCACTGCAGCTCGAACCCTCCCATGGCGACGACAAGAATCGCGGCGGCGAGGATCGCGCTCACCCAGAAGCGACGCGTCATGTCGCGCAGCTCCTCGTTCTCGGGCGCCTCCGCCGTAACCGTCAGCGGCTCGAGCGCCATCCCACAGATCGGACAGCTGCCGGGACCGTCGCGCACGATCTCCGGGTGCATGGGGCAGGTCCACTTCGTCCCTTCCGCTGGTGGCTCGAGGGTTCGAGGTTGGATGGTGCGTGGCTCGAGCGGGAGCAGAAACCGCTGCGGGTCAGCGTCGAACTTCGCCTTGCATCCCTTGCCGCAGAAGTAATAGGTGTGGCCGCCGTACTCGCTCGTCCACTTTGCGGTCGCGGGGTCCACCTGCATCCCGCACACAACGTCGCGTTCCATCGTCTCTGTATTGTGAGACGCGCCGCCGTCTCAATGCGATGCGAATTCCGTCGGCTTCCGCGCCTACCGAAGGCGACGACGGTAAATTGTTCGATCGGCGAGTGAAAATCCGCAGCGGCGGCAACTCATCGGCCCAATCGTCAACGTTTCGCGTGACACAACGCTGGCATGAAGCGTGAGAACGATCGCGCTCGGAGACGCGCATGATCGCGTGCGACTGCACAAAGCGTCATATCCCTCGGCGGGTCGTTCTGACAGGCGGACCGGGTGCGGGCAAGACGGCGGCACTCGAATTGATTCGGCGCGCATCGTTCTGCGACCACGTTCACATCCTTCCCGAAGCGGCCGGAATCATCTTCGGCGGAGGCTTCCCGCGGCGCGCAGACGTTCTCGGCCGCAAGGCGGCACAGCGCGCGATCTTTCATGTTCAGCGCGAGCTCGAAGAAGCGGCTGCCGTCGCCAACGCCGCCATTGTCCTGTGCGACCGCGGCACTGTTGATGGCGCGGCGTACTGGCCGGGTCCCGACGACTATTTCGACGCCGTGCACACGACGTTGGAGGACGAGCTCGAGCGTTACGACGCAGTCATCCACCTCCGCACACCGGCGGTCGGCAGCGGCTACAACCACCAGAATCCGCTGCGGACGGAATCAGCTGTCGAGGCCGCACAAGTCGATCTGCGGATCCTGCAGATCTGGCGGACGCACCCGCGCCGTTTCGTCATCGAGGCAACGCCGGATTTCCTGCGCAAAGCTGGCGAGGTGCTCACGCTGTTGCGCGCCGAGCTGCCCGAGTGTTGTCGACATCACATCGTCCCCGAGCTCGATGGGATCGATGCGGCCATTTCCGCGACCGCCGCGTGAAATTTCGTGGTCCTGCGGCGCGATCACTGATCTTTCGGCGTCTCTCCTCGGGTTGATGTTGGCATCCGCGTTGCCCCTTCACCGGTTGACCATGAAACCCACCGCTGCAGTTGTTCTCCTCCTGGCGATTGCGGGCGCACCCGTAACCACGCTCGTCTGTATCGGGTGGTGCGCATCGGGTGCGGTGCCGGTCGACGTTTCATGTCATCACCACGGGAGCGGCGCAGGCGTAATCGTCACTACTGCCGACGATACCTGCGCCAGCCTCCTGGCGACGTCTCCAGTTCTCAAGGAAGAAATCCAACTGCCCGGTACGGCGATCCACACCAGCGTCACGTACGCGGTTTCACTTGCCGCAGGAGAGGCACCGCTGGTCTCCGTGCACGACGCTGCGACTGCAACCCCGCACCGCGCGACGTCGTCGCTCGTGCTTCGCCTGTAACACGCCGCCTTTTTACGTCGCGAACCGTGACTGTTCGCGCGCAGTTCAACAGACGTTACTCGCGAAGAAAGGTGGCAGGTCATGAAACGCTTCTCTCGTTTTCTCATCGCAGCGGGTGTGTTCACGATGATGACCGGCGTGGCTGCGGCGCAGGACGCCAAGGACAAGTACCTGACCGAAGCGCGCGCGCACCAGACGATGGCCAGCACGTACATCGGCAATCCCAATCATCCGATGGACGCGAATATGGCCGTGCACTGCAAGGCGCTGGCAGACCTCGCCGCTGCGAAGGCTGAACGCGCGCGCAAGACCGGGTGGGTCGAGGAACCCACAACCGTCGCGCCTGTGATCCGCGTGGTCGGGAGGACCCCGTCAGCGAGTCACTGACGCGGGCTCGCGGCCTGCCCCGGCAGGGGCCGGGCAGTCCGCCACGTGTCGCGACACATCGGCATTTATGAAAGGTGGCCCGCCATGAAACGGCTCTGTGCGATGGTTCTCGCCGTGGCGCTTGTCACGGCCGGAACGTTGGCCGCGCAAACGACGTCAGGTGTTCTCAATACCCTAGAGGTGCAACGGCTCGTCGCGGCAGGTGCGCCGGCGGCACACGTCGCGCTCTCCAGCCACTACATGGCGCTCGCGGAGACGTTCGCCGCGCAGGCTGCGCGGTTCGACGCGCTCGCCAGAGTCCCTTCGGGTGCGCCGAATCACCCAGTGACGATGGGCGTCAACGCACGGCACGTGAGTCAGGCACAGGCCGCGATGGCACTCTCTGAACGCGCGCGCGAAATGGCTGCGTACCACCAGTTCCTGTCGATAGGTGCGCCAGCAGCCCCGCCAGTTGATCGTGCAACGTTCGACGGCGGCTTCGCCGCCCGCACACCCACGGCGTCGGAACTGAGGGCGGCGACAGCTGCAGCCCGCACCGCTGCGGATCATCACGTGCTCGAGGAGTACTACATGACCGAGAACGCCCGCAGCGCGGCCGACGCGAAGGCGCACGCCGCGATGGCGAACAACTTCAGGGTGAGCGGTCAACGCCGCGGCTCTGAACTCGCAGCGATGCACTGCGATCGTCTTGCGAAGCAGGCGCGCGAAGCCGCGAAGGAAGCGGGCGCGGCCGCCGCGCTTCACCGTCAATTAGCGGATATCGGCTGAGAGCAAGGAGGGTTTCTATATGCGAAGGATGAATGCTTACGTGGTCGCCGCCGCGACGGCTGTCGCGCTGTCGGCGGCCGCAGGGTACGCGCAGAACGCGACGCAGCACGAGCACACACCACCCGTGTCGCAGGCGCCGGCGATGGATCACAATGCGATGATGGCGAACATGCAGACCGAGCAGAAGAAGCTTGACGAGCTGGTCGCGCAGATGAACGCGGCCACGGGACCGGACAAGATCGACAAGATTACCGCTGTCGTCAACGAGCTCGCGGCGAGAGAAAAGCGGATGAACGCGATGATGATGATGATGCACGATGGCGCGGCGCAGGTACCGCACGACCTACATCACCAGTAAGGCCGCCTGGAGGTGGCCTGTGCGTACGCCGGGCCGGCCTTCGCCGGCCCTCACGTCACATTCAGCAACGTGATATCGAAGACCAGCGTTGAGTTCGGCGGAATACTGCCGACCATCTGAGATCCGTATCCCAGATTCGGCGGGATGACGAGCCGGCGCTGGCCGCCGACTTTCATTCCGACGACGCCCTGATCCCAACCGGCGATGACGCGCCCTACCCCAAGCGGGAACGAGAAGTTCATCGACGCGTCGAATTGCGCGCCCTTCGATTCCGGCTTCGTCGGATCGTAGAGCCATCCGGTATACGACACGGTGATGGTCCGTCCCTGGGTTGCCGCCGTACCGCTACCTTCGCGCAGGTCTGTCTGCGAATATGGCGCTGACGGCGGCGCGGGAGTCGCTGACGGACTGTCGCTGCCGCCGCATGCGGACGCCGCGACCGCGAGGACGATGAACAACGCGATCCGGACCGGCACCGCGAGCATCGTCCGCAATCTCGTCATCAGCGCAATCCAGTAGATGTTGGCGCCGAGCGCGGCGAAGACGATCACGGCTGGAGTAAGCCCGACCAGCGCGAGAATCAGAATTCCGTACGGCATCACGGCACGAGTTCCACAAACCGCAAGCCATGCAAGAAAACGTGCCCACGCGCCTCCGCCGCTGACGAACTGTGCCTTGCTGGTCTGGCCGAAACGCTCAGGTTGCGCGCCCGTCATCCGTTGCCGCAGCAGAATCAGCAGACACGTGGTGATGACGCTGCCGCCGAGCGCGGCGAGGCCGAGGTCGAAAAACACCGTCGCGCCCGTGGAACGCACGGCGCCGACGGTCACGCCGATGAAGATGGCGATGTAGTACGTGTAGTCGCCTACCGTCTCCAGCCAGCAGCCGAACGCAGATTCCTGATACTTGAGCCGTGCGACCTCACCGTCGCAGCCGTCGAGTATGCTCGCCGCCAGCGACACAACAGCCCCCAGCAGGCTTGCCGCGTACGTCCCGCGGCTGAACAGCCACGCCGCCCAGAAGCCGAGGGCGACGATCGCTACCGAGATCTGATTGGCGGTAATCGGCGTTCGAATCAGGACGAGGCTGATCGGCAGCGAGATGCGGCGGTTGAAGCGCGCCAGGACGCCATCAGTCGGCTTGAAGATCGATCGCCGGATGGCGAGCTCGGCAACGTGCACGTCCTCTCGCCGCTGAACGCTGAGCGCCGGCTTCGGAATCGATCCCGGCCCGACGATGCGAAAGCTCGACCCGGGACGGTAATCAGAGTTGACCGCCTCCATCCATTCCGCGTCCGTTGTGGCGATGACAAGAGGCGGCAGACCGCGACCGATGCGATTGGCGACACTTCGAAGATCGTCCGCACTGCGCGGTGCCCATGCGACGATGCGGCTGACGCCCTCGTGCATGGCGTGACGCAGCACTCGCTCCGCGATCGGCAGACCGGCAACCCGCGTCATCGGCGAAACCGCCTCTTGCCCCGAGCGAGCGAAGCGAGTGGATGGGTCCGCGAGATACAGCACCGTCACGCCGACGCGCTCGGCTTGGGGCACCCTCCTCGGGTAGATCGCGAACCCCACACCCGCCCAGAACAGCCCGCGTGCGCGCCGCGTGATCGCCAGCGCGGCGCCGGCTGGTGCAAGCCCGACGGCGGTTGCCACCGCCAGGTGCGACGCTTCGAGCGCGCCGAGCGTTCCTGGTATCGGCGCAAACACGATGCTGACTACGCGCGTGAACGTTTCGATCGTCAGGGCCGTCGCGAAGCTGGACGCGGAGCCGACGGCGCGCAGCACGACCCACACCTCCGCCGCCATCAGCACGTAGTTGAAGACATCGAGCGCAATGACCCGTACGACACGACGATGATCAGTGCGCGCGAACTCGAGAATCTGGCGTTCCGCCTGCACCAGAAACCTGCCGAGCGCATGCGTGCCGAGCAGTCCGCGCGTCACGCGCGTGAGCCACTCCATGAAGCGGCTCATGTAGGTACCTTCGCCGCGCACGGCCGCCACAATGCAGAAGATGAAGACGCCGGCGACGAACGCGAACCAGAAGAACATCTGCTGCCAGTAACTTGGCAGCGGCATGGTCGCGAGCGTGACCGCCGCCCAGACGCCGACCAACGCAAGCGTGACGATGGAAAACGAAAGCCGTTCGAGAATGACCGAGGCCGTGACTGCGGCCGCCGGCGCTTCGTCCTTGAGCAGGACCACCTTGAGCGGCTCTCCCGCGACGCCGCTCACGGTCACATAGCTGAATGCCTCGGCCGCCAGCCGTACGCGCAGCAGCCGGCGGAACGGACGCATGACGCCTGGCGGAAAGCAGAACCGCCAGGTGAGCGTCCGCACCACCTGTGAGAGGCCGTTAATCAGGATGACGACAGGAAGTGCGATGCTGAGGCTGGCCGACATGCGCGCGAGCGCATCGAGATCGAAGCGAGCGACGGCCGCGGCGAAGAGGGCGATGCCGGCGACCAGCGCGCCCCATCTCAAGACCTTCATCGGCAATCGATCGCGAGATTGAAGATCGACGATTGAAGATGGTCGAGATCCTCCACCGTATCGAGATCCCACCACGGCGAGCCGTCGGTGTCCACGCCCCGCATCAATCCACGCGCCGCCAGACGCCTGACGCCGCCGCTCAACGACGTGTCGCCCGCGGCTGCGCTTTCGTCGAGCGCCGAGAAGATCGATGAGGAGAAAACGAACACGCCGGTGTCGAGCGCATCGAAGGGATGGATCTGCTTTCCAATGGCGGTGATGCGATCGCCGTCGAGCCGGACCTTCGTCGCTTCGGCCGCGCGCTCCGGCGACGCGGCGTTGCGATCGATCGCCAGCAGCGACTCGCCATCGGCAACCTGCTGCGCGAGCATCCGCTGAAGTACATGCCAGTCGAACACGTGATCGCCCATCAACAGTGCAAATCGATCGCCGCCGACATGGGGTCGTGAGACGAGCGCCGACACGCCGTTCTCCTCGTGCCAGCGATCGTTGTGGTGAAACCGAAGCGTGACGCCAGGCAGCGGCGTCAGCGCAGCGGTCGCGCGCACGGCATCGGCCTCGTAGCCGATGATCATGTCGATGAGATCGACACCTGCGCGGGCAGCCGTCACCAGAGTGCGGCTGATGAGCGGCATCCCTGCTACCGGGACCAGTAGCTTCGAGGGGCTGGTCTTGCTCTGAAAACGATCTCCGTTGCCGGCGGCCAGTACAACGGCGCGGCGGACAGGCACGCTAGTACGCACGTCGAGTTGTCAATCCGCGCGTCCGGCCACATTGGCCGGATCAAACACGCGGCGTCTCAGTCTGGTTACGACTGTAACTCGAAAACGACGGAAGAGGTGGTTATTTCCCGATAAAGACGGCCTTTGTTGCCGTATCAAAACAGACCGGCGACAAGTACAGCGGATCGATGGTTTGGGCGTCCGGAAACCGCTCGCGCACGGCCATTCCCAGGGGATAGATGGGCATGTCGTAGTGCGCGCCAATCCCGGTCTCGTCCTCGTGGTGACTCGGCAGCACAACATGAGGCTTCACCGTTTCCACCATCGGCATCGACTCCTTGTTCTGGCTCGACGAGTTGAACCGCCCTGTATAGGCAATGATGCCCACATCCGTGCGCGTAATATTCGCAAAGGCGGCGCGCTGTTCATCGGTGATCGCGCCCGCCGTATCCGTGTAGGCGATGCGGAAGCCGTTGTCAAACGTGATCAGATACGTGAGCGTGCCTTCGGAATCAATCCTCGGACCACCCGCGCCGCGGCGCTGCAGCCGTTGATGCGCTGCTTTCTCGTCGTCGGTCAGCGGTCTGCCATACCACTCGGGTACGAGCTGCTGATACAGCGTCATCATCTTGTTCACCGGCTCGGGCCGTCCGCCTGCGTGATGCGCATGGATCGCCTGCACCGTGAACCCGTTGAACTTCTGCGTCTCGCCGCCCTTCCACGTAACTAGCTGCGCGTCGGATACCCCCTGCATCTTCAGCCACTCGGTCGTCGGCGGCCCACCATACATCTTCGCGTTCGTCTGTTTCGCCACTTCCGGCGCATCGGCGATGTGATCCCAGTGGCCGTGCCCGAACAGGATGGCGGTGGCGCGCGTGAAATCCGCCGATGTCACGCCGAGCGGCCGCGCCGGCCACACGCGCGAATAGAAGGTGTCGAACAGCAGCACCTGATCGCGGTAGGAAAGCTCGTAGTTCGAGACGCCGAGATACCGCAGCACGACCGTGTTCTGCCCTTTCGGCATCGGTCCGCCGGCAGCGGCAATCTTCGACGTCTGACACGCCGGATCGTCAGCGAGCGCCGCGATTGCCTTCCCGTTCTGCGCATGCGCGGTCAGTGTCAGCGCGACGATGCTGGCGACAACGAAAGACACTGTTCTCATATTAGTGGACGTGCGATGGTGCGACGGTGCGCATGGTGCGAATGGGTGCGTCCGAGAGTGCGAAGTGCGGGGTGCGTCCGAGAGCGAAGTGCGGGGTGCATCCAAGAGTGCGAAGCGCGGGGTGCGTCCGAGAATGCGAAGCTGCCGCGTGCGTCCGAGAGTGCGAAGTGCGGGGGGCGTCCAAGACGTTCGAAGTCCGAGAACATCGCACCATCGCACCATCGCACCATCGGACGCACCTTCGCACCTTCGCATCACTCGCACCGTCGCACCGCGTCGCCTTTCAGTCACCGAGCATACAGCGCTCGAAGGGTCTGGACATCGTACGCCGAAAGCCCCGTCGCGGCCGTGCTGCCGATGTCGTCCGCCGATCGCAGCAGCTTCCTATAGTTGCCGAAGTAACGCGGGCCGTCGCCCGGCTGGCGGAACAGATACATGATGTCGTCGAAGTTGCGCGTGTGCTCGAGGCCGAGCGCGTGTCCGAGCTCGTGCAGCGCCGTCAGGTAGACGATGATGTCGCGCGTCAGCGGATCGACCTCAATCGGCGCATCCGCCGCGATGTTGACGATGGCGGCGTCGATCAGACCGTTCGCGGTGATGTGCGGCCGCGTCTCGCCATAGTTGCCGCCCGCCCCGTTGAAGTAAATACGGATGCCCACGTCGTTCGCCAGCAACGTTCGCCGCAGCGTGAACGCACCGTTGCCTGCTGTGGTCCACGTGTTCATCGCCCGCGCGACGAGCTCGTCGCCTCGCGGCGGCAGATTCTGACGATCGATCCAAACAGGAATCATCGAGTGCAGCGCCCAGTGTTCCGGGGGTGCAACCGCGGAGTACTGCGCGCTGATCAACAAAGCGATCGCGACAAGCATTCGTCCCATTGGATTCAGCCTAAGACTTGTTGGATCGGCCCAAGCGCCGCACGGCGAAATCTACCGCTAACTCGTTGCCCTGACAACATTTCAATGGCGAAAGTGCTGGCATGGTGCGTGAACTCCCCTGCCGGTCCCATTGGTTTTCAAGGATCCACACGACACAGAGCAGGGCGGACCTTGTCGCGTCCGCCAAGGAGTCCAGATGTTTCGTAGCGTTTCCCCGATTCGGGCCGGCATTTTCCAGCTGGCGGCGCTCGTCGTCGCATTTCAGCTGGGGCATGCGGTCCCCGCGCGTGCACAGGCGGCGAGCGCGGTCATTGCAGGCACCATTACTGATACCCAGGCAGGCGTTCTTCCCGGCGTTACCGTCACCGTCACCAACGCGGAAAGTGGCACGGTCCGCACGGCGGTTACCGAAGCGGACGGCAAGTATCGTGTTCAAGGCCTCGCGCCCGGCCGTTACAACCTGACGGCGGAGCTCCCCGGCTTTCAAACGGTTGCAGTGAAGGACATCACCCTGGTCATTGGCCAGGAGTACACGCGCGACTTTCAACTAGGTCTCTCGACGCTGCAGGAGAACGTGACTGTTACCGGCGAGGCCCCGATCGTCGAGTCGACGAAGACTGAGGTCGCGACCGTTGTCACCGCCGAGCAGATTGCGACGCTGCCAGTGCAGGACCGCACCGCGCTGTCGCTGTCGCTGCTGCTGCCGGGCACGAGCGTGGACGTCACGCGCCCGAAACGCAACGCGACCAATGTCGGCGCGGGCGTCACGACGAGCGGCACCACGTATCTGGTCGACGGTCTGTCGAACGCGGTCGCCAAAAGCGGCGAGCAGCGCCACGACATTCCCGAATCGGCGATCCGTGAGTTCTCGGTGCACACCACGCAGGTCCCCGCGCAGTACGGACAGCGCGCCGGCGGCGTCGTGAACATCGTCACCAAGAGCGGCACCAACGATCTGCACGGCGACGCGTTCGAGTTCTTCCGCAACCAGCAGATGACGAGCAACGACATCTTCACGCAGCGGCAGATCGACGCCGGCCGCGCCGACCCGCGCTACAAGCGGAACCAGTTCGGCGGGTCGCTCGGCGGTCCGATCATCAAGAACAAGCTTCATTATTTCGGCAGCGTCGAGCGGACGCGCGAGCACGCCTTCTTCACGGTGAACGCGCCGGTGCAGTTCTATCCGTCGCTCGCCGGATCGTACGAGGGCGGCTCGTTCACGAACATCTTCTTCGGCCGCGGCGATTACCAGATCAACACGAAGCAGAATCTCTTCTACCGCTACATCAATCAGCACACCGAGTTCTTCTGCAGCGGCTGCGGCGGCATCAACGCGTCGTTCAGCTCGCTCGACAACCTGATTCCGCGCGACATGCACGCCCTCGGTCATACGTGGGTGCTGTCGAACCGGATGCTGAACGAGTTCTACTTCATGCGCGCGACCGCATCGGATCGCAACTACATGAACCAGGACTTCACGCCGCCCAGCGTGCTGAGCAACGTCGTGACCATGCCGGCGTCGCTCGGCGGCGGGCAGTACATCGGCACGCAGCAATATCGCTTCCCCACCCTGCAGTGGGGCGGCCAGCAGTGCCTGTGGCCCTGCCGCACCGGCACGATGACCACGTTCACGGAAGCGCAGGAAACGCTGTCGCTCACCGCCGGCAACCACAACTGGAAGTTCGGTGGCAGCGTGCAGTACTTCCCGACGCACGAGTGGGCGGCGAGCAATCCCGGCACGTGGACGTTCAGCCGCGATCAGTTCTTCGATCCGCTGAACCCGAGCTTCAGCTTCGCGTCGCTGACGGCGCCGACGCAGTTCACGGCGTCGTTCCCCAACGTCTACCGTGACATCGTCAACCACACGTACGCGGCGTATGTTTCCGACGAGTGGAAGCCGACGACGGGGCTGACGTTGAACCTCGGCCTCCGCTATGACTGGCAAACCGGTATATGGAACGAAGACCACACGCAGGCCGAGTACCCGCGTCCGCTGCCTTATGTCGACTTCGCGGCGCGCGGCGACTGGAACAACCTCGGTCCACGCGCGGGTTTTGCGTGGGACGTCGCGAAAGATGGCCGCACGGTTGTGCGCGGCGGTTATGGCCTGGTGTTCAACAACATCACGAACGCGACGCAGGGCAACGAAATCACAGCCCTGAAGCAAAACAACATCATCATCAACAACCCTAGCTATCCCGATCCATATCAGGGTCGCGATCCGGCGAGCTTCGCTTCCACGGCGCCGCCGAACATCAACATCCTGAACAACAATCTGGTCAACGCGCCGGTGAATACCTACACGCTGGGCGGCTCGCGTCAGCTGATGGAGGACACCGCCATCAACATCGACGGCGTCTACCAGAAGGCGAACAACTGGCCGACCAACCAGAACATCAATTCTCCGCAGCAGGCGGCGCTGGGGGTCGTTGCGAACCCGGCCGTGCGTCCGCTGGCTGATTGGGGACAGATCGTTTCGACCGATCCGATTGGCGAGTGGACCTACAAGGCGCTGCTCGTCCGTCTCGAGAAGCGGCTGTCGCATCGGTATCAGTACCAGGTGTCATACACACTGTCCAAGCAGGACAGTAACTACGGATCCGCTGACACGGTGGGCATCGCACAGGGCGGCACCATCACCGACATCTACAACAGGGGTCTGGACCAAGGTCCGCAGTCGAGCGACCGGCGCCACGCGCTCGTGGTCAGCGACGCCTTCCAGCTGCCGTACGACGTCGTCCTCGGGACCATCTTCAACTTCCGCACAGCGAGTCCGTTCAGCGCGCGCGCGGGCGTTGATCTGAACGGCGACGGCAGCAACACCGACTACGTACCGGGCACGACCAAAAACATGGGGAATCGCGACAACTCCTCCATGCTTGCGGCCGTGAACGCGTATCGTGGGACGCTGAATCTGCCCGCAATCCCGGACAGCCAGATCGACAAGAACACCTTCGCGCGGCTCGACATGCGCGTCAGCAAGGCCGTGCAGCTTGGCGGCGGCCGCAAGGTCGAAGTCATCGGCCAGGTGTTCAACCTGCTCGGACGCACCAACCTTGGCGGCGTCGGCGGCAGCTACGTCACGAGCGCCCGCTCGGCGGACTTCGGCCGCATCCTGTCCGCGCAGCCGAAGCAGCAAGGCGAAGTCGCGGTTCGGCTGACGTTCTGATCGGCAGGGATTAGGTGCTGGGGACTAGGGGCTGGTTAAAAACCAGTCCGCGGTCCCCAGTCCCTGAACTCCTTCTCCCTCCTTTCGTCCCGTTGACAACCTACAAGCTCACCTGTAGGTTCTCGCCATGCTGAAAACCGTCGTTCTCTTTACCGGGGTGCTCCTTGCCTCGGTCTCACCGGTGTTCGCCCAGGCGGCGAGCGCCTCTATCTCCGGAACCATCACCGATGCGCAGGGCGGCGTGCTGCCCGGCGTGACGCTCACCGTCCAGAACGCTGAAAGTGGCGTGGTTCGTACGAGCGTTACCGAAGCCGACGGCAAGTACCGCGTTGCCGGCTTGAACCCGGGCCGCTACAACCTCACCACCGAACTGCCTGGCTTCCAGATGGTGGCGGTGAAGGACATCACGCTCCAGATCGGTCAGGACTACACGCGCGATTTCCAGCTGGCGCTCTCGACGCTGCAGGAATCGGTGACCGTGACGGGCGAAGCGCCGATCGTTGAAGCGACCAAGACTGAGGTGGCGACAGTCGTTACCTCCGAGCAGATTGCGACGCTGCCTGTACAAGACCGCACGGCGCTGTCGCTGTCGCTGCTGCTGCCCGGCGTCGGTGTCGATACGACGCGCGCCAAGCGCAACGCGACCAACGTCGGCGCCAGCGTGACGACAAGCGCGACGACCTATCTGGTCGATGGCCTCTCGAACTCGGTGAACAAGAGCGGCGAGCAGCGCCACGACATCCCCGAAGCGGCGATTCGTGAATTCGCGGTGCACACCACGCAGCTGCCGGCGCAATACGGCCAACGCGTCGGTGGCGTCGTGAACATCGTCACCAAGAGTGGCACCAACGATCTGCACGGTGAGGCGTTCGAGTTCTTCCGCAACCAGAAGATGCAACGGAACGACATCTTCACGCAGCAGCAGATCGATGCGGGCCGCGCCGACCCGCGCTACAAGCGGAACCAGTACGGCTTTGCCGTCGGCGGTCCGATCATCAGGAACAAGCTGCACTACTTCGGCACGTTCGAACGCACCCGCGAGCACGCGTTCTTCACCGTGCCGGCGCCGCTGCAGTTCTACCCGACGCTGGCCGGCAGCTACGAAGGCGGTTCCTTTACGAACATCGAGTTCGTCCGTGGCGACTACCAGATGAACTCGAAGCAGAACTTCTTCTACCGCTACATCAACCAGCACACCGAATTTTTCTGCAGCAACTGCGGCGGCACGGCCTCGTCCTTCAGCAATCTCGACAACCTGATTCCGCGCGACATGCACGCCCTCGGACATACGTGGGTCATCTCGAATCGCGTGCTGAACGAGTTCTACTTCATGCGCGCCACCGCCTCCGACCGCAACTACATGAACCAGGACTACACGCCGGCGAACGTGCTGCACTCGGTCGTGACGATGCCGGTGTCGCTCGGCGCCGGACAGTACATCGGCACGGCGCAGTACCGGTTCCCGAGTGTCACGTGGGGCGGCAACCAGTGTTTGTGGCCATGTCGAACTGGCACCATGACGACCTTCACTGAAGCGCAGGAAACGCTGTCGATCAGCACCGGCAATCACAATTGGAAGGTCGGCGGCAGCATCCAGTACTTCCCGACGCACGAGTGGGCCGCGAGCAATCCGGGGACGTGGACGTTCGGCCGCGATCAGTTCTTCAACCCAACCGACCCGAACTTCAACTTCAACTCGCTGAGCGGCGCGACACAGTTCACCGCTGCCTTCCCAAATGTCTACCGCGACATCGTCAGCCACACCTACGCAGCGTACGTCTCGGATGAATGGAAACCGGTCGCGGGTCTGACATTCAACCTTGGATTGCGCTACGACATCCAGACCGGCGTCTGGGATGAACATCACACGCAGGCGGAGTACCCGCGTCCGCTGCCCTACGTCGACTTCGGGTCGCGCGGCGACAAGAACAACGTCGGTCCGCGTTTGGGCCTCGCATGGGACGTGAGGAAGAACGGCAGGCTGGTCGTGCGTGGCGGTTACGGTCTGGTCTACACGAACGTGACCAATGCGACGCAGGGCAGCGAGATCACCGCGCTCAAGCAGAACAGCATCATCATCAACAATCCAACCTACCCCGATCCGTATCAGGGGCGCGACCCGGCGTCGTTCGCGTCAACTGCGCCGCCAAACATCAACATCCTCAGCAACGATCTGGTCAACGCGCCGGTCAACACCTATACGGCGGGCTTCTCGCAGCAGCTGCTCTCGGACACTGCGGTTAACGTGGACGGCGTCTATCAGAAAGCCACCGACTACTTCACCGTGGAGAACATCAACACTCCGAAAAACGGCGTGCGGCCGCTGCCTGAATGGGGACAGATTCTTTCGACCGATCCCATCGGTGACTGGACTTATAAAGCGCTGCTCGTCCGGCTGGAGAAGCGGCTCTCGCACCGCTATCAGTATCAGATCTCGTACACGTTGGCGAAGCAGGACGGCAACTACGGCTCGCCCGATCTGGTCGGCATCAATCAGGGCGGCACCATTACCGACTATTACCATCCGGAGTACGACCTCGGTCCTCTGCCGAGCGACCGTCGTCATGCGCTGGTGATCAGCGATGCGTTCCAGCTGCCGTCCGACGTCGTCATCGGAACGATCTTCAACTTCCGCACGTCGACGCCATTCAGCGCACGCGCCGGCACCGATCTGAACGCAGACGGCCAAAACACCGATTACGTCCCGGGCACGACGAAGGACATGGGCAACCGCGACAACGAAGCGATGATGGCAGCGGTGAATGCCTATCGGGCGACGCTCAGCCTGCCCGCGCTGCCTGCGAGCCAAATCGATAGCAACACGTTGTACCGCTTCGACATCCGTGGCAGCAAGGCGATCAATCTGGGTGGCGGCCGCAGGGTGGAGCTGATCGGTCAGGTGTTCAACCTGTTCGGCCGCACGAACCTGGGCGGGGTGGGCAGTCAGTATCAGAGCAACGCCCGCGCTGCGACGTTCGGACAGATTCTCACCGCGCAGGCACGGCAGCAGGGAGAAGTCGCGCTTCGGTTCGTCTGGTAAGCGGTCGGTTTGAGGTGTGAGGTTTCAGGTATCAGGCCTGACACCTCATACCTCATACCTGACACCCTCTGAGCCGATAACCTGCCTGTGAGTGACTTCGACGACGATCTTGACCATCTCGCCTCCGAGCTGAACCTCGTTGCGCCCCAACGGGTGGCGGAGGCGCCGGGAACTCACCGCTCGATCGAATCGTGGCTTCGGCGCCTGCGTGAGCTGCAGGGCAGCGACCTGCTGCTCGTCTCGGGTGCTCCGCCTGTCGTGCGCGCCTCCGGCCGGCTCGTCCCGACGTCCGAGCTAATCCTGACCGCCGATGACATCGTAGCCGCGGTCACGCCGCTCATCTCCTCACGTCTGCAGGATGCGTATCAGCACGGCTCGGCGGTCGACCTCGCCTTCACGGTGCGTGGGCTTGGCAGGTTTCGCATGAACTACCACCGGGAACGCGGGCGCGCCGCTGTCGCGATCCGCGCGTTACCGCTGCGCGTCCCAAAGCTTGGCGATCTCCAGTTCGCCCACGACATCGGCGTGCTGTCTACACTCACGCGGGGGCTGGTGCTCATCGCCGGGCCGACAGGCTCAGGCAAGACGACGACCGTGGCGGCGCTGGTCGCCGAGATCAACGAGCGCGATGCGCGCCACATCGTCACCGTCGAAGATCCAATCGAGTACGACCACACGCATCAGCGCAGCATCATCGAACAAATCGAAATCGGCATGGACGTGCCTGATTTCCCGACCGCATTGCGCGCGGCGATGCGGCAGGCTGCGGACGTGATTGTCGTTGGCGAAATGCGCGATCCCGAAACGATGCGCATCGCACTTGCGGCGGCAGAAACGGGACATCTGGTGTTCGCGACGATTCACGCCACGGATGCGTCCGCCGCAATCGGGCGCATTACGGACGGCTTTCCCGCCGAACGGCAGAACGCCGCGCGGCAGGAACTGGCGATGGCGTTGTCTGCGGTGCTGACCCAGACACTGATCCCGACACTCTCAGGCGCGCTCGTGCCCGCGGCGGAGCTTTTGATCTTGAGCTACGGCGCGCGGCAGCACATTCGCAAGAATGCGCTGCAGCACCTGCATCAGGAGATCGCCATCACACGCAAGGCGGGGTCGTTCACATTCGAGGAATCGCTGGCGCGTCTCGTCGAGCGCGGCGCCATCGACAGGAACGAAGCGCGGCTGCGCGCGCCGCATCCTGAAGAGTTCGACGCTATTTCCCAACCTCCACGATAGAGAACGTGGAGGGATCCGGACGCGGCCGCGGGTTCTTGTTCTGCGGCGTCGGCGGCACCGGATCGTTCTTCGTCGTCCCCACGGAGAAGATGTGATGGGTCTTCGGATCGAGGGCGACCGTCCTCGCCCCGTAGAAGTACTTCACATCTGCAACCCTGGTGTATTTGTCAGGCGAGTCCTCGTGAAAGATGTTGACGATGCCCGATTTGCCATCGCCGGCATCACGACAGGTGAAGAAGACATCGCCGGTGCCTGCGTCAAACGCGACGCCGTCAGAGCCGTTGCCGATCGGCATCGAAGCCACGACCTTGCCCGTATCCGCGTTGATGACGACGCCGATAGGCATCGCACCCTGACACGCGACGAACAGCCGTCGATGCGCGGTATCGAACGCGGCGCCGTAGCCGCGCTGGCACGGCTTGGCCGAGAACGTGTTCTTGACCGTCAGGCTCTTCGCATCCACCTGGGCGATTTCGCCGCTGTCGACAAGGTTCACGAACAGGGTGCCCTTGCCGTCGGAGACGCCCGCCTCGAGCGGACCACTGTATTTGATCGTCCCCACGACTTTGGCGGCGACGGGATCGACCACTGTCGACGTCATCGAATCGCCGTTCTGCACGTACACGCGATCCGTCGTCGGGTCATAGAACAGCCCGTCGCAGTCTTCCTCGCCGGTCGATATCTTCGACGTCACTTCATTCGTCTTCAAATCGAAAACATAGATGACGCCCTTTGGATCGTTGCCGGTGACAAAGCCGCGATTCGCCTTCGGCACGACGGCGACGCCGTGAATTCCCCGCATGCCCGGGATGTCGGCGACTGTTTTGTGCGTCTGCTCGTCGAGCACCATCACGTGCGTGCCACGCGGGACGTAGATGCGGTGCGCGTTCGCATCGACGGTGACGTAGTCCCAACCGCCCTCACCGCCAAGCAATGTCTGCTTGACGATGTGGTAGGTCTGGGCGCGCGCCGCTACCGTCAACGCCAGAAGGAACAAGACGGCAATGACGGCCAGACGCCTACTTCGCATCACGAGCTTCTCGCGTTATCTGGTTGACGATCTTGTTGTACTCGGTCATCACATCGTTGACGGTGGCAAGCGTCGCGTCCACATCGGGCTTGGCGGGCATCAACTCGCGTTCGATAGTGACCATCCCCTTTTCGATCGCGTCGTACGACTCGCGCGACCGCTCCTTCACGAGATCCTCGATGTTGTCCCAGTTGTCGTCGAACGCTTCAAACGACTTGCGGGCCTTCGCGACATTCCCGGCCTTCAGCGCGGGCGTCACCTCGCGCAGATGAGCGCGTTCGATGCGCAGCCGCGCCACGTCGTCGTAGAGGCGATTGAGCGGAGCCGATTTTTCGACCAGAGCGAGCATCTCGTCGTACTTGACCAGCATTGCCTTCGCATCTGCGAGAATCGGAGCGGTGTCGGGATTCGGCTTGTTGAGCGCGTCGGTCACCGCCGTCTGATAGTGGTGCTCGATCTCGTTGTAGAGATCCATGCTCCGCGTGTTGACATAGACTTCGACGCCGTTCCACGCCGAGTCGTAGTTCTCCATATCGGCTTTGGCCGCGGCCGCGTCCTTCTTCTCCAAATCCGCAATCGTCTTGACCAGAATTGGCCGCACGCCGCGCAGGCTCGTGACCTCGAACCTGTTGGCGCCCGCGGCCTGTCCGGCAAACAACGCGCCCGTCGTGATGAGGGTGGCGGCGATGGCGGCCGCCACGACCGTGCAGTAGCGCATGATGACAACTCCTTCGCATGTAGCGTATCAGGCGTACGGTTAACACACCGTGAACGTAAGAGCTTACGCCGCCGGTAACCGTGCCGGCGGCGTACGCCCTTACCTATCTATCACTTGCCGGGGGCACCGCGCTTGCTCTAGCCTGCGGTATGCGCAACAAGGTGCTGTTGATGGCGTTGGTCGTCGCTTCGCCGCTAGCCATGTGGAGCTGCAGCGGCGGGAGCATCCCGTCTTCTCCCTCTGCGCTCAATCCGCTGAGCGCGCCGGCCGGACCAACCGGCCGGCTGCGCACGTTCGATGACCCGACACCGATGTCGGTGATCATCAGCATCGTCAGCTCGTTTGGACCTGGCGCGTTCAATCCGAATCCGACGATGGCGAATGTCGGCGATCAGATCGTGTTTACGAACAGCGACATGGTGCTGCATCACATCGTCATGGACGATGGGACTGACCTCGGCGACGTGCCACCCGGCCAGTCAAGCATGCCGATGGCGCTGACGACACCGACAGCGTCGTTCCACTGCACGCTGCATCCGTCGATGGTCGGCAGCATCAACATGGATCCTCCCATGCCAACGCCCGATCCGTACTACCCGCCGACCGATGACTATTATGGCTATTACTAGGTCCGCCTGAGGGCGGACTCTAACGATATTCCTAAGGGCGACCTACCAATTCGAAATGCCGGTGATGTTCGGCTTTAGCCGGACCTGACGTATATTCCTGTCCGAAAGGACTAGGTCGTCATGAAACATACATCTCTATTTGCGGCCGCCGTGCTCGTGTGCGCGGCGTCCGCCTTCGCGCAAGCCCCGATTCAGCCCGTGATGATGAAGCAGCTCAAGCCCGATGTCTGGGCCGGCCTCGGCGGCTCGGGTGGCAACAGCACCATCTACATCGGCAAGACCAGCGTCATCGTCGTCGACGCCAAGCAGACTGAGGCGGGCGCCAAGGATCTGCTGGCGGAGATCGCGAAGATCACGCCCAAGCCCGTGAGCACCGTGTTCCTGACGCACAGCGACGGCGACCACGTCAACGGGCTCGTGGCGTATCCACAGGGCGTGAAAGTGATTGCGCACGAGAACAACAAGAAGGAACAGCAGGCGGCTATCGCCGCCGGTGGCCGCGGCGCGCCGCCGCCGGATCGTTTGCCGCAGCAGGTCGTGACCAAGCAGAAAGAGACGATGACGATCGACGGCGTGAAGCTGGAGCTCTATCACTGGGGCCCGGCGCACACGAGCGGCGACCTGATCGTCTACTCCCCGCAGAACAAGATCGTCTCGACCGGCGACATCGTCGTCACCAACCGCGCGGACGACAATCCGAATATCCATATGGATAAGAACGGATCGGTCGAAGGGTGGATGGCGAACGTCAAGGGGATGATCGGCCTCAATGCGGACGCCTACGTGACGGGCCACGGCGACGTGCTTACCAAGGCTGACCTGCAGCGCAAGCTCACCGCGGTGACCGAGCGGCGCAACAAGATCGCGGCAATGGTGAAGGAAGGGAAAACGCTCGAACAGATCAAGGCGGCGTTGCCCGACGCGCCCGCACCTGGCGCACGCGCGGCAGCGCCTCCCGCGGCGGCCGCGGCGGCTCCAGCAGCCGCGCGCGGACCTGTTCCGGGATTCGTCGACGCGGTTTACGCCGAGCTCACGAAGAAGAAGACTACGTAGATCACTGTAGGGGCCGGCTGAAGCCGGCCCCGGCACCATCCTTGCCCTCATTAATGTTGGAGGACTCGGATGGGCATCGAGCGCCGCGAAAAAGGCCGCCGCGCGGAAGTAGTCAAGGCAGTCGTGGATCACGTCGTTCACAAAGCGGAAACGACTGTCACCCTCGAGGGGCTTCAGGATTTCCTCCACATTCCACATGATGCTGCCGGCCGCATCGTGTCGAGCCTGGTGAACGCAGGAATCGTTCGGGAAGTACGTCACGGTGTGTGGAGCCGGGTGCCTGATCTTCCCTCCAGCTCCGTAACCGCCTGAGCTGATCCTCACCTCAACGATTTCGTGTACCATCCGGCGCATGCCGACATACGATTCTTCGCGCATTCTCGCCCGCCGGTCGTTCTTCTCGAAATTCGGGGTGAGTCTTATCGGCGGCGCCGCTGCCGGCGCAGCCGCGGTGCCGGCGCAGGCACAGGCGCAGACTGCAGGCGCCAAATGGGATCCCGCGCGCCACGCGCAGGACGACTGGTACGACCAGGTGCCCGGCAGGCATCGCTTCGTCTTCGACGCGCCGTATCCTGACGGCCTCTCCAGCGCGCTGCAGTTCATCAACAACTACTACAACCTGAACGTCAGCGAGTACGGCCTGAAGGAAAGCGATCTCGCGGTCATTCTCGTCGCGCGGCATCAGTCAACGATGTTCGGCTACAGCGACGCCATATGGGCGAAGTACGGTAAGCCGATCGCGGACCGTATCAACCTCGTCGATCCGAAGACGAAACAGCCGCCGACGGCCAACATGTACAAGGATCGCTTCGACACGCTGATCAAGCGTGGGCTGCAGATCGCCGTGTGCCAGCAGGCGACGCGCGGAAACGCCGGCGCTATCGCCATGGCCACTGGCCAGATGCAGGATGCGGTGTTCGAGGAGCTGAAGGCGAACCTGCTTCCCAACGCGCGGTTGGTGCCGGTCGGCATCCTCGCAGTCAACCGCGCGCAGGAGCACGGCTACTCGCTGTCGGTCAGCGAACGCGCCTAGGCGCGGCAGGTCGGCCTTCTAGAAACGTTTGTTCGTCCAGTCGCGGATGTAGTCGAACAGATTTTTCACGCTGTTCGAATATTGACCGCGCGTCGTCTCACACGCCGTGCAGGGGGTGAACCCGTGCACGGCTCCTTCCAGCACGAAGTAGTCCTTGTCGCGGCTTGCGGATTTGTCAAAGATGATCTCATCGTCGCGGATGAACTGATAGGCGCCCATCGCCGCAATCATCATCGGCACCGAGATTGACTGCACCGCGCAGGTCGTGGAGTTGTTGCTGGAACAATAGTCGATACCGGCGTTCGCATTCGTTGCGCGCGTGGCGTTGGCGCTCAGGAACGACTTGAGCGTGAAGATCTTCGTCCCGGTGTCGAACCCGCGATTCGTCTCCGCCATGCCAGGATCCGCGACCGCAACGCTTCTGACAATCTGCGTGACGATCGTCCCGTCGTTTCTCAGCAACTTCTCGGGGCGTGCGGTGGTCTGAAGATCAGCGATGCTCGGATCGAGCGTCGCCAGCTTGGCGTCGCCTCCGGCTCCAGCGCCGGGATTGCCGCCTGAAGGAATGATCACGATGTCGTCGTCCGGATATGGATAATCGCCTTTGCCGATGCGCTCCTGAATGGCGAGCGCACGAGCGATCAATTCGTTCATCCGACTCGCCTGCGCCGCAAAATAGCGATCCTGAAACGTCTTGGAATAGTGTGACGGCCCCTTCGGATTGAATCCGTTCTTCTCGTCAAATGGATCGAGCGCAGCATCGATATGGCGTTTGCCGCCCTCGATGGTTACCGACGGGTTCATGCTGCGCAATGTCTGCACCGGATTTCCCGCGTGGGCGTCGGCGAAAACGATCGCATCCGCGCGCGGCAGCCCGCCCAGGTCGCTTCCACACTTCACGAGACGCTCCGGTTTCTGACAGTACGCCGGACCGTTCTCCGCCACCGCCTGGTAGAAGCTCATGAGCGGCCCGCCGCCGCTGTGGCCGAACAGGACGACCTTGGTGATTCCAGGCTGACGGCGGATGTATTCAACGGCGGCTTTTACGTCAAGCGGCGTTTCTTCCCACCGGACCTGAGTCTCGTTGTTCTGGAATCTCGTGTTGAAGCAGAGCGCCAGAAAGCCGCGGCTGGAGAGTTCCCGGCAGGCGATGTGATTCAAGTAGTTCGCCGTGCGGTGGCCGATGACGAACCCGACGTGCGGCGGCGTGCCAGCATCCGGTTTGTAGAGCGCGGCGCTGACGCGTCCCAGGGAAACGAACTCTGGATGGCTCTGCGCGAACGACGCGCCCGGCACCGCAATCGCAATCGAAACCGCGACAATCAGCAAGCGAACTCGCGTCATACGAAACCTAATTCGTGTTTCCTGCCTTGCCGAAGATCTTGACGAATTCGTCGTTGTTGCCAACGCGCCCATGCGTCGGCACGTGCGTCGCCACGTCGAGCTTCAATTTCAGGATGTTCTGATACAAGGTCCGGTTGGCGGCATTCGCCGCCGGAGCGGCCGCGCCCTGCGCCGGCGGTGAATAGAGATCGGCGTTGTAAAGGATCCTCTCCTTCGGCAGATACGCCATAAGCATGTCCTGCGCGTGGTTGCCCTGCCGCAGCGAAGGATCGCCGAGCTCGTAGGCCATGTCCTGTACGTGGAAGACCTCGAGCATCCGCACGCCGTCGGTGATCACGTACGGAGCAGTGGCACGGGTGTCGCCGCCGACGGTCTCGATCGGCGCCGGCCGCCTGCTGATCATGTACATTGGCGAGTACTTCGCCATCCGATCCGGATCGAGCTCCCGCGGCGCCGGGTAGAACATGATGTCCAGGTAGTACTGCTTGTTCGATTCGTGCGTGACGATCGCCGTCCCCTGCGCAAGGAAGGTGCGAAGGCCGCCGGCGTGATCGAAGTGGTGATGCGTGTTCACCAGGTACCTGATCGGCTTATTCGGCACCAGCCGGTTGGCCTCGGCGATCACCGCCAGCGAGCGCGCCTCGTTGTTCGGCGCTTCCACAACCGCCACGAAATCCTTGAACTCCACGACCATGCTGTTGTGTGTGCCGCCAGTGATCGCCCACACGCCGTCGGCCAGGCGCTGACTCTCGGCCCTGACCGGCGCGAGCGTTGCCGTGCGCACGGTCTCCGGCACGGGCATCGTCATCACGGGGACGTTCCCCTTCACGTCGGTGATCTTGAACTCGTAGTAGTTGTGCGCGGGGTTCAGACGCGGGTCGCCCTGATGGACGTGCACCAGCTGCGGGAACTTCACGCCGTTGAAGTCCTTGTACATCGTGTAGCGCATCTCGTAGTCCATGTCGCCGTAGACCGGGTTCGGGAACCACGTGTCCACGAGCTCAACGAGATTCTGATCGTTGACCGTCACGTTCATCTTGTACTTGCCCATGAGCGTGAAAGAGACGATCGTCACTTTGCGGCCGAACTGGGACAGACCGAAATCCGACGGCCCGACGATCGGCGTGGTGATCGCCGCCGCGTCGGTAGCCGCGAGGGCCGCCTTCAGCGCGCCGTGCGGCGTGAGCGCGACCTCGAGCTGGCGAAGGACGTTGTACGGCACGCCATCCAGATACATGCGCGTGAGCGGAACCGGCGTGTTGCCGTTCATGTCCCATGCGTAGTTGCCGCTGAGAATCGCCGTCACGTGTGTTTCGGGCATCGGCGCGCGGCCGAACGTCGGGTAGCTTCCCTGCCGCCGCGTGTAGTCCTCGCGCGACCACCTGGCGTCGTAGTCGATGATGCGCGTGTAGCCGGCGACCTCGAAGTGCGGCCAGTCGCCGTCCACAGCCCCGTAGGTCTGGCCAATCTGCGACGACCAGCCGGAGCCGGAGTACTCGATGGTCTTCAGGTTCTCGCCGCCCATCGCCTTCAGCGACGCCTGCAGAACGGCGCGCGCATCCTGCGCGTGGACGGTTGCGGCGACGAACGTGAACACCGCGACGAGCATGACGAGCCTTTTCGCCATAGGTTCCTCCCGACGCTGGTCGGCGTAAAAGCCAGACCCTACCGCTGCGTGCCGGGCAGTATAATCCGGCGCCATCCGGAGGATGACGATGAAGCAGTGGATCTTGCTGGGACTCCTCTCGGCGCTGGTTGCGTGCACCTCGGCACAGGCGCCGGCGTCGAACACACAGGCGCAGCCCGCGGCGGATCCGCGCGCCGAATCCGCTCAGAACGTGCGCCTCGTCGGATTCAACGATATGCAGGGACGCCAGGGACTTCAGCTGACGGCGAAGTCGGACCCTGCCAACGGCAGCTGGCTCTATGTCGGCCTCACGCCAAACGATCGCAACGATCCGCAGGCGTCTGACGATGGGCAGGGGAACGATCAACCGATCCTCAACCCGATCACCGGAAAAATGGAGTGGAACGGCACGGCGATCGTCAACATCGACGATCCGGCGAATCCGAAATTCGTCTGGCACATTCCGAACGAGGAAGCGCACGTCAACTCACGGTCGGTCTCGGTCGTGTACGACTACGGCTTCAACTCCGACCCGACTGGCCACGACTACCTGATACGCAGCTG
Organism: Vicinamibacterales bacterium; assembly: GCA_035492455.1. Taxonomy (GTDB): domain Bacteria; phylum Acidobacteriota; class Vicinamibacteria; order Vicinamibacterales; family UBA2999; genus Gp6-AA40. Next base: position 1,139 of record DATJJE010000063.1, on the reverse strand, counting down.
GGACACGGGCAAGAAGTTCAAGTTCGAAATCTGGGACATCACGACGCGCGGCTCCGATCCGTCGAAGATCTCCAAGGTCTCGGAGATCACGGGGACGCCCCCAAACAGCTGCGGACCCGGCTGCGGCGGCACGTTCATCCGTCGCGCGCATAAAGGGTGGTGGTCGCAGAAGTCGGGCTACTTTTATTCGAGCTCCGGTGAACCCGGCTACCGCGGGCTGACGATCATCCACATCTGGGATCTGAAGGACCCGAAGCACCCGAAGTTCGTTAGCCGCATCGCGTCGCCGAGCCAGAAGGAGGGCGCGCCCGGTTATCAGAACGAGTACGCGCACCACCCGATGGTTGACGAAGACAATCACCGCCTCTACATCGGCTTCCGCGGCGCCGGGCTCGCCGGCAGCTGGGACATCTCGGACATCAAGAATCCGAAGATGGTCTGGCTGATCGACACCAATCCGCCGGGACGCGGGCCGCACACGGTGTCGCCGATCAAGTACGAGGAAGTGCCGAACTTCAAGGGACCCGACGGCCTGCCGCGGACCTATGCATTCATCACCGACGAAGCCGCCGGCAACGCGGATATGAAGCCGTGCGCCAGCGGCATCCGCTCGAAGTCGTACATGGTCGACATCACCGACGAGACGCATCCGTTCCCGGTGTCCACGTGGCAGGTGCCGGTCGGGAACTTCTGCGACAAGGGCGGACGCTTCGGACCGCACCAGCATGCGGAGAAGGTGAACAGCGAGATCAACCGCTTCGACGACAAGCTGGCGTGGGTCGCCTACTTCAACGCGGGTATCCGCGTGGTTGATCTCTCCGACCCCTACAACTTGAAGGAGGTCGGCTACTACCTGCCGAAGACGAACGCGCAGTCGCATCCGATTGCGAAGGGACAACCCACGGCGATTCAGATCAACGACGTCACAATCGATCACCGCGGCTTCGCGTACGCCTCCGATCGCGTCGGGACCGGCCTGTTCGTTCTGGAGTACACCGGTAAGAAACCGACTACGGCGACGAAGTAGCGGAAGGGGTCGGGACTCATTACGTGAATCGAAACCCGTCGGCGTGCGGGCCAAATATTTCGATTCACGTAATGAGTCCCGACCCCTTCCGCTACTTCGTCGCCGTAGTCGG
>DATJJE010000062.1:0-48634 GCA_035492455.1 Vicinamibacterales bacterium | reverse complement strand
CGCATCCTCATATCGGAGTCCGCGTTGGTCGGCGCGGGCGCGCAGGGCGAAGACGTGCGCGGTTGAACCGGTATGCCATACGAGCGCGGCGCCCGCCTGGTCGGGCGTGGTCATATGCACCGCGGCAGTGCCGCGATCCGTGCCGATGATGACCGTCTGATCGCTCATCGGCCGGGAGGCAATGGCAACCGGCAGCCGTGTGAACGCGGTGAGTGCGTTGCGATGCTCGGAGGCCGGCGCAATGCACAGCAGATCCACTGACTTGACGGCCGGCTCAAACCGGCGCACGTCGCCCACGCCGATCATCGTGTCAACCGGCACGGCAAATCGGCGGGCTTCCCTGATGACGAGTGAGATGAGCTGCTGCGCGCGTCCCAGCGGGAGAAGATCGTCGGCCAAGCGTACGACGATCTTATTGCAATCGATCCGGCAACCGTTCACTCGATGCATGAGGTCAATGCACGACATTGGCGTTATCCTTCGTACGCCGGCTATGACGCAGCGGCGTTGTGGAGGATCGCTATGAAAACGGCGCGATGGGTTGCGGTGCTGGTGGCTGCAGCGGCGAGCGCGACGTGCAGCGGAGCCCGGGAGAACGCGGGAACGGCGGCAGCCGCTTCTGCGGCCGCGGCAACCGCTCCAGGCTCCCAGGTGCTTGCGCAGCTGCGGGGCGACTGGCAAGCGCAGAAAGACACGATGATGAAGATCGCCGATGCGATGCCTGAAGGAAAATTCGCGTACAAGTCCACTCCGGCACAGCGGAACTACGGCGAGCAGATTATGCATGTTGCTTCGACGAATGTAGATTTGTTGAAGGTGCTCGCCGGCAAGGCAGCCGCCCCGTCCTTCACCGCCGGGAGCGCGAAGACGAAGGCGGACATTTTGAAGGCACTCGCCGATTCGTACGACTACGGCACCGCGCTTCTCAGCGAGCAGACCGGGGCGACCATTCTCGAGCCGGTGGCCGATTCGCCGTCGTGGCTGGGACCGGCATCGCGCGCGCGAATCTACTGGTCGCTTCTGGCGCACACCATGGACATCTACGGTCAGATGGCAGTCTATCTACGGTTGAACGGGATTGTGCCGCCCGCGAGCAGGGGCGTCTAGCAATTCACTTGAACGCAACCGTCCAGACGCCTTTCCTCCTGCATGCCCGTGCCGTCGGTTCGCGCGACATAGAGACCTCCCTCCGCAAGCACGCCCAGTAGAACGTCACTGCTTGGCCGTTCCGAAGACGGCTCCGGCGACGCCCAGACGCGTATTCCGATGATGACCAAGCCGTCTGCCAGTTTCTGACGCCGGTTCCCGCCTCCGTTGGCGAGGAGGGAACGGCAATGGCGAAAGCAGCACGAAACGCGGCGGCAATCGTTGTAGTGGCGGCATTGCTAGGCGCCGCTCCGCTCGCATCGGCTGCGGACGAGAGGACTCCGGCGGTCGCTCCGGCCGGCACCAGCCTGCAGCACTTGCGGTGGGACAGCCCGGTCGTGGGAGCCGCGATTCGTGACGCGGTCGAGCGTTCCCGCACTTTCCGCGAGATGGTCGCGGCCATCAACGGCAGCGACACCTACGTGGTCATCAGCGCCGGTCGCTGCGGCCACGGCGTTCGCGCCTGCTTCGTCAGCGTTCATCGCGCGGGCTCGAATCGCTACATGTTCGTGCGCATCGATCCGGCCAAGCGCGACTGCGAGCTGATGGCGGCAATCGGCCACGAGCTGCGCCACACGCTCGAGGTGATCGCCGAGCCATCGGTGGGATCCGATCTCGATAGGTTCTTTTTCTACGAGCGTACCGCCTTGCATCTCGACGGCGGCGAGCGCGAGACGCTCGCCGCGCGCGACGCCGGCAACGCCGTTCGTTCGGAAATCGACCAGTTCAACCGTCAACTCCATGCGAAATGAGGAAAATGTCATGTCAAACATCATCAAATTGACCGTTGCATCGCTCGTCGGAATCCTTGTCGCGGCATCGGTGGGCGCCACCTCGATCGAACACACCAATTACGTGACGTTCAGCGCGCCCGTTTCGCTGCCGGGTGTCTCGCTCGCGGCGGGCACCTATATCTTCGAGGTGCCGCTCGACACGCACTCACTCGATGTGGTGCGGGTGAGGAGCCGCGACGGCCGACAGGTCTACTTCACCGGCTTCACGCAGGCGGTGGAACGGCGCGCAGAGCTCGCGGCGGGAGTGGGAATCGTGCTGGGCGAAGCGGCGAGCGGAACGCCGACACCCGTGCGTGTGTGGTTCCCGGCCGGGCAACGGCGCGGGCATCAGTTCATCTACTAGGGTTTCGGTCCAGACAGCTCGCGAAGGAGCCAGGCCTTCGCGAGCTTCCAGTCGCGCATGACTGTGTCCACCGAGACCTGCAGTGCTTCGGCGGTCTCCTGCACGGAGAGGCCGCCGAAGAACCGCATTTCCACGACCAGCGCCTTGCGTGCATCGAACGCCCCCAGTGCGGTCAAGGCATCGTCGAGCGCCACCAGATCGTGGCCGGGTTCCTGCGACACGACGAGCGCCTCGTCGAGCGATACCTTGTGCGCACCGCCGCCGCGCTTCTGGTATCCCTTGGCACGCGCGAAGTCCACGAGGATGCGACGCATCAATCGCGAAGACATGGCAAAGAAATGCGCGCGATCCTGCCACTTCATCTGCTTGACGTCGATGAGCCGCATGTAGGCTTCGTTGACAAGCGCAGTCGCCTGCAGCGTGTGGCCCACGCGCTCGTGCGCCATGTGCCGCCGCGCCAGGCGGCGCAGCTCGTCATGTACGAGCGGAATCAACTGCTCGAGCGCCGCCTCGTCGCCATTTCGCCAGTCAACGAGGAGTCTCGTAATGTGGTGCGACCCGCCCGGATCGGCAACTACCACACTCTGACCCGGTCATCAGGCGCGAGGTACAGCCGCTGGCCGGATTTGATGTCGAACGCGGGATACCACGCATCGAGATTACGAACCGTATCGGCGCGGTATTCGTCGAGCGCGTGGCCGTCCGTCAGCACCTGCTGACGTGCGACCTGCTCGCGCTCCTTCGACTGCCAGCTCTGGCCGAAGCTGACGAAGAACGTGCGGTCATCTGCGCCGCCGGTCGCGCGGTATGCATCGTAGGCCGCGGAAAGACCCGCGACGTCGGCGATGTTCTCGCTCAGCGTCAGCTGACCGTTCTCGTGCAGGTCGGGAAACGGCGCGTACCCGTTGTATTGCTCGACCAGCTTCTTCGACGCCGCCTTGAAATGGGCCAGGTCCTCCGGCGTCCACCAGTTGGAGAACCGTCCGGTTGCATCGAACTGGCTTCCCTGATCATCGAAGCTGTGGCTGATCTCGTGGCCGATAATGGCGCCAATCGAACCGTAGCGCGCCGCGGCACTGGCCTGCGGATCGTAGAACGGCGGCTCAAGAATGGCGGCGGGGAAGTTGAGTGCGTTTTGAATCGGCAGGTTCACGGCATTCACCGTCTGCGGATCGAGCCACCACTGTCCGCGATCCGGCGCTTCACGCAGCTGCTGGAGACGGTACTCGTAATCGAACAGCTCCGCACGCTCCGCATTTCCGACGACGTCGCCGCGAACGATCTGCAGCTTGGAAAAGTCTCGCCACGCGTCCGGGTAGCCGATGCCGACCTTCAGGCTGGTCAGCTTCGCCTTCGCGCTCGCTTTGGTTTTCGGCGACATCCAAGTGAGCGCATCAAGCCGCTTGTCGAACGCGGCGACGATCGACGCCACCATCTGCTGCAGCTGCGTCTTGGCGCTGGCAGGGAAGTACCGCGCCACATACATCTTGCCGACCATTTCGCCGAGCGCGCCGTTGGTGGCGTTGACGGCACGCTTCCAGCGATCCTGCTGCTGCGGCGTGCCCGACAACGTCTTTCCGTAAAACGCGAAGCTCTCGTCCGCAAACGCTTTGGGGAGAATCCGCGAGTAGCGATCGAGCTCGTGGAACTTCAGATAGTCACGCCATACGTCGAGCGGCACCGATTGGACGAGCGCGGCGATGCCTCTGAACGCCGCGGGATGCCAGACGATGATGACAGGTGAGGTGTTGAGTCGCGCGCCGGCGAGCAGATCGTTCCAGTCGAGGCCGGGCGCGCGTCGGCCGAACTCGTCCTGCTTCCACGGGGTGTTTGCCTTGCCGACATCGACAGACTCGGTGCGTGTGGCGTGCGTGTTCGCGATGCGCCGCTCGAGATCGAAGATTGCCGCCGCCCGTTCGTCTGGCTTATCGAGACCGGCGAGCTTCAGCACGTTAGCGACGTGGGTGCGGTATGCGTTCCGGATGTCATCCATCCGCGCGCCGGACTGCACGTAGTAATCGCGATCCGGCAACCCCAGACCACCCTGCAGTAGGTATGGAACGTTGTGCGACGGATCGTTGAGGTTCTGCGCGACCCACACGCCGAACAAGCGATCGGTGTGGAAGTTCGTCATGTTGAGCGGGTCGACGTCTGCGCGCAGCTGCTGACCGATCCACGAGGCGAGCGCTCGCTTGTCGGCGATGCCGTCAATCGAGGCGAGCGTCTGGCGCAGCGGTTCCAGGCCTCTCTTTTCGATCGCCTGCTCGTCCATGTAGCCGGCGAAGTAGTCGCCGATCTTCCGTTCGTCAGAACCGGCCGTCGCGTTGCCAGCCGCTGCCTTTTCGAGCAGCTCACGCGTGCGCTGCTGTGCACGGTCGAACAGAACGGACCAGACACCATACGAGCTGCGATCGGGCGGAATCTCCGTCTTCTTCAACCAGGAGCCATTCGTGTAGCGGAAGAAGTCGTCACCCGGCGCCACCGACGCATCAATGGCTGCTGTATCGATGTCGTGCGCTGCCGAAGGCGTGGCCGGAACGCTCGCCGCCGGCGCGCGTTCGGCACTGCTCTCCGGCGCGGTCGCGCCGCCGCCGCACGCAACAGACCACACCGCGCACAACGTGAAGCTGAGGTAGAGTGTGCGCGGCAGGAGGTGGGACATGCGTCGGCTGCTGCTTGTCATCATGTTGGCCTCGACGGCGTACCTTCTTACCCCAACGGCCTCGCTGGCACAATCCGGCGACGCCTGGGTGGGAACGTGGGGCCTCGATATCGCGCAATCTTCATTTGATCCGGCAAGTCTTGCGCCGAAAACTCAGACGACGAAGATCACGCTGTCCGGAGAGAGCTACACCGTCGTGAGCGACGGCGTGAACGCGCAGGGCCAGAAGACACACGACGAAACCGTCTACAAGTTTGACGGCCACGACTACGACGTCAAGGGTGCGCCCGATCCGAAGACGACCCGCACCTACACGCGCGTCGACGACCACCACTATTCGTACGCGACGAAGGTCAATGGGGCAATCACGACAACGTCACGTGTGGCCGTGACGCCCGACGGAAAAGTCCGCACCATCACCGTCACAGGCCGCGACGCGCAGGGGCGCGTCATCCGCAACTTCCTCGTATGGACGAAACAATAATTGAACGGTGGTGGACCGCAGGAGGATCGAACTCCTGACCTCCGCATTGCGAACGCGGCGCTCTCCCAGCTGAGCTAGCGGCCCTTTTTGGTAGGAACGTCGGTGCGCACCTACAGACGTGCGCCATCGCGCACCGACGAAACCCAAGTCTAACATGCACATACAGTGCAGGCTATACTTGGGCCGGCCACGACCAGACCGACCCGTCCTCTCTCTCGCGCATGCAAACCATTCGAAAACTTGGTGTCCTGACCGGCGGCGGTGACGCTCCGGGTCTCAACGCGGTCATCCGCGCTGTCGTCAAGACTGCAACCAACGCGGGCGTCACCGTCATCGGATTGGAAGACAGCTTCGACGGCCTGATCTATCCCGACAAATCGCGCGTACTGACGCCGAAGGACGTCACAGGCGTTCTGCGCCTCGGAGGAACGATCCTCGGCACCGTCAATCGCGGCAATCCATTCGCCGAGCCGATCGAAACGCCGCACGGCACGTTCGACTACGCCGAGCGTGTGATGGAAATGTTCCAGCAAATGGAGCTCGACGCGCTGATCTGCATCGGCGGCGACGGCACGTTGGGAATTTCGTACGAGTTCTACAAGCGCGGCATTCCGCTCGTCGGCGTACCGAAGACGATCGACAACGACATCTACGGAACGACGAGCTGCTTCGGCTTCGATACCGCCGTCAGCTTTGCCACCGACGCCATCGATCGACTGCATACCACTGCTGAAGCGCATCGCCGCATCATCGTCGTCGAAGTGATGGGCCGGTACGCCGGCTGGATTGCCCTCCACGCCGGAGTGGCCGGGGGAGCGGACGTCATTCTGATCCCCGAGATACCCTATGACTTCGACCAAGTAGTTGATTGCCTGCGCCAGCGTGACGACCGCGGCGCCAAATTCAGCATCGTCGTCGTCGCCGAGGGGGCGAGGCCGAAGGACGGCGAGCTATCGGTCGTCGAGGCGGCGCATGGCGGACATGTGGAGCGGCTTGGCGGTGCCGCCAAGGTGTGCGGCGACGAGCTCGCGCGGCTTACGCAGAAGGAGACGCGCCACGTCGTGCTCGGACACCTGCAGCGCGGCGGCGCGCCGACGGCGTTCGATCGCACGCTCGCGACGCGTTTTGGGGGTAAAGCAGTGGAACTGGTGCTGCGTGGACAATTCGGCAAGATGGTGGCGAACCATCCACCAGAGCTCGTGCCGGTGCCGCTGGGAGAAGTCGTGGGGCGAACGAAGCTGGTCCCGCTCGATTACGACCTGCTGCAGACCGCACGGATGATGGGGGTTTCGTTTGGTGGTTAGCGATTTGTGATTTCACGTCACGAATCACTGATCACTAATGAACGAGCAGGTCCTGGTCCTTTTTCTTCTGCAGGTCGTCGATCAGCTTCACGTGCTCGTCGGTCATCTTTTGCACCTGATCGAGGCCCTTCCGCTCATCGTCCTCTGAAATCTTGTGATCCTTGAGGAGCTTCTTCAGCCGCTCGTTGGCCTCGCGACGGAAGTTGCGCACGACGTTGCGTCCTTCTTCCGCCTGCTTGTGTACGTGGCGCGAGAGCTCTTTGCGGCGTTCATCGGTCAGCGGCGGAATGGGGATGCGAATCACCTTGCCGTCGTTTGACGGATTGAGACCGAGGTCGGACGAGCGGATGGCCTTTTCGATTTCCTTCATCGTGGACGGATCGAAGGGCTGCGCGACGATGAGCGCCGGCTCAGGCACCGAGAGCGTGGCCACCTGATTGATCGGCATCCTCGATCCATAAGCTTCCACCTGAACGCCGTCGAGCAGACTGACCGTTGCGCGTCCGGTGCGCACCGATGCCATCTCACGACGGACGCGCTCGATCGCGCCGTCCATTTTCATCTTCACTTCCGCGAACATGCCTTTCAGGTCGTTGAAATCCATAGCAATTTAGGTGGTGGATGGTGGGAAGTAGGGGTGACCTTCGCGGGTTCTCGTTCCGCGACCCACCACCTACCACCCACGACCCAGCTAGCTCACAGTAGTGCCGATTGCTTCGCCCATCACCACGCGGCGGACGTTGCCGCCTTCGCATAGGTTGAAGACGACAATCGGCAGCTTGTTGTCCATGCAGAGAGAGATCGCTGTCGCGTCCATCACCTTGAGCTGCCGCTCGAGGACCTGCAGGTAGGAGATTGTAGGGTATTTCGTTGCGTTCGGGTCGAGCATCGGGTCGGCGGTGTAGACACCGTCCACCTTGGTTCCCTTGAGGATGACCTCGGCCTTGATCTCCATCGCCCGCAGCGCCGCAGCGGTGTCGGTGGTGAAGTAGGGGTTGCCCGTTCCTGCCGCGAAAATGACGACGCGCTTCTTCTCGAGATGCCGGATCGCGCGTCGGCGGATGAACGGCTCCGCGACCGCGCGCATCTCGATGGCCGTGACGACGCGCGTGAGCACGCCCAGCTGCTCGAGCGCGTCCTGCAGCGCGAGCGCGTTGATCACCGTTGCCAGCATCCCCATGTAATCCGCGGTGGCGCGATCCATGCCGCGCGCGCTGGCGGCAAGGCCGCGGAAGATGTTGCCGCCGCCGATGACGATCGCGGTTTCGACGCCGAGCGCCTGGATTTCGGCGACATCCTGCCCGATGCGTGTCGCCACGTTGGGATCGATACCGAACTGACGATCGCCCATCAAGGCTTCGCCGGAAAGTTTGAGGAGAATTCGCTTGTAGAGTGGAGATTGGTCGGGCGAGGGCACGAGCCGGAATTATATCGGCTACCGCCTCCGGGCTTGAGGCTTCAGTGTTACCGAAGCCTCGAGGCCGAAGCCCGGAGCCCGACAGGCTATTCGCCTTCGCCGACTCGGAACCGGACAAACCGGTTGATTTGGATGTTCTCGCCCGTTTTTGCGCTCGCCTGCGCGATCAGCTGCGAAATCGCCACGTTGTTATCGCGGATCGATGGCTGGTCGAGCAGGACGAACTGCGAGTAGAAGTTGCCCAGCTTGCCCTCGACGATCTTGTCGAGGACGTGCGCCGGCTTGCCGGTGTTCTCCATCTGCGCGCGATAGATGGACTTCTCCTTCTCGATTGATTCCGCCGGGACGTCCTCGCGGCGCACCCACTTCGGATCCGCAGCCGCGATGTGCATCGCGACTTCCTTCACCAGGTTCTGGAAGTCCTCGGTCCGCGCCACGAAGTCCGATTCGCAGTTGACCTCGACGAGGACGCCGATCTTCCCGCCCATGTGGATGTAGCTGCCGATCAAGCCCTGCGCGGTGGCGCGGCCGGCGCGCTTGGCGGCCTGCGCCAGACCGCGCTTGCGCAGGATGGTGACGGCCTCCTCCATGTTGCCGTTCGCTTCGGCGAGGGCGGCCTTGCACTCCATCATGCCGGCGCCTGTTTTGTCGCGAAGCTGTTTGACCTGATCTGCCGTGATTGCTGTCGTGGCCATTTCCTACCTCGGTGGAATCCGGCTTCATTCAGCCGGACCTGTACACAAAAAGCGCCGGCTGTGAGGCCGGCGCAAACTCTTGCTGCCCGCGCGTTACGCGCCGGCAGGTGTTGGCGCCGCTTCGCGTCGCTGTGGACGCACTGCGGTTCGCAGCCGTGCGGCGGCGTCAGCCTCCGCCGCTTCCTGCGCGCGCGATGCGTCTTCTTCAGCGATCCGCGATTCGCGCATGGCGCGGCCGGCCATCACCGCTTCGGCGACTTTCGATGCGAACAGGCGAATGGCGCGCAGCGCATCATCGTTCCCCGGAATGACGTAATCGACTTCGTCGGGGTCGCAGTTGGTATCGACGATGCCGATGACCGGAATCTTCAGCTTGCGCGCTTCGTCAACCGCGATCTTTTCCTTCTTCGTGTCGACGACGAAGATGGCGTCGGGCAGACGCGACATATGCCGAATCCCTTCGAGGTTCTTCAGCAGCTTGCGTTTTTCCTTTTCCGCGCGCGCGATTTCCTTTTTCGAGAGGGTGTCGTAACGGCCGTCCGTGACCATGGCTTCGAGGTCGCGCAGGCGTCCGAGGCTGCGCTGGATTGTGCTGAAGTTGGTGAGCAGGCCGCCGAGCCAGCGCTGGTTGACGAAGTACATGCCGCTCTTCTGCGCTTCCTCGGCCATGACGTCCTGCGCCTGGCGCTTGGTCCCAACGAAGAGAACTGTCTTGCCGTCCGCGGCAAGGTTGGTGACGAACTCTTCGGCGTCGCGGAATTTCTTCACCGTCTTGTTCAGATCGATGATGTAAATGCCATTCCGCTCGCCGAAGATGTATTCCTTCATCTTCGGGTTCCAGCGCTTCGTCTGGTGGCCGAAATGAACGCCGGCCTCCAGCAGGTCCTTCATCGCAATCCCGGGCAACAGCTCCTCCTTCTCTCTAACGTTATGGGCGGGTCTGAGACCCGCCCCTGCACCTAGCGTTTACTGAACTGGAAGCGTTTGCGCGCGCCGGCCAGCCCGTACTTCTTGCGTTCCTTGACGCGCGAATCCGACGTCAGCAGCCCATCCTTCTTCAACTGCTTGCGGAGCTCCGCGTTGTAGTCGACGAGGGCGCGCGCGACCGCGAGGCGCACCGCGCCGGCCTGGCCATTGATGCCGCCGCCGTCCACGGTCGCGAGGATGTCGAACTTCTCACCGGTCTCCGTGAGGAGCAGCGGGCGGCGCACCTGCGTCCGCAGCGCGTCGGTGGTGAAGTATTTGTCGAACTCGCGATGGTTAACGGTGATGGCGCCCTTGCCGGGACGGAGGAAAACGCGGGCGGTTGAAGTCTTGCGTCGACCCGTTGCGTAGTATTCGATGCTTGCCAAACTATGCGACCTCTATCTGCTTGGGTTGCTGGGCAGCATGCGGATGGTCGGCGCGGGCGTAGACCTTCAGCTTCCGGTACATCGCATCTCCCATCTTGGTTTTCGGCAGCATGCCGCGAACCGCTTCCTCGACCAGGCGTACTGGCTGCTTCTTGCGCACGACCGCGGCACGTTCCTCGCGCAGCCCGCCTTCGAATCCGCTGTGATAGCGGTAAATCTTCTGATCCTCTTTGCGGCCGGTCAGCTTGACCTCCGCCGCGTTCACGATGACGACGTGATCGCCGGTGTCGATGAACGGGGTATAGGTCGCCTTGTGCTTGCCCTGGAGAAGGCGCGCCGCCAGCGTCGCGACGCGGCCGAGCACTTGGCCCTTCGCGTCGATGACATGCCACCGGCTATCTGCGCTCTTCGCGCTTGCTACGAACGTCCGCATGAAAAGGGATTCCTTACCTGGGGCGATCACGACCTCGCCGCCGATAACCGCAAACCCCAATGATACGGACGGTTCCGGGAACTGTCAACTGAACCGCCCGGATCGGCACAGCGTTTCCCTGACACCGCGATCGACGCGCGTTCGCGCGGTCACATCGTCGTGATGAGCTGACGGAAAACGCCGATAACAAGACACGACAGCAAGTTTCGAAACACGCGCGATTTGCGAATGAAAGCGCGCGTTGCACGTTCGTAACCGGCGTGGCTCGATTGAGCTCAGGTTTGCACAGAGGACTATGCCGCTCTTCGGAAAAGTCAAAAGCGTGGTCGGGCTCGACATTGGGTCGAGCGCCGTCAAGGCTGTCGAGCTGAAGCCGGCCGGCAAGGGATATAAGGTCGCCGCCTTCGCCGCAGAGCCGGTGCCCGCCGACGCCATCGTCGACGGCGCCATCATCGATGCCGCGTCGGTCGCCGACGCCATTCGCCGCGTCTTCGACAGCAACAAGGCGTTCAAGACGAAGGACGTCTGCGCTTCTCTGTCGGGCAACGCCGTCATCGTGAAGAAGATCACCCTGCCGGTGATGACCGAGAACGAGCTGGCGGAATCCATTTACTGGGAAGCCGAGCAGTACATCCCATTCGACATTCAGGACGTCAACCTCGACTATCAAATCCTCGACCCCGGCACCGGTCCGAACTCGCGCGGCAGCATGGATGTCCTGCTGGTCGCCGCCAAGAAGGAAAAGATCGCCGACTACACGAACGTGATCGCGCAATCCGGCCGCACGCCCGTCATCGTGGACGTCGACGCCTTTGCGTTGCAGAACGCTTTCGAGGTGAATTACGGGCTCGAGGCCGGGCGCACCGTTGTACTGCTCAACGCCGGCGCCAGCGCCATCAACATCAACATCCTGCAGGGCGATCAGTCCGTCTTCACGCGCGACATTTCAATGGGGGGCAATGCCTACACCGAGGCGGTGCAGAAGGAGCTCGATCTGCCGTTCGAGTCCGCAGAGCAGCTGAAGAAGGGTATTCCAGTTGACGGCGCAACGTTCGAGGAGGCGCAGCCCGTACTCCACGCGGTGACGGAGAACGTGCTGCTCGAAATCCAGAAGACGTTCGACTTCTTCAAGGCCAGCGCCTCGACGGATCAGATCGACCGCATCATGCTGAGCGGCGGCGCCTCGCGCGTCGACGGTTTCCACCAGATGGTGCAGGAGCGGTTCAACGCGCCGGTCGAAGAGTTCGATCCCTTCCGCGCGGTCACGTGGGATACGAAGAAGCTCGGTGATGCGTCCACCATGGCGTCGACTGCGGCGGTGGCCGTCGGCCTCGCATTGAGGAAGGCGAGCGACCGATGATTCGCATCAACCTTCTCGGCGGCGAACGGCAGGTCAAGAAGAAAGGGTTCACGTTCGACAGCGGCCGCCAGACGATGGTCGCCTGCATCCTTCTGCTGGTCGCGAGCGCTGCCGGCATCGGCTACTGGTTCTGGATGCTGCGTCAGGCGTCGATCCAGGTCGATCAGGACATTGCTGACGCGACGCGCGAGCAGACGCGGCTGCAGTCGATCCTTCGCGACGTTACAGCGTTCGATCAGCAGCGCGACGCGCTGCAACAGCGCGTCGCATTAATCGAACAACTGCGCGGCGGCCAGAGCATTCCTGTGCAGCTGCTCGATGAAGTCAGCAAGAGCCTTCCCGACATGTTGTGGCTCACTGATCTCACTCAGCAGGGCGCCGACGTCACGATTCAGGGGCAAAGCACGACGCTGATCGCGCTCTCCGACTTCGTCGGCAATCTCGGCAACAGCCCATTACTGGTGAAGCCGGTGGAAATCGTCAACAGCCAGGTCGACTCCGTAACGGTTGGCCGTGCTGCTGGTGGTCGCGGTGCGGGACCGTCGACGGTGGATGTCATCAAGTTCACGGTGAAGGCGCAGCTCGTAGCGCCAAAGACCGCACCGCCTGCAGCAGCTGCTGCAGGCCGCGGCCGTAGTGGTCGTGGCGCTGCGCCGCCGACGCCAGCCGCGCGGGGAGGGCGCTGAAGCGGTCATTAGGCCGCCCGATGCGCAAAAATGGCGATGAATCTCAGTCTCAGTAAGTTGCCGTGGTATGGCCAGCTTGGCGCCTTCGCGTTGCTGTCGATTGCCGGTGCCGGTGTCTTCTGGAATTTCTACGCCAAGCCCGCGCAGCAGAGCATCAACACGCGGCAGGCGCAGCTTCGCACCATCCGCGCCGACATCATTCGCGGCCGCGCCACCGCCCGCAGGCTGCCTGAGTTCCGCCGGCAGGTTGAAGACCTGCAGGCGCAGCTCGATCGACTCCGTCCTGTGCTGCCCGAGGAAAAAGACGTCGCCGATCTTCTTCGTCGCATCCAGGGAATGGCCACGCAGTCGAGCCTGCAGATTCGCGGGTTCTCGCCGCAGCCAGTCGCCACGCGTCAGATGTATGCCGAGTGGCCGATTGGGCTCGAGCTCGATGGCACGTACCACAACCTGGGAAGCTTCCTGGAACGCGTAAGCAAGTTCCCGCGCATCATCAACGTCTCCGGCATCCACATCAAGGTGAAAGACGACGGCGGACCTGCGCAAACCGTCGAAGCGTCCTGCACGGCGACCACGTTCGTGCTCGTCGAAGCCAAGCCGGGCGACACGAAAACGGTGGGAAAGCCCGCTGCTTCGGGCACGAAGCCGGCCGCAAAACCGGCGGCTCCGAAAGCGTGATGACGATGCGAACGATTAGCTTTGTCATCGTCGTCGGCGCGCTCACGTTCACTTTCGCAGGCAACGCGAATGCGTTCGTCGCCCAAGTGACGAGGAAGACGGTGGCTGCGCCGCGATCCAGGTCGGCGCCTGCGTCGCGACCTGCGTTGCGACCGGCCCCGAGACCCGCCGCCGCGCCAAGACAGGCGGCACGACCGGCGCCGCGGCCTGCATCGGCTGCACCGCCTCCAGCAACGGCGTCGAGCGCGCCGGGAGCTCCTGAAAACGTGGCACCGCCGGCATCCGCGAGCACGCCACAAACGGCAGCGCAGGGGACGACGGCTCCGCCATCCGCAGCCTCGCCGGTCGAGCCGCAGGGCTACACATACGACCCGCAGGGCCGTCGCGATCCATTCGTCAGCCTTCTGCGGCGCGGAAGCGAGGTGCCGCGCACCGGCGGGCCTGGCGCGCGACCAAACGGACTGGCGGGGCTCGAAACGGGCGAGGTGACGCTCAAGGGAACGCTCGCGAGCCAGGGAACCTACGTCGGCATTCTCCAAGGCTCCGACCAGAAGACCTACATCGTCAAAGCGGGGGACAGGCTGCTCGACGGGACGATCCGAGCCATTACTCCGGACAGCATGGTCATTACGCAACAGGTGACCGATCCGCTGTCTCTGGAGAAACAGCGCGAGGTGCGCAAGCTGCTCCGACAGACGGAAGAGGCTAAGTGATGAGACCTTGGAAGTTGGGAGTTGGAAAGTGGAAGTTGCCGCTGCTCGGCGTACTCGCCGCGCTCGGCATCATGGTTCCGCTGCGTGCGAGCACGACGGACATCGCCGTCCTCAAGCGGATCACGTCGCGCGTCGAAGACCGCGCGGGCGTGCTTTCGATTGAAGCGTCTGACCCTGTGCCGTATGTCGCGTCACAGCCGGACCCGCGCACGTTCGTCGTGGAGATGCGCGACGTGCTCGCGGTCGGCTTTGCGGACAACTTCAAGATCGATCCTCGCGTGCCGATCTCCGGCGTGCGCGTGGAGAACGCCCGCGCCTTTGATGGAGCGTCGATTGCCCGCGTCAGCGTTGCGCTCGCCCAGCCAATCCGGCCCCGCGTCCGCAGTTCGCGCAACATCATCTATGTCGAAGCCGATCGGCTTGACAAGCCCGCTGGCGGCGTCATCACCGCCGCCGGCCCGTCGAGTGTTATTCGCGATCTCCAGGTCGACCGCCGCGGTGCGTCCACCGCGATTACGTTGAAAGCGACTGGCCGGCTGGTAACCACCAATGTCGAGGAATCAAAGGAAGGTCCCGCGCGCCTCTACATCGATGTCGCCAACGCCTCGTCTGCGTTGCCGGGCGTAACACCTGTCGGGCAGGGAACGGTTCAGAACGTCCGCATCGGCATCAACGAGAAGAGCGCGATGCTGACGCGCATCGCCGTCGAAATGACGAAGCGGTCCGCGTATCACCTCGAACCGTCGGTCGATGGACAACAGCTGACAGTGATCGTGGATGACGCGGCGGCGCCTTCGCAGCAGGCGCAGGCTGTCGCCACGCTGGCGCCGACGAAATCCGTTGTTCCGCAGCAGCCGGTTGTGATGATGGCGCAGGCGCAGGCTCCGCCCACCGCTGTCTTCGCGCCACCGCCGCAGGCGCCGGCGCAGACCACGCCGGCGCCGACGGTGCCCGCCGGCACGCAGACCACGCAGATCGGTTCGACCGGTCCGCGCTATACCGGTCATCCGGTCAGCCTCGACTTCCAGGGTGCGGACTTGCGGGCGGTGCTTCGCACGTTCGCAGAAATCAGCGGACTGAACATCGTCATCGACCCGACGATTCAGGGGACCGTTGACGTGTCGCTGCGTGATGTCCCGTGGGACCAGGCGCTCGACATCATCCTGCGCGCCAACAAGCTCGGATATGTCGTGGACGGAACGATCGTTCGCGTCGCCCCACTCGCTGTTCTCGCCGATGAAGAAACGCAGCGCCGAAAGCTCGCCGACGAGCAGGCGTTATCGGGCGAGTTGCGGGTGCTGACGCGGCCGCTCAGCTATGCACGCGCCGAGGATCTGCGTGCGTTGCTGACGGCGACCGTGCTCTCGTCGCGTGGATCGATCCAGACGGATCCGCGCACCAACACCATCATCATCAACGACCTGCCGGAGCGTCTGCAGAGGGCGACGGATTTGATCGCAACACTCGACGCGCCGCAGCCGCAGGTTGAAATCGAGGCGCGCATCGTGCAGACGACGCGTCAGTTCGCGCGAACACTCGGTGTGCAGTGGGGTTTCGGCGCCCGGGCGAGCAACACGATCGGCAACACCACAGGACTGGCGTTCCCGAACCAGGGCAGCCTCACCGGCCGTATCAATAACCAGCAGGGGCCACCGGCACCGGATCCGGGATTCGATGACGTGCCGACAGCCGTCAATCTTCCGGCCACCGGCGCGAGCACCGCATTCGGCGTCGCCCTCGGCTCGCTGAACGGCGCCTTGAATCTCGACGTCGCGTTGTCCGCGCTCGAGAAGCAGGGCCAGGGACGGCTGCTGTCCACCCCGCGCGTGACGACGCAGAACAACGTCGAGGCGGAGATGACGCAGGGCGTGCAGATCCCGATTCAGACCGTGGCGAACAACACCGTCACGGTCACGTTCAAGGATGCGGCGTTGACGCTGAAAGTCACGCCACAGATCACGGCGGCCAACACCGTCATCATGCGCATTTCGCTCGAGAACGCGGCGCCGGACTTCAGCAAGGCGATCAACAACATTCCGCCGATCGATACGCAGCGCGCCATCACGCAGGTGCTTGTGAACAACGGCGATACCACCGTCATCGGGGGCATCTACATCAGCAACGAACAGACGAACAAGGACCGGACGCCGGGGTTGTACCGGCTGCCGCTGCTCGGATGGCTGTTCCAGCGCAACGGCATCACCGATGACAGCCGCGAGCTGCTCATCTTCATTACGCCGCGGATTCTCACGATCTAGGAGATGGACGTGACATCGAAGACGCTCACATTCACCTCGTTGCTGGCGGCCGTGCTGGTGGCCGGCTGCGGCGATCCGAGTCAGGGTCGGTCACCGTCGAGGGTGATCATTGATGAGGTCAAAACGGCCCAGGGGGGAGCCTCGCCGACGTTCGCCAGTGGGCCGTTGAATTCCGACGTCCTCACAAACGGCACCATCTACGATGACCTCGCGCAGGTCACGATGGAACTCACGCTGAAGGATCAGGGTGTTCCCGGAACTGCGAATCAACCGAGCGCGCTCAATGCGGTGACATTCACGCGCTACCACGTGGAGTACCGCCGCGCGGACGGACGCAATACGCCCGGCGTGGACATTCCGTATGCGTTCGATGGTGCCATGACGTTGACGGTAGCCACGGACGCCGTTTCGGGTGTCGTGGAAATCGTGCGGCACGTCGCCAAGCTGGAGTCGCCACTCGCGGCGCTGAACGTCGACAACCGAACGGTGATCAACACCATCGCGACGCTCACGTTTTACGGCAAGGACCAGGCCGGCAACAACGTCAAGGTGACGGCGGACGTGCAGGTGAATTTCGCAAACTTCGCGGATCCCTCGTAGGACATACACATGATCACGAAGAATCGCCCATATCGCGTCGCGCTTGCCGCCATTGTGGCGGCAGCTTCGCTGACGTTTGCTGGGTGCTCACTCGACAAGCAGGAGATGCCGGCGCTCTCAGGGCCGTCGGAATTCGCGCTGTCGCTGTCGATGACTGCTACCCCGGACAGCATTCCCCGCGACGGCTCCTCGCAATCGGTCGTGACGATCACCGCCCGAGACGTGGCCGGTCGACCGGTCGTTGGTCAGCGCATTTCACTGTCGCTCGGGTCCAGTGCTCCTACGGGGGCGGCACTTTCAGAGTCCGAAGTCGTGACCGCATCGACGGGTCAGGCGACGTTCGTGGTCACGGCGCCTCAGTCCGGATCGACCGGAAATATCGTCGTCACCGCGATACCGGTCGGAATCAATGGCGGAAACGCGACGACGCACATGCTGCAGATTCTCGCCAGCCCGCAGAATGGCACCGCTCCGACGGCGGCGTTCTCGTTCAGCCCCTCTTCACCGGACGTCGGTCAAACCGTCACGTTCAACGCGTCGAGCACACAGGACGAGGGCGCGGCATGCTCGAACTGCACCTTCTTCTGGGACTTCGGCGGCGACGGAACCGCCACAGGAATGATCGTGACCCACGCGTTCAGTTCAGGTGGTTCGTTCGTCGTCAGGCTCACGGCCACAGACAGCGGTGGAACGTCGAATACCACCCAACAGACCGTCAGCGTGTCCGCGCCGAGCATTCCGACGAGCGTGTCGATCTCCTCGTCGCCCGCGACGCCCATTGCGTCGCAGCCGGCTACGTTCACGGCCAGCGCCACGGCGGCAACGAACCATCGCATCGTGTCGTATCAGTTCGTCTGGGGTGACGGCAACAGCAACACGCAGAACTCGAACATCATTCAGCACACCTACTCGCAGGCAGGTTCTTACCTGCTGACGCTGACGGTGCGCGACGATCTGGGCCAGTCGACAACCATCAATCAGGTTGTGACGGTCTCCAGCGGTCTGACCGCGACGTTCAGCTATTCGGTGTCTGGCACAACCGTTTCTTTCAACGCATCGGCATCGTCGAGTTCCGTGGCAACGACGATTAGTGACTACGCCTGGGACTTCGACAACGACGGGTCGTATGACACGAACGGCAGCGGCGCGACGACATCGAACGACTTCGGCGCTTCGGGTACGTATACAGTGAAGCTGAGAATCACTGACAGCCGCGGCGTCACACAGACGTTCTCCTCGAGCGTTGTGGTGCCGTAGAGTCAGCCGGCTGACGGCACATGAACGCCGGGTCCTGAAAAGGCCCGGCGTTTCTTTTTAGAATCAGGATCAATGACCGACAATCCCCGCATTGGCGAACTGCGCCGCCGGTTCGAAAGAGACCCTTCGTCCATCGCGTTCGCGCAGCTGGCGGAAGAGTACAGGCGCAGCGGCGACCTCGATCAGGCGGTGAAGATCTGCCGTGAGGGGTTGGCACGCCATCCGGGGTACCTTTCGGCTCAGGTGACGCTCGGACGTGCGCTGATGGAGTTGGAGCATCACAGCGAAGCGCGGAAGGAGCTCGAAGCGGTGCTGCAGGCCGCACCGGACAACCTCACCGCGATCCGTGCGCTCGAAGAAATTAGTCAGCGCCAGACGTTCGACTGGCCGGTCGAGAACGTTGACGTGAACGTCGCTGTTCCCGCACCCAGACCCGTCGATCCAGCGCTTGCCCAACTCGAGCAGTGGCTCGACGCAATCGTGGCCGATCGCTCCCGCATACGGTGACCATGGCGCTGCCTTCGACTGCCGCGCTTGCCGCGCGCCACACACGCATCCGTGAGTCGCTCGAGACGCTCAGCCTCGACGCGCTCATCATCACGCCGCCCGCCAATATCCGGTACCTGTCGAATCACGCGGGCACCGCCGGCATCCTCGTTCTCACCAGGGACGCCCTGCACCTGCTCGTCGACTTTCGTTATCACGACGCGGTGCGCGCGCTGCAGGAATCGCCCGCCGCGTGTCCGGGCCTCCGCATCTGGGATGTCCCGGCCAGTTACGAGGAAGCGCTGATCGGATGCCTGGCGGAAATCGGCGTGACGACCGTGGGCTTTGAGGCCGCACATGTGACAGTCGCGCGATACGAATGGTGGCGCGAGACAATCGGCGGCCGCGGTCTCGACCTCACGCTGCGGTCGACGGAGCGGCTCGTCGAACATTTGCGCATGGTCAAAGATGCGTCGGAGATCGCGATCATTCGTGATGCGGCCCGTCGCTTGAACGATGTCATGCCCGCCGTGCTTGCGTCGATTCGCGCAGGCGTATCCGAGCGAAGCGTCGCCGCCGCGATCGAGTCATCGATGCGCGAGGCAGGGTACGAACGGCCGGCGTTCGACACGATCGTCGCATCGGGACCGCATTCCGCGATGCCGCACTACCGCGCCGGCACGCGTACGCTCGCGTCGGGTGACCTCGTCGTGCTGGACTTTGGCGGCGTATTGGACGGATACTGCTGCGACTTGACCCGTACGGTCTCGATCGGGCCGCCCGCGCGCGAGGCGCGGCGCGTGTACGACGCAGTCCGGGACGCGCACGCGGCAGCCGTTGCCGCCGCGAAACCCGGCGTGGATGCGTCAACCGTGGATGCGGCGGCGCGCGACCTGCTGCGCGATCGCGGTCTCGGTGACGCCTTCGGCCACGGCACCGGCCACGGGCTCGGTCTGGACGTTCACGAGGAGCCGCGCGTCGGCAAGCCGCGCGGGGACGCACTGCCGGTCGCGCTCGCGCCCGGCATGGTGTTCACGATCGAACCTGGCGCCTACCTGTCCGGCTTCGGCGGCGTGCGCATCGAAGACGATGTGCTCATCACCGACAGCGGCTGCGAGCTGCTCACCAGCATCACCCGAGAGCTCCTGATTCTTTAGTCGCAGGTATCAACAGATGCACTACTTCTCACGACAGCCCTTCAACGCCGACCGCCCTGGCCGCGACAACGGAGCGGCCCGTTGTGTTGCGGGAAGGCCGTAACGAGCAGATGGACTTTGACGAGATCAAGCAGATCCTCGAGATGATGCGCGAGCACGACCTCGCGGAGTTCGAGCTCGAGCGCGACAATGT
Source organism: Vicinamibacterales bacterium (assembly GCA_035492455.1). Taxonomy (GTDB): domain Bacteria; phylum Acidobacteriota; class Vicinamibacteria; order Vicinamibacterales; family UBA2999; genus Gp6-AA40. The sequence continues at coordinate 28,616 of DATJJE010000062.1, read as the reverse complement.
GAAGCTGCGTCTGCGCAAGAACACCGCCGGCCATTGGACGGCGATGCCGGCGGCTCCGCAGGGGCATTACATACCGCCGATGCCGCCGCCCGCGGCGGCACCGGCTGATGGCGCAACGGTCATCGGCGCCACCGACGACCCGTTGGACCTCGCCGTGGTGAAGTCGCCGATTGTCGGGACCTTCTATCGCGCCCCGGAGCCGGGTGCGAAAGCATTTGCCGAGGTGGGCGACATCGTCCGAAAAGGGCAGGTGCTCTGCATCATCGAAGCGATGAAGTTGATGAACGAAATCAACGCGGAGTGCGACGGTGAGGTGGTGAAGGTTTACGTCGAGAACGGGCAGGCCGTGCAGTACGGCGAACGGCTCTTTGCGATCAAGCCGTCTTAAACCATGTTTAAAAAAATTCTGATCGCCAACCGTGGAGAGATCGCGCTGCGCGTCATCGTGGCGTGCCGCGAGCTCGGCATCAAGACGGTCGCCGTCTACTCCGAGGCGGACGAGAACTCGCTACATGTGAAGTACGCGGACGAGGACGTCTGCATCGGCCCGCCGCGCAGCACCGACAGCTACCTGAATGTGCCGGCGATCATCAGCGCGGCGGAAATCACCGGTGCGGACGCCATCCATCCAGGCTACGGGTTCTTGTCGGAAAGCGCCTACCTGGCGGAGGTGTGCGAGGCCTGCCACATCCGGTTCATTGGCCCCGATCCAAACGTTATCAAGCTGATGGGCGACAAGGCGCGCGCACGCCGAGCGATGAAAAAAGCCGGCGTACCGATGCTGCCCGGCAGCGATGGGCCGGTCGAGAGCGAGGAGAAGGCGCTAAAGGTCGCCAAGGACATTGGTTATCCGGTAATTATCAAGGCCGTCGCCGGCGGTGGAGGCCGCGGCATGCGTGTGGTGCGCGGACCCGCCGATCTGCCAAACCTTCTGCGCACGGCGCAGCGCGAAGCCGAAGCCGCGTTCGGCGTCGGCGATGTGTACATCGAGAAGTATCTCGAAAATCCGCGCCACATCGAATTCCAGGTGCTTGGCGACCATCACGGCAACCTCGTGCATCTCGGCGAGCGCGAATGTTCCATCCAGCGGCGCCATCAGAAACTGCTCGAGGAGTCGCCCGCCTCGCCGTTGACCGATAAGGTCCGCCGCAAGATGGGGAGTCTCGTCGTCGACGCGGCGAAGGCCGTGCAGTACACCAACGCCGGGACGTTCGAATTCCTGATGGACAAGGACGGGAAGTTCTATTTCATGGAAGCGAATACCCGTCTGCAGGTCGAGCATCCGGTCACCGAAATGGTGACCGGTATCGACATCGTCAAGGAACAGATCCGTATCGCGGCAGGGGAGCGCCTCGGCTTCAAGCAGAGCGAGGTCACGTTTACCGGCCACGCGATCGAGTGCCGAATCAATGCGGAGGATCCGCAGACGTTTGCGCCGTCCCCCGGCATGATTCACGCATTCAGCGTGCCGGGTGGTCCGGGCGTGCGCATCGACACGGCCGCGCATTCGGAGTGCACCATCTCGCCGTACTACGACTCAATGATCGCCAAGATCATCGTGCACGGGCGCGATCGTCAGGAAGCAATCGCGCGTATGCGTCGCACGCTGGAGATGACGGTCATCGAAGGCATCAAGACCACCGTTCCGCTGCAGCTGAGGATCATCAGCGATCCCGACTTCATCGCTGGCCGGCTGAGCACCGCCTTCATGGAACGGTTCGCCGCGGCGCCAAAAGACACCAAGCTCGCCGATACCGCATAACCGGTTGGTGGTTTGTGGTTGGTGGTAACCGCCTGCACGCCATCGTCGATGTCGATGCGTCGCGCCGGGCGGGCCTGCATCCGCCGGACGTTGCGCGCGCGTTTCTCGCCGGCGGCGCGCGTATGCTGCAGCTTCGCGCGAAAGCGCTCGACTCGCACGCATTCCTCGAGCTCGCCGATGCGCTCGTCGCCGCAGCGCGGCCCTACGATGCATCCGTGATCATCAACGATCGCGTAGACATTGCCCTTCTCTCGGCCGCGGCCGGTGTTCATGTCGGACAGGACGATCTGCCGCCACGCGCGGTGCGGCATCTGCTCGGGAATGAGAGGATCGTTGGCTTCTCAACCCACACCGTGGCGCAGATCGAAGCCGCGGTGCGTGAGCCGGTCAGCTACGTGGCGATCGGTCCGGTGTTCGGCACCACGAGCAAGGACACAGGCTATGACCCCATCGGCCTCGAACTGGTCGCGACCGCTGCGAAGCTCGCCGGCAATATTCCTGTAGTCGCCATCGGCGGCATCACGCTGGAAAATGCCTCATCGGTAATCAGCGCTGGCGCCGCTTCGGTCGCGGTCATCGGCGACCTCCTGGCCGCAGGCGATCCGGAGCGCCGGGTGCGCGCATTTCTGCAAAGCCTCGGGGTATAGTCATCCCGTGTCTAGCTCACTTTTTCGAACTAAGTCGATCGATCGGCTGATCGCGGATGCGAGGGTCGGCGACGTCGGTCCGCATGCAGAGAACATCGTCGCAGCGTCGGCGGGGCAGCATAGCCTGCAGCATCAGGCAGTGGGCGAGCACACGCTGAAGCGAACGCTTGGACCACTGTCGCTGGTGTCGCTCGGCATCGGCGGCATCATCGGGGCAGGCATCTTCGTCCGCACCGCCGCGGCCATCGCAGAGCGCTCCGGCCCGTCGGTGACCCTCGCGTTCATCGTCGCGGGCATCGGCTGCGCGTTCGCAGGGCTTTGTTACGCGGAATTCGCCTCGATGATCCCCATCGCGGGCAGCGCCTACACGTATTCCTACGCGACGATGGGCGAGTTCGTCGCGTGGATCATCGGCTGGGACCTCGTGCTGGAGTACGCCATCGGCGCCGCCACAGTGGCCATCGCCTGGAGCGAATACTTCAACAGGGTGCTCGGCTATGTCGGGATGGACATCCCGTACCAATGGCGACATTCCCCGTTCGAGGCGATGAACGGCGTGCACGGAGTAATGAACATACCCGCCGTGTTCATCCTGCTGCTGCTCTCGGCGCTGCTGATTCGCGGCACGCGCGAGTCCGCGCTCGTCAACAACCTGATCGTCATAACGAAGCTCACGATCGTGGTCATGGTGATCATCTTCGGGTGGAGCTTCATCAACCCGATCAACCACACGCCGTACATTCCGGAGCCGACCACGTATACGACGCCCGAAGGGGTGACGCACGCGTACGGGGGCATCATGGGGATTCTCGGTGCAGCGGGGGTCGTGTTCTTCGCGTTCATCGGCTTCGACGCGGTCTCGACAGCCGCGCAGGAAACAAAAAACCCGAAACGCGACATGCCGATTGGCATTCTCGGGTCGCTCGTCGTCTGCACCGTGCTCTACGTGCTGTTCTCGTACGTGTTGAGCGGCGTCGCACCGGTGCAGTTCTTCCGCACCGAGGGAAGTGAAGCCTCGGTGGCGGCGGCGATTACAAACTACATGGCCGGGTTCGAGTGGCTGTCGCGACTCGTGACGGTCGCGATTCTCGCCGGCTTCTCGTCGGTGATCCTCGTCATGCTGCTCGGCCAGTCGCGCGTGTTCTACGCGATGAGCCACGATGGCCTGGTGCCGAAGATCTTCTCGGACGTGCACCCGCGCTACCGAACGCCGTGGAAGTCGAACATGATCTTCTTCGTCTTCACCGGCCTGTTCGCCGCCTTCATTCCGGGCGACATCGTCGGCGAGATGACAAGCATCGGCACGCTGTTCGCGTTCATCCTCGTCTGCATCGGCGTGTGGATCATCCGCAAGCGCAGGCCGGACGTTCCGCGCGGCTTCGTCGTGCCGGCGCTGCCGGTCGTGTCGACGCTCGGCGTTGTCGTGTGCGGCGCGATGATCTACGGTCTGGGGTGGACGAACTGGGTGCGGCTGGCCGTGTGGCTGGTCATCGGGCTGTTGTTCTACTTCGGCTACGCGCGCTCACATAGCCGGCTGGGAACGGAGCGCCAATTTACCAGTTGACGAATTTCCGCGGCCCGCGCCTCGCCATTGCGATGCTGCTGGCCGTGCTGGCCGGCGGAACCGCCGGCTACGTGGTCATCGAAGGGTGGAATGCGTGGGACGCGTTCTACATGACCGTTACCACGGTGGCGACGGTTGGATACCGCGAAGTTCACCCGCTGTCACTGCCGGGACAGGTCTTCACCATCGTTCTAATCTTCTGCGGCGTCGGAACCGCGTTCTACACCGTCACGCTGCTGGCAACCATCATCGTGGAGGGCGGGCTGCATCAACGCTTCAAGAAGCGGCGCGCCGCGCGTATGCTCGAAAACCTCAAAGACCACTTCATCCTCTGCGGCTACGGCCGCATCGGCAGCTTCATCGCCAACGAACTGCATCAGCAGGGTATGCAAATCGCGATCATCGAACGCGATTCTGAACGCGTGCAGCAGTCGGTGGAACGCGGGTGGGTGACGCTCGAAGCCGATGCAAGCCGCGAAGAGGTGCTGGCGAAGGCGGGGATTCACCGCGCCCGAGGCCTGATCGCCGCGGTCGGCACGGACGCGGAGAACGTGTTCACGGTCCTCACCGCGCGTGTCATGCGCCCCGATCTGTTCATCATTGCGCGCGTGGAAGCCGATGATGCAGAGCCGAAGCTGCGGCGGGCGGGCGCCGATCGCGTGATCTCGCCGTACCACATCGGCGCCACGCACATGGCGCAGACGGCTCTTCGGCCGGCGGTCGTGGATTTCGTGCATCTCGCCACGAGCTCCGAGCGGCTCGATCTGTCGATGGAGCAGGTGCACATCAACAGCGACTCCGCGCTGGCGAACCAGAGCATCGTGGATGCGGGCATCCGCCAGCGGTTTGGCGTCATCGTCGTCGGCATCAAACGCGCCGGTGGAAGCATGGAATTCAACCCATCGCCTGACGCCGTCATGCGTCCGGGCGACGAGCTCGTTGTGCTGGGGAAGACGGAGAGCGTGAAGGCGCTGGAAAAAGAGAAAGGCGTGGTGGCATGAGCGCACGCACCCTCGACGGTCAGGCGCTTGGCAGAGTCATGCGGGAAGAGATTCGCGCCGAAGTGACGGCGTTCATGCAGCAGCAGGGGCGACCGCCGGGACTCGGCATCGTTCTCGTCGGCGACGACCCCGCATCCGAGGTGTACGTTCGCAACAAGTTGAAGACGGGAGCCGAGATTGGATTTCGCACGGACCTCGAGCGGCTGCCGTCGACAGCGACGCTGGCCGACACGCTCGCCGTCGTCGAGCGGCTCAACGGCAGCGACGTGCACGACGGCATTCTCGTGCAGTCGCCGCTGCCGAAAGCGATGGGAGCGGACGCCGAGCAGCGTGTGTTCGATTCAATTCTTCCCGCGAAGGACGTAGACGGCTTGACACCGGTCAACGTTGGATTGCTGGTGCAGAAGCGCGCCGTGCTGGTGGCGTGTACGCCATCTGGCGTGATCGAGCTGCTCGATCGCGAGCACATTCAAATTGCGGGACGCCACGCGGTCGTGGTCGGCCGCAGCGATATTGTCGGCAAGCCGATGGCGCTGTTGCTGCTGCACCGTGATGCCACCGTTACCGTCTGTCACTCGCGGACGCCAGATCTGGCAAACGTGTGCCGTGGCGCGGACATCCTTGTAGCCGCCGTAGGAAGGGCCGGCCTGGTTACCAGAGAATTCGTCAAACCGGGCGCTGCCGTTGTCGACGTCGGCATGAATACAGTGACCGACGCAAAGACAGCCGAGTGGCTGTTTCCGGAAGGGCATCCACGATTGGCGCTGTTCCGATCGAAAGGGTCGGTGCTCGTGGGCGATGTGCATCCGCAGGTCGTCGAAGTGGCCGGGGCACTGACCCCGGTTCCCGGCGGCGTTGGCCCGCTGACCATCGCCATGCTGATGCGAAACACCCTGCGCGCGGCCAGGGCGAGGATGGGGCAACCGGTTGCGTGAGGTTCGACGCATCGGACTCACCGGCGGTATCGCAACAGGGAAGAGCTACGTTCGCTCGAAGTTCGAGGAACTCGGCGTTCCCACCATCGATGCAGACGTCCTGGCGCGTGATGCCGTGGCGCCAGGCAGCGAAGGCTTGACGGCGGTCGTCGCGCGTTTCGGCCCAGGAGTGCTGGATGCAGGGCGCGCGCTCGATCGGCGCCGCCTCGCGCACATCGTATTCGCCGATGCCGGGGCTCGCCGCGATCTTGAAGCGATCGTTCATCCTTTTGTACGCGCGCAGGCGGACGCGTGGTTCCGACAGCTCGATCCTGCCCAACATCCGATTGCGATCGCAGACATCCCGCTGTTGTACGAGACGGGCGGCGACACCCTATACGAAGCCGTCATCGTAACCGCCTGTGATCCCGAGGAACAAGTCCGGCGCATCGTCGCGCGCGACCATATCAGCGAGACGGAAGCGCGGCAGCGGCTGGCCGCGCAGATGCCAATCGAGGAGAAGGTTCGTCGCGCGACCTATGTGATTCGCACGGACGGCTCGCACGCGGACACCGATCGTCAGGTCGCAGAAATACTCCGCAAGCTGACAGCGTAGCGCCTGTGCTGTATAGTGCCCGCCCCGAGGAACAAGGCGGATGATTACAGCCGTTGAACAACTGCGCGCGCCTGCTGCCGTTGCACAGCCGTCGATCGCTGCCGGCGTCCGACGCGGTCATCTGCTTCTCGTTGCCGCGGTGGGCGTCGCCATCTGGCTGGTCCCACCGCCCGCCGCGGTGGATCCGCGGGCGTGGCACCTGCTGGCCATCTTCGTGGCAACGATCGTCGGCCTCGTCAGCAAACCCGTGCCGCTCGGCGCCGTCACCTTCCTGAGCCTCGCGGTCGCGCTGGCAACGCGGACGTTGACGCTGCCCGAGGTGCTGAGCGGGTTCGCGAACACGACGGCCTGGCTGATCGTCTCCGCGTTCTTCATCGCGGCAGGCTTCATTCGCACAGGACTCGGCCGACGGATCGCGTACGTACTCGTCATGTGGTTCGGCCGCAGCACACTGGGCCTCGGCTACAGCCTGGTCGCATCCGATCTCGTGCTGGCGCCGATGATTCCAAGCAACACCGCGCGCGCCGGCGGCGTTGTCTATCCGATCCTGCAATCGCTTACCCAGGCGACGCTGAATAGCGACAACAGGTCGGACCGGCAGGCGCGCGCATTCCTCACGCTGGCGGCGTACAACGGCACCGTTATCACCAGCGCGATGTTTGTGACCTCCATGGTTGGCAACCCGCTGATCGTGCAGTTCGCGGCGGCGCAGGGCATCAACATCTCGTGGGGACTCTGGGCGATGGCCTCGTGTGTGCCCGGAGTCATCAGCCTGATTGCCGTTCCGGCGGCGATCTACTGGATGTGCGCACGCGGCTGCACGTTGAGTGCCGATGCGCCGCAGACGGCGCGCGCCGCGCTGGCGCACATGGGACCAATGAAGCGCAGCGAATGGCTGATGGCAGCGATCGCGTTCGTGCTGCTGGCCGCGTGGATTCTGGCGTCGACGATTCGGTTCGATCCGACCGCTTCGGCTCTCATCGCCGTGGCCGCGCTCCTCGTGACCGGCGTCATTCACTGGAGCGACGTCGCCCAGCACACGGAGGCGTGGAACTCATTCATCTGGTTCGCGACGCTCGTGATGATGGCTGGCTTCCTTGGTCAGCTCGGACTGATCAAGTGGTTCACCGGCGAGATCGGCGGAGCGTTCGGAAATGTGGGATGGGTGACCGGATTTGCAGGCGTTCTGCTCGTCTACTTCTACACGCACTATTTCTTTGCGGCGGGCACCGCGAAGATCGGCGCCATGTACGCGCCGTTTCTCGCCGTCGCGCTTGCGCTCGGCACGCCGCCGCTGCTCGCGGCGTTTGCCCTCGGCTTCACGAGCAATCTATGCGCATGCCTGACGCATTACGGCACCGCGCCCGGCCCCATTCTGTTCGGCAGCGGATACGTCTCGATTCCGACGTGGTGGAAGGTCGGCCTTGTCACCAGCGTTATCAACATCGTCATCTGGATTGGCATCGGCTCCGCGTGGTGGCATCTGCTGCGGTTGTGGTGAGGAGGAGAGAGTCGACGTGGATTTGGGCCTGAAAGGGAAGACCGCGCTGGTGCTCGGCGGGGGCGGCGGCCTCGGACGGGCGATCGCGGTGGCGCTCGCGCGCGAAGGAGCAAGGGTCGGCGTCGCCGACATCGATCGGGCGGCGATCGATCAGTCGATGCAGGCTGTTCGTCATGCTGGCGCAGAGACGCATGGCGTTCACTGGGATCTCGCGGACGTGAGCGTCGTTCATGCGCGGCTGGGCGAGGTGACGAGCGCCCTCGGCGGCGTAGACGTCCTGGTCAACCTCACGGGCGGACCGCCGCCGACCCCCGCCGCCGGTCAGGACGTTGCGCTGTGGAGCAAGCAGTTTCAGGCGATGGTGCTGTCGGTGATTGCGGTGACCGACGGCGTGTTGCCGGGTATGAAGAAGAAGAAATGGGGCCGCGTCATTACGAGCACATCATCGGGTGTCATCGCACCGATCGCCAACCTCGGGCTGTCGAATGCGCTGCGCATGACGCTGGTCGGCTGGTCAAAGACACTCGCGCGTGAAGTGGCAGCCGACGGCATTACCGCAAATGTTGTGGTGCCGGGACGAATCGCCACGGAACGTGTGCATTTTCTGGATCGTACCCGCGCGGAGAAGCAGAAGCGGCCTGTCGAAGAGATCGTCGCCGAGAGCGTCTCCACCATTCCGGTCGGACGATACGGCGATCCGCAGGAGTACGCGGACGTCGTCGTGTTTCTTGCGAGCGCGCGTGCATCGTACGTCACCGGATCGGTCGTGCGGGTGGACGGCGGGCTGATCGCGAGCGTGTGACCGAGCCTACGGCTCGATCGGCTCGAGTTCTGCCGTTGGCGAATCCTTCGCGGGCGAAAGCCGTTCCTCCACGAAGGTGTTCCATTCGTGGCACTGCGGACACTGCCAGAGGAGCTCGGTGCTGCGGTAGCGGCAGCGCGTGCAGACATGCGGATCGAAATAAAAGACCGCCTCGTTCGTCAGTGTCATGTATCGGCGCACGAGCAACGGATCGAGGCCCAGCGCCGAGAGCGTCAACCAGATCTGGGCGTGGATGGCGAGGCCGTGCGGGTTGTGCGGCAGCGCCTCGAGCAGCTGCTCCAGTGCCTCGCGATGGCGCGACTGCGCGGCCAGATGCTTCGCCAATGCGAGGCGGGCGCGCCAGTCCTGTGGATTCTGTGTGATGAGCCGCTCGCAGAGCTCTACGAACCGCCGCGGTGAACCGAGCATCGCGTACGCACGCTCCAGGCGTTCGAACGCCAGATGGGCGCGATCCGGCACCTCGCGCGCCAGCGATTCCCACGCCTGAATGGCCTCGGCCAGCTTGCCTTGCTTCTCGCGAATGTCCCCGAGGTTCAAATACGCGGGGGCGGTTCTCGTATCGATATCGATGGCTTCGGCGAACGTCCGCCCCGCCGCGTCGGCATCGCCGTTCGACACGCGAGCAGTCCCGATCTCGTTCGTCAGGAACGCGAGAATCTGCTGATCCTCCGGGCGGCGGCCGCCGCCGATCTTCGCAATCTCCGCACGGATGCGCAGGGCGTCGGCCCATTGATCCTGCTCTTCGTAGAGCTTCTGCAGGTTGACCAGCGCGTAGCGGTTCCTCGGGTCGAGCCGCACGACTTCCTGGAATGCCTCGAGCGCACGATCGATGAAGCCGCCGTGCCGGAAGTCGAGCGCGAGACAGAGCTGCACATACGCCTGTTCCAGCTTGGTGAGATCCGGCCGCTGCAGCAGCGACTGGTGCAGGGTAATGGCGCGCCCGACCTGACCTTTCGCTCGATACAGGTTGCCGAGAATCATCTGTATCTCGAGCGCGTCGGTGTTGCTCACGCTGGTCGCCTGCGTGAGCTCGTCGATCGCCTGGTCCACCTGCTGATCGACGAGGAAGTTCAGGCCGAGCATGTAATGGGGGGTCTCGCGCAGACGCCGCCTGTCAATCCAGCGGCCGTCGCGCAGCTTGTAGCGTTCCCACGCCTTGCCGACGATCAGGCCGATCAGCAGCGCGAAGAGCGACCCGAGGAGCGGCAGATAGTCGCTCATCTCGTCTGTCTAGAAAAGCTGCGTACGCCACAGATCGTGAAGGCTGAGGACGCCTTCGACCTGTTGTGAGTCTCCGACGACGACCAGCGACGTGATCTTGCGCTCTTCCATCAGGCGGAGTGCTTCCACGGCGAGGGTGGCGCGGGTAACGGTGACGGGATTGCGGCTCATGACATCCATGGCCGTCATGTCGAGAATCGATCCGCGTCCGCTTTCCTGTGCAGCCAGCAGCAGGCGACGCAGGTCACCATCGGTGATCACGCCGGCGAGTCGATTGCCTTCGTCGATTACGCATGTCATGCCGAAGCTTCTGAGGCGTCCGGGTGCGGTTCGCGACATCGCTTGCATGACCTGCGACATCGACGCGTGCGGCTGAACCATCGGTGCATCGAGGTGCATCAGCTGCTCGACGCGCATCAGTCGCTTGCCCAGCTTGCCACCGGGATGGATGTTCGCGAAGTCCTCCTCGCGAAATCCCTTTGCCTTAAACAGCGTCATGGCCAGCGCATCGCCCAGCGCCAGAGCGGCTGTCGTGCTGGCGGTCGGTACCAGGCCCATCGGGCACGCTTCCTCGGACACCTGACAGTCGAGCGCGACGTCCGCAGCCTGGCCGAGCGTCGATGCGCAGTCGCCGGTGATCGCAATCATGCGGGCGCCGAGCCGTTTAATCGTCTCGAGCACTCTCAGCAGCTCCTCGGTCTCGCCGCTGTTCGACAGCGCGACGATGACATCGTCTGCCTGCAGAACGCCGAGATCGCCGTGGATCGCTTCCGCCGGATGGAGAAAGAATGCGGGCGTGCCGGTGCTCGCCAGCGTGGCGGCAATCTTCCGCGCGATGATGCCCGACTTGCCCATGCCGGTAACAATGACCCGGCCGCGGCAGTCGAGGAGGATGCTCACTGCCTTTTCGAACCGCTCGTCGAGGCGCTCGATCAGTGCGAGGATCGCTTCCGCCTCGGTCTGCAGCACTTTGCGCGCGAGCGCCACGTCGATGCCGGTAACCTTCATGCGCGCGCTCCGGATGCAGCGATCGGCTCACGCGCGGCGGCATCAATCCGCTTCAACTTCATGATGAGCGGCTCCACGAGATCCAGCCGCAGGGCGTTGGCCGCGTCGCTCCTGGCTTTCGACGGATCCGCATGCACCTCCATGAACACCGCATCTACTCCGGCGGCAACGCCGGCGGAGGCAAGGGGCTCGATGTATTGCGCCAGCCCGGCAGTCACACCCTCGCCCGCCCCCGGCAGCTGAAGGCTGTGCGTAACGTCGAAGACGACAGGGTAGCCAAGCTCGCGCAGCATCGGTAGCGCGCGCATGTCGACGACGAGGTCGTTGTAGCCGAAGCTGACGCCGCGCTCGGTCACCAGGACCGACTCGTTGCCGGTGCCGGTGATCTTGGCGATCACGTGCCGCATGTCCCTCGGCGCGAGGAACTGCCCCTTCTTGACGTTCACCACTTTGCCCGTACGAGCGGCGGCGACAAGCAGATCCGTCTGGCGTGAAAGAAAGGCCGGAATCTGCAGCACGTCCGCCACATCCGCGGCACGTGCCGCCTGCGCGGGCTCGTGGATGTCGGTGAGTAGCGGAAGCCCGGTGCGCGCGCGCACATCCGCGAGTATCCGCAGCCCTTCCTCGATTCCCGGGCCGCGAAATGACCCGAGCGACGTGCGGTTGGCTTTGTCGTAAGACGCCTTAAAGATGACCGGTACGCCGCATCGCGTCGCAATGTCGCGGACCGTCATGGCGGTGTCCAGCGCCTGGGAGGCGCCTTCAATCACGCACGGTCCGAGAATGAAGGCGAGCGGATTGCCTCCGCCGATGGAGTAGGACCCGATCTGGACCGGTTTCACGAAGCAATTATAGGTGGCCGACCTGCACCCTGCTGCCGACAGCCTCCTGCGCCCTGCCGCCCGTTTTGTGCGCGTAGGCCGCTTCGATGAAGCTCGCAAACAGCGGATGCGGCTTGAGCGGCTTGCTCTGGAACTCGGGATGGAACTGCACGGCGACGAACCACGGGTGCGACGGCAGCTCCGCGATCTCGACGAATTTCCCGTCAGGTGATCGACCCGACACTTTCATGCCGCGTTCGGCGAGCGCCGGCTCGTACAGACAGTTGAACTCGAAGCGGTGCCGATGCCGCTCCCAGATCTGATCCTGGCCATAGATGCGCTGCGCTACGGAGCCTGGCACCAGATCGCACGCATAGCGACCAAGCCGCATGGTGCCCCCGAGCTCGTCGACGCCGAGCAGATCGCGCAGCTTGTAGATGACCTTGTGCGGCGCGTCCTCGTCGACCTCGGTGGAATCGGCGCCGTCGAGGGCGCACACATTGCGGGCGAACTCGACGGTCGCCCACTGAAAACCGTAGCAGATGCCGAAGAACGGCACGTTGTGCGTGCGCGCGTATTCGGCGGCCTTCATCATGCCGCGGGTGCCGCGCGACCCGAAGCCGCCGGGCACGAGGATGCCATCCGCATCCTCGAGGAGGCGCGCGCCGGTTTCTTTCTCCAGCGCCTCTGCTTCGACCCAGTTCAACCTGACCTTGACGTTATTGGCAAACCCGCCGTGGAATACCGCCTCGTTGAGGCTCTTGTACGAGTCCTCGTAGCCCGTGTACTTACCCACGACGTGGATGGTGAGCTCGTCTTTCGGATTCTTGATGCGGTAAACGAGATCCTTCCACGCGTTCATGCGCGCTTCGGTCTCGGGAAGATGCAGGAACTTCATGATGATGCGATCGAGCCCTTCGGCCGACAGCACCAGCGGCACTTCGTAGATCGTTTCGACGTCCTTCGCGGTGATGACCGCTTCTTCGTTTACGTCGCAGAAGAGTGAAATCTTCCGCTTGATGTCGGCGTCAAGGAATCGATCCGTGCGGCAGAGCAGGATGTCCGGCTGAATACCAATCGATCGAAGGTCGCGCACGCTGTGCTGCGTCGGCTTCGTCTTCAGCTCGCCGGCGGTGCCGATAAACGGCACCAGCGTCAGGTGAATGAACAGGGTGTTATCGCGGCCAACATCGAGGCGGAACTGACGGATTGCCTCGAGAAACGGCATGCTCTCGATGTCGCCAACCGTCCCGCCGATTTCGACCAGCACAACGTCCACATCGCGTGCCGCGACGCGAATCGCATCCTTGATCTCGTTGGTGATGTGCGGAATGACTTGCACAGTCCGCCCGAGGTAGTCGCCGCGGCGCTCTTTCTGAATGACGGATAAGTAGATTTTGCCGGTCGTCCAGTTGCTGTTCCTCGACGCCACCATGCTGGTGAAGCGCTCGTAGTGACCGAGGTCCAGGTCCGTCTCCGCGCCATCGTCGGTGACGTACACCTCGCCGTGTTGATACGGACTCATTGTCCCCGGATCGACGTTGATGTACGGGTCGAACTTCTGCAGCGCCACCTTGTAGCCGTGGTCCTCCAGAAGGCGTCCGATGGATGCTGCCGCCAGACCTTTGCCGAGCGAGGAAACAACGCCGCCGGTGACGAAGATGTACTTCACGGGACGTTTGTCAGCTCCTTGTGTCATGCCGCCTCATGCTTTAGTCCGGCTCAAGCCGGACGCTACCGGTTCGGTAGTGTCCGCCTTCAGGCGGACCCGAACGCGTTCCAGGTCCTCGGGGGTGTCCACGCCGATGGAGTCGTATTGGGTTTCGACCGCCTGAATGCGATAGCCGTGCTCGAGCGCGCGCAGCTGCTCGAGCGATTCCGCTTTCTCCAGCGGTGTCTGCGGCAGCGTCGCGAATTTCAGGATGAAGGTGCGGCGATATCCGTAGAGGCCGAGGTGTTTGTAGACCGGGATTCGGGATTCGAGGTTCGGGATGCGAACGAACGGAATCGGAGAGCGCGAGAAGTACAGCGCGCGGCCGGAGCGATCCCTGACTACCTTGACCACGTTCGGATTGTCATAATCGGCGCGATCGGTGATGGCAACACACACCGTCGACATCTCGAGCATGGGATCGGACATGAGCGGCGCGATCACCGCCTCGATGGTCTCGGGTTCGATCAGCGGCTCGTCGCCCTGGAGGTTGAGGACGATGTCACAGGGGAGCTTTGCGGCGACCTCCGCAATGCGGTCGGTTCCTGTGCGATGCGTGGATTCCGTCAGGGCCGCAATACCGCCGAATTTCCTTACTGCCGCCGCTATCCGGTCGTCGTCGGTGGCCACCACGACCGCCCCCACTCCTCTTGCAGCCGCGGCGCGCCGATAAACATGTTCGATCATCGGTTTGCCCCCGATGTCTGCGAGCGGCTTGCCGGGCAGACGCGTCGCCTCGTACCGGGCGGGGATGACGGCGATAACTTGTGGAGGGGGGAGTGTTCTGTCGAAAGGATCAGGAAATCCGACAGGGTGCACGACGAATCATAGCATGATCGAAATGCTAAAATAGCCGTGGTTTTTTCAAATATGGACTGGAAATCGACGGCGGTGATCTCGGGCGCCGGCATCCTGGCGACATGGTTTTTCTCCATGCCGCCGACGCATGCTCCAGCGGCTGTCGTCACTCCGGCTCCGCGTGCGGTGGCAGCGCGCAGCGCGACGTCGAGAATCGATATCGAGAAGGAAGCGCAGCGCCTGCAGGCGCGGCCGCGGCCCGAGGCGCACTACACGGAGCCATCGCGCAACCCGTTCCGCTTCAGCGAACGCCGCGAGCCAACCCGGCCGACGTCGGGTGTCCGCGTCGACGCGCCGCCGGTCCCTGTTGCGCCGCTGATTCCACCGCCGCCGGTCGTCACGCTGGATGGCATCGCCGCTGATAACGCCGGTGGTCAGCAGCAGCGCACTGCGATCCTGCATACCGACGCGGGCGTTTCCCTGGCGAAGGAAGGCGACATCGTCGCCGGATATCGCGTCGACAAGATTGCGGCCGACGCCGTGGAGCTTACCAGGCTTGCTGACGGCGCCACGTTGCGTCTCGGCCTTCGTTAGACGCGTACCAATCGTACTTCGCGAATTCCTTTCACCTTCCGAATCTCGTCGAGCACGTGATCGGCGACGCTTTCCGCGTCGACGATCACGACGCCGACCGCGCTGTTGCCGTCGCGTCCAAGCGCGAAGTTGGCGATGTTGACGCGGTGCTTGCCGAGAATCGTCCCAATATCGCCGATCACGCCCGGCTGATCGGTATTGCGGACAACGATCATCGTTCCCCCGAGCGGCGCCTCGACACCGATGCCGTCAAGAAGCACGAGTCTGGGCGAGGTCTTTTCGAATACGGCGCCCTCGACCCAGCGCTCGCCGTCGGGCGTGTGCAGTTTCACCGACAGCAGGCTGGTGTAGTTGCGCGGCCGCGTGCTCTTCGACTCGATGATCTCGATGCCGCGCTCGTTCGCAACGTTGCGCGCGTTGACTGGTGTGACGCCCACCTCGAGCATCGGCTTGAAGAGGCCGACCAGAATCGCGTTCGCGATCATTTCGGTACGCCCCGCGGTCAGGTCCCCGTAATAGCGCACACCGAGCGCCTTGACTCGTCCGTCGTTCATCTGTGCGATGAAGTGGCCGAGCCGCTCGCCAAGTTCGAGGAACGGTTTGAGCCGGTTGAACTCCTCGGCAGTGACCGATGGAAAGTTCACCGCATTCCGGATAATGCCGTCACGAAGGAAGTCGCGCAGCGCGGCCATCGTCTCGATGCCGACCAGTTCCTGGCCTTCGCGCGTTGAGGCGGCGATATGCGGCGTTGCCACGACCTGCGGCAGCAGCTGCAGCCGCTGATCGACCGTCGGCTCCTTCTGAAACACATCCAGCGCCGCACCGCCGATGTGTCCCGACTCGATGGCGTCCGCAAGTGCGTTCTCGTCAACAAGATCGCCGCGGGCCGTGTTGATGATGCGGATTCCCTTCTTGGCCTTCGCGAGTCGATCGGCGTTGACGATGTTCTTGGTCGTCGGCGTCGACGGCATGTGCAGTGACAGGAAGTCGGAGCGGGCGAACAGATCGTCGAGCGACACCAGCTCGACACCGAGATCGGCGGCAACGTCTTCCGAGATAAACGGATCGTGCGCGATGATGCGCATGTCGAACGCAGAGGCTCGACGTGCGACCTCCTGACCGATGCGTCCGAGACCCGCCAGGCCGAGGGTTTTCTCGCGCACCTCCTCGCCGAGGAACTTCTTTTTCTCCCATTTGCCCTGCTTCATCGCCGCATCGGCAGCGGGAAGGTGGCGCGCCATCGACAGCATCAGGCCTATCGCGAGTTCTGCGACGCTGATGCTGTTGGCGCCGGGCGCGTTCATGACGACGACACCGCGCGCGCTCGCGGCGGGAACGTCCACGTTGTCCACGCCGGTTCCCGCGCGTGCGATGGCGCGAAGCTTTGCCGCGGCGTTGATGAGGGTAGAGGTCACTTTCGTGGCGCTGCGCACGACAATCGCCTCGGCGTCAGCGATATCGGCGGCGAGTTGTTCGGCCGGCCGGCCGGTACGAGCATCGACGGTCCACCCTTCCGCGCGAAGCACATCGAGTGCGGAGGCAGGAAGGTCGTCGGCGACTACGATTTTCAATGTTGGAATCCGGGATGAAGCGTCACGTGACGCAAGATTTTGCCAAGTATAATCTGCGGCTGGACCGCAAACCACGGAGACAGCAAACCGTGCCTCCGTGGTTCGTATCCTGTAACGCGCGCACTACGATTGTGCAAACCGCTAAATTGCTCCGAATCGAGCCGCGATCGCACGCGCCGCGCGATGTTTTCAACAGAGTTTTCCACAGAAACTGTGAGTAACCGTACGACCTGTGTGGTAGGCCGACCTAATCAGGTGGTGGGGCGGTGGGTGGTGCGTCGCCTTTGCTTCATGCGTTCGACAACGTGACTACCATCCGCCGCCTATCACCCACGACCCAAATGCGAGAAGGAGATTCATGAAGCGCAAAGTGACAGTCGTTGGCGGCGCCGGAAATGTGGGCGCGACCGTTGCCCGCCAGATCGCCGAGAAGGAACTGGCTGATGTCGTCATCATCGATATCGCCGAATCGAAGGCCGCCGGCATCGGCCTCGACATCTACGAGACGACGCCGATCATCGGCTCGGACGTCCGCGTGATTGGCGGCAGCGATTGGGCGCCCGCGGCCGGCTCCGATATCGTCGTCATCACTTCCGGCAAGCCGCGCGGGCCGAACATGAGCCGCGACGATCTGGTGCGCGACAACTTCAACATCATGAAGAGCATCGCGCCGAATCTCGTGCAGCACACGCCAGACGCGATCATCATTCCCGTTGCCAACCCACTCGATGCGATGGCGCAGGCGCTCTACAAGCTGACGAAATTCCCGAAGCAGCGCATCATCGGCATGGCCGGCGTACTCGATTCGGCACGCATGAGCACGTTCATCGCGATGGAGCTTGGCGTGTCAGTTGAGAACGTCAGCTCGTTTGTGCTTGGTGGCCATGGGGACACGATGGTGCCGCTGCCGCGCTATTCGACCGTTGCCGGCATTCCGATCACGGATCTCCTGCCGAAGGAGAAGATCGAAGCAATCGCGAAGCGGACGGCCGGCGGCGGTCTGGAAATCACGAAGCTCGTCGGCACCAGCGCCTGGTATGCGCCGGGACAAGCGGCGGTCGAGATGGTGGAAGCGATTCTCAAGGACAAAAAGAAGATCCTGCCGTGCTCGGTGTACTTGGAAGGGGAATACGGCATCAACGGGCTGTTCGTCGGCGTGCCGGTAAAGCTCGGTGCCCGCGGCATCGAACAGATCATTCAGATCAAACTGACGGCCGAGGAAGACGCAGCGCTGAAGAAGTCGGCTGCCTCGGTCAAAGAGCTTGTCGATGTCATCGGGATGTAGATCAATCTGACCCTTTGGACAACTGCGCGGTGAGCCGCTTGAGCGAGCGGCTCACCGCCACGCGCGCCGCATCGGCAGAGGCCATGCCGAAGCGCTGCGCGATCTCCGGAATAGTCCACTGCAATTCAATTCGGGCGACGATCATCTCGCGGTCGCGTGGCCGCAACTTCTCGAGCGCGCGACGATAGCGATCGTAGGCTTCCGCTTCGATCAGCGATTCGAGGGCGGACGTGTCATCCGCCGGCGGTTCGGCCGTCAGCTCCACTGATTCGGGCCGACGCCCGACCTTCCGGATCTCGTCTCGAATCCGATTGATGACCGACATGCGCAGGTAGGCCTGCATGGCGCCCACATGCCGCGGCTCGAACTTGTCGAGACGCGCGAGCACGTGCATCGCTGCTTCCTGCACGAGATCGCCGGTGTCGAGCGTCCCGCGGGCGTGCGCGGGCAGCCGCCCATGCGTCCAGCGCCGCAGCTGCGGGATGCACCGTTCGAGCAACGCCTCAAGCGCCGTTCGGTTGCCGTTCCGCGCCGAGAGGACGAGCTCAATCGTGGGCTCGTCACTGAGGAGCGCAGTTTCGGATGTCTCTCCTGGATCGTTCTCGCTCATGGGCAGGCCGACGTCAGCGATCATAACCAAACCCGACATCGGCACGGTGCCCTCTCAAAGGAGATAACGACCGTCGGGCGGCCGGTGCACAGCTGCGATAATCTCGACGGTCCTCATGGTTGGAACCACGCTGTCCCACTACCGCATCGTCGGCAAGCTTGGCATCGGCGGGATGGGGGTCGTATACGACGCGGAAGACACGCGCCTGCCGAGGCGCGTCGCCCTCAAGTTTCTGCCGCCGGAGCTGGCAACGGATGCTGAGGCGGCGCGTCGCCTGCAGCGCGAAGCCGACACGATCGCGCTGCTCAACCATCCGAACATCTGCACCATCTTCGAGATCGACGAACACGAGGGAAGCCGCTTCATCGCCATGGAGCGAATTGACGGCGCGAATCTGAAGCTGCACATGGCGCGGACCACCCTGAGTGAGCCCGATGTGATCGACATTGCACGCCAGGTAGCCGCAGCCCTTCAGGCAGCGCACGAGAAGGGCGTGGTGCATCGAGACATAAAGCCGGGCAACATCATGATCGGCGCAGGAGGGGCGGTGAAGGTCCTCGACTTCGGTCTGGCACGCCGATTCAGGATGCCGGAGACCGGCGAGGTCACGTTGTACGGATCGACGATGCCCGGGCGTCCGCTTGGGACGGCAAATTACATGGCGCCGGAGCGCATCCTGCAGGGTCCGCTCGACCCGCGCTGCGATCTGTTCTCGCTCGGCGTTGTCATGTACGAGATGGCCACTGGAAGGTTGCCGTTTGCCGGTGTATCACCGTCCGAAACGGTGACAAACGTGCTTGAAAAACAGCCGGTGGCGCTGACCAAGCTGTCGCCCGAACGCTCCAGACATCTAGAGAAGATCGTGATGCGGTTGCTGACGAAAGATCCCGACGGGCGATACCAAACCGGCCGCGAGTTGCAGGACGCGCTGACCAGCAGCGCCTCGCGCCGAATCCTCCGCACGTTCCGGCCCTCGTAAGAATCTGTCCTACGCGTCGTTGTTTCCTGACAGGAGGAAGGAAATGACGAAACGCAAGTCACTGAAAATCGCAATTGCTGCTGTTGCCCTCGCGCTGATGGCTGCGGCATCGAGTCACGCGGCGGCGGCCTGGGGCTACAACCACGAGAACCGACTGACATTCTCGCGGCCGGTTGCGCTGCCCGGCATCGTGTTGCCGGCGGGCCAGTATTCGTTCAACGTTGCCAGTCCGACGGCGCTCGACGTGGTCGTCGTGCGTGACCCGAAGACGGAGAAGGTGTTCTACATGGGATTCACCCGCACCGTCACCAGACCCCGGACCATGTCCACCAGCGCGCCGATCACGTTTGGTGAGGCACCCGCCAGCGAGCCGCGGCCGATCAACACGTGGTACGAGATCGGCGACACCATGGGTCACCAGTTCATCTACTAGGACACCCCCAACGCCTAACGCCCAACTCCCAACTTCCGACGATGGAAGTTGGGAGTTCGTCTTTTGAAAGTTGGAAGTTGGAAATTGGAGGTTGACTAGGCGCCAG
Organism: Vicinamibacterales bacterium; assembly: GCA_035492455.1. Lineage (GTDB taxonomy): Bacteria > Acidobacteriota > Vicinamibacteria > Vicinamibacterales > UBA2999 > Gp6-AA40. The sequence continues at coordinate 8,651 of DATJJE010000062.1, read as the reverse complement.
CCTTCAACTGTTGCAGCTGGTTTTTGAAACCCTGGTTGTTCGGATCGAGCGCGACGGCCTTCTCGAGCGCCTGAATCGCCTTGTCCTTGTCATTCTTGCGCTGGAACGCCTGCGACATCACCTGGTAGCTGCGAGCCGAGTTCGCGTTGTAGGCGATGTTCAACTGCGCAAACGCAATCGCATCATCCGGCTTGTTCGCGGCCAGTGACTGCGTCGCGGCGTTGAAGAGTGTCGCATCCGTGAAGTCGTATGCCTGCGCGCCGTAGTACTGCTTTCGCAGATCCTGGTACTGCTGGACAGCCTTGTTGATACCGTCTTTGCCAGCCGTCTCCATCATGATGGTCACCAGCTGTTTCGGGATGGCGACGCCGCGATGGCAGGTGACGCACTGCACGTTGGTGAGCTCGTTGGCGGGCTTACCGAGCTCGGACTGCAGCTTCATGTTGACGTCGCGCGCCATCGCGAGCATCACGCGCGCCGTCTTCTTCGTCTGCTTCTCGTCGGACGCGAAGTCGTTGCCCGGTCGATCGACCGGCGCCTCGGAGTTGTGGCAGTACGTGCAGTTCACGCCGAGCGCGGCGTTGAAGTTCTGCATGATCGGAAGAATCTGTTGTCCGGTCATGTCCTTCGGGAAGAACTGCAGATTCTTCGGGGTTGGCACCTGCGGTCCGCCGCGGCCCTGTGCCTGCGGTGCGGCTCCGCCCTGTGGCTCAGCGCCGCCGCGGCCGCCACGACCGCCGCCTCCGCGACCGCCGCCGCCCTGCGGTTCCTGCGCCGAGATCGCAACCGCGAGTACGAACACGCCGACGAGCGTCAATGACGTTGACAATCGATTCATGCGCAGCTCCTGAGTTGAAAGGCGGGAAATGGTAACATGACCGGGTTTATCGACTCGTAGGAGACCCACCCTTCTGTGAAGATTCACGAGTATCAGGCCAAGGCCGTCCTCGCGCGCTTCGGCGTCCCTGTTCCGCGCGGCGAAGTCATTTTCAACGCTTCCGAAGCGACAGCCGTCGCCGAACGGCTCGGCACGAGTGTCGTCGTCGTAAAGGCGCAGATTCACGCGGGCGGCCGCGGCAAGGGCGGCGGCGTCAAGCTCGCCAAATCGTCCCATGAAGCCGAGCGTTTAGCGAAGCAGATGATCGGCATGACCCTCGTCACGCATCAGACCGGTCCCGAAGGACGCAAGGTCGGACGCGTCCTCATCGAGGAGGGACTGCAGATAGAGCGTGAGTTGTATTTGAGCATGCTGCTGGACCGCGCGGCCGCACGCCCCGTCATCATCGCGAGCGGTGCGGGCGGTATGGACATCGAGGAGGTCGCGGCGAAGGAGCCGGAGAAGATTCTCCGCGAGCACATCGACCCGGCCACCGGCGTCATTCCGTTTCAGGCGCGCAAGCTGGCGTTCGCGCTCGGCCTCGAAGCCGGCCCGGCCGGCAAGATGGTCAAGCTCCTCGAGGCCATCTACAAGGCGTACATCGAAACGGATGCGTCGCTGATCGAAATCAACCCGCTCATCCTGACGAAGAGCGGCGATCTGATCGCGCTCGACGCCAAGGTCACCTTCGACGACAACGCGCTCTATCGGCATCCCGACATCCGCGAGTTCCGCGACTTATCGGAAGAGGATCCGCTGGAAGTCGAGGCGTCGAAGTACTCGCTGAACTATATCCGCCTGGACGGCAATATCGGCTGCATGGTCAACGGCGCAGGCCTGGCCATGGCGACGATGGACATCATCAAGCTGGCGGGAGGTGAGCCGGCGAACTTCCTTGATGTCGGGGGCGGTGCGAACGCGGAGCAGATCAAGAACGCGTTCCGCATCCTGATGATGGACAAGAACGTAAAGGCGGTCTTCATCAACATCTTCGGCGGCATCCTGCGCTGCGACGTGCTCGCCGCCGGCGTCATTGCCGCCGTCAAGGAGCTGGGCGTCCCCGTCCCGATCGTCATCCGCATGGAAGGCACCAACGTGGAGGAAGGGAAGCGGATGCTGAAGGAGAGCGGTCTTAATTTCACGACCGCGGATTCGATGGACGAGGGCGCCAACGCGGTCGTCGCGCTCGCCGTTGCCGGGGTGCGCGCGTAATGGCCGTCCTTCTCGACAAGAACACTCGACTGATTGTTCAGGGGCTCACCGGACGCGAAGGGACATTTCACGCGAAGCAGGCCGCCGCATATGGAACCAACGTTGTCGGCGGCGTGACGCCGGGCAAAGGCGGCACCACGCATGAAGGCTGGCCGGTGTTCAACAGCGTGCACGACGCCGTGAAAGAAACGGGGGCCAACGCCAGCGTCATCTTTGTGCCGCCGCCATTCGCGGCCGACGCGGTGATGGAGGCGACGGATGCGGGCATTCCGCTCGCCGTGTGCATCACCGAAGGCATTCCGGTGAACGACATGACGCGCGCGTTCACCTTCATGAAAGACAAGAAAACGCGCCTCGTCGGTCCGAACTGTCCCGGCGTGATCACTGCGGGCCAGGCGAAGGCGGGCATCATCCCCGGTCACATTCTTCGCGAGGGCCGCGTCGGCATTGTCTCCAAGAGCGGTACGCTGACCTACGAGGCGATTCACCAGCTCTCGAAGGTCGGCCTGGGTCAGACGACGTGCATCGGCATCGGCGGAGATCCGCTGATCGGAACCACGCACATCGACGCACTCGATCTCTTCAACAAGGATCCTGAGACGGACGCCGTCATCATGATTGGCGAGATTGGCGGCACGGCGGAGCAGGAAGCTGCAGCGTGGATCAAGCAGAACTTCAAGAAGCCGGTCGTCGGCTTCATCGCCGGTCAGACCGCGCCGCCCGGCCGCCGAATGGGCCACGCGGGCGCCATCATCGCCGGTGGTCAGGGAACGGCGGCCGAGAAGATGGATGCGCTGGCACTGGCGGGCGTGCACGTCGTACAGAGTCCGGCTGACATGGGCAAGAAGATGCGTGAGGTCTTAGGGTAGGGCAGACCTTTTCCGTCCGTCGAAACGTTATGGAACGAACATTCGCCATCATCAAACCGGATGCGGTCGAGCGCACGCTCGCGGGAAAGATCCTGGCGCGCATCGAAGAGGCCGGCTTCACGGTTAAGGCAATGCGCCTGCAGCACCTGACGAAGCGCGAAGCCGAAGGCTTCTACGCCGTGCACAAGGAGCGGCCGTTCTTCGGCGAGCTGACTGACTTCATGTCGTCGGGTCCGTGCGTGCTGCTGGCGCTCGAGGCGCCGAATGCGATCCAGAAGTGGCGCGACACGATGGGACCGACCGACCCGGCGAAGGCGGCTCCGGGAACGCTGCGCCGCGACTTCGGCCAGTCCATTGGCAAGAACGCGACGCATGGGAGCGATGCACCCGAAACGGCGGCATTCGAGCTTGGCTACTTCTTCCGCGGCATGGAACTTATCTAGGTGGCGGGGAGCAGGTGGCAGGTGGCAGCATGGGCCGGCTTCTCATCCTCATCGGCCTTCTGATTGCGGGCTTTGGGTTGCTGCTCACGCTTGGTGTGCCGATTGGCCGTCTTCCGGGCGACTTCTCGTTCCGCCGCGGCAACTTCTCTTTCTACTTTCCGCTGGCGACATCCATCGTCGCCAGTATCATCCTCACGCTGCTGCTGATGCTGTTCGGGAGGCGGTGAGTGCCGTCGATTAAAGCGGACAAGTGGATTCGGAAGATGGCGCTCGAGCACGGGATGATCGAGCCGTTCGAGGACCGTCAGGTGCGCGAGGGAGTCGTTTCCTACGGCCTCTCGTCGTACGGTTATGACATCCGCGTCGCGGACGAGTTCAAGGTTTTCACCAACATCAACAGCACCGTGGTGGACCCGAAGAACTTCGACGCGCGGTCGTTCGTCGACATGAAGACCGATGTGTGCATCATCCCGCCGAATTCTTTCGCGCTGGCGCGGACACTTGAGTATTTCCGCATCCCGCGCGATGTGCTGACCGTCTGCGTCGGCAAATCCACGTACGCGCGCTGCGGTCTGATCGTCAACGTCACCCCCTTCGAGCCCGAATGGGAAGGCTACGTGACGCTCGAGATCTCGAACACGACGCCGCTGCCGGCGCGCGTCTATGCCAACGAAGGCATTGCCCAGGTGCTGTTCTTTCAGAGCGACGAGGCCTGCGAAATCTCCTACGCGGACAAAAAGGGGAAGTATCAGAAGCAGCAGGGCCTCACACTGCCGCGATTGTGAGCCAGCGTACTGAACCGGCGCGCGGCATGCGCGACTTCCTGCCGGAGGACGTGCGCCGGCGTGAGTACGTCATCGGCGTCATCAAACGCGTCTACGAGCGCTACGGATTCGAGCCGCTCGAAACGCCCGCTGTGGAAAACATCGAGACGCTACTCGGCAAGTACGGCGAAGAAGGCAATCAGCTCATATTCAAGATTCTCAAGCGCGGCGAACAGGAGGCAAGCGGCCAGGCCGATCTTGCGCTGCGCTACGACCTGACGGTGCCGCTCGCGCGCGTGGTCGCGCAGCATCAGAGCAAACTACCGCGTCTTTTCAAGCGCTATCAGATTCAGCCGGTGTGGCGCGCGGATCGGCCGGCGCGCGGACGGTTCCGCGAGTTTTACCAGTGTGATGCCGATTCACTCGGGTCGACATCGCCGACTGTCGAAGCGGAACTGTGCGCCGCCGTTTCTGACGCGCTGATCGGGCTCGGATTCAACGACTTTGTCATCCGCGTCAACCATCGCGAGCTCCTGACGGCGATTCTGATGCGCGCCGGCGTCGCCGCGCATCAGCATGGTGACGCGCTCGTTGCTCTCGACAAGCTGGACAAGATCGGCCCACAAGGTGTGGACGGCGAGCTCGCTAATCGCGGCATCGAGGAACAGGCGCGAAACGCGCTACTGCAGATATTTCTGCCCCCGACGTCGCCGGAACGCGTCGCCACATTCGTTACCGGTGATGCAGTTGGTGAACGGGCGCACTCAAACGTCACGGCGATCATCGACCTTGCTGGCCGGACGAGCGCCGCGGGTAAGCTGAAATTCGACCCCAGTCTCGCTCGCGGCCTTTCGTATTACACCGGCGCCATCATGGAGATAAACGTCGCCGACCTGGCGGGCAGTCTCGGCGGCGGCGGCCGATACGACAACCTCGTGGGGATGTTCCTTGGTCAGAACATCCCGGCGTGCGGGTTTTCGCTCGGTCTCGAACGGATTCTGGTCGTGATGGGAGAGCGGAACATGTTCCCTCCGTCCCTCGCGACCACGCCCGCAGACGTCATGATCGCAACCTTCGACACGGCGGGTGCGCCAGCGGCCATGCAGCTTGCCGCCGGTTTGCGTGATGCTGGCCTGCGCGTCCTCGTCTATCCCGACGCCGAGAAGATCGGCAAGCAGATCAAGTACGCTGATTCGAGAGGCATTCCGTTCGTCGCCTTGCTGGGCGAAAACGAAATTCGGGACAACACCGTTACGGTCAAAAACCTCGCCGCTCAGACCCAGGAGACCTACGCACAGTCGGACGCGGCCGCCAAACTACTCGAGGGATTGAAGCAACGTGGCTGAGCAACTCGGTGATCTGACTCGCACTCACACCTGCGGCGCACTCCGTCCGTCGGACGTTGGCGCCAATGTGGTGCTGCTTGGCTGGGTGCATCGGGTGCGCGATCTCGGCGGCCTGCTCTTCGTCGACGTGCGCGACCGCGAAGGCGTCACGCAAGTTGTCTTTGACGCCGACGATGCCGCGCAGATGGCGAAAGCGAAGCGGCTGCGGTCCGAGTACGTGGTCGGCGTGAGCGGCACGTTGCGCCGGCGATCGGCCGAAACCATCAATCCAAAGCTCGACACGGGCGAAGTCGAGGTCCTCGTCAAGCAACTGACCGTCCTCAACGAGGCGAAGACGCCGCCATTCCCGATTGCTGACGAAACGCCCGTGTCGGAAGACGTCCGGTTGAAGTACCGATATCTGGACCTGCGCCGACCGCGTTTGGCGAGCAACATGATTCTGCGGCACAAGGTTGCCGCCGCGGTCCGCCGCTACTTCGATGCAAACGGCTTCCTCGAGGTCGAGACGCCGATCCTGACGAAGTCGACGCCGGAAGGCGCGCGCGATTACCTGGTGCCGAGCCGCGTGCATCCGGGCGAGTTTTTCGCGCTGCCGCAGTCGCCGCAACTGTTCAAGCAGATCCTCATGATCGCCGGCATCGATCGTTACGTGCAGATCTGCAAGTGTTTCCGTGATGAGGATCTGCGCGCGGATCGTCAGCCGGAGTTCACGCAGGTGGACGTGGAGATGTCGTTCGCGCGGCCGGAGACGATTTTCGGCATCATCGAGCCGCTGATGCGCGACATCTTCCGCGTCATCGGCCGCGACATTCAGATTCCGTTTCCGCGCATGTCGTACGCCGATGCGATGGCGAAGTACGGCTCCGACAAGCCCGACCTGCGGCCCGGGCTCGAGATCCAGGATCTGCGTGAACAGTTCCGCAACTCGAACTTCCGCGTCTTCAAGGAAATCGTGGCGAAGGGCGGGACGGTCCGCGGCTTCGTCATCCCGAAGGCGAGCCACTACTCGCGCAGCGAAGTCGACGGTATCGTCGACATGGCCAAGCAGCAGCTCGGCGCGACCGGCCTCGTGTGGGCGCGTCGCATGGACGATGGGACGATCACCAGCTCGGTGATGAAGGCGATGGGCGAGGAGGAGGTCGGCAAGCTGCTCGAAGCGACCTCCACGGGGAAGGGAAGTCTGATCTTCATTGCCGCCGGTGATCCGGATCCGACGTCCAAGTTGTTGGGGCAGCTGCGGTTGATCTTGGCGAAAAAGGACGGCGTGCTGAAGCCGGATGAGTTCCGGTTCACGTGGGTAGTGGACTTTCCTTTGCTGGAATGGGATGCGGAGGAGAAGCGCTGGAACTCGATGCACCATCCGTTCACCTCGCCGCTCGACGCGGACATGGGGAAGCTTGACAGCGATCCCGGCAGCATTCGCGCCAAGGCCTACGACCTGGTGCTGAACGGCAGCGAAATCGGAGGAGGCAGCATCCGTATCCACGACTCCGGCATGCAGAGCAGGATCTTCTCGCTGCTGAACATCAGCGAGGAGGAGGCGAAGGCGCGCTTTGGGTTCTTCCTCGAGGCGCTCGAATACGGGACGCCTCCGCACGGCGGCATCGCGCTCGGTCTCGATCGCATCGCCGCCATTCTGGCGAATGAAAGCTCGATTCGCGAGGTGATTGCCTTTCCGAAAACCGCGGCGGCAGTGGACCTGATGTCCGATGCGCCGTCGCCCGTCGATCCCAAACAACTGCGGGAGCTGCACATCCAGATTAAATGAAGAAGATTGCTTTATCAGAAGAAGGCATCGAGACCGTCTACGGCGCGCGCGACGCGAACCTGAAACACATCGAATCGCTGCTCAACGTGGAGATACGCACGCAGGGAGGCGAGATCACCATCGAAGGTGATCCAAAGGACGAGGTGCGGGCGCAGCTAATCTTCAAGCAGCTGCAGGAGTTGAGAGACGAGGGGTATCCCCTCGGCAACGGCGACGTGAAGACCGCTGCGCAGCTGCTCGTCGAGAACGCCGATCTCGATCTTCGCGATTACTTCCTCAGGGGCGGGCAGAAGCAGGTCACGCGCCGCCGCGTCACGCCGAAGAGCGTCAACCAGCGCAAGTATCTCGACGTCATCGATCAGTTCGACATCGTGTTCGGCGTCGGCCCCGCAGGCACGGGCAAGACGTATCTCGCCATGGCGCAGGCGGTGACCTACCTGCTCGAAAAGAAAGTGAGCCGCATCATCCTCGCGCGTCCCGCCGTCGAAGCGGGCGAGAAGCTCGGATTCCTGCCAGGCGACATCGCGGAGAAAGTGAACCCGTACCTGCGGCCGCTCTACGACGCCCTCTACGACATGATGGACACCGAAAAGGCATCGCGTCTGATCGAGCGCGGCACCATCGAGGTGGCGCCCATCGCCTTCATGCGCGGCCGGACACTGAACGACGCGTTCGTCATTCTCGACGAAGCACAGAACACGACGCGCGAGCAGATGAAGATGTTCCTTACTCGTCTCGGCTTCGGGTCGAAGGCGGTCGTCACCGGCGACATCACGCAGATCGATTTGCCAAGCGGCCACATGTCGGGTCTGGTGCAGGCGCTCGACATCGTGAAGAACATCGAAGGGATCGGGTTCGTGTACTTCGACGAGAGGGATGTCGTCCGGCACAAGCTGGTGCAGCAGATCGTGAAGGCGTATGACGCGTTCACGAAAAATGTCGAACCTCGTCGTTGAGGTTGTCGTCCACGGGAGGGCACGCGCGGCCGGGCTGGCCGCCTGGCTGACGTCAGTCGCTCCGGTCGCGGCTCGCGGCACGATAACCGTTGCCATCGTGCCCGATGCGCGCGTTCGCGCGCTCAACCGGAAGTTCCGCGGGAAAGACAAGCCGACCGACGTGCTCTCGTTTCCCTCAGACCTACGCGGCTATCTAGGTGATGTGGTGATTGCGTCGGGTGTTGCGGCGCGGCAGGCGCGCCAGGTTGGACATCCAGTGGGGACAGAGCTGCGGGTGCTGGCGTTACACGGCCTGCTGCACCTGCTCGGCTATGATCACGAGCACGATGACGGCCGTATGGCTCGGCTCGAGCGGCGGCTCCGCAGGCGCGGCGGCCTCCGCGAGGGGCTAACCGAACGGGGTCGGGACTCATTTC
>DATJJE010000061.1:0-108564 GCA_035492455.1 Vicinamibacterales bacterium | reverse complement strand
CGCGATCGTCAGAATCTTCGTCTCGTCGCGCCGCCCCTGCGATTCGCTGGCCTTCGCCACCTCGTCATACGGCACAAACTTCGCCCACCCCTTGTCCGCCGCCACCTTCGTCAGCGCCGCCGTCAGCGTCGTCTTGCCGTGATCGATGTGCCCGATGGTTCCGACGTTGACGTGTGGCTTTGAACGATCGAATTTCTCTTTTGCCATCGCGATGCGTCTCCGTTATTTCGTGCCCTGGATGCGGGCAACAACTTCTTCGCTCACATTCTGGGGAGCTTGCTCGTACCGATCGAAGTGCATCGAATACGTCGCGCGTCCCTGCGTGCGCGACCGCAAATCCGTCGCGTAGCCGAACATCTCCGACAGCGGCACACGCGCGTTGATGATCTGCGTGCCGCCGCGATCCTCCTGCGACTGGATGCGTCCGCGCCGGCTGGCGAGATCGCCCATCACGTCACCGAGATAGTCCTTCGGCACGACGACCTCGACGCGCATCACGGGCTCGAGCAACACCGGCTTCGCCTTCTTCGCCGCATCCTGGAATGCCATCGAGCCGGCGATCTTGAATGCCATTTCCGACGAGTCCACGTCGTGGAACGAACCGTCGTACAGCTCGATCTTCACGTCATCGACCGGATATCCGGCGAGGATGCCGCGCGTCAGCGCTTCCTTGATGCCTTCGTCGATCGGCTTGATGAACTCCTTGGGGATCGTGCCGCCGACGATCTCGTTCTCGAACACGTAGCCGGTACCCGGCTCAGCAGGGAACAGATGAATTTTCGCGTGGCCGTATTGGCCGCGGCCGCCGGTCTGGCGGATGTAGCGTCCCTCGCCGTCGGCTGGACGCGTCAGCGTTTCCTTGTAGGCCACCTGCGGCTTGCCGACGCTCGCCTCGACGCTGAACTCGCGCTTCAGGCGGTCGACGATGATCTCGAGGTGCAGCTCGCCCATACCGCGGATGACGACCTGGCCGGTCTGCTCGTCGGTGTTGACGCGGAAGGTCGGGTCCTCGGCCATCAGCTTGGCGAGACCCTGACCGAGCTTCTCTTGATCGCCCTTCGTCTTCGGCTCGATGGCCAGCGAGATGACCGGCTCGGGGAAGTCCATCGACTCGAGGACGACCGCTTTCTTCTCATCGCACAGCGTGTCGCCGGTGCTCACCTGCTTGAGGCCGACTGCCGCGGCGATGTCGCCCGCGTAGACTTCCTTGATCTCCTCGCGCTTGTTCGCGTGCATCTTGAGGAGACGGCCGACACGCTCGGTGCGCCCTTTGGTTGCGTTGTAGACGGAAGACCCGGACGTGAGCACTCCCGAGTAGACGCGGATGAACGTGAGCTGACCGACGAACGGGTCGGTCATGATCTTGAACGCGAGTGCCGCAAACGGCGCGTCGTCTGACGCGGGACGCTCGACGAGCGTCTCCTCCTTCGCGTTCGGATCGATGCCAGTGATCGGCGGCACGTCGAGCGGCGACGGGAGGTAGTCAACGATGGCGTCGAGCAGCGGCTGCACGCCCTTGTTCTTGAACGCCGAGCCGCAGATGACGACGACGAACGGTGCGCTCTCCTCGCGCACCGACTTGACGACACGATTGCGGAGCGCGGCCTTGATTTCCTCTTCGGTGAACGGTTCGCCGCCGAGGTACTTCTCGAGCAGCTTGTCGTCGTGCTCGCTGACCTTCTCGATCAGCTTCTCGCGGTATTCCTGCGCTTCGGCCATCAGATCGGCGGGAATGTCCGACACGTCGTACTCGGCGCCCATGGTCTCGTCCTTGTACGTGATCGCCTTCATCTTCACGAGGTCGACCACGCCGCGGAACTTGTCTTCGCTGCCGATCGGCAGTTGAATGGCGACGGGATTGCCCTGCAGCTTGCTTTCAATCTGCGAGAGCGTCCGCTTGAAGTCCGCGCCGACGCGGTCCATCTTGTTGACGAAGCAGATGCGCGGAACGCGATACTTGTCCGCCTGGCGCCAGACGGTTTCTGACTGCGGTTCGACGCCGGCTACCGCATCGAACACCGCGCACGCGCCGTCGAGGACGCGCAGCGACCGCTCGACTTCGGCCGTGAAATCAACATGGCCGGGCGTGTCGATGATGTTGATGCGGATGTCACGCCAGAAGCAGGTCGTCGCGGCCGACGTGATGGTGATGCCGCGCTCCTGTTCCTGCTCCATCCAGTCCATGACGGCCGTGCCTTCGTGGACTTCACCAATCTTGTACGTAATCCCGGTGTAGAAGAGGATCCGCTCGGTGGTGGTCGTCTTCCCGGCATCGATGTGGGCCATGATGCCGATGTTCCGGGTTCGATTGAGTGGTGTCTGACGCGGCATTGCTAGCTACCGATTCCTTCTGAAACCTGATACCTGATACCTACCAGCGGTAGTGGGCGAACGCTTTGTTCGCTTCCGCCATACGATGCGTGTCCTCGCGCTTCTTCACGGCACCGCCACGCAGGTTCGCGGCGTCGAGCAGCTCGTTGGCGAGCTTCTCCTGCATCGTCTTGCCATCACCGCGCTGACGCGCGAAGCCGACGAGCCACCGGATGCTGAGCGACAGCCGGCGGTTCGGATTCACTTCCACCGGCACCTGATAGTTGGAGCCGCCGACGCGGCGCGACTTCACCTCGAGGCTCGGCTTCACGTTGTCGAGCGCCTTCTTGAACACCTTCAGCGGATCGTCGCCGGTCCGCTCCTTGATGATGTCGAAGCTCTTATAGAGGATGTGCTCGGCGGTGCTCTTCTTGCCGTCGGCCATGACGGTGTTGATGAACTTCGTTACCAACGTGCTGGCGTAGAGCGGGTCGGCGGCGAGTTCGCGTTTCGGAATTTCGCGTCTACGAGGCATATCTCTTTCCTACGATTTCGGGCGCTTGGCGCCGTACTTCGAGCGACCTTGTTTGCGGCCCTGTACGCCGACGGCGTCCAGCGTCCCGCGAACGACGTGATAGCGAACGCCCGGCAGGTCCTTGACGCGGCCGCCGCGAATGAGCACGAGCGAGTGCTCCTGCAGGTTGTGGCCGACGCCGGGGATGTAGGTGGTGACCTCGATGCCGTTGGTCAGGCGGACGCGCGCGACCTTGCGCAGCGCGGAATTCGGCTTCTTCGGCGTTTGTGTGAACACACGGACGCAAACGCCCCGCTTCTGTGGGCTGACCTGCAACGCGGGACTCTTCGTCTTGGTGACGATCTTCTTGCGTCCCTGTCGAACGAGCTGGCTGATTGTGGGCATAGCGCGTACAGGCGAAAACTCGCCTCTGCTGCTCCTGCATCAAAAAAATCGCGACACGGCTGCGAGCCGTCACAGCCGGCGCGTCGTTTCAGGCCTTGAGGTGGGTAGGGACCGACCTACGGTCGGCCCCTACGCAATCTGGCGCCTGAAACTAATGACCCTATCTGTTTGATACGCGAGGCAAACCGCATTCAGCGGCGCGTCCGCGGACTTCTTACCATGTGGTTGAGACTAGATAGGGTGTCCTAGTCCCAAGCAGAACCTGACGAATATAGCACACGGATCCGCGTGTCTTCAAACGGGACGACAGCGGTCAGCCACTTGCGTCAGCTACACTTGCTGCCCATGCAAACCACGCAGGTCGAGACCGGTTTCCGGCGTGAACTGGGGTTGTTCGACTCGACGATGGTCGTTGCCGGTTCCATGATCGGGTCGGGTATCTACATCGTGTCGGCCGCGATGGCACGCGAGCTCGGCAGTCCGGGATGGCTGCTGGTAGCCTGGATCATCACGGGAATCCTGACGATAACCGCCGCTCTCTCCTATGGTGAACTGGCCGCTATGATGCCTCATGCTGGCGGGCAGTACGTCTACCTAAGGGAAGCCTATTCGCCCCTTTGGGGGTTCTTGTATGGCTGGACCCTATTCACGGTCATCCAGACGGGAACTATTGCCGCCGTAGGCGTGGCCTTCGGACGGTTTCTGGGGATTCTGCTGCCCTGGGTCGCCGAAGACAATTACCTCGTCCCGCCAATCCACCTCTCGACCGGCTATGCGGTATCCCTTTCAACGGCTCAGCTCGTCGCCATTCTGCTGATCGCCCTTCTCACCTGGACCAATACGCGCGGCATCAAATACGGCAAGATCATCCAGAACACTTTCACAGTCACAAAGACCGGCGCGCTCCTTGTCCTGATCGCGGCTGGCGTGTTCATCGCGCGCAATTCGGCTGCCGTCTCCGCGAACTTCGGCGACTTGTGGACGCCCCGCGGCTTCGAGCCGATCGCCCCCGGGGTGTCGGCCGTGACGGCCTTCGGTGTCTTCATAGCCCTCTGCGTCGCGCAGACCGGCTCGCTCTTCTCCGCCGACGCCTGGAACAACATCACATTCACCGCCGGCGAGGTGAAGAACCCCCGGCGCGACATCCCGCTCTCGCTCGCGCTCGGGACGATGCTCGTCATCTCGCTGTATCTGCTGGCAAACGTGGCGTATTTGACAACTCTGCCGCTCGAGGCAATCCAGCAGGCGCCCGCCGACCGCGTCGCCACCGCCACGGTTAATGCGATTGCGCCGGGCCTCGGCGCGACGATCATGGCGGTGGCCATTCTCATCTCGACCTTCGGCTGCAACAACGGCCTGATTCTCGCCGGCGCACGCGCCTACTACGCAATGGCGTGCGATGGCCTGTTCTTTCGGCGAGCCGGTACACTGAACGAGGCGAGGGTGCCCGCGTGGGGTCTGGTTCTGCAATGCGTGTGGGCGATCGTGCTGGTCATTCCACGGACGTACGATGCATCGACGGGGCAGTACGGCAACCTGTACGGCAACCTGCTCGATTACATCATCTCGGCTGCACTGCTCTTCTACATTCTGACAATCGCCGCGGTGTTCCGACTCCGGACGACGAGACCCGATGTTCCGCGCCCGTATCGCACGTTCGGCTATCCGATCATTCCCGCCCTGTACATCCTCGCCGCCGCGATCATTCTCGTCGTGCTGCTGATCTATCGGCCGGCCACGACGTGGCCCGGCTTCGTCATCGTCCTGCTCGGCATCCCGTTCTTCGCGTTGTTGCGTCGCTCGGCTTCGTAACCTCTTTCGCGTGCGCGCGGCCGGCGATCCCCCAATCGCCCTCCGCTCCGGCGACGCCGCTGCTCGCCGTGGCGACGTGGAATATGCATGCCGGCCGTGGCGATCTTGCGCGGCTGCGCTACGAGCTTGCCTCGGGTGTGCTCACCGGAGGCGTGCCTTCCGATTACGTCCTGCTGCTGCAGGAGGCGGTCCAGCCAATTGATGCCGATGGTTTTTCTTTCTTCTTTGCACCCGTGCGAGGGCAGAGTGGCAACGCGGTCCTGTCCACACGACCGCTGCTGAATCCGCGCATCATCACGCTGACGCGCGAGCGTCAGCCACGCAGCGCCATCGCTGCGACGATCAGGCTGGATTCAGCGACGCTCTTTCTCGTCGATGTGCACATGGAAAACCGTCTCGGATGGTGGAAGGCGCTCTTCAGCGACAGCGCCCGCGGCGAGCAGGCATCCGCGCTGCTGCGCGAACTGCCCAGTGGCGAAGGAATTCTCGGTGGCGATTTGAATACCTGGCTGGGGCCGAACGAACCCGCCTGGCGCGCCATGCTGCAGCGGTTCCCCGATACGCCGCGCGATCCGCCGCAGCCAACCTTCCACGGTCGACTGGTGCTCGACCATCTATTCTTCGACTTGCCGGCAGGGTGGCGGGTGAGCCGCCACGTCGTCCAAGACGTGTACGGCTCAGACCACCACCCGGTTGTTGCGGTGATTAATGATTGAATCGTAACGACACTGCCATCGCTGGATGCCGTTTCCGTTCAATGTTCGCCGCGTTGCCGTACATCGCCACATCCACTGCGACCCGCGGACCGAGGTTGATGCCGACGCCCCCGGTCGGATTCCACATCTCACGCGAGTAGATACCCCCGCCGCGCACCGCGAGCGCGTCGAAACGGTACTCGTAGCCGCCGTGGAACGAATTGCCGCCGTAACCCTTCCCAGCCTCGGCCACTGCTGACCACTTGTCGGCCCGGTACCCAACGTTGCCGCGGTAATCCACCGGCAGCGTGATCCTGAGGTCGCCGATGGGCTGCGCCAGGCCGTTGAGGAAGTCACCTCCGAGAAAGAGGTTGTTCAGCGAATAGGAGGTCCGCTCCACGTTCGTCCATTTGATGCGGTTCGCGATGCCGTTGACACCGAACCCCGCGTCCCATCGATTGACGACGACGCCGATACCGACGTCAATGGCGCGGCCGGTGCCGCTCGTAGCGTGGTCCCGGGTGACAGTCATTGGCGAAATCAGCTGGGGATCGATGGTGAGCAGGCCCGTTCGATCGGTGTCCAGGCGCAGCGCCAGATTGACATCCTCGTAATCGAAGCCGCGCAGAAAGTTGTAGTTCGCGGCCAGGTAGACTCCGTCACGCTCCGAAGCCGCGGACGGAAGCGCGAACCGGGCGCGATAGCCACCCGTAAACGCCGCCGCCATCTGCCCGCGCGTCGCGGTTCCGAGGCGCATGGTCGCATTCGGTACGTAGACGTCGGTCGATGAGCCAAGAACGTCGATCAGCTGCTGATCGAAATGCACATCGGTCTGCATCGCCAGGTAAGGGCCGGCACCGACGTACACGCCCTGAAAGGCGCCGCCGGGCCCGGTCTTCACGCGGATGGTCTTGCCCCAGTTCGGCGACGCCAGTCCCTCGGCGCGCGGCTGGTTGGCGGGCGCGAGGCCCCGGTACCTGTTCAGATCGCGGCTCAACGTCGCGTTGCGGATGTCGGTGACGAAGGTGTTCAGCCCCGGGGTAGTCTGCCCGGCACTGGCGGCATCCCGGCCGAATGTGTAGTGCAGCGGCGCCGCTGCATATTCCATCGTCAGAATCACGTCGAAATTGTCCTTCGACGGGTCGAGGCGATCGAAGTCGCGAAATACCTGAATCAAACCGAACGGAAGGACGATCGACTTGTACTGACCTTCCTCCTCGATCATCTTTGACGCGAGGTTTTCACCGGTACCGGGGGAACCGAGCGCAACCTTGCGCGCATCGAACGACCAGTTCTGCGCGGATGCCTCACCGGCGACAAGCACGCACACAAACAGTAACCAACCAATTTTCCGTAGCGCCACGACAATACCTCCTGAAGCCTTACAACGTCGCTGACGCTCGGATCGATCACCGTGCGACGCGGCAGCTATCCGTGCACGCGTTCGCTGCGTGCTTTCTTGGCGAGGTCTATGAAAGCCTTCTTCAGTTCGTCCAGATCCCTCTCATCGAGCTCCTCGAGATCGAGCAGCTCGTTGCGCGCGTGGCCAATCGCGCGGATCACTTCATCGAGCTTTACCTGAAGCGCCTCGGTATCGCGGTTCTGCGTGCTCTGAATCAGGAACACCATCAGGAACGTGATGATCGTTGTGCTCGTGTTGATGACAAGCTGCCACGTGTCGCTGAAGCCGAAATATGGGCCTAATGCAGCCCACGCGACGATCACGCCACAGGCCAGCAGGAACGTGAGGGGGCGACCCGATGCGTGAGCAGTCCATTTCGTCAACCGTGTAAACCACGACGTGGATTTGGTCGGTCTCATTATGGCCGGATGCTATCATTCGCCCCATCTCGCCGATGCTTCACCGCGTCCTGCAGCTCGCCAGACGGCAAGGGATCCCGTGGCGCGACTTCGCCAGCGCGGGACTGTTCGTGTCGTTTGTCAGCCTCTGTCAGGCGGCCGTGTTCAGCGGCGCGTGGCCTCAGGTCGCGCTGACCAGCCGCATCACGTTGGCGCTTTATCTGATCGCGATTTTCGCCGCCAGCCTGCGCAGTGACCCGCGCGTGGTGACGTTCACCGGCTTGCTCGCGTCCGCGGAGTGGGTCACCCTTCTACGGATTTTCCCGGACGTCCGCATCGAACGGATCGGCATGAGCGTGGAACTTCTCGTCATTGCCGTCGCGACGATGCTGGCGTGGACGATCGCGTCGCGGGCCCGCAGCCTCGGCCTCTCCTCGATACGCGACGACCTCACTGGACTCCTCAATCGCGGCCATCTCGAACAGCGGCTTGCGACCGAGCTGATGCGCTCATCACGAAACCGCCGGCCGGTGGCGCTCGCGATCGTCGACGTCGATCAACTGCAGCGCGTCAACGACAGCGCCGGTCGCGGCGCAGGGGACGAAGTGCTGCGCGAGATCGCCGTCAGGCTGACGAAGACGATGCGCCGGAGCGACCTGTGCGCGCGCATCGGCGGCGACGAGTTCGCGCTGGCATTCGTCGATACCAGCGTGGCCGATGCCGCTGTGAAGGTCGAAGAAATCCGTCGCACTGTGTCGGCAACACCGATCTCTCTTCGCGTCCGCGCCGTGGTGACCATCACCTGCTCAGCCGGCGTCGCCGTCGCTCCACTGGATGGAGAAGATGCGAAGACGCTGCTGCGCATTGCGAACGCGCGGCTGTTCGCCGCCAAGCACGCCGGCCGGGATTGCCTGATGATCGCGGGGTAAAATCCCGTGCATGCCACTGATTGAGCCCGGCAGGAAAGCACCGGCGTTCGCGTTGAAAGATCAGACAGGAAAGGTGCACAGACTGCCCGACTATGAAGGACGGCCGGTCATCCTCTACTTCTATCCGAAGGACGACACGCCAGGGTGCACCAAAGAAACGTGCAGCTTTCAGGAGTATCTGCCGAAGTTCAAGCCAAGCAAGGCCGCGGTGCTCGGCGTCAGCATTCTCGACGAAAAGAGCAAAGCGAAGTTCGCCAGCAAGTACGACATCACTTTCCCGTTGCTCGCCGATCCCGACCACGAGGTGGCGGAGAAATACGGCGTGTGGCAGCAGAAGGCCTTCATGGGCCGGAAATACATGGGCATTGCACGAACGACTTATTTGATCGGGCCTGACGGCAACGTGCAGAAGCGCTGGGACAACGTGAACGTGAACGAGCACGCTGACGAGGTGCTCGCGGCGTTGCGTTAAAACCTTCCGGCGTCGATGTCCTCCACGAACTTCACGACGCCTTCCATGTAGGTCTTCTGATCGTCATACATCGCCAGGTGGCTGCCGTTCGGACAGAACAGGTATCGCCCGTGCTGCACGCGCTTCGACATCATCTCCATGTGCGCCGGATCCATGGTGTCGTAGCGCGCCCCGATGACGAGGGTCGGCATCGCCAGCCTTGACAGATCCTGCGTCCGATCCCATTTCTCCAGCTTGCCGCTGGCGCCCATCTCGCTCGGCCCCTGCATCGGCACGTAGATCGATTCGTTGAGGTGCTTGAACCCGCGCTGTACCGGATCCGGCCACCGATCGGCCGGCATGCGAAGGAGATGCTGCGTATAGAAGTTCGGAATCAGCAGCTCCATATAGCGCGGATCGTCGAACTTCTTCGCCGCCTCGAGCTGCTTGATTTCCGCCAGCGCCTTCTGGTCCATGGCTGGCATCAGGACATTCTTCGCGTAGTCGTTGTAAGCAGGAATGCTCGACATCATGTTCGAGATGACGAGCCCTTTGATGTTCTGCGGATACTTCAGCGCGTACTCCATCGCCAGAATGCCGCCCCACGATTGCCCAAGCAGATAGAAGTTGTCCCTGGTCAATCCGAGCGCCTGTCGAACTTGTTCCACTTCGTCGACGAAGCGGGGAACTTCCCAGAGAGACGGTTCGTTCGGCTGATCGCTGAAGAACGAACCGAGCTGGTCGTAGTAGTAGTACTCGATGCCGGCGTTCGGGAAGTAGCTGTCGAATGCCTCCATGTACTCGTGGTCGGCGCCCGGACCTCCGTGCAGCAACAGCACCTTCATGCGCGGGTTGTTGCCAACCCGCTTCGTCCACACGTGGAACATCCCTTTCGGCGTCGTGATCGGAATCACCTTCACGCCGCCGCTCAACACGTCATCGCGGCTCGAGTAATCGAGGTAGGAGCTCGCGGGCGTGGACACTGACGGCGCCGGCGGCGGTGTCCGGCCACAGGCGGCGATCACGACGGACGTTAGAAGAATGAATCGTTTCATGCCGCGAAATGGTAGCCTGACGCGCGCATGAATTCGTACCTCCACGGCGCGAGCACCACTCCGCTGATCGGCGAAACGATCGGCGAAAACCTCCGCCGGACGTGCGAGCGCTTCCCGGATCGCGAGGCGGTCGTCGTCCGATGGCAGGGATATCGTGCGACGTATCGCCAGCTCTGGGAGCAGACCACCACGCTCGCGCGCGCGTTGATGGCTTCCGGCATCGGCCAGGGGGATCGCGTCGGCATCTGGTCGCCGAACCGGTTCGAGTGGGTAATCACCCAGTTCGCGACCGCACGCATCGGCGCCATCCTCGTCAACATCAACCCCGCCTATAAGACGTCGGAGCTGCAGTACGCGCTGAAGCAGTCGGGTGTCTCGCTGCTGATTCACGCCCGGTCATTCCGTACAAGTGACTACGCGGCGATGGTCGCCGACGTGCGACGCGGCTGTCCCGACCTTCGCGAGACCATCGTCATCGACACCGATTGGAACAAGCTGCTCGATCGGAGCGGCGCCACCTCGGAACGCGACCTCGCCGCACGCGAGTCGCGTCTGCAGTTCGACGATGCCATCAACATTCAATACACGTCCGGCACGACCGGATTTCCGAAGGGCGCGACGCTCTCGCATCACAACATCCTGAACAACGGCTACCTCGTCGGCGAGATGATCAAGTACACCGAGCAGGATCGTGTCTGCGTCCCGGTGCCCTTCTATCACTGCTTCGGCATGGTGATGGGCAACCTCGCATGCAGCTCGCACGGTGCCTGCCTGGTCGTACCGGCCGAAGCCTTCGATCCGCTGGCCACGCTCGAAACGATTGCCGCCGAACGCTGCACGTCGTTGTACGGTGTGCCGACGATGTTCATCGCGCAGCTGGCGCATCCGCGCTTCAAGGAGTTCGACCTCGGCTCGCTGCGCACCGGCATCATGGCCGGCTCGCCGTGCCCTGTCGAAGTGATGAAGCAGGTGCAATCGTCGATGCACATGCCGGAAGTGACGATCTGCTACGGTATGACCGAGACGTCACCCGTCTCGACGCAGAGCAGCTGGGACGATCCGCTCGACCGCCGCGTATCAACGGTCGGCCGTGTGCATCCGCACGTCGAGATCAAGATCGTCGATCCCGAGTCGGGCGCCATCGTGCCACGCGGAACGCCCGGCGAGCTCTGCACGCGTGGTTACAGCGTGATGCTCGGCTACTGGGGCAACGAGGAGGCAACACGCGAAGCCATCGATGCCGCAGGCTGGATGCATACCGGCGATCTCGCCACCGCCGACGACGCGGGTTACGTCAACATCGTCGGCCGCATCAAGGACATGATCATCCGCGGCGGAGAGAATGTGTATCCGCGGGAGATCGAAGAGTTTCTCTACACGCATCCTGCCGTGCTCGACGTGCAGGTGATCGGCGTCCCCAGCGAGAAGTACGGTGAAGAAGTGATGGCGTGGGTGAAGCGTCGTCCGGGCACCGATGTCGGCGCCGACGAGCTGGCCGCGTTCTGTCGCGGGCGCATTGCGACGTTCAAGATTCCGGCGCACTGGAAATTCGTGAACGAGTTCCCAACAACGGTCACCGGCAAGGTGCAGAAGTTCCGGATGCGCGAGATGGCCGTGGCCGAGCTCGGCCTACAGATCGCGGCAACGCAGCGAACCGCGTAAACTTCCCCCATGAAGCTCCCCGCCATGGTGTTGGCGGTGACGGCGCTCCTTTCGGCTACGTTTGCGTTCGCACAGTTCGGACGCGGCGGCAACATCAGCGTTTCTGCGCGCACGGCGCGCCCCACCAGCTTTGACGGGCGTTTCCACTACTGCCGCGGGATGTACCGAATGAATCCGAACGGGGACGGCGGCAGCTGGATGACGGATTACCCCCTCGCGGATATCGACCTCTCGATTCGACTCGCGGAGCTGACGAAGATGCGAGTCGCATTCGACTCACCGGGACAACCGCAGCATCTGATCATCCCGCTCACCGGTGAGGAGCTGTTTCAGTGCCCGATGATCATGATGCAGGAGGTCGGCCGCCTGTTCTTCAACGACGAGGACGCCGCTCGCTTCCGCAACTACTTGCTGAAGGGCGGCTTCCTCTGGGTCGACGACTTCTGGGGCTCATATGCGTGGGACAGCTGGGCAACGCAGATCCGGAAGGTGTTCCCGGCAGGCGACTATCAAATCGTCGATCTGCCGCCGGCACATCCGATCTTCCACACGATGTTCGAGCTGAAAGCCGTGCCGCAGATCCCCGGCATCGGCTACTGGCGCGGCAGCGGCGGGGGCACGTCCGAACGCGGCACCGACAGCGCGCAGGTGCACGCGCGCGGTATCTCCGATCGCACCGGACGGCTGATGGTGCTGATGACGCATAACACGGACGTCAGCGATTCATGGGAGCGCGAAGGAGAAGATCCGCGTTACTTCTATCGCTTCTCAGTTGAAGGGTACCAGGTGGCGATGAATGTTCTGATTTATGCGATGACCCATTAATACTCTCGGCGCGACCCGTTCGCGGGCGATCCCGAGAGGCTCGCGCGCTTCGAGCTCGAAGCGCAGCTGCTCACTCACGGGCGCCGATCAAATAGTCATATCGCCCGTCGCGGTACTCGCGAAATAACTAGTTGATCGTCGGCTAATCGCCCTTGAGCAGCCGCTGCCGCGCCTTGTCCACGTCGCGCTGAAACACGAACAGGTTGTCCGCGTTGCCCATCGGGTCGGTGAAGTTGTACTGCTTGCCGCCCTTGATCTTCACCTTCAGGTTCTTCTCGAGATAATCAACCTGAAAGACGTCGAGGTTCGTCAGCGTGACACTGAACGCATCGCCCTTGTTCGTCGTGTCGTAGCGCAGTCCCTGTGGCGTCGCGATCAGCGTGCCGCGACAGGAACCGATGCCGTGCTTGTGGATGACCTCCGCCTTCGCGTCGAGCCTCACTTCCTTGAACCGCACCATCACATCGCGCGGCCCTGGCTCGATGTCGATCGACTGTGCGTACTGGTCGTAACCCGGCGCCGACACGTTGATCTGGTGGGTCCCCGGCTTCACCTCCGTCGTCGTCACCGGCGCGGCGCCGATGAACTGGCGATCGACGAAGACCTGCGCGCCGGGCACATCGCTGTCGACGTGGAGCGTCACGAGATCGACAGGCGCCGCCGGTGCTGCAGCGGGCGGCGGTGCCGCGGCGGCCCTCGCAGGTGGCGCAGCGCGACGCGTCACGGGTGGCGCGTCAACAGGTGGCGGTTCAGGCGCGGTCGCCGGTGGCGTTGTGACGACAGGCGCTGGAGCGGACGCGGCAGGAGTCACCGGCTGCGGTTTCGAACGCGAGAGGATGTAGAAGCCGACGCCGCTGACAACCAGCAGCACGACGAAGACGACGAGGATGATCTGACGGTTCACGGCTGGAAAATACTAACTCGACCGTATGTCAGGTACTTCGATAATCCGAATTTGGGCTGTCGGCGGCGGGTTCTCAACCGCCTTCACCAGCGCGTTGACCATCTGCGACAGTGTCACCAGACCGAGTCGCCGTACGGCGTCGCGCTTCGATGGAATCAGGCCCGCAATCGCGTAGAACGGAATCAGCAGATACGGCCAGCGGTGGCCCGGACCCAGCACATACCACGGCCGCAGGATTGTCGCCGTGAGAGCTGCGTCCGCGATCGCGCGCTCACCGGCCGAGCGCGCGTCGATGTATGCCTTCATTACCGGCGCTGGGTGTGCAACGCTGACGTAGACGAGATGCGCAGCGCGCGCCCGGCGCGCCGCTTCCACCGACGCCAGGATCGACGCAAGGTCCACGCGCTTGAACTCGGCCGCTTTCGACGGTGAGGGATGCGGCGTGCCAACGAGGTGCACGATCGTGTCGGACGGCAGAACGGCCGCAGCAAACGTCGACGCGTCGAGCGCATTGCCGACGACCCTCGTCACGCCGGCAGGCGGGCGACCTGCGGCGGCGGGCCGAACCAGCGCGCGCACACGATGACCGCGAGGTGCAAGCGCGTCGATGAGCCGCCGGCCGATGTAGCCGGTTGCCCCGGTAATAAAAACGTCGCGTGGAATAGGCCAGATAGTACACTCGCCCGCATGAAGCGCCGGGTATCCCGGCTTCTCGCACCTGCGATCGCTTTCGCGCTGCTGTGCGCCGCCGTAAGCGTCGAGGCGCAGTTCCGCGGCCGCGGCGGGTTCGGCTTCGGCGCGCGCACCGCCTCGGCTAAAGATTTCGACGGCAGCTTCCACTTCTGCCGCATCGTGTTCCGCAATTCGATCCAGGGCGATGGCGGCGGCTGGAGCGTCGATTACCCACGGGCCGACATCAACTTCTCGATTCGTCTGTCGGAACTCACGAAGACGCATGTCAGCCGCGACGCGAGCGGTGAACCGAATCACCTGCTGGTGCGACTCACCGACAAGGAGCTGTTCGACTGTCCGTTCGTGATGATGACCGAGCCTGGCGGCGCCGGATTCGACGACCAGGAAGCCGCAGCTCTACGCCTCTATCTCGAAAAGGGCGGGTTTCTCTGGGCCGACGACTTCTGGGGCGAGTACGCGTGGAGCTGGTGGGTAGGCCAGCTGCGCAAGGCGCTCCCCGCGGCGGAGTTTCCCATTTTTGATCTACCGCTCGACCATCCCATGTTCCACACGCAGTTCGAGGTGAAGAAGGTGCCGCAGATCCCCTCGATCAACTTCTTCTTCGGCGGGCGCGGCACATCCGAGCGCGGCGCCGACAGCGCCGTGCCGCACGCGCGCGGCATCGCCGACAAGAAGGGGCGCCTGATCGTCCTCATGACGCACAACACCGACTTCGGGGATTCGTGGGAACGTGAGGGCGACGATGCGACGTACTTCGTCAACTTCGGGCCCGACGGCTATGCCTTCGGGATTGACGCCGTGCTCTACGCCCTCACGCACTGACTACTGGCGCTTTTCGGCGTCGCGAGCCCGTTTTTCCAGCATGAACAGCGTGATGAAGATTCCAGCGAGTACGAGTGAGCTGAGGAATGCGATCGTTTCCAACGAGGTCTTCCTGACTTGTCCCTGCGTCTACGTTACCGCACCATCATAACAGTCATCATCGCGGCCCTGTTCGGCGCCATTTACATCCCGGCGCTCGGACACGGGTTCGTGAAGGATGATTTCCGGTGGATCGCAGCAGCCGACGTGCATTCGCCATCGGATGTTGCGCGCATCTTCTCGACTGACCTCGGCTTCTATCGTCCGCTCGTCACGCTCTCCTTCGCGTTCGATCGAAACGTCTGGGGTCTCGACGCGCGCGGCTACGCTCTGACGAATGTGCTGCTGCTCGCGGCCAATGCCACCCTCCTGTTTCTGCTCGTGCGGATCCTCGAGTTGCCTCGCGACGCAGCCCTCGTTGCAGCCGCCGTCTGGGCGTTCAATTTCCATGGCATCAACATGGCGCTGTTGTGGACGAGCGGCCGCACCGCGCTGCTCCTTTGTCTGTTCGCACAGGCGAGCGCGCTGCTTTTTCTCCGCGCGACACGCTGGAGCGGCCTGCTCGCCGGCGTGCTCGGCCTCCTCGCTATGTTGTGCAAGGAAGAAGCGGTCATGCTGCCGCCGCTGTTCGTCGCGCTCTCATTGCTGGTCGCACGGGAGCCGCGAACGTTGCGCGCGGCCATCCTCAATACATGGCCGCTGTGGGTGGCCGCGGCCATCTATGCGGTCGCGCGGGCAAAGAGCGGCGCGTTCGGTATATCCGACGCGCCCGATTACTACCGCCTGACATTCGATCCAGAAGCCGTGCTGAAGAACGTCTTCGAGTACCTGGATCGCGGCGCCACATTCGCAGTCGTTGTGTCGGCCTTGTTCTGGCTTGCGGCACCGTTCAGGGCGCCGCTCGCCGATGACGAGCGCCGCGCGATTCGGATCGGCATCGCCTGGTTCATCGCACTGTACGCGGTGACGGTGTTCGTGCCAGTTCGATCGAGTCTGTACGCGGTGGCTCCCTCCATCGGCGTCGCGCTCATTGCGGCTACGTCTGCGGCACGCACGGCTCGCATGGCGCCACGCCGCTTCGCCCACATCGCCTTCGCGATGATCGTTGTCGTCGCAATACTGATTCCGGTCTACCGCTCGCGCAATCACGGATTAGTGGAGCCCGCCGATCTTGCAGCGCGGTCGCTTTCCACGATTCAGGCGGCCGCCCGGCTGGATCCCAGCGTGCGTGAGGTGATCCTCGTGGACGACCCACAGGCGTCGGTGACGCTGGACAGCGCGTTTGGCGCGCTCTTTCCCGACGCGCTGCATCTGTTCGTCGGACCTGGGGTGGAAGGCAGCATCGTCGGGAAGACGATGCCGCGCGGCGAGGGGCTCGTCTTCGAGCTGCGGGACGGTTACCTGGCGCGAATCAGCGGCAACCCGGCCGAGAGCAGCGCGTCCCACTCCGGCTGACGCTGCACGTCGGCGAGCGGCTTCGGGTCCGATGGAGAGGGCGGGTGCCGCGTGATCACCAGATGCCACCATCCGACGTCGTGCCACGCGCCGGCCTTGAAGCCTATGCCGCGATAAACGACGAGCGGCAGGAATCCCAGCCGCTCATGCAGGGCGACGCTGCGCGCGTTCGGCAGCGTGATGCCTGCGTAGGCGTTGACGAACCCCTGCGCGCCGAGAATCGCAAACAACGAGGTGTAGAGTCCGCGCGCAACGCCCATGTGCTGGTAAACGGGGTGCACGTACACGGACGTCTCCACACACCACTGATACGCCGCGCGCAGCCGGTGGCCCGTCGCATATGCGTAGCCGGCCACCACGCCGCAGTCGCACACCAGCCACGGATACATCTCCATCGTTTCCGCCATGCGCGTGCGCATCGCGTCCGCGCCCGGCGGCTGCGCTTCAAACGACACCGCGCTTCCATCGACGTACGGCGCGTAGATGTCGGCAATCGCGGCGGCGTCCGAAGCACGCCCCAGACGGATGCTCGTCGACTTCTGCTCCTGCATCATTCCGCGCCGAACTGCTGGACAAACGCGTCGAGCGCGAGAGGCAGCGGAGGCCGCAGCGCTGTCCCCGCAAACGAGGCGGCGAGCGTACGCGCGAGGCGGCCCTCACGCTTGTAGTGGCGGCCGCCGCTCAACGCGAACAGCTCCGCGCACAAACGCGTCGCCTCCTGCGTCACGTATGTTTTTGTGCGAAGCGCGCGCGCCGCGTACGAGGGACCGGCACCGGGACGCCACTCGCGCGCGGTCTCGTGCAGGTACGCGCGCGCAGCCTCCTCGCGCATGCGCGCTTCCGCCAGGCGCAAGCGCAGGGCCGGCGATTCGGGTGAAGGCGTGGAGAGCTCGCGCCGAATGGCGGCCGCGCATCCGAGCGGAATCGCCGCGAACAGCGCGAACCAGTACGTCAACGGCTGCACGATCTCGATGAAGTTCGGAAATCCAAAGATGCCTTCGGCCGCGGCCGACGTGTACTTCACCGTGTGGCTCTCGGTCGAGCGCATGCCGAAGCCATCCCAATCATTCATGATGTGCACGCCTGGCATCGTCGGCCGCACGAAAAAGAACTCGACAACGCCGGCGCCTGGCAGATCCTCTTGGTCGACCTTCGCCGTGGAGAAGAACATGCCCGCGTGCCGGCCGAACGACGCAAGGATCTTCTCTCCCGTGAGCTCGAACGTGCCGTTTCGACGTTGCGCGATCGTCTTCGTCGCATCGAGCGATCCGCCTGCGCCCTTCTCCGAGTTGCAGGCGGCGTACAGCGTCCCTGCGCGATAGTCCGCGGCAACCCGCTCGATCTGCCCGGCCCACGCGCGTCGATGTTCGGCGGGCGCGACGTCAGGGCCCGCCGAGCACACACCCGCGAGGCCAAATGGCATTGCCGCGAGGAGCGCGGTCGATGGGGACGCCGAAGCAATTGTCTCGATGGCATCAACGGCGTCGAGCAGCGAACAGCCGCTGCCGCCCAGCGCCTCCGGGAACGGCGCGCGAATAACGCCGCCGGCCACAAGATCCGCGATGTTTTCCGCGGGGTAGCGCTCGGGATCGGCTGCCTCGCGCTCGCCAAGCTTCGGCGCAAGCGCGCGGACGGCGTCGGCCAGCGTGCTAACCACGGCCGATCCAGGGCATCTTGGTCGCCATCAACGTCATGAATTGCACATTCGTGTCGAGCGGCAGGTTGGCCATGTAAACGACCGCACGGCCGACGTGAGCGGTATCGATGGTGGGTTCCGGCACCACCTGGCCGTTCGGCTGCAGGACCCCGAGCGGCATCTTCGCGGTGAGCTCGGTCGCCGCGTTGCCGATGTCGATCTGGCCGCAGGCGATGTCGTGCGCCCGGCCATCGAGCGACGTGGACTTCGTCAAGCCTGTCATCGCATGCTTCGTTGCCGTATACGCGACCGAATGCGGACGCGGCGCATAGGCGGAAATCGATCCGTTGTTGATGATGCGGCCGCCACGCGGCGTCTGCGCCTTCATCATGCGCATCGCCTCCTGCGTGCACAGGAACGCCCCGTTCAGGTTTGTGTCAACGACGCTCTTCCACTGTTCGAAGGAAAGGTCTTCGATTGGAATCGGCGGTGTGCCGATGCCTGCGTTGTTGAAGAGGACGTCAAGGCGGCCGAATTGATCCTTGGTTTTCGCAAACAGCACGCGAACCGACTGCGGATCTTTCACGTCGGTCGCCACCGCGAGGCATCGCGATGCTCCGTCGCCCGCGGCCTTCACGGCCGCAGCGAGCAGCTCCATGCGGCGTCCGGCGAACACCACGTTATATCCATCCTCAACGAGCGCGAGCGCGACAGCTTTGCCAATGCCGGTTCCTGCTCCTGTGACAATCGCAACCCTCATTTCCCCTCGTGGCTCGTGAACATAATGGTGGGCTTGCCATCGGCGCCGACATACCCGCGCCCCATGCCTGTGGTATTGAACGACATCATGACATTGCCGCGTGCATCGAGGCCGATGACGCCTCCTTCACCGCCGATCGGCTTGAGCGTGCGCTGCACGATCTCGTCCGCCGCAGCCTGAATCGACATGTTTCTGTACTGCACCCGCGCACAGATATCGTGCGCGACGGTGTAGCGAATCCAGAACTCGCCTATGCCCGTTGAAGAAACCGCGCAGCTCTGATTATTGGCGTACGTGCCGGCGCCGATGATTGGCGAGTCGCCGATGCGACCGAAGCGTTTATTCGTAATACCGCCGGTCGATGTTGCGGCCGCCAGGTTCCCCTGCTTGTCGAGCGCCACGGCACCAACGGTTCCGTGATGATCGTCCGCTTGCGCTGCCTTCTTCTCCGCGGCGAGTGCATCCTGCAGGGCTTTCCATGCGCGGTCCGTGTAGAAGTACTTCTGGTCGACGAAGTCGATGCCGCCCTGTTCCCTGGCGAACGCTTCTGCGCCTTCACCCGCAATCATCACGTGCGGTGACTTGTCCATCACCAGTCTCGCGAGCTTGATTGGATTCTTGATGTGCTTCAACCCTGCAACCGCACCCGCCTTCATCGTGCGGCCGTCCATAATCGAGGCGTCCAGCTCGTTCGTCCCTTCGTGCGTGAAAACGGCGCCCTTACCCGCATTGAACAGGGGCGAGTCCTCGAGGATGACGATCGCTGCCTGCACCGCGTCAACGCTCGCTCCGCCCTTGTCCAGTACGCGGTAACCAGCCATCAGCGCATCATTCATCGCGGCCTGCATCGCATCCTTCCGCTCGGCGATGCCGGCAATCGTGAAGTTGCCAGCGCCGGTGTGAATGACGAGACCCCACGTCGGCGCCGGCGGCGGCGTTTGTGCCTGCGCGGCCGCGCTGGGCGCGGGCTGCGAGCACGCGTACGCGTTCAGTAACGCCAGAAGAACGAAATACGTGCGTCGTAACATAGGAGCCGAAGATCTTAGCGCGACCGGATCTCGTACAGGGCGCACCTTTTTACCTACTGATTCGCAACTCGGATGTTTGCCTCGAGAACATGCGGCGCGAATTTGCAGGTAAACCGCCGCGCGGCTCATCGAGCCTACAGGAACGAGCCTTGCCGTACCAGCGCAGACTCCCGTCCCCTGGAGGAAGCGATGATCGTCCCTCGGTATTTCCTTACCTTTCTTGCTTGCGTGCTTACCGCTTTCGTCGTCGCCGCGTGCGGCGGTGAGGGCACGTTTTCGTCGCCCGTTGGACCGTCCTCGTCCGCCGGTGCGACGATCTCGGGCACGATCAGCGGCAGCGCTGTTTCGACGCCGCGGATCCTTGATTCGGGTTCGTTCAGCTTGATGGACGCGCGAGGCGTGACGGTGTCGGTGGCGGGTACCGGCATCTCCACGACCGCAGATAACGGCGGGAAGTTCACGTTGATCAACGTCCCGACTGGCACGGTGCAATTGAACTTCACCGGCCCTGGTTCCAACGCAACCGTGACACTCACCGGCGTCGGACCTGACGACAAGGTCCAGATCGCTGTAACCGTCAACGGCAACAGCGCGCACGTCGATTCGGAGCATCACTCCGCGCCGGCGAACAACAAGCGCGAGTTCCAGGGACGTATCACCTCGATCGACTCCTCGGCCAAGTCGTTCCAGATTCGCGGCCTCACGGTAAAGACGACCGCAACCACGATCATCCGTCACGGCAGCAAGACGGTTCAGTTCTCCGACCTGAAGGTTGGTGATCATGTCGAGGCGCGCGGCACGATGGATGGCTCAACCCTGACTGCCACCGAACTAAAGGTCGAGAGCGAGGGCGAAGATGACGATCATGGCAACGACGCCGACGATGATCGCGGCGACGCGGGTCAGGCCGAAGTGAGCGGCGTCGTCTCCGGATCGACGGGCACGTGCCCGGCTGTGACGTTTACCGTCGGAGCAAGTGCAAAGGTGACGGTCACCAAGGACACCGTGTACGAGGACACCTCCTGTGCGGCTGCGACGAAGAACGGCGCAAAGGTGGAAATAAAGGGAACCAAGGCGAGCGATGGAACGATCACTGCGACGCGCGTCGAAATCGACGACTAGCTGGGAACGGCACTCCGGTGGCGATCAAGCCACCATGCCCACAGGAGAATGACTGCCGCGCCCGCCGTCCCCGTGACAACAACTGCGTTGATGCTCGGGGGCGGCGGGCCGATTCCAGCGGCCAGGTAGGCCACCAGCAAGAACCCCGCGAACGCGGGCAGCGCATTGCGTCCAATCGAGTCGCGGGGTCGGGTTATCCGCGCGTAGATCCACACGCCCGCAGCAAACATTACTGTCTCGACGGTGATCGTGGCGGCGACAGAGTTCCACAAGCCGAGACCCAGCTTCGCACCACCCGGGTATAAGGGCATGTCTGGACGGTGAGTAATCCAGTCAAGCAGCCAATGGCTGACGACCAGAGCAGCGACAACGATGAAGGCGCGGCGATCGCCGGTGGTGAACGCGCACAGCAGACCGAACAGCACGCCCCAGATGCACAACATCAGCAATGAGTGCGAGTAGGGATAGGAGACGAAATCAAGCGGGGTGAATGCGGTGATACCAGGCGCGATGCGCACCTGCTCGACACCAACAGCCACCAGTAGAGGCCACATCAGATCGGCAAGCTGCGCGGCTGCAAACAAGGTCACCAACGACAACCGCGGAGCGGCGCGCTTCGCGGCGAAGCCCAGGGCGAAGTGCCCGATGAACATTCGCCGCGAATGGTAACGCGGATGCGGTTACTTGCGATCGCCGGCCGGCGGCAGCTTCTTCCCGTTGCCTGTCGTCGGCACAATCGGCTGCGCAGTCCGGTTCGGCGTCGGCTCGACCTTGCCGACGCGATGCACGCTGCCGGAGTCCACGGTCTTACCGCCATCCGTCATCGCCTGGTAATACATGTCGTCTCCGATAATCTCGACGACCATGAAGGTGTAGCCGGTATCAAAACCCGCCGCTTCGAAGTCGGCCGGTTTGATGTTGCCCTCACGCAGTTTGGCGGAGCTGCCAGTGATGAAGTACGCAATCCCCTTCTGCGGCTTGATGCGCTCGTAGAAGTGCTCGTGACCGGTCAACACGACGTTGATGCCGTACTTCACGAACAGCGGTTCAAGCTGCGTGCGCAGCGTCTCGTCGGAGCCGTGCGTCTCGCCCGACGAGTACGGCGGGTGATGGAAGAATGCGATCTTCCACTCCGAGCCGCTCATCTTCAGCTGGTCCTCGAACCATTTCAGCTGCTTGTCGTCCATGTACGTGCTGTCGAGCGCGTAGAAACGGACGCCGTCAGCCGGTTTGAAGGAGTAATAGCGCTCGCCGTTCATGTTGAACGGCTTGTAGAACCGCTCGCTCGGGTCGTCATGGTTGCCAAGCGCGGCGTAGAACTTGATACCACCGTCCAGCAGCGGTTTATACGGCGTCGAAAACTTGTTCTCGAAGTCTTTCGACGAGTTGCCGCCGTAGATGTTGTCGCCGACCATAATCACGAACTCGAACGGAAACTGCGAGCGGGTTGCGGCCAGCTGCTTCGCAACAGCCAGCTGGTGTTTGTCGCCCGTGCCCGTGTCACCGATGACGGCAAACTTGATGGAGCCTGCCTTGTTCGGAAGGATCACCTTCCCGGCCGGCACGCTCTGCGGCGCTGGCGCAGCAGCGACGGGCGTTTGCGCAGCCACCTGCGTTTGAGCGGTGACCGACGCCTCGGGCATCGCGCAAGCGACCGCCACCGGAATCAGCACGAAGAGAAATACGCGGCGCATGATCTACCTCCGCCTCACTGAATCGCGTTCGGCACGAAGTCGACGATGATGTTCGCGTCGATGTCGCGGATGATCAGGTTCTTGCCAACGATGCGGTATTCGAGCTGTTCGGGCAGCTTGGGCAGGTTCATCAGCACCTGCGGCGGTGTGGACGGCAACGGCGTGTCGGGCGGGTACGTCGCGTTCACCTTCAGCACGACAGGCTTGCCGCCCTCCTCCTTCCGTTCCTCGCTGTTCTCCTTCAGTTCATCCTTGACATCGGCTTTGACCGCCTTCGCGCTTCCAGACGTACCTTGCGCCGACGGACCTTGCACGACGGGATACATCAATCGCCGGAACTTGTTCCGGATCTCAGGCGTCATGATGTCGCCCTGCTTCGCGTTCGCTCGGGCAGCGCGGATCTTCGCGCCAAGCGACTCCTGCGCGTGTTTGATCTGCGCGGGATCGTTGGTCTCCTTCAGCGCCGGGGCATCCTTCGCGGCTTCTTTGTGAATCGCCAGATAGGCATCGACCCGTTTCTGGAAGTCAGCGAGGACGAGGGCATCGGGATTGGCGTTCTCCTCGGCTGCCTTTTGTTTTGTCGTCTCTGAAATCTGCGGCTTGGGTGGTTTAGGCGCCGCCTGCTGCGCCAGCGCCGGGGCAGCGCCGGTCGCGCATAGCAGTGCCAGCGCTCCGATCGAGCGGATGACCTTCATCGCCTGGTTCCTCCAATTTGACGGAGGTTTCACGAAGTGTGCCGGGCGAGCTCGACCTTATCCGCAGGAATCGATGTTGCCGAAATGATCTACTTCGCGCGTCCACCCTTCCTGGCCGAGAGCGTTACGTACCTTGGCCCACCACACGATGTGCGGTTGTTCGACGACCTTGAGTGCGCATTCGTCGGAGCTCTGCTTATTGCCGGTGCAATAGCCTTGGTTGGGGATGTACTGCTCGTCCGTAATGCCGTTGACCCAGATCTTCCAGTCGCTGCCGACATTGCGCAGCAGATAGATCGGCTCGCCCGCTGCGACGGTGATGTGCTTGTTGCCGACGCTCACTTGCCGGTTGGCTGTGGCGCGACCTACGTTGGTTGTGGTCACCACACCCGTGAGCGCCGTGACGGTGTCGCCGAGCGCCACGTGGAATGCGATCGGCGAGTCGTCTTTGCGATCGGTGTGGAGATCGGTATCCCAGTCGACGCTCCATTCGCGGTACGTGCAGCACTGGAACGGACATGCGCCGGCTTCGTCGTACGGAGTCGGGGGGCCCGCCTGCCTCGTACGGCCACACGCGGACAGCGCGATGACGAGGAGAACGACGCTTCGCTTCACTGGCACATAACCGGCCGCGGCATCGGAAAATGCCATCGACGATTTTCGGCTGAGGTGAACTGCTTATCGTTCAGACGACCGCCTCGACGCTTGAACCACGCAACAACAGATTCACGGAGAAGAGGAGCGCTCTCCGGATACTTGACTTCGCCGATCGGATCGGCCGGCGCGAGCACACCGTCGCCCCCCGTCGCAATAAAGTCGCTGGTCACGGCTGTCAACCGATCAGTCGGAGCGATTCGCGTTCCCGACGTTCGCGTCAGCACCACCTGCAGGTTGCCGCCCTGGCACATCGCGTCCACTTTGAATCCGGCAATCGGCAGAATTTCGGTAGGCAGCGCGCGCCGCGTCAGATTGTAGGCAATGATGCGCGTCAGTTGATCGCCGGTGAGCGCAATCGTCACGAGCCGATTGTCGAATGGGTACACCTCGTACACAGCCCCGTAGGTCAGCGGCCCGGCTGGGATGTCGGCGCGGAGGCTGCCGCCATTTCCAAAGGCGACGTCGACACCGGGGACCGACGCGAGCATGCCGTCGGTGATGACGTCAGCCACCGCCGTCTCGTCCTGCTGGTCACCGCGCGCAAATGGCGTCTCGACATGCACGCCGAGCGGCTGGTTCTTGAGTGCGGCGGCGCGCCTGACCGCCGGCGCAATCGCCGCGCGCGCTGCGGCATCGACACGCACGACGCGATCCTCGTATCGTCCGGGCACGATATCCTGCGGTTGAAAGATCTTCTTCCCGACAACGGCGCCCGAAGAGCGATTCACAGTCAAATCAACGCGTGAGAACGACCGTCCGGTCGCATACGCCTCGACAATCGCGATGCCGTCAACGTCCTGCGCCATGGCTTGATGTGTGTGTCCCGCCGAGATCATGTCCACGAGGCCTTTGGGCAGTTCGCGGCCGACGGCCATGATCTCCGACATCTGATCACAGGAGCTGACGTCTTCCGGATTGTCGAGCTTTGTGCATCGGCCGCCTGCATGCGCCAGCACGATGACAATCGTTGCGCCGCGGCTGCGCAGCGACATCGCCTCGCGCGTAATCACCGGAGCGAGCGGCGCGAATGTCAACCCGGCGACGTTCGCGGCAATGGTCTGCTGTGCCGTATCGACTGTCGTCACCCCGACCAACCCGATCTTCACGCCACGGACGGTAACGAGCGTCGACGGCTTCACGTTCGGCCATGTCACCGGCTTCCCCGTCGCGTCGTCAATCGTGTTTGCCGCAAGCAACGGGAATCGTGCCTCTGCCGCGCGCGCCTTCAGCGCGCCGCGGGGGTCCTCGCCCGCGATACGTGCGGTCTCGTCGGGCCCCGCAGGACCGAAGTCGAATTCGTGATTGCCGATCGCAGCGGCCGCGTATCCAAACCCGTTGTAGGCCCGGATCACGGCTGCGCCCTCGTTCAGGTTCGATTCGAGCGTCCCCTGGAACATGTCACCAGAATCGACGAGCAGCACGCCTCCGCCATCGCGCAGTCGAGCCGCACGGAGGTTTCGCACATAGCCGCCGAACAATTCGACCCCGCCGCGTTCGCCGCGCGGCAGCACGCCACCGTGCACATCCGTGGTCGCCACAACCGAGATCGTGATCGTCGCGGATCGCTGCGCGTCGATGTGCGGTCCGCTCGCCCACACCAGCAGCAGCACGATGGCGAGGCGCCGAGAGGCCATGCGCCGATGCTAGCACGCGCTAATTACCGCTGCGACGATGGCTACGACGACAGCCCAGAATGCAAGCGGCGGCCACGCGTAGATCGGATACGGCGCGGCGCGGCTGACGTAAATACCTGGATCGCTGGCGACGCGCGCCGCTGTCTCGTCGCGCTGCTGCGCCGGCCATCGCGGCGGCACCGGCGCGCCAACGCTGGGCGCGTCCAGCGCCGGCGCAAAGTAGCGCTCGAGAATCAGGTTTTCCCTCCATGCGGTAAACACGTCGCCCGCGCCCCAGGCGCGGTTGCGCTCCTGCACGTGCCATAACGCCTCGCTGAGGTATTCGTCCTCGTGCGAGATTCGTCTGAAACGCGTCGGCGGTTCGCTGCTCCACCGGACCTTTCGATCGGCGCCAAGAGCTTTCAGCGTTGCACTGTCGTAGTGCGACCAGAACACCCCGATGTCGGGTTCGTACACTTCATGCCCCAGATGTACCGCATCAAAGAACGCCGCGAAGGAAACGAGGACGCCGACCACGCCGTATCCGATTGGCCGCACCACGGGCCGCCGCAGTGGCACCCCGAGCTGTTTGGGTGGATCCACGCTCACCGCGAAGCAGAGCCCGCACGCGACCGCTACGACGTTGAGAAAGACATCATGCGCTTCACCGACGCGGCCGGGAAGGAATGCCTGCACGGACTCATCGCCGATGCCGACGAGCGTGCCGGCAAGGAGCGGCCAGATGACAGCGACGCCATCGTCCAGCGGTCTCCAGGCCCGGTAGAACAACCAGGCGAGGAACCCGTACTCGATGAAGTGCACGTGCTCTACTACGTCAACCAAGAGGTTGCCGGTGGCGACGAGGCTCGCGTATGTCACCGCTCCCGCGATTGCAACGCCGATCCCTGTAAACCTCCACGTACGGCGATCACGGATTCGAACGAGCGCAACGATCACCGCGGCGACGACCGCGATAACGATCGCTGCGCCGACGATCAGTCGAAACTGGCCTGGAAAGGCTGCGAGCATTGCGGAGCGCAGATCGCCGACAAACGCAGAGGAGGCAATCAGCGCAAGGCCGGCGGCAATCGCGACGATCAGCCGGCCCCTACTAACCACGCGGTGCGCTGCTCGCGCGGGACCGGACGCGGCGAACGTACGCAAACGTCCACGCCATCAATCCGATATTGATTGCGTTGAAGACGATCGGAGAGATGGCCAGTACCTGCGCGACCGTGAGCGACTCGATCATCACGACGCGCAGCACAAACTCGCCGAGCCAGCCGACCGCCCAGACGAGCGTCAGAATGCGGAACGTGCGGCGTGCGCGCGGGCGCTCCTCCCACAATGCGTCGAATCGTCGGCGCGCCTCGGCATCGCCGCCGGATGAGAACTGCTGGCCGATGTAGAACATCAACGGGCGCGACCACGCGAACGATGACAGCCCCACCAAGCCGAGTGCGCCCGTCACAAACGATTCGCGCAGCAAGAGCACCTTCGCTCCCCCACCCAGCATCGTCGCAGCGAGGCTGACCGCGATGCCGACGAGGACGATGATGCCGATGATGTCGAGGTAGCGACGACGGACCAATCCGATAACGCTGTGCGCCAGCGGAAACATGCCGCTGATGATGAGTGCGCGCACGGTCGAGATCGACGGCGCGTAAGTCGTCAGCAGTTGATACGTAAGAAAGGGGCACGCGCCATCGATCAGCAGCGTCGGAGCGAACGTACGAAGGGATGGCGTCGCTGATAGGGGTGGCTGTTCAGCCATGCGGATCAGCTGCGGATCCTAACCGTACAGTTCTCGGATCTTGCATTGGCATGCAGCGGGAGGAAGCTATGCCTCGAGGGGATAAGAGCAAGTACACCGGCAAGGAGAAGAGGCAGGCCGAGCACATCGAGGAGGGCTATCTCGAACGCGGTGTGCCCGAAGAAGAAGCCGAGCGTCGCGCCTGGGCCACCGTCAACAAGGTGCATGGCGGCGGTGAAAAACCTGGTGGCGGTGGCTACGGCAAACCGGAAAATCACGACCCGATGAGAAAGGGCGGTCGCAACAGCCACGGCAATCGGTAGAGGCCGACGGTCAGCTCGGCCCGCCGGCAATCGCCTCACCGAGGACCGACGCCGCGCGCTCGCATTGCTCGCGCGTGACATCCAGATGTGTGACCGCACGGACCGTGCGGGGGCCGAACGCCACGACGAGAACTCCTTGGGCGCGCGCCGCAGCGATCACCGCGGCCGCGTCAGGCGCGCTCGCATCGAGCGAAAAAATGACGATGTTCGTTTCCACGGGATCCGCAGCGAGCGAGATGTGCCGATGGCGGCGCAGACGCGACGCAATCAGCTTCGCGTTGTCGTGGTCGTCGGACAACCGATCGAGATGGTGGTCAAGCGCGTACAGGCCGGCTGCGCCGAGAATGCCGACTTGCCGCATCGCGCCGCCGAGCATTCGTCGATGGCGGACGCAGTTCCGCATCACATCTCGCGGCCCCGCGAGCATCGTTCCAGCCGGTGCGCCGAGACCCTTTGATAACGCGACCGACGCCACGTCGAACGGGGCGGCAAGCTCCGCGACGGTTTTACCGCTGGCTACCGCGGCATTCCACAACCGCGCGCCGTCGAGAAACGTCGTGATCCGCCGCTCGCGCGCCGCGGCACAAATGCGGATCGCCTCGCCTTGATCGATCACAACCCCTCCCGCGCGGTTGTGCGTATTCTCGACCTGCACGAGCGTGGTCGGCGGGTACAGCATGTGATCGCGCGGCTTGATTGCCGCGATGAACTCATCCGCGGTGAAGCGGCCACCGCTCCCAATCTCGGTGAACTGCACGCCCGCGTTCGCGCCACCGCCGCCCGTCTCGTGCCAGACCGCATGGCTTTCCCGGCTGACGATCACGTCGTCGCCGGGCCGGGTCAACGCCCGCAACGCGACCTGATTGGCCATCGTTCCTGACGGCAGCCACAGCGCCGCTTCCTTGCCGAGCAGCGCTGCAACGCGCGATTGCAGCTCGTTGATGGTGGGGTCTTCGCCGAATTGATCGTCGCCGACCGGTGCCGCAGCCATCGCCGCGCGCATGCCATCGGTTGGGCGAGTAACCGTGTCCGAGCGGAGATCGATCATTGAGCCCCGACCGAGTTCTCACGGAAGAACACGATCATGTCCGTGCTCTGCGCCGGCTTTGCACCGATGACGCGAAGCATCGTGGCGATCTGGCCGCGATGATATCCACCGTGATTCACGACGTGCACGATCATCTGCCAGAACGATGACGAGGCTCCCTGGCCGCTCAGGAGCTTGTAGTCGATGACGCGCGACAGGTCGCCCGGCCCGAGCGACTCGACGAACGCGCGGATCTGCGTCTCCAGCGGGCGCCACGCGTCGCGCAGCGCGGCAACGCTGGTCAGCATCGTCTTGTCGGGTCCCGCGGTCGGCGATACTCCCTGCCACCGCTGATACCAGATCCACTCCGCAAAGTGCATGTGAATCAGCGTGTCGAGCACCGACCCGAAGGAGCTCGCGAGCGGACGCGTGAGCTGCTCCTCTGGCAACGAGTCGGCCGATGCCAGGATGCGGTCTCGTGCCCAGTAGTTGTAATCAATCAAGACGCGGATGTATTCGGGCGTCATGCGATGAATAATATCTTCATCGCCATGGCACTACGGCCTGCGGTCGGGTTCGTCGCACGGCGGACCATGCTTGGCATCATTGTGATGGCGGCGATCTGTCTGACTGCCGCGATCGCCGCGGCGCAATTCGGCCGCGGGCGCTTCGGATTCCGGGCGAGCTTCGCGTCCGCGAAGGACTTCGACGGCCACTTCCATTTCTGCCGGTGGGTCTATCAGTCAGCGCTCGATGGCGACGGCGGCAACTGGAATGCCGACTGGCCGCGCGCCGACATCAACCTGTCGATTCGCTTGTCCGAATTGACAAAAGCGGATGTCAGCAAAGACGCGAGCGGCGAGCCAAACCATCTGCTTGTTCGGTTCACGAATCCTGAAGTCTTCGACTGCCCGTTCGTGATGGCCACGGAAGTCGGCCGCACGTTCATCGCCGATGACGAGGCGAAGGCGATGCGACTGTACTTGGAGAAAGGCGGCTTTCTCTGGGTCGATGATTTCTGGGGCAGCTACGCCTGGGACCACTGGGTTGGCCAGCTGCGGAAGGCGCTGCCCGCGAGTGAATTTCCGATCTTCGATTTGCCGCCGGACCATCCGCTGTTCCGCACGCAGTTTGAGGTGACGTCGGTTCCCCAGATTCCAAACATTGGCTTCTATTTGGGGACCGGCGGGCAGACATCAGAGCGCGGGTCGGATAGCGCGAGAGCCGAGGCGAAAGGCATCAACGACAAGAAGGGCCGCCTCATTGTGCTGATGACGCACAACACCGACTTCGGCGATTCGTGGGAGCGTGAAGGCGACAGCCCCGAGTATTTCGTTGCTGTCGGTCCGCGCGGCTACGCGTTCGGCATCAACGCGGTGCTATACGCGCTGACGCATTGACCCGCGGCCAAGTCAGAGTCGCGTACGCCCCATCACCCGAGTCAGAGTAAGGTGACGAGTCGTACCCGACTCTGACTTGAGTACACGGCGACTCAAGGTTGCAGAATCTGCAACTCGTACCGCGCGACGTAGTACGCACCTACTTGCCGGTAGCTGTGGAGTTTGAAGCCGAACGCCTCATACAGCTCGCGTAGACGCGTCCGATCCGCATCGCAGTCCAACCGCAGATAGCGTTTTCCTAACTCGCGCGCGCGATCGACTGACCACTGCAGCAGCGCGCTCGAGACACCCTGCCCTGCATGCGAACGGCGCACGGCGAGGCGATGCACAAATGCCGAATCGCGGCCGTCGATGTCAGGCCAGAACAACTGATCGTCGAGCTGGAAACGAATCGCGCCGATGATCTCGCCCTCGGCTTCGGCGACGACGAACATTCCGGCCTCCGCCTCCGCGCGAACGCGATGCTCCTCGAGCTCTCCTTCGACCCACATGACCGTGCCATCCAGCCGCCGCACCCAGTCGGCTGCTTCGATCAGTGTGGCAGCGAGCGCGGGCGCGTCATTCCCTGTCGCCTGCCGGATCGCGAACGGCATCAGCGCACGAGAACCATCGCAAAGCCGTCGTAGCCCTTCGCGCTTACCGTCTGCATCATCGTCGCGTCCACGCGCGCGTCGCGCCGCAGCCGCTCGTTAAACCGCCGAATCCCTTTGACGTCGACGTTATCACTCGCGGAATCGATGACCCCACCTTTGCGCACGACGTTGTCGACGATGATGACGCTGCCAGAGCGGGAGAGCCGGACCGCCCAGTCAAAATAGTCGGCTAGTCCAGTTCGATCGGCATCGATGAAGGTGAAATCGAACGGCGGCTGTTTCTGTGTGGCGAGATGCGGAAGCACGTCGAGCGCGCTGCCGACACGAATGTCGACGCGATTGCCAAGACCCGCGGTCTCGATGTTCGCGCGCGCAAGGTTAGCGTGCTTCGGATTCGATTCGATAGTGACGACGCGTCCGCCCTGGGGAACGGCGCGTGCCAGCCAGATGGTGCTGTAGCCCGCGAGCGTGCCGATTTCGAGAATGCGCGTGGCACGCTGTATGCGCGCCAGCAGATGCAGCAGCTTCCCGTATGCCGGCGTGACGCTGATCGGCGGCAGCTGCGCGGCAACCGCCGATGCGGCGGCTGCCTCGAGCGCGGGGTCATGGCCGATGACAACGCCGTTGATGTAGTCGTCAACCTGTTTCCACAATTCCTCGTTCATCGCGTCCGACGTTTCTCCTCTTCCTGCAGATGAAAGCGATGGATGATGCGATGGAACACGGGTGCAATGAGAATGCTCGCAGCGGCAAGGACGACCATCCCCGAATACAGCGCGTAGGCGCCGGCGAAGAGTTTTCCCGTTTCCGTATGCAGATCCGGAGGAACCGGACCCATGCCACCGAGCAGCATCGCGGCATTCAGATACGCATCGATCCAGGCCATTCCTTCGATGTAGCGGTATCCCAGCACGCCGACGATCAGCGATCCACCAATGAGCAGCATCGCGGCTCCGAAGTGCCGCGCGAGGCGCCGGATGAATTGCGTCCGCGTCGCTAATGGAACGTGGCGCGATTCGTACATTGAATCGAGAATGCGTGCTTGCCGCGTACCGGTCAACTATTTTCGCTGCGGCGGATGCGAATCATCGGCTCGAACACTCTTGCCCCCTTGCACGCCGGGCAGCGACTGGGTTTCAGCAGCTTCTCGACGCTGAATACGAAATCGCACGACTTGCACCGCGCCGGCACTACCTCGATGTCGTGACCCGCGGCGCGAGCCGATCGCAATGCGTGTCGGAGATCGTCCTGCACATCGCCTCGCGTCATGCCAAGCTCCCGCGCGAGCGACGACGCGGAACGGAACTCGGTCGACAGAAGCTCGATGAGCTGTTTGCGGAACGCCATGTACACTACTCATCGAATAGCAGGCCCATCATCAGTACGTCTTCGACTCGGCCGTCGATGACGCGCCCGCGGCGATGTAACCCTTCGTGCACGAATCCGCGCCGCTCATATAGCTTGATCGCGTATATGTTGGAGCTGAAGACCTCGAGCTCGATGCGCGTCAACCCATCCGCGCGCGCGTCGCCGATCGCGGCGTCCATCAGGCGGCGTCCAATCCCCTTCCGACGGAATTCGAGATCGATACCCATACCGAGCCGGCCGGAGTGACGGAAGCCTTCCCACGCGTGCGGGACGATGTCGCACCAGCCGACGATACGTCCGTCGGCGATCGCGACGTACTGCACCATTCCGCGCCGCCGGGCGTCCTCGATGAATTCGCGCGCCGCATGCCTGGGCGGCGGCTCGACGAGCGCCAGATACTGCCGCTCGCGGCAGATTGCCGCGAAACAGTCGTAGAACCCGTCGAAGTCCTCGACGGTGCTGCGGCGAATGTGGACGGCGTGGTCGTCTGTCATCGTTCCGCGCGAAGACGTGCCAGCAGCTTGCTGAAGTCAGCCGGCAGCGGCGCCTCGAACTGCATCGCGCGTCCATCCACCGGATGCCGGAACGCCAGACGATAAGCGTGCAGCGCCTGGCGCGGAAACGCAATCGGCCGCAGCGCCTCGGGTCCGTAGACATATCGCCGCTCTCCGACGAGCGTATGGCCGCGCAGCCGCGCCTGGATACGAATCTGGTTCCGCTTACCGGTCTGCAGACGCACTTCGAGCAGCGACGTGTCGCGGAATGTCTCGACCACGCGGTAGTCGCATACCGCCTCCGCTCCCTGCGGGTCACGCGGATGCGTGCGCTTCTGAATCAGCGCCTTGCGATCCCACACAAGGTGATCGCTCCACGTGCCCCGGTCTGACACCGGGTGCCCGTACACGAGCGCGAGATACACCCGTTGCGGATCGCGATGAATGAACTGCTTCTTCAGCGTCTGCTGCGCGCGCGCATCCTTGGCGAAGACAACGAGGCCCGACGTATCTCGATCGATGCGATGCACCACGAACGGACGCCGCTTCTGCGAACGCAGGTAGCGCTCCAGGTAGCCGTATACCGACGGTTCGTCCTGCTTGCGCGGCAGCGGTACCGACAGCAGACCGGCAGGCTTGTTGATGACCAGCAGCTGCCGGTCTTCGTGAACGATGTCGAGATCGACCTTCAGCGTGCGGTTCCGAACACCTGCGGGGCTTCGGGGATTGCCTCGCCGTCGTGCCTCGGCTCCGAGCCTCCGAAGTGGACTCCGGCGCCGTTGCTCATCACCGCCTGACCGTACCCGAACACACTGCTGCGGGGCGGGATGACTTTGACTTCATGGCCGAGCGCCGCGAGGTCTGACCGCGTTTTTTCGGGCACGAGCTCCTCGACGTCCACATCGCAGCCGCCGAACGACGTCTTCGTGAAGCGGCCTGCCTCGAGCGCTTCCTGCACGTCGAGCCCGAAGTCTACGACGTTCGACACAAACTGCGCGTGCGCCTGCGCCTGATTGAACCCACCCATGATGCCGAAGCCGATCTTCACATCGTCCTTCGACATGAATGCCGGTACAAGCGTCGTCAGCGGACGTTTCCGTCCGGCGAGCAGATTCGGATGCCCGGCCTCGAGCGTAAACAGCGCGCCGCGATTGTGCAGCATGATGCCGGTATCCGGCGCAACGATGCCGCTGCCGAACGACGAATAGAGCGACTGGATGAGCGAAACGATGTTGCCGTCCTTGTCGATCACAGACAGATAGATCGTGTCACCACCCTGCGCAGTGGTCACGCCCGTGAGCCTCGATGGCTGCACGTCACAGGCGGCCTTTCGCGGATCGATGAGCTTCGCGCGTTCGACTGCATGCGGTTTGCTGAGCAGCGTCGCGACCGGGACGTTCGAAAAGTGCGGGTCCGCCACGTAGCGCAGCATGTCGGCATAGGCGAGCTTCTTCGCCTCGATCATCACGTGCATCGTGCGCGTGCTGTGGAAGCCGTATTCCGCCAGCGGATAGCGCTCCATGATGTTCAGCATCATGAGCG
This sequence comes from Vicinamibacterales bacterium, assembly GCA_035492455.1. Taxonomy (GTDB): domain Bacteria; phylum Acidobacteriota; class Vicinamibacteria; order Vicinamibacterales; family UBA2999; genus Gp6-AA40. The sequence goes on along the minus strand of DATJJE010000061.1, from coordinate 74,488 downwards.
CAGCAATCCCCTGTGTGTTCGGCGGCAGCTCGTAGACGTTCCAACCGTGGTACATCGTCGAAATCGGATCGACCCACTCGGGCTTGAACTCTTTCAGATCCGCCAACGTCATCGCGCCGCCCTTTTCGCGCGAGATAGCGACGATCGCTTCAGCAGTCTTTCCTTCGTAGAAGCCTGCCGCCCCCTTGTCGGCGATGAGCCGCAGCGTGCGCGCGAGACGCGGGTTCTTGAAGACGTCGCCGGCGCGCGGCGCGCGGCCATTCGGCAGGAAGGTTTCAGCGGCGAGCGACTCGGCGGCAAGCTTCGCCGCGCCGCTCGCCCAGAAGTTCGCGATCACGTCGGTGACGGGGAAGCCATCATTGGCGTAGTGGATCGCCGACGCGAGCAGATCGGACATCGGCAGCTTTCCGAATCGCCCGCGCAGCGCATCCCATCCTGCAACGGCGCCGGGGACGGTGACGGTGTGAATGCCGCTGCCCGGCATCCGCGTGATCCCTTTCGACGCGAGAAATGCCGGCGTCAATCCCGCGGGTGCCCATCCCGCGGCGTTGAGACCGTACAGCTTCCCCGTGCGCGCTTCGTAATAGATCGCCAGCAGATCGCCGCCGATGCCGTTGTAGTGAGGCTCGACGAGCGCCATCACCGCATTGGCCGCGACCGCTGCATCAACGGCGTTGCCGCCGCGCTCCAGGATCTGCACGCCGGCTTGCGCGGCAAGCGGCTGACTTGCGGCGACGATCCCATACTTCGTCGCGACTTTCGATCGACCGACGACGACCTTCGGTTTCGTGAACTCCTGCCCGGCGGAAGTAACGGTCAGCAGCACGACACAGGCGGCGATGAGCGACAGCACAGGGCGGTTCTGCATGGTCGTTACGATATCGCAGTACACTCTTCCGCATGCACGCGCGAGCGGCCCGCGCTACCCGACGCTGGACGTTGATTCTTGCGGTGATCTGCACGTTGACCGCAACGGTCGCCAATGCGCAGTTCGGCCGCGGCGGTTTCTTCGGCTTCGGCGCCGGCCGCATCGCCACGGCGCAGGATTTTGACGGCCGCTTCCACTATTGCCGCGTGGTGTATCGTCAGTCCGCGGACGGCCGGGATGGCAGCTGGCGAACTGACTACCCTCGCGCCGACATCAACTTTTCGATCCGGTTCTCCGAGCTGACGAAGGCGAATGTCAGCTTCAACGCGCAGCGTGAGCCGAACCATTTGCTGGTGAACCTCGGCGGTCCGGAGCTGTTCGGGTGTCCGGTCGTGATCCTCTCTGCACCCGGCGCAGTGTCGATCAACGAAGCCGAGGGACTGAACCTGCGCACGTATCTGCTCAAAGGCGGGTTTCTCTGGGTCGACGATTTCTGGGGCTCCTACGAATGGGATCACTGGGTGCGCGAGATCCGCCACGCACTGCCGGCCGACCAATATCCGATCTTTGACATTCCCGAGGAGCACCCGATCATGCGCACGCAGTTCGAAGTGAGCGGCGTGACGCAGATTCCAAACATCGGCTTCTACGAACGCTCCGGCGGTCACACGTCCGAACAGGGCGCCGACAGCGCGGTGCCGCATCTGCGCGCCATCGCGGACCAGCGCGGGCGCATCGTTGTGCTCATCACGCATAACACCGACATCGGTGATTCCTGGGAGCGCGAAGGCGATGACCCGCGCTATTTCATGATGTTCGGACCCAAAGGCTACGCGCTCGGCATCAACGCGTTTCTGTACGCGCTCACGCATTAATGCGCCTCTGCGCATGCGCCTCGTGGCTGCTGCTTCTGTGGATGTGCGTCCCGGCGTTCGCGCAATCGCCTGACGACGCGCGGACGCAATACCCTCGCGCGCTGCAGAATTCGTTCATCACCATCAACGTCGGCGCAATCGACCAGCCATTCTCACAGCAGCAACTGCAGCCCGCATTTCACGCGCAGTCGATCGACGTGCCACGCGTCGACGTCCGCGTCATGCTGCTCGGCCACGAATTCAACCGCTTCCTGTCGGCGCAGGCGAGCTACATGCGCCCGCTCTATTACGTTACGTATCGCAGCGTGACGCCGGCCGACGTGGACGCACATCATGTGCGCGTCAACTTCGGCGCCGTGACGCTGAAGGCGCGGATGCCATTGCGCGACCGATGGTCCGCCTACGGAGAGGGCGGCCTCGGGTTCACGAGCCGCACGGGATTCGGCCTCGGTAATGCTCAAGCCGTGGCGGATGCGCATTATGCGTCCGTACTGGCCGGCGGAGGTGTCGAGTACCGACTGACTCCATCCTGGGACCTGACCGCCGGCCTGACGCTCTCGCCCGGGAAGGCGAGCGTCAATCAACCGCGCACACTGTATGCCTCGGGCGGCGTTCGCTACACGATGCGGCCGCTGCCACCGGATGTCGTTGAAGCGAACCGCGCGGCCGGATTCATCTTTCCGCATCACATCGCCTCCGTCGAGTATTCGTCAGGCACGGGTTACAGCGTGAACGACTTCGTCTCCCGTACAGTGCCAATCTTCTGGGGTGGCCACGCCAAAGTCGACTTCGGCATTGCGCCGCACTTCGAACGCAACGTGTTTCATACGCGCAAGGTGTTTGCGCTCGACGTCGGTGCGAGCGCGGGGTTCTACAAGACCCGGCAGAACGACGAACGGTTCTTCACGCTGTCCGCGTATCCGTTGTTTCGATTCACCTTTCTGCGGGCGCGACGCGCCGACATGTATTTCGCGTATTCGCTCGCGGGCCCCACCTACATTTCGAAGATCGTGCTCGACGGACTCGATACGGGCCGCCACTTCACGTTTCAGGACTTCATGGGGATCGGCTGGTTCGTCGGTCGAGAGAGGAACATGACCATCGGCGTGAAGATCAATCACTACTCGAACGGCAACATCTTCACGCAGAACGCGGGTGTGAAGATCCCGCTGACCTTCAGCGTCGGATACGCGTTGTGAGGAGCTAGTCGGTGGTGCGCTTGGGACGCATCTCGCGGTCGATGCGCGCCTTCAGCATCTTCACCTGACCCTTCAGCGTACGCAGCCTGCGCAGCATGTCGGCAGTACGCTTACGGCTCAGCGCGTCCGCCGGTGCGACGGTCGTGGAGCGTCGTTTCACACCTGTAAGTGTGCAGCGAACTATACGCCTGTCGGCAAGGGCGTCAACATTCTTGCCATCATTTAGTATCGGGAAAATCGGGAAGATCGCTGTCTGAGACGCGATGTACCTCGGTGAGCGGGCCGTCTTTTGGCAGCGATGCGACGGAGGCGACAGCCTTGGTGACGGCCTCGCGAACCGTCGCGGCTGTGAACGGTTTGGTGAGATAGCTGATGACGCCGGGACGCAGCGTCAGGCGTGGGTCGAGCTCGCGAACGCCCGTGACGATCACGATCGCGGTGCGCGGATACTGTTCCTGCAGCCGATCGATCAGCCATACGCCGTCGCGCCCGGGCATGCGTATGTCGACGAGCGCGACGTCGGCGCGTTGAGCACGCATCGAATCGAGCGCGCGATCCGCATCGAGCGCGGTATCGACGTCGAAGCCGAGGGGCGCAAGACAGCGACTGATGATCTTGCAAACACTCTCCTCGTCATCAACAACGAGGATTCTGGTGGTTGGGGGTTTCTCGCCGAATAAGCGGGTGGGCTCCACGAAGAGTGGCTCGAGCGCAAGTATGAGGCACAGCCACCCGCGGCGTGGTCAGCGTTTGTCCTACGCGTGTCGCGATGCTAACGTCCACCGCCCCTGCCCACAGCGGGGGCAGGGGTGGTGGTCGGCTTCCCTGGGTTTACGGGTTTGTCGGGTTTGCTGGAGCCAGGTTTTGTTGGTTCGGTCGATGTTCCGGGCGCCGGCACGCTCGCCGGAGGTCCCTGCGCACCGCCACGTCCCTGTCCGGCGTTGGAGCCGTCGTGTGTCGTTGACTGACCGCCGGCGTTGTTCTGGCCAGCCGCCGCCGCCTGCGCGGGCAGATTCGCGAGCGCATCGGGGCCACGCTTCAACGCATCCTTGACACGATCGAGCGCCGCTTCCGGCACGCGGCCCTGCCGCACAAGCTCGGTCAATGCGGCTATCGCAACGACGCGCCGATCACGTGGCGCGGTGTCGGAGAGCGCCTTGAGGACTTCGGTGCTGACGCCGGATTCGAGGGCATCGGCGGCTACAGCGAGGTCTGCAGGACCGATCTCAGGACCGCCGCGCAATGCCTGGCTCGCCTTCTCCAGCGCCGCCTCGCGTCGCTCGACCGCGACCGCAATGCGATCCATCGGAATGCCCTTGGCCTTCCCTTCCGCGACCTTGCTTTCCAGCAGCGCGACGGGAACGCCGGCCTCCCGAGCACGCGCGGTCGCCGCGTCAATCCGATCCTGCGTCGTCTGCGCAAGCGCCACGTCGACAGGGACGATCAGCAGCAACATCGCCGCGGTCGTCAATACGGTCTTCATTGCTTCTCCTTCGCAGCATCAGCTGCGTCTAATAGATAGACGAGCCGCCGCCGATTCGGTCACTTCCCGGCGCTGCAGGGCGCCGCACAGCGCTTCCCGCGCCCGCATGACGCGCATCTTGAGAGCGCTGACCTTGGTGTCGAGGAGTTCGGCCATCGTGTGGTACGGGATGTCTTCCACGTAGTGCATCACGAATGCTTCGCGCTGCGCCTCCGGGAGGGCGGCAAGCGCACTTCTAATGTCCGAGCGGAGTTCCTTGCGCTCGAAGGCTTCGCCGGGGTCTTCCGCCGCGTCGAGAATTGGCGCCTGGTCATCGAGCCGGACGTTCTTCCGCCGCGTGTCTTTCAGGTGATCGAGACAACGATTGCGCAGCGTCTGAAACAACCAGCCGTGAAACCGTTCGCGGTCACGGCAGTTCCGCAGGTTCGTGTACGCGCGCAGGAATGCGTCCTGCACCATGTCGGCCGCGACATCATGGTCGAGCACCATCGCAACAGCGTAGCGGTAGAGCGCCGCCTGATAGCGGCGCACCAGCTCTTCGTACGCATCGATGTCGCCCGCCAGCACCCGCTCGATCGCGGCGGCATCGCTGGCTGCATTCGCATGCCGATGTCCGACTGCCGCCTCCACCTGTCCGTGCATCACGACACCACGAGGACCGCCTCGTGTCCTCCCATGCCGTCGTCGCGACGGCCGGGCGTCGACGCCGGCACGAACCACTCGCCGCTCGCCGAGCGGAATCCGTACTGATACACGCCGGGCGCAAGCGGCAGACGGATGATCCAGTCGTTCCCTTCGCGCAGCATCGGCTGCGGCTGCCAGTTGTTGAAGCTCCCCGCGATGAAGATGTCGCCGGCGGGCGCGTCTGCGGCGCGAATGCGGATGAGAACGCCGCCGGGCTGGGCGCTTGGTGTCGGTACGAGCGACGCAGGCGATCGAGTGAGCTGTCGCGTCACGCCGACGGTCCACGATCGCCGCTGCGCATTCCAATAAAGAGGATCCGGCGCCTCCTGCTGCGCCGTTGTCCACACGCTCGTGCGGTTGTTGATCGCGATGCTGGCGCCGACGCCCCACGCTCGGTTTGTCAGTCCGTTGCCCAGCCATTTGCCTGCGCTCGCCCACACTGCAACAGGGGAGGAGACTGAGTACGTGATGGAGGTGCCAACGAACGGGAAGACCCCTTCACTGGCGCGTACCCAGCGCATGTCGCCTTGTAGGTTGACCGCAGCATCGTAGGTGGCGCGAATGCCGGTTTCAAAAACACCGCGGTTCTCAGTCGCGCCGGAAAACGACAGCGACTGCCCACGCCATCCGCTGCGCAGGGCGACGGTCGCCGCACCGGCTGATACGGCGGCAAAGGGAATCGCTTCGACGATGCCGCCATGCCCCATCTGCTCGAGCGTGGCGTCGCGAAACATGTAGCCATGAGCGCCGACGTCGGTTCCGAAACTCATGTGGGAGAAACCAGGTCGGGAGAAGTGACCACCTCCGCCGACTTCATCCCAAAAAGGAGCCGCGTCGCCGAGCGGCAGGGCCGCGGTGCCATATACCCAGCCACCCTGACGCGCGTTGTAGCGCAAGCTGCCCACCAGGTTGTTCGTCCCGAGGTTCACGGCGACCGGCTCGTACACCGTGCGGCCGGCAGACACATCAGCCGACCACACCTGCCCGCGCGCAGCGGAGGGAACAGCGATCGCGGCAACCGAAAACACTACGCACACCGCGATCGCCGCGGGTTTGTTCATAGGCTGGGAGAATCCGGGGCGACGAGCGCGATGCGGCTGTTCACGCCGCCGAAGCCGTCATCGACGTGCTGCGCGTACGGGTCGGGTATCCAGCGCTGGCCGTTCACCACGAAGACATAATCGTGGACGCCGGCGGAGAGAGGAACTGTGATTGTCCACACGCCCGGCGACGCCTCGTGCAGCTGATATCTCGGCTGCCAGTTCGTAAAGCTTCCCGCCAACCGTACATCCATCGCATTGGGCGCATCGAGACGGAACTGCACGAAGACCGGCTGATTCGCAGTGCCGGTCGCTGACGCTGATTGCTCGGACAGGGGCGACGTTCGCCAGCCATACGGAACTAACAGGGCGAGTACAACGAGCGCGGCGACGCCAAGCAGTGCATACGCCGGACGCCACTGGAGATGCAGTTGCCGCGGCGCCCAGAGGCTCTGCGCGAATCGGCGAAGTGCACGCGCATCGGCCGCCGCAGGTGCGACGTTGGCCGACATGATTCGCTGCATCACTGCGGCGCTAAGGTCCGGAGCGGGGCGTCCGGCAACGAAGGCACGCGTTTTGGCGATAACGTCCTTCGCCGTTTGGGCCTCCTCTCGTTCTTTGGGGCCCAACGCGTCCAAATCAAGGCGTCCCTCTAAGTAGTCATCAATGCGCTCGGTCATACTCGCCACCTGCAGCTAAAGCCAAGTATCGGTTACTTCAAGGACGAGCAAGCAGGCCCTGTGGTCACCTGAGGGAGGAACTGTCGAGTTGGACGGACTAAGCGGTAGAAACTCGTGCGGGAATCGAACGGATGGGGTTAATTTTCGGCTTTTCTTTCGCCTTTTTTCAGGTCATTCACCCGCGTCGTCGCCGCCTCGTACAAGCGCCGCCACAGGAGCGCCGACTGCCGAAGGTCTTCATTATCTTCGCGGAGCCTCGTGATTCCATCGCCCCGACGATCGGTGCGACTTGCCTTCCGCCGATCCTTGACCGAACCGCGCCGATCGGATTTCGGATTCGTCACGTAATCCGAGACGAACGAGACTCGATCGCGGTCACATTAGGTCGTCTTCACTAGTTCGCGTCGAACATCTACCGCGCGTTTGTCACTCCGCAGGCCAAGAAACGAGGCGTGACGCAGGTGGCCATCATTAGTCCACTCGACGAAACGGATCTGCGCGACAACGTTCGGCTTGACCCACTTCATTTCCGCCATTTGGTCAGCGGTCACTCCTCCGCCCCAATGCGAGGTCTTACTGTTGGGCAGATCGACAAACGGGCAGCGTGCGATATGCAGCGGCATCAGCACTTCCAGCACCTCGCGCCGCAGGTGCGGTGTGAATCCCGCTCGCACTTTGCCGGCAAGAAGCAGCTTCTCTTCTTCGTAGTAGCCGACGAGCAGCGCATCGATGCCGTTCGGTCCCGGTCGAAAGCCGCCCACGACAAACTCCTGCTGCCTATCGAGCTTCAGCTTCAGCCAGGCGCCGCTGCGCTCGCCCGGCTCGTAGCGCGAATCTCTTCGCTTGGCGACGATCCCTTCGAGACCGATGCGCGATACGGCATCGATAACGTGCTGAGCGCTTCCCGTGAGCGATTGCGACAGCAGAATGCCGGACCCTTTTACGATGGCCGGCAGCCGTCGTCGACGTGCATCCAGCGGCTCACGCATCAGCTCGAGGCCGTCGAGATGAAGAACGTCGAACGCGTAGAAGACGATCGCGTGGTGGCGGTGCGCGGCCCGGTGCTGCAGCGCCTGGAATGACGGCTTGCCGTTGGCGTCGAGCGCGACGATTTCACCGTCGAGGATTGCGGTCTGCGCTCTCAGCTTGCGCGCAGCTGCTTCGATGTCCGGGTACGTGGCGGTGAGATCCTTGTCGTTGCGCGAGCGCAGCGCGATCCTGTCGTGCGTTTTGATCAGAAGCGCGCGATAGCCGTCGAACTTCAGCTCGTACATCCACCTGTCGCCTTCTGGCAGCTTGTCGGTGAGCTTGGCCATCATCGGCGGCACGAATACTGGAGCGCGGGCGATTCGTGTCATCGGCTCAGTTACGCGCGGATCAACATCCTCACAGGATAGTTCCGCGTTAGAGTTCGGGCGATGGTTACGGATTCGATGTTCGTGATTGCGGTGCCTGATCTCGAACGATCAGCGCGTTTTTATCAAGACGTCCTCGGATTCAGGGTGGACGAACTCGCACCCGGATGGCGAATGTTCGTTGGCGACCGCTGCAGGATTATGGCCGGCGAGTGCCGCGATGCGATGCCGCCGAGGGAGCTGGGCGATCACTCCTACTTCGCGTATCTGATCGTCGACGACGTGGACAGCTACTACGCACGCGTTCGTGACGCTGCGACGGAAATCGTCAAACAGCTGCGCGACGAGCCATGGGGGATGAGAGAATTCGGTGTGCGCACCGCTGACGGCCACCGGATCATGATTGGCAGCCGGTGTTTGCCGTGACTACGCGCAGAAATTTGCAGCGACGATCTTTCCACACGCCGAACAGCGGAACGTCGCCGATGCGTGGGAGCCGGTAATCGTCCGCTCGATCTGCACCGAATTCAGATGCTGACAGTACGGGCAGCGCGACGGACGAGCGGCGCGTTCATCGACCTTCAGCATGCGTGTCGCAGACGGCAGCGCGACGAATGCGCCTGACGGCGTCTCGAATAGAAAACGCTCGCGTGTGAGCGTGTCGAGCGCATCGCGGCACGCATGCTCGCTGACGTTCCATAACCGGCATGCCTGAACCATGGTCAACTTCAGTCCGGGCATCTCGGAGAACTCTGCGCGAATACGCGCGAGAAGTGTCGGACTCGCCGGCATCAACACCCCTAGAGCAACTGGTTGGAATGGTGACATGGTAAACGAGATTTCGCGCGGCGCAACCGGAAACATATTTCCACAACGGCAACCACGCGCGACGTTACACTCTCGCTAATCGCGTATGCCGGATCGCACCCTCTGTAAGTTGTGCGGAAAGGTCGGTCTCGTCCGACGCGAACAAGTCATTAAAGGTGGCAAAACGACGACGCTCTTTTATTGCGGCGCCTGTAATCGTTCGTGGGAAATCGAAGAGAATTCGAAGCGCGACCCGAAAAACGAATAGCTACGCCGCGAGTCCGTCGCTCTTCATCGGCCAGCGGTGATCGCAGCGCGTGCAGTGCCAGAGCAGCGTCGTGCTGGCACCCTTGATCGTGGTTTCCTGCTTGACCGTGCCGACAGCACCGCACGACGGACACACCGGCGGCGGAGTTGATTTGATGGAGTTGTCGGGCAAGCCGCAATCCTACACGATTTTTCCGTTCATCGGCGACCGGCTCGCGCGACCGCGTGCAATCCAATTACGATGCGTGATGTTCAGAACAGGCGAACGTGTGACCGATTCCGAGAATGGCAGTTTCACTGCAAAAATACGTGGATTTCGTCGCGTTCTTGCGGAATGGATATTGACGTCTGAATTAGATCGGCACACGTCCGCTGGCACGCTCCGCTGATTTCTGCTCGCGCGCTCCGCAACGCGCTGAACCTGCGCCACTTGACGGAGCGACCCGTGTCTGGCAACCCGCTTGCGTTCCGACAGCTCGAGCAAGCAATCCCTTCGATCGTTCCGCCGGCGTCGCCGCACACGGCGCCGGCGGCTGTTATTTCCACCGCCGCGGCCGCGCGGTCCCCGCACACACGCCTCCACGAAAACGCTGACGCTGACACTCGTCGATACTCCTTAGTACTTGCGCGTCGCCCGGCGCCAGTCATAAAGATTGACCGGGGGGATAACCACCGACATGTCAGTGCTGGCGCGTACGGAAACTTTCTGCAAGCGATTCGGAATTCAGATGCCGATCCTGCTCGCGCCGATGGCCGGCGCCAGCGCTCCATCTCTCTCCATTGCGGTGATCGATGCAGGCGGGATGGGCTCGTGCGGCGCGCTGTTGATGAAACCGGGCGAGATTGCTGCGTGGGTGCGGGACGTGCGCTCCGCTACATCGGGTCCGTTTCAGTTGAATCTGTGGATTCCCGATGCACCGCCTGCGCGCGATCCTGATCACGAAGCCGCCGTGCGTGCATTCCTCGCCACTTGGGGACCCGAGGTCGCCGCTGACGCCGGCGATGCGCGGCCGCCCGATTTCGCTGCCCAGTGCGCCGCGTTGCTCGACGCCAAGCCGGCGGCCATTTCGTCGGTGATGGGTATATACCCGGAGGCGTTTGTTGCGCGCATGAAGGAACGCGGCATTCCGTGGTTCGCTACCGCTACCACCGTTGCGGAGGCGCGCCGCGCCGAAGCCGCCGGCGCCGACGTCATCGTCGCGCAGGGAATGGAAGCGGGGGGTCACCGCGGCGCATTCGACCCGAGCTACGCCGAGCGCGCCCTGGTGGGACTTATTTCACTCGTGCCAGCGGTCGTCGATGCGGTACGTGTACCTGTGGTCGCAACCGGCGGAATCGCAGATGGACGTGGTGTTGCAGCCGCGATCGCACTCGGCGCGAGTGCCGTTGCAATCGGCACGGCGTTTCTGCGATCGCCGGAGGCGAAGGTCCCTCCAGCGTGGGCCGACGCCATCGGAAAGACCGCGCCCGAAGACACGCTATTGACGCGGGCATTCAGCGGTCGTGCCGGACGCAGCATTGCGACGACGTACGTGCGCGCCGCAATGGCGGAACACGCCCCCACACCGGCACCCTATCCCGTACAAAGAGGTCTGACCGCCGCGATGCGCGCGACCGCTGCCAAAGAAGGAGACGTTCAACGTATGCAGGCGTGGGCCGGACAATCGGGCGCGCTCGCGCGTGCCGAACCTGCGCGCGACATGGCACGACGCGTATGGCAGGAGGCTCGAGAGCTGATTCGCTGATGCCGTCGAGCAAGTACCTCACCGCCGCGCAGGTTGCCGCCGCGCTGGGCATCAGCAGATCGTCGGTGTACGCGTACGTCAGTCGCGGGCGCGTTCGTGCCTATCCGCATCCGAGCGACTCTCGCGCATCGGTTTATTCCGCAACTGACGTCGACACACTGCGCCGGCGCAAGGAGGCTCGGCGCAACCCGGAAGTGGCGGCGAAACAGAACCTGGCGTGGGGAATGCCCGTCCTGGAATCCGGTATCACGCTCATTCGTGACGGACGCCTTTACTATCGCGGTCTCGACGTCGTCAACCTGGCCGAACACGCCACGTTTGAAGAGGTCGCGCACCTGCTATGGCATGACAACGACTCCGAGCCCATCCGATTTCCCGCTTGCAGACGATTCAACACCGCTGAAACCCGCCCAACCACGCCGATAGCGCGCATGCAATCGATGTTGCCGCTGATTGCCGCGCGCGATCGCCACGCGTTCGACACCAGCCGCCCAGCGGTTACAAACGCCGGCCGCCGGATCGTTGCCGGTCTGGCGATCGGTGCGGCACCGGCTCGCAACCAGCAGGGCCTCGTCGCGGCGCGCCTCGCGCGCGCTTGGCGTCGAGAGCATCCGTATGTGGAGCGCGCGCTGAACCTTGTCCTCACGGTATGCGCCGATCACGAGCTGAATGCATCGACGTTCGCCGTTCGAGTAGTGTCATCGGCTGGAGGATCGCCATATGACGCCGTTGCCGCAGGTCTGGCGGCCCTGCGCGGATACCGGCATGGCGGCGACACCGAGCGCGTGGAGAATCTCCTCGACGAAGTGCGACGTCCTGCCTCGTTTGTTCGGCTGTTGGTGAAACGGACTTTGCAAGGGACAGGTACACCTGGATTTGGTCATCCACTCTATCCAGACGGCGATCCGCGCGCGGCAGCGATGCTGAACCTGCTCACGACATACTGGACGGATACGACCGCCGCCGCATTGGCGGCCGCGCTGCACGCGCAGCGCATGCAACAACCAATCGATTACCCCAATCTGGACTTCGGTCTTGTCCTGCTCCGGCGCGCTCTCGGTCTACCGCGCGGAGCCGCGCTTGCACTGTTTGCGCTTGGCCGCAGCGCGGGGTGGATCGCGCATGCGTTGGAGCAATACGAAACGGCGCAACTGATTCGGCCACGCGCGCTCTACGCCGGGCCGCGCCCTATTGATTGATTTACGAATCAAGATTGACCCGCACCAGCCTTCCGCCATACACCGGAATCAGGAGAGCGTCATGGCACACACGGTTGAAGGGTTGGAAGGCGTGGTGGTTGCGGAGACCGAACTGAGCGACGTCGATGGCGAGCGCGGTGAGCTCATCGTCCGCGGTCATCGCATCGAGAGTCTCGTCGGTCACGTGACGTTCGAACAAACCGTGGCGCTCCTGTGGACGGGAGTCCTGCCGGATGCACACGGCAACCGGACCTGGCAGCAGCGCCTCGGGGCGGCACGCGCCCGCGCGTTTACGCTGATTCCGTCCACAGGTGATGCCATGCGGATGCCTGACGGCATGGATGCGCTGCGAGCTGCGCTGGCGCAGCTTACGGCGTCCGGCGACTTCCAGGAGGATGCGCTGCTCGCCACGGGAGCAGCCGCCGTATTCGCCGCCGCATGGGCACGCGCACGGAGAGGAGCACCACCCGTTCAACCGGATGCCTCGCTGTCGCACGGCGCAGACTATCTGCGCATGATGACAGGCAGCGAGCCTGCAGCGGCGAACGCAGCCGCCGTCGACGCTTACCTGTGCTGCGTCGTCGATCACGGACTGAACGCATCAACGCTGGCGGCCCGTGTCGTGGCGTCAACTGGCTCGGACCTCGTGAGTGCGGTTGTTGCGGGTGTCGGTGCACTCAAAGGACCGCTCCATGGCGGCGCCCCGGGGCCTGTGCTCGACATGCTGGATGCGATTGGTTCGCCGGAAGGAGCGCGAAGCTGGCTGCTGAATCGGATCGCGGCGGGCGAACGCATCATGGGGATGGGGCATCGCATCTATCGCGTTCGCGATCCGCGAGCCGCCGCCCTCGAACATGCGGCCGCGCAATTCGAGCGAACGGGTCGGGTGAGCGCGCGGCTCACGCTGGCGCGGGCCGTCGAGCGAGAAGCGGAGGCGCTTCTTGCCGAGCGCTATCCCGCGCGAAACCTTCGCGCCAACGTCGAGTTCTACACCGCCGTACTTCTTGAAGCCGCGGGAATAGCACGAGACGCCTTCTCACCAACATTTGCGGCTTCGCGCATCGTTGGATGGTGTGCGCACGTTGACGAGCAGCGGCGTCGAGGTCGCTTGATGCGGCCGCTCTCGAAGTATGTCGGGCCGCAGGCCGCGGCATAAGCGACAGAAAGGCCAAATCCTGTGCAACGGTGTCCAATAGCTTCCAGAGGAGGCGCCGATGCTGTTCGTGGCTGCTCTGCTGGCTGTTCGGCTGTTTGTGCAGCAACCTTCCACCCCAGCTGCGGGCGCAAACTGCACGGCCGGCCCCGCCGGTGCCGCGGACATCTGTCAAGCCGAACAGGAATTTGCGCAGGCGGACAACGCGCGCGCCGCTGCTGATCGCAGGCGTCATCTGCAGGCGGCGCTGGACCTTTATCGCAAGGCAGCGTCAGCCGCCAACGATACCGCGCTGAAGATCACGGCACTCGACGAGGCCACGCGGGTGCTCGACGCGATGCACCTGAACGATCCGGCTGCCCTCGAACTCACGCTGCGCGATCTGATTGGCCTTGCACCGAACGACCTTCGGTTCATGTTCCGCCTGGCCACCGTAGAAGAGGATCAAGGCGAGCTCGATTCCGCGGAAGAGACGCTGCTCAGCGCGCGACGCCAGCAGCCACAGGAGCTCGAGCCGTATCGAATGCTGGCGCAGTTCTACGCACGGCGAGCGACACGGCTGTCCAACCAGACAGCGCAGGCCAAGCCGGCAGCCGATTCGCCGGGAGTTCCGGATAAAGACGGCGTATATCGCATCGGTCCGGGCATGACGCCCCCGCAACGCGCCGACACACCGCTCTACCCGGAAGACGCCAAAGCGGCCGGCGTCAGCGGTATGGTCGCTGTGGAGATCGTCGTCAACGAGCAAGGGGTCGTTGCGGATGCGAAGGTGGTGCGATCCGTACCGTTGCTGGACGAAGCGGCCGTTGATACTGTCCGCCAATGGCGCTTCCGGCCGTCGAGGGTCAACGGCCAACCCGTCCCCGTGCGCATGGTGGTGAACGTGATGTTCCAGAGTCCTAACCCGTAGCGTGATGACCATGCAGTGACGCGTGCCGGCTCTGATGACGCTCCCATGTCCAGACGTCGTCTCGCTGCACGCGCAAACCGGGCAGATCGCCGCGCCGGATCAACACGACGCACAATACCGCGTTCCAGCAAACCGGCAGCTACCGTCCGCTGCGCCAGCTGACCGGCGTGACCCCGCGGACGTGCGGGTTCGCCTACTTCTCCGCTCAAAACCTATAGCGGCGAGGCGCTGCGCTGATGCGAACGACCGGCTGCGCGTCACCAGCGCGCGACGTATTACTTGGCGACTAGATCGCCGTTGGCTTGTTCGAGGTTGCTCCACGAGAGAGCAGTGGGTGCAATCGCAAGGCTGCTCAAATCGCCCCAGACGATGTGATCTGCCGACACACTCGTTGACAGATTCCCCCACATCGTGCCGGAACTGGTCGCCTCGCCGATTAAGCTGTCGCCCCAGACGATATGTGAGCCCCAGACTGCGGGACTTCCATCGTCCCAGACCGTGCTGTGCGCGGACAACGCCGTGTCGCCCCACACCAGATGATCGCCCCAGATGATGTGCTGCCCCCATGCGGGATCGTTTCGAAACACGCGGTCGGCCCAGACGATGTGATCACCCCACACGATGTGCTGACCCCAGGCGAGGATTTCTCCACCGATGACGCTCCACGTATCGACTGGGCTCATCAACCACCATGCTCCGTTCGGCTGACGAGTATCAGTGGACGCGGCGAGCCGCACCGCGCCGGCCGCATTCACCGCCCCGGCTCCCTGGCTCAGCGTGTCGTAGCCGGCGATTGGCAACGCACTGTATTCAAGCATCGCCTTGATTGCTTGCGGCGTCAGGTGTCCGCCGGGATAATTGCGGCGATTCGCGTCAATCATCAGCGATACAACGCCGCTGACCACGCCGGCAGCCATGCTGGTGCCACTGAGCTTGGTCAGATTGGTCGTGCCGCTCGTTTTGATCAAGCCGCGCGGATAGGTAGTCGCAATCGCACTCGACGTCGGAACATCCGACACCAGGTGTGAACCTGGCGCCACGAGGTCCGGCTTCTGAAACCCGTCGTACCACGTCGGGCCGCGCGAGCTGTACCACGCGACGATGTCATCCGCGCGGGTCGCCGTTTGCACCGTCTCCACTGCGCCGACCGTGATCGCGTTCGGCGCATTCGCCGGCGAGGTGATGCCACCGTAACCAACGACATGCGTCGTCGGGTCACCTCCAAAATTGCCAGCCGATACGACCACGACAATGCCAGCATCGACTGCGCGCTGAACAGCCTGGACAAGTGGATCCGTGGACGCAGGCTCATAAATGGGATGGCCGAGCGACAGGTTCAAAATGTCGATTCCGAGCTTCGTGCGCTGCGCGATCGCAAAGTCGATCGCATTAATCACGCTGCTGGTGTATCCAGCGCCGTTCCCGGTGAGGGCACGCAGCGCGATCAGGCGCGTGTCTGGCGCGATCCCTTCGTACAAATCGCTCGACGTCTTGCCGGTGCTTGCAATGAGACCGGATACATGCGTGCCATGGCCGTACGGATCCTTGGCGCCGACTTTGGTCCCGTTGCTGGTGATGAAGTCGTAGGTGGCGACAACCTTCTCGTTCGCGTTCGGAAGGATGCCGGAATCAATCACCGCGACGCCGACATTTGCTCCGGTATAGGTGCGCGGGAGAAGCGCCTCAGTGCCGAGCAGCACGTCCTGGTCAAGGTAACTTGTCTCGAGGCTGCGCACCATGCTGTCCGAGGAGATGTGCAGCACATCCCGATCGGTCACGATGGCATTCAGTGCGGCTACTGTTACGTCGCAGGTGAATAGCGCTGTGTGCGCGGCGTTCGTGACTGATGTCGCGCCATGCCGAACCAACCGCTCGCGCACATTTTCAGCGGCGTCGGCGCGCGCCTGAACCAGCACGCGGACCGCCCCGGCCCGAGGATGTGCTGCCCACTCGGTCAACGCGCGATCGAGGGTTGCTCGATGCCCATGTGAAGGTTGAAAGCATGCGGCGACAAAGCAAGTCACCAACGCGACGCGACACATTCGCTGGAGGTTCACGGCGTCCACACGTGCTGCAAACGAAACGCCTGCACTTCGGCCACAATCTGCAACGCGCCAAGGCCTTACGGCGCAAATACTTGCGTGCGATCAACAAAAGTGCCTTTCTTCATGCCTCCATTGCCGCCGGTCCGTTATTGAACATGCGTGCCGGAGCCGGCGCCAGGTTTGAACATCCGCGCGCAACTCCCGGCATTTCAGCGATCGGCGATGTGTCGCTTCAGGACACGGTGCACCACTGACTTCACGTCGCAGGTGCGTTCGTGCGCAGTTACATGACGTCCGAGTCGATTGACCGCTATCGGAAGAACTCCGGCAGCCCGGTCTTTGTCTCACGCAGGATGTCAATGATCGTCCGACGGTCCGTGGCAGACAGGTGTGAGTACCGCGGCGCATGGTCCTGACCTGACAGGACGGCGTACATCCGGTGATAGATCGCGTCGCGCGCTGCGACAGGCAATCCATCGAACGCGTCGCTGTAAATCAAGTAGCTGCACGGATAGCGCAACAGTCTCGTCGTCAGATCGAGTTGATAGAGTGACCGGCCATGCGAATCCTTCGGGCCGCGCGCAGCAAATCGCTCCGTGAAGCCGGAGCCCCCCTCGACGCGCGCCGGCAGCGGCGCTTCATCGACGAACAGCATGTAATCGACGACCTCGCGTGCGACGCGCTCCACGAGCGCGTCCGCATCGGAGTTCTCTTGGGCCGCACGTGACTCCCATGACATCCGCGTGAGCAGATTGATCATGTGCAGCTGATGGTCGAACACCATCAACGCGACGATGTCGCTGTAGGGCGACAGATACCCGGCAAGATCGAATCTCCCCTCGAGCGTCGCCGATGGAACCGCCTTGGGCGCGGTGAACAAGCCTTCATCCGTCTCATCGCGCAGCATCAGGTTGCCGCGGCTCGCGACCGTAACATCATGCCCGGTCACGTACCACCCGCCCCACCGCTTGCTCAGGGGCAGACGGTGATCGACGACCTCGTTCCCGAGCTGTCGCATTGTCAGGCCGTCTGAACGCACCGCTTCGCTGCGCAGCAGCAAGCCTGGAATGCCGAGCGTTGCCTCGGCGGAGACGTGGCACGAAGTGCAGCCGTTGCCGCGCTCGAACCGCGGCGATGGCGCCGGCTGTTGATTCAGGTTGTAGAAGACGACGCCGAGTTGTGGATCGAGCGCCGCGGCCTCGATGAATCCGCCGCGTGGCCAGCCGACAACGACGCGATCGTTGAAGAAGAGCGTTCGTGGATTGACGGGGCTGATGATGCGCGCCTGCACGCTGGTTTTCGAGAACACCGCGAGCTGCGATTCGACTGGAATGTCGAGTGCGCTCAGCACGGATCGAAGGTAGCCGCTTCCGGGCTCGTAACTGAGCGTCGTCGAACCGGCGGCGAGCTTCTCGTTCAGCTGAGCGATGACGTCATGCGGCGGCTGCGTCGCATACGCCAGGGCCGGAGCGCTCGCGTCGTCGAAGAACGTGTCAGGCAATTGCCCGCCGGCGCCGAGCCGCACCGCCACGACGGCGACCCAGAGGATCGCAACGGCAATAGCGGCCAAGCTCGCGCGTGTCATCGCAGTCTGCGGTACTCTAACGCCGTTTCACCCTCAGCGAAGTGAGGATGCGTTATGAGGGCATTGTGCATCGCCGTCCTACTCTGCGCTTTGCCGCATCACAGCTATGCCCAGCTCGTGTCCGGAGCCCTCAGCTGCACGGATCAGACGGGCCGCGCGGTACGAGTGGTGCAAACGACAACGGGCATCGTCGCAAAGGCAACCGTTGACGATGACGGACGGCGTGTCATCGACGTCGGCGGCAGAAGAGTCGACGCAATCAGCCCACAGCAGCAGTTGTTCGTCTACGAACACGAGTGCGCACATCACGCGCTCGGACACGATGTGACACGCCCGTTTACGACAGTGCAGGAGCAGGCCGCCGACTGCGCCGCGATTCAGATGTTGATGCGGAAAGCCGGGGTGACATCAAACGATGTAGTCATCCTGGAGAACGAGCTGCGCAACGCCACTCCAGGCGGCGCACGCCGGCTGCCATGGCGCGCTCGCACGTATGATCTCGAAGGCTGCCTGCCTGAAGTTGCGGCCCAGCGGCAGGCCGCAGCGCGTCCCACGACTGTAAGTGCGAATGACTGTGTTGTGCACAACGATGCTGAGAACGCGATTCTCAACGCCAGCCGAGATCGGCTCTCGATTGAGGGATCGTATGCCGCCGCAAACCAGTGTGACCGTCCAGTGACGTGCACCTTCACGATCGAGATCGGCACATTGCCGGATGCGGAGATCGACGTCGGCAGCTGGCGAAACTTCCGGCCGCAAACGACGATCACGCAGGAGTACACGTTGCCACCGCGGCCATCAACAAGCGAACACCGCTTCCGCGGCGCTGTCGGAAACGTGCCCACCGCTCAGTCAGTGGACTTCCGTGTCGTTCCCGCCTGCCGATAGGGGTGAAACGCTTCGCGGCTATTTCTCGTATTCCGGTGTCTAAAGCAACACACGACCGAGCCCCGGGGAAGACGTTGTCGTCCACGGAGGAACACTGTGGCGCAGTTTCGCGGGTTCCGGGCCCTCGTTATCGCGTTCGCCTGCTGCCTCGCGGCTGATCAATTAGCGACGCTGCGGGCGCAGGCGCCGACGGCCGCTGGCGTTGTTGCCGCCGCGCGTGAAGCGCTTGGCGGCGAGAAACGCCTATCCGCCGTCACCTCGTTCAACGCCACGGGCCGCACGCGTCAGATTCGCGGCAACAACCTTATCCCCATCGAATTCGAGATCAACTGCGAGCTGCCGGACAAGTTCGTCCGCAAGGACGAGATCCCTGCGCAAGATACAGATGCGAGCGTCACCGGATTCGTTGGCGAGCAGCTGCTGCTCTATCCGACACCGCCGGCACGCGCTGGCGGTCCGCCACCGCAGGCGGCCGCGCAGCGCCTCGCCGGCATCAAACAGGACTTCGCCCGCTTGATGATCGGCGCGTTCGCCGCGTCGTTCCCGCCGTATCCGCTGACATTCAAGTACCTCGCGGAAGGTGAAGCGCCGGAGGGAAAGGCCGACATCCTCGATGTCGCGGGACCGGGCAACTTCTCCGCGCGTCTCGTCGTCCAACGCGATACGCATCTGCCGGTGATGCTGATGTGGCAAGCGCCCGGATCACCTGCCGCGCCCAATACACCGGCCCCTCCTGTCGAACACCGCCTCTATTACGGCGACTTCCGCGATGTGAACGGCACGAAGTGGCCATTCCGCATCCGCCACGCGGTTGCCGGGGAGACGACCGAGGAGACAACCTTCGATCGCATCCGCATCAACGTGAAGATCGACGCCAGGAAATTCGAGGTACCGAAATGAAACGCGCGCTCACGACCGCGGGGCTTCTGTTGTGGGCGGCAGGCGCGTTCGCACAGACGCCGAACAGCGCGACGCTTCACGTCACCGTCGTCGATCCGAGCAGCGCCGTGATCGCCGGCGCGATGGTGACGGTCACCGGTGCGGACGATGCGACGAGAAACGTGCCGATCCAAACCGTGGAAACCTCCGATGCAGGCGTCGCGGTCGTGTCGGGGCTGCGCGCCGGTCGCTACAAGGTCGAAGCGGCGTTCCCCGGGTTCGACACGCGAACGCTGCCCGACATTCGAGTGCGGAACGGAGACAACAAGCAGGTGGCCGTGCTCGCGATCGCGCGCATCGAGGCGTCGCTCACGGTTGGACAGGACAAGCAGGAAGCGGCTACCGATCGGAACGGCCCGACGTTCGGCACCTCGCTGACGCGCGATCAGATCGAAGCGCTATCGGACGATCCAGCAACGCTGCGCCAGCAGCTGCAGGATATGGCGGGACCGGGAGCGGTCATCCGCATCGACGGCTTCGAGGGAAGCGCGCTGCCGGCGAAGGCGCAGATACGGTCGATTCGCATCTCACGCGATCAGTTCGCCGCCGAGTACCACAACGCTGGCGGCACGTCCGTCGAGATCATCACACAGCCGGGTCTCGGCCCGATTCGTTACTTCACGAACATCGGGATGCGCGATGGTGCCCTGAGCGGACGCAGCCCATTCGTACCCGTGAGAGGACCGGAAGGCAACATCCTCTTCGGCGGCGGCGCGGGCGGCGGCTTGATCAAGGACAAAGCCTCATTCAACCTCAACGTCTTCGGCACTTCGTCCTACGACACGCCGAACCTGAATATCGTGCTGCCGACCGGCACGGTCGCGCGTGCGTTGAATGTGAGAGCGCCGCGGAAGAACATCTTCGTCAACGGGCAACTGGATTACGCGCTCACGCTCGATCACACGCTGCGCTTCGGCTACAACGCCAACCACCTCAACAACGAAAACATGGGCGTCGGGGGCTACGACGAGATCGAGCGCGCCTACGACAATCGCAACACATCGCAGTCCGCACGCGTGCAGCACTTCGGTCCGGTCGGCCGACGAATGTTCTCCCGCAGCCGCGTGCAGTACACATGGACCGATACGGAATCCAGCTCCGCGAACGAAACGCCAACCATCCGTGTGCTCGACTTCTTTACGCGCGGTGGCGCGCAGCGCGCAGGCGGCGAGCACTCGAAGGTGGTGAATGTCGCGTCGGATCTGGATTACGTACTCGGACGCCACTCGATCCGCACCGGCGTCATGCTCGATGCAACGCGGTATCGCTCCGACGCGACGACGAATTACCTGGGCACTTACACATTCGACAATCTTGCGGCGTTCGAGGCCAACCACCCGAGCAATTACTCGCGGCGCATCGGCGATCCAATCATCACGTTCAACATGCTGCAGGGCGGCGTCTACCTGCAGGACGACATCCGGCTGCGGAAGAACCTGACGATCACGCCTGGTGTCCGCTACGAGCTGCAGACGCACGTGCATCACGCGGAAAATATCGGGCCGCGCTTCGGCGCAACGTGGGCGCCATTCGCCGGCGGGCAGACGACGCTGCGCGGGAGCGTCGGCTTGTTTTACGACTGGCTGCCGAACAGCACGTACGATCAGGCGCTGCGTATCGACGGTCTGCGGCAGCAGGAGCTGAATGTCATCAATCCGACCTTCATTGATGCCGCGGCTGCCGTCGGCCTCAGTCCGGGTACGGCTGGCGTCATTCTCCCGATCAACCGTTACGTGTTCGGCGACGCGTACGACATGCCGCAGATCACGCGCGTCAGCGCGGGCCTCGATCAGCGGATGCTGAAGGTCGTACAGGTTGCGGCCACCTACAGTTATCAGCGCGCATCACGGCTGGCGCGCGGCGCGAATCGCAATCAGCCGGTCAACGGTATCCGCCCCGATCCAGCCTTCGCGAACATTGTCGAAGTCATGTCGGACGCCGCATCGCGGCAGCATCAGCTGCAGGTGGACGCGAACATCAATCCGGGCGCGCTGCTGCCGGCGTTCAATGGTCCGCGGATCAGCTGGAAGCGCATCACCGTGTTTGCCAACTACACGCTGGCATCGGTTCGGAACAACACCGACGGCCCCTTCGCGATTCCGGCAACGGGTGATCTACGAGATGAATGGGGCCCTGCGGCAACCGGAGCACCGGCGGCGTTTGTAAATCCTTTCGCGTTGCAGCTCGGTGTCCCGCCAGGCGTGGACGTTCGCCACCGCTTAAACGCGAATTTCAACCATCAGGTAATTCGCAACGTGCTGATGTCCATCGGCATCAACACGAGCAGTGCACCACCGTATACGCTGCTCACCGGCCGTGACGACAACAACGACGGCATCTTCAACGATCGACCGGCAGGGGTTGGCCGCAACACGCTCCGCGCGACGGGGCAGACCACCATGATCCTACTTGCCGGATATCAATTCGCCTTCGGCACAATCAACCTGCCGCCGGGCGTCGGCGTCTTCGGTGGCGGCGGCGCGGCGCAGGTGCGCACATTCGATCAGGGCAACAAGCGTTACCGGATGCTGCTGTTCGTGCAGGCGCAGAACCTGACGAACGAACGCAACTACGCTGGGTATAGCGGAACGATCACGTCGCCATTTTTTGGCAAGCCGACGACCGTCAGCGGGATGCGGAAGGTGGATATCGGGATATCGATGCAGTTCTGATCAGCGGCCGCTCGCAGGGCTCAGCGTGCCGTGATAGGTGGTCACACGTCCTGGCGATACGAACAGCTCGAGAACAAGAGGCTCATAGTCCGCTGTCACGATCGCAATCACGTGCGGTCCCGCACCGACTTCGAGGTGGTGATAGTAGCCTGTGAAATCGCGAACCACGCCAACGTAGGTGCCGTCGACATACACCTGCGCTCGCCATGGCTGAACGTCCAGCTGCACGCCGCCGGGCGCAGCGCTGCTCGGCAGCGCATACGACAACGGTCCGTTCGCAACAACGTGCCCCATTCCTCCGTCGAGCAGCCAGGGTGTCGCCAGCACAAACGGTCGTCCAAAACGATCGACTCGTAACGGCGCAGTGACGTGGTCATTTGCCCGCTTGCTCGGCTCGAATTTCAGTGTCGATTGAAATGCTGGCTCGGTGCCAGTAGGCGGATTTCCCTGCGGTGGCGCGGCCGGTGCACTCGGCGGCGCAGACGTTCGCACGTGCGCTGCGGCTTGCCGACTGGAATGCTGTTCCTGCGCCGCTGCCAGAGCGGTACTCGATTGAGCAAGACAGGCGCTCAGCCCGACAACGACCGCCACCAGCTCGCGTCGCATCATCTATCAATTTACTCCTCTCCGGGTCCGCAGGCTATTGTTCGGCTTCAGTTTCACGATCCTTCTGCCCGTCGCGGTTTCCGCACAAATCCGCGTCGCCCGCGAGCTGCGGTAATCAGCGTGGTTCGCGCCACTGCCCCCGGAATTACGATCGCAGTACAGCTCGGCCGCCCACTCCGCGGCATCTGCGTTGCAGGATTTAATGACGTCTCTCATTTTCACGCGATCAGTGTCTTGCGCGGTAACAGAGGGATTCATACGGCCGTGAAATTCCGCCATACCATTCTCGTGGTCGATGACGATCCCACCTTCCGCGACTTGTATTCCACGGCGCTGAGGTTCCGGGGGTTCAATGTCGTGACGGCATCGGACGGTCTGAACGCGCTGCGAGCAGTCGAACAAGATGTTCCCTCGCTGATCATCCTGGACCTGAACATGCCTTGCGTGGATGGCTCGAGTGTATTGCGCGAGCTGGCGGCGCATGACGAAACAAGGGCGGTCCCTGTAATCGTCGTCACTGGCGCCGACACCGACCGCGCTGCGCTGCAGGCCTCGGCGATCCTTCGAAAGCCCGTTCTGCCCGAACACGTGCTGCCGTTCATCGAACGCGAGCTTCACGAGCAGAGCGCTGGCCGACAGATGAGCTGCGAACGAGAAGTCAACCAGAAAAGCCGCTGACCTTTACGGCTGGATTTACGCCTTTTAACTTAAGGTATGGGCGATCCGACCCCTCCGGATCATCCGCGGATGATGGAGCTGCTGCGACAGCTCAATGAGTTGATCGCGGAAGCGCAGCGTCTGCGGCAGCATGTAGAAACGGCGGCGCGCGAAAAACCTATCTGGCCCGAGCGCCGCCGCATTCCGCGCACGCCCGCGAAACGCGGACGCGAATCGAACGACTAGTCGAGTCCGTTACACCGGCTGCTTCGGCTGCCGCTGATCGCGCTGCTGCCGCCGCTGCTGTGCGCGGCTCTGCGCCTGCTGCTCTAGCTGCTTTGCCTTTTCCTGCTGCTCGGGCGTCAGGATGTTCCAGACGTCAGCGTGCAGTCGCGCCTGCTCCACTGCGAGATCTGCCTGCACCGACGCAACCGATGTGGCGGCCTGCCGCACGGCTGCTTCGTTCACCGGCACCTGATTGATCGCGGCGCGCTGCGCCTGCATCGCCTGCTCCAGACGCTGCATCGTCGGCTGCAGCTGCTGGCGATGGGTCTTCATGATGTTCTGCACCTGCTGCTTCTGAGCGTCGCTCAGATTGAGCTGGCCGAGAGCGAAGCCCATCTCGAAGCCGCGGCCGTCGCGTCCGCCAGGACCGAACGGGCGCACGCCGCCACGGCCCGGGCCGCCCTGCGCCAACAGCGCGGCACTGCCGCCGGCCATCAACGCCACGATGCCCGCCGTCACAACAATCTTTCGAACACGATTCATGGGTCTCCTCCAACTGGGCCGGCTGAAGCCGGCCCTACTTACTGTGTTTGATCAGTCAGACGTGGCATCTGAGGTCGAAGTTGTCGCGCGCCCGTGACATTTCAATGACGGCCGCCTCCGCGCCTTGCGCGCGACGACGGGGCAGGCTGCTACTCGTAACGCAGCGCGTCGATCGGATTCAGCCGCGCCGCCTTGCGCGCTGGATAAAACCCGAAGAACACGCCGACAGCCGCGGCAACGCCGAAAGACATCGCCACCGCCGTCGGGGTGACAACCGCGGACCACTGCATTACGCGTTGGACAGCGAACGAAATCCCGAAGCCGAGCGCAATGCCGATGGCGCCGCCAACCAGACTGAGCACGATCGACTCGACGAGAAACTGCAGCAGCACGTCGAGGTCGCGCGCGCCCACAGCGAGGCGCAGACCGATCTCGCGCGTCCGCTCGGTCACCGACACGAGCATGATGTTCATGATGCCGATGCCACCGACGATGAGCGACACGGCCGCGATGCCGGCGAGCAGATACGTCATCGTGTTCGTCGTCGACGTGAGCACACTCGCCATTTCTTCGAGCGTGCGTACCAGGAAGTCGTCGTCGGTACCGGGCTGAAGCTTGTGGCGGAGGCGCAGCAACTCGGCAATCTGATCGGTCATCGTGTCGAGCGGCACGCCGTTTTCCGCCGAGACGGTGATGTTCGTCACGTGCTGCACGCCCATCAGCCGCTTCTGCACCGTCGTGAACGGCACGAGGACTGCGTCGTCCTGGTCCTGTCCCATCGCCGCCTGACCTTTGCTTGTCAGTACGCCGATGACCTGGAACGGCTGATTCTTGATGCGCACGATCTCGCCCGTCGGATCGGAGCCAACGCCGAACAACTGATCGCGCACGACGGAGCCGAGCACTGCGACCTTGCGCGCCGCGGTCACGTCATCTTCCGTAAAGAAGCTGCCGAACTGCGTTGGCCAGGATCGGATCGCAGCCAGGTCCGGCCCCGCGCCCTGAACCTGGGTGTTCCAGTTGCCCGTCGCCGCGACGATCTGCGTACGCGTGTTGAGACCAGGCGAAACGTAGCGTACGCCTGGAATCTCGCGGCGAATCGCCTCCGCGTCGTCCGCGGTGAGCGTCGTCACCGCACCCTGTCCCTGACGCACCGGTCCGAAGCCGCCGGAGCCGGCGGTCACCATCACGATGTTCGAGCCGGCGCTGCGAATCTGCGCCTGGATGGACGAACTGGCGCCCGTGCCGATCGCGACCATCACGATGACGGCGGCAACGCCGATGATCATGCCGAGCGCGGTGAGCGCGGTGCGCATCGCGTTGCGGCGGAGCGCTTTCAGCGCCACGATGAACGTCATCCAGATCGACATACCCGTTCGGCGGACCTCACCAGGTCCGCCCTCCTATGCGATGCGGCGGTGCTCGATCGCGGAGTCGTTCAGCACCACGCCATCACGGAACGTGATGATGCGTGTGCCGTACTCAGCGATGTCCGCTTCGTGTGTGACGAGCACGATGGTGATGCCGCGTTCGATGTTCAGCCGCTGAAAGATCCCCATCACCTCGACGCTGGTCTTGGTGTCGAGGTTGCCCGTCGGCTCGTCGGCGAGCAGCAGCGTCGGGTCGTTGACGAGCGCGCGAGCAATCGCCACTCGCTGCTGCTGTCCGCCGGAGAGCTGATTCGGATGATGGTCAACCCGATCGCCAAGGCCGACGGCTGTCAACGCGGCAATCGCACGATCGCGGCGCTCGGCCGCGGGAACGTGGCCCGCATACAGCAGCGGCAGCTCGACGTTCTCGAGCGCGGATGTGCGCGACAGCAGATTGAATCCCTGAAACACGAATCCGATCTCCTGATTGCGCACGCGCGCCAGCTCGCGCGAGCCAAGCGTGGAGACGTCCTTGCCGTTCAGAAAGTAGTGACCGCTCGTCGCCAGGTCGAGACAGCCAAGCAGGTGCATGAACGTCGACTTGCCGGATCCGGACGGCCCCGTGAGCGCCACGAATTCGCCCGGCACGACGTCGATTGACACGCCTCGCAGCGCCGGCACCTGCACCTCGCCGACGTCATAAATCTTTGTTAACCCTCGCGTGGAGATGACGGCTCGCGGACCTGCAACGTCCGCGGTGCTGTGGCCGCCGGTCATCGGCCTGCTCCGCCGCGAGCGCCGCCGGCGGCACCCGCGCCTCCGCCCCGGTTAGCGCCACCTCCGCGGCGACCAAATGGAATCAGGGGCGACGTATTCGTCTGCTGCGCTGCGGCTCCGCCAGCTGAAATGCCGGTCACAACCTGATCGCCTTCCTTCAACTCGCCGCCGACGACCGCGGTCATCGCGCCGTCGGTCACGCCGGTGCGAACGCGCACCTGTTCGAGCTTGGCGTTGCGCAACACCCACACGCGACCAAAGCTGCCGGCACCGTTTCCCGATCCGTTGCCCGCCTGCCGGCGCGCGCGGAACTGCTCGCGTTCGTCGGGCGTCATCTGCTGGAGTCGCTGCTGAAACTGCGCGCGCTGCTCGGGCGTGAGCTGCGCAAACTGTCCGCCACCTCGCTGGCCGCTTGTATCCGCACCAGCCGTTCCCGTCGAATCCGGCACATCACCTCGCGCACCAGTTGCGCCCGTTGCACCATTCGCACCCCTTGCACCATTCGCGGGTGCCTCCTGGCCGAGTGCCGCGAACAGCTCCGGTGTTGGCGAGAAGCGCAGCGCGCCATTGGGCACACGCAGCACGTTCTCATTCATCGCGGTCTGCACCGTCACGTTTGCCGTCATGCCAGGCTTCAACCGGAGGTCCTGGTTCGGCACGTCGATCATCGTCGTGTAGCTGACGACGTTCTGGTCCGTCTTCGGTTCGAGACGCACCTGAGAAACCGTGCCGCGGAAGGTCTGATTCGGATACGCATCCACCTTGAAGGTGACCGGCTGACCGGGAGCGACACGTCCGATGTCTGACTCATCGATGCTCGCACTGACCTGCATGTGCGTCAGGTCCTGTGCAATGACGAAGATCGTCGGCGCCGACAGACTGGCCGCGACGGTCTGGCCGACATCGACGTTGCGGGAGATCACGACGCCGTCAATCGGCGCGCGGATGACGGTGTGTCCGAAATTGACCTGGTTTTGATTGAGCACGGCGCGCGCTTGGGTCACCTGCGCCTGCGCCGACTTCAACGCAGCGTCAGCCTGCGCGGCCGCCGCCAGTGCAGTCTCGAGGTCGTTGCGCGAGATCAGCTTCTGATCGTAGAGCTCCTGTGCGCGCTTCGCCTTCGTCGTGGTGTCGTTCAGGTCGACCTTCGCGCGATCAACGTCTGACTCGGATTTACTGAGCGTCGCCCGTGCCTGCTCTACCTGCGTCTGAAATAGCGAGGGGTCCAGCTCCGCGACGACCTGCCCTTTTTTCACTTGCGAGTTGTAGTCGGCGTGGAGTGCCTTGATGGTGCCCGACACCTGGCTGCCAACCTGAACGGTCGTGACGGCGGCCAGCGTGCCGGTCGCATCGACTTTGGCGATCACGTCGCCCCGCGTGACGGCGGCGGTGACTGGTACCGGCCCTTTGTCAGCGTTGCGAGATTTGTAGATCCAGCCTGCGCCGCCCACGAGCACGACAGCGAGGACGATAAAGATAAGCAGGCGTTTACTCATGGCCATCCGTTTCCATTGCACCCATTGGACCGGATTGCCATGGCTCAGCGATGTCCCGCATGTGACATTTCTGCGGCGACGCCTGTCACCGATTCTTCACAAACGCGTCAACGGGGAATCACTCAGCAGGAGTGGAATATGGGTGTATGCCACTGGAAGTTGGCTCGGAATACACTGAGCCGCCGGCGCCTAAAGGCTCTGGCGAGCCACGCGTGATGGAAGCTGCGACCAGTCCACGGCCGACTGTTCTCGTCGTCGAAGACGAACGGAATATTCGCGAGCTCGTCTGTTTGCACCTCGGCCTCGAGAACTACGAGTGCGTGCAGGCCGGCGACGGCGAAGAAGCCTTGAAGCTGGCGCGCACCCGTCACTTCGATCTCATCCTCCTCGATGTCATGCTGCCTGGTCTCGATGGCGTGACCGTCTGCCGCGCGATACGACGCGACTCCGAAAATCCCGACGTGCCGATCCTGATGCTCACCGCACGCCGTGAGGAGTCGGACAAAGTGGTGGGTCTCGAAAGCGGCGCGGACGATTACCTGACCAAGCCGTTCGGCGTCCGCGAGCTTGTGGCGCGCGTACGCGCGCTGCTGCGGAGAGGACCACGGCCGCTCAGCACGCCTGGCGCGGTGAAAGAAGCGTCCAAACCGATCGTCTACAAGCACATTGAGATGGATCCGTCACGCCGCCGCGTGCGCCTCGACAACACGGACGTGGAGCTGACCGCGAACGAGTTCCAGCTGCTCTACGTGCTGCTGTCCAGTCCTGGCATCGTCTTCACACGCGAAGCGCTGCTCAGCCGGGTGTGGAAGGATCAGACGTTTGTCACCGTTCGCAGCGTCGATACGTTGATCAAGCGGCTGCGCAAGAAGATTGAAGAGAACCCGGCCGAGCCCGACGTCATCCTCACCGTGTGGGGCGCGGGTTATAAGGCCGCGGATGTCTAGCACCTCTCCCTCGCCCGCGCCGGGTACTGTCTGGTATCGCAGCCTGTACTGGCGCGTCGCGGTGGGACTCGTCGCGTTCCTCGCGCTGATGCTCGTCGCGCAGGGCACGCTTTTCATTTACACGAGCGATCGCATGGCGGGATCGATGCCCGCCACGTCGCCGCGGCGGCTGGCTGTGCTCGTCGCTTCCGATCTCAGCGCAGCGCTCAGCACCGATCCGACGCTCGACATCAACGAATACGTCGAGGATCAGTACTCCCGTGTCTTTCAGCCCTTCATCGTCCTGATGCGGGACGGACGCGAGGTGTCGAACCATCCCGCCGGCATTCCGAGAGACGTCCGCGATGCGCTGCGCCGCGAGATGGCGCGCGGCGAGCTGCCGGTGCGCGGCCGCGTGTTCGTTCCCCGGCGCACGGACGATGGCCGCGATGACAGGTTCGGCGGACCTCCTCCGTTCCGACTGGGCGAGTTCGCCGCAGTCTTCGTGGACGGCGAACCCGTCGGCACGGTCGCCGTGCTGCTCGGCCGACCGCCGATGGGGATGATCGTGCGTGAGCTGGCGCCGACAATGGCGCTTGTCGGCGGATCGGTGTTAATCGTCGGCTCGACATTGATTGCGCTCTTCGTCTTTGGACCGGCCCGCCATCGTCTAAAACAATTGCAGGAGGCAACCGTCAGGTTCGGAGCCGGTGATATGACTGCGCGTGCACCTGATCGCGGCGGCGACGAAGTCGCGGCGCTCGCTCGATCCTTCAACCAGATGGGCGATGAGCTGGCCAGCCGAGCGCGGGCGCTCGAAGCCTCGGACAACGCGCGGCGGCAGCTGCTGGCCGATGTGTCGCATGAGCTGATGACGCCGCTGACCGCGATGCGCGGCTACATCGAAACGTTGACGATGAAAGAGCTGACGCTCGATGAGTCGACGCGCGATCGCTATCTGCACATCATCGACGAGGAGACGCATCGCCTCGAGCGGATCGTCGGCGACCTGCTGGATCTGGCGCGGCTCGAAGGCGGCGGCGGAACGATGCGGCGCGAGCAGGTTGCGATGCAATCGCTGTTCGAACGGGTCTACTCACGTCATGAGCGCGAGCTGACCGCGCGGCACATCACGCTCGCAGCGAACATTGCGAAAGGCGGCGAGACCGTTGTTGGCGATCCGGATCGGCTGGAGCAGGCGTTGCAGAATCTCGCGGCCAACGCGCTGCGGCATACACCGGACGGCGGCGAGATTGTGATGTCGGCCGATGTTGTCAGCGACAGGCTGCGGCTGCGAGTACGAGACAGTGGCGAAGGGATTCCGCCAGAGCACCTGCCGCTCATCTTCGACCGGTTTTATAAAGTTGATGCATCGCGGAAGGCGGCCGGCGGAAGCGGACTCGGCCTTTCGATCGTCAGAGCGATTGTCGAGCGGCATGGGGGCACGGTGGCGGCACATAACGAAGGGGGCGCCGTCTTCGATGTCCTCCTGCCGCTGTCTACTGCAGCGGACCCAGACGGTCGGGCAATCTGATTTCGCTGGAATTTCAGCTCGTCTGAAAGGTACGGCCATTGCCTGCCTGCTCCGCGACCTGTCTAAGGAGGAACCTTCGTGAAGGTTGCCGCTATTCCACTTGTCGCCGTTCTGGCCGCGAGTTTTTCCCTGGTCGGTCACGCTGACGCTCAGGTTCGGGTGCGAGGGGGCGTTCGTGTCGTGACCCCGCGGACGAGCGTCGGGGTGTTCGTCGGACGGCCGTACTATTACCGGCCCATCTACCGATCGTTCTACCGGCCGCTCTACTTCGACCCATTCTTCTCCCCGTATTACTACCGGCCGTTCTACTGGTACCCGTACGCGGCTGTCGGTTACGGGTATGGACGCTTCGATGGTGAGGGATCGCTGCGCGTGCAGGTGATGCCGCGCGACACCGAGATTTACATCGACAACTACTATGCGGGGACATCCGACGATTTCGACGGCATGTTCCAACGGCTGCACATCGAGCCAGGCGCCCACGACATCACGCTCTTTCGCGAAGGCTATCGCACCGTTCAGCAGCGCATCTACATCCAGTCGACGGGCACGTTCCGTCTGCGCTACAACATGATGCCGCTCGGACCTGGAGAAGCTCCGGAGCCGCGTCCGGCAGAACCGCCTCCGCCGCCCGGAGCCCAGGGTGGTGCGCCGCCGCGCGGCGCATATCCAGCGCCGCCTCCGCCACCAGCTCCGGGCCAGGCGCAATCGACGTCGCTGTCTATCCGCGTGCAGCCCATGAACGCCGAGGTGTTCATCGACGGCGAACGATGGGAATCCTCCGGTGAGGATCGACTGGTCGTGCAGGTCGCGCCGGGAACGCATCACGTGGAAGTGCGCCGAGATGGTTATCGCACGTATGCCACGGACATCAACGTGAGGCCGGGCGAAACGTCGACGGTCAATATCAGCCTGACGAGACAGTAGAGGGCCACATGCGCACACCATATCTACTTGCCGCCGCCTTGCTCGTTACCTCCACTGCGTACGCGCAGAATCCGCCCGCGCAGAACCAGCCCGTGTCAAGCAGTGGCCCGCTCGTCCTCGAGCGCGTTCACGACGGTTGGGTGCTGGCCCCCGACTTCAAGATCACCGATCTGAACGATCGCACCGGCGAGCTTGCCGGTGTGTACGGCGGGCGACTGATCGACAACACGCTGCTCATCGGCGGCGCCGGCTATTGGCTGACCAACGACGCGCGTGATTTCAAATTAGGCTACGGCGGCGTGATTGTGGGCTGGCAGTCGCCCGAGTTCGGACGCATCCGTTTCGGCGGACGCGGTCTCGCCGGCGGCGGCACCGCGACACTCGGATTCGATGGAGGGTTGCCTGGGCGACCAGTCCCACAGCCTCTCGGTGGCCGCGGCGACGTCCGGTTCGGTGTCACCGATCCACGCGTGCAAACTCGGCTACCCGCGCCCGGCACTCAAATCTACCCTGCGCTTCGCTTCATCGGTCGCGACGAATTCTTCGTCGTGGAGCCACAGGCGAACGTGTCAGCACGAATCACGAAGAACATCGGGCTGAGCTGCGGCGTCAGCTACCGGCAGACCGCAGGCGCCGATTTTCTAGGCGATCGCGTCAACGGGCCGGCTGCCAACCTCGCGCTGCAATTCGGTTGGTAACCTTCGTCAACTTTCCAACCACCAACTTCCAACTTCCAAGGGTCGTTTTGGTCGTTCGAGGTTGGGAGTTGGGAATTGACGGAGTATCCTGCCTGAATGCGGGACGCCTTGATCATTTCCGCTGTCCGCACGCCCGTAGGGCGTGCGGGCGGTGCCCTCGCCGACATTCGGCCTGACGATCTCGCCGCCATCGCCGTACGCGGCGCCGTCGATCGCGTCTCCTTCGATCCCGCGCGCGTCGATGACGTCATTCTCGGGTGCACCAATCAGGCGGGCGAGGACAACCGCAACGTCGCCCGGATGGCGGCGCTGCTCGCCGGCTTCCCTGTCGAAGTTCCCGGACAGACGGTGAATCGGCTCTGCGGATCAGGACTTCAGGCGATTGCAAGCGCGGCACAGGCAATCAAGGCCGGCGAAGGTGATGCGTTTGTCGCCGGTGGCGTCGAAAGCATGACGCGCGCGCCGTACGTGATGCTCAAGTCGGGTGAGCCCTGGAACCGTCAGCCGCCGCCGATCGCCGACTCGACGGTCGGATGGCGCTTTGTCAATCCCAGGATGAAACCGGACTGGACGATCTCGCTCGGAATGACGGCGGAGAAGGTTGCGCAGCAATACAGCATTACGCGCGAAGAGCAGGATGCGTTCGCGTTGGAGAGTCAGCGACGCGCGGGATGTGCCATTCGCGAAGGTGTGTTTGATGACGAGATCATCCCGGTCGGCAACGTATCGAGGGACGAACATCCGCGCCCTGACGTCGCCATCGAAAAACTCGCCGCCTTGAAGCCGGCGTTTGCAAAGGACGGAAGCGTTACGGCCGGCAACGCCAGCGGCATCAACGACGGGGCCTCTGCCCTGTTGCTTGTCGGCGGCGACGCTGCCTTCGGCCAGTCGCCGCTGGCGCGCGTCGTCACCTCCTCAGTCGCCGGAGTCGACCCTTCGGTGATGGGCATCGGTCCGGTGCCTGCGGTGCGTAAGGCGCTCGAACGTGCCGGGTTGACCGTAGATCAGATCGATGTGTGGGAGCTCAACGAGGCGTTCGCATCGCAATCGATCGCCTGCATTCGCGATCTGCGGCTGGATCCGGCAAAGGTCAACATCTACGGCGGCGCCATCGCGCTCGGTCACGCGCTCGGCTCGTCAGGCTCACGCATGATGGCGACGCTCGTGCACGCACTACGCCGGCGCAAAGCGCGCTACGGCGTCGCGACAATGTGCATCGGTGTCGGTCAGGGCATCGCCGTCGTCGTTGAACGGATTTAGTTGGGATTCAGGGGGTTCAACGGGTTCAGAGGGTTCAGTGGGTTCGAGTTCGTCGCCAGAGGGTAGACGAAGAAGAATCGGTACAACAGCCACAGATCGAAACTCACTACCGTGACAAACTCGGCGTACGCCATCGTCGGCGTGCCGAGATGCAGCGTTCGAATCAAACCTGAGATTCCGAAAGCCACTACCCACGCATCGAAGCTCATACAGATTCGCCGGAACGTCTCCGGCCGGATGTGTCGAATCAACTGCGCGCCAAACGGCACGCCGATGATCAAGCCGGGAATGATCGCGGGAATCAGCGCGAAGCTCTCGCGCGAATAGAGGCCGGCGTATGCGTAGGCCACCGCAGTCATGCTGGACTCCGCGAGACGGATCACGCCGAGCGCCGCACGGAACTCCTGCTTGGCGAGCCCCTGATTGCTCAGCGCGACCGCGAGAGGCGGTCCCGAGATCGTCGTCATCGAATAGAGGACGCCGAGTCCGCTTCCGAACGCATAACCGGCCGCTCGCTCGGACTGAATCGGCCGGCGGAAGCCGGCAGCCTGCAGCAGGATGAGCGGCAGCAGCGTCACATACGTGATCAGCTTCAGCCAATCGGCATTGACGAGGGTCACAAGCATGGTGCCGACGACGACGCCCGGAGCGAGCGCGATGACGATCGGCATGACGCGGCGCCACACGTGAGGCACGGACGCACGATTCACCCACAGCACGTATCCGTTCAGCACCACCTCGATGGGGACGAGCGCCGGGTTGAGCACGCGGTTGGTCAGGAAGAACAGCGCGACGGGAACGGTCAACGACGAGAATCCGTAACCGAGCGCCCCGTTTACGGTGGCGGCAAAGAGCGTGATGCCGACGAGCGCGACGACATGGGTATCCATCGGTGCCGCTCTCCTGACCTAGAACGCGACCTGCGTGCGAATCGCGAGCATGTTGCCCGCAGATGTCGTGCGCTCGAAGTTGACGTAATACTTCACGATGTTGACGGGGTACCAGTTCACGCCCACGGTGAACTGGTGGGAAGCGCGATCGTTGACGGTGAGCTCCCCGTAGCGTGCAACGAGCTGCAGCGCGCCCCAGCGCCCGGCTCTGGGATCGAAATCGTTACCAGGACGCACGCCGCGCTCGGACGTCGCTTCGCCAGTGAGCACGTAGGAGCCCGTCACGTCCCAGGCGGAACCGGACGAGTGAACGAACTCCGCGAATGCACCGGCGCGACCGTGGTAGTAGAAGACGGCGGGCGTCACGCGATCGTGTTGCCCGCGCGAGCCGCCGAGATGAAATCCGAGACCGGAGGGCATCTGTAGAACGATGCGCGCCGCAGCGTCGGTGCCGGTGTCATCGATGCCGTGACCCGAGTTTCGTCCGTCCGGCACGGCGTTGAAAACGCCCGCTGAATACAGTACGCGGCCGCGTACGACTTCGCCCTGCGCCTGCACGCCGAGATCGCGGTTGGGAACCAGGCTCGAAGCAATCGAACGTTCGAGAAAGAGGAGTGTCGTGTCCCCGATCAGCAGCTCGTAGCCAACGGGCGTCTTGTCCTTGCCTGCACGGATGCGCAGCGAACGCGACAACCGCGCGTCGATGTACGCGTCGAGCAGGACGGCATGGCCGCCGCCAAAATCCGGAACGAAGCGGTAATCGAAGTATTTTCCCGCGTCGCCGCCGAGAACGAGACGCGCTTTCCGAACCGAGAAGGGGTCTACGTCTTTAGGTGGATCGTCGAGCGATGCGTGCGCATCACCCTGCAACACCGCGCCGACGTCGAGCCGGTAGGCGGCGTTGCCCGATTGTACGGATAACCCGTCGTGCCATGCTATCTTGCCGTTCTGATCATGTCCGTCCGAACTCTTGACGTCGTCCCCACCGGAGCCGCCCTCGGCGCCGAAATACGAGGGGTGGATCTCTCTTCGATCGACGATGCCATCTTCCGGTCGATTTACAAAGCGTGGCTCGATCACTCCGTCGTGCTGCTCCGGGATCAAACGCTCTCCGATGCCGAC
This sequence comes from Vicinamibacterales bacterium, assembly GCA_035492455.1. GTDB lineage: Bacteria > Acidobacteriota > Vicinamibacteria > Vicinamibacterales > UBA2999 > Gp6-AA40. Next base: position 39,063 of record DATJJE010000061.1, on the reverse strand, counting down.
CTCATTGCCTTCAGCCGTCGCTTCGGGACGCTCGATCACGCGCCGATTCAGGAGAACGGCCGTCGATTTGCGGACGGGCATCCAGAGATCTACGTCGTCTCCAATGTCGTGGAGAACGGTGTGGCCATTGGCAGCCTCGGCGCCGGCGAGGCGGTCTGGCACACGGATATGTCGTACCTGCCGGACCCGCCGAAGGCGAGCGCACTCTATGCGCTCGAGGTCCCCGCGCAGGGTGGCGACACGTATTTCTGCACCATGTACGGCGCGTGGGATTCGCTGCCCGAGCATCTCCGTGCTCGTGCAGTCTCCCTGCGCGTCAAGCATGACGGGACCTATAACAGCGGCGGCTATGTTCGCGCGGGCGTCACGCCGACCGACGATCCGCGCACCGCTCCGGGCATGCTCCATCCGCTCGTCTGCGTGCATCCGGAAAGCGGGCGCCGACATTTGTATCTCGGACGCCGCCGCAATGCCTGGCTCGAGGGGCTTTCGCTCGAGGAATCCAACGCGCTGCTGGATCGCATCTGGGAAGTCGCGACGGCCGATCGCCTGACCTGGCGTCACCATTGGCATGCCGGCGATCTCGTGTTGTGGGACAACCGCTGCGTCATGCACCGCCGCGATGCGTTTGATCCCGGGACGCGGCGCGTCATGCACCGCACTCAGATCAAGGGATAACGCGCCGGCCGCCGATTGCGTCACCGCAACGCACGCTGCGGCAGCGACCGTCATCAGAAGTCCTGCCTTCGCCATGTCACGGATTGAAAAGTAGCCCGAGGAGTACGGAATGATCGTCGTCGGTCCCTCGCTGACGAGGACGAAGGCGAGCGACGAGGTGAACGCGGCCGGCGCCACCGTCGTCCACGCATCGAGGCGCAAGTCGGTCGCCAGTGCCACGAGTATCGGGACGATGATGCTTGCCGTGACGGTGTTGCTGGAAAACAGGAGATGCAGAGCGGCAACGGCGAGAACGATGACGAACGGCCGCAGGACGCTGGGCACCGACGTGATCTGACCGAGCAGCACCCACGCCAGCCAGCGCGCCGCACCACTGTCGTACACCGCGAGGCCAAGCGAGAGCCCCGCGACGATCATCATCAGCCCGCCCCACTCGACATGTGCCTCCGCTTCCTTCCACGTCAGCACGCGCATGCCGGGCAGAAATAGCGCGACGCCGCCGGCAAGACCAACCGCTTCGATAGGCAACGGCGTCAGCAGCCAGCACGCCACGACCGCGGCGAACACCAGCACCGTTCGAGTCTCCGCGCCGCGCAACGGTCCCAGCGCATGGAGGCGGGCGCGAATTGCATCGGTAGTGATCGGCAATCGATCGATCTCGGGTGGAAAGAGCCACCGCAGAATCCACCAGGCGAACGGAATCATCAGCAGCGATGCGGGCACGCCGAGCGTCATCCATCGCCAGAACGACACATCGGCGCCGGCGAGCTGTTTGAGCTGACCGACGGCCACGATGTTGGCCGCGGTGCCTGCCGGGGTGGCGATGCCGCCGATGAGCGGACCGAATGCGGTCGCGATCATCAGGGCTCGGCCGAAATTGCTCTGGCCCGGACGAAGCCCGGCATCGTGCAGCAGGCCGACGCCGAGCGGCAGCAGCATCGCGGCGACCGCCATGTCGGTGATCCACATCGAGATGAGCGTACCGACGACGAGCACCGCGAGGAGGACGCGATCGGTGCGTGTGCCCACGCTCAGCAGCACGTGATAGGTCAGGCGTGTGCCGAGGCCCGATAGCGTGAACGCGGCGGAGAGCATCAGCACGCCGATGAAGAACGTGATGACGGGATCGCCGAAGCCGGCGCGCACAACATCGCGGTAGTTGGCGATGCCGAAGGCCGGAATGAGCAGGACGACGAGGAGTGAGGTCGCCGCAAACGGAATGGTTTCAGTGACCCACAGAGTGACCGCGAAGGCCATGATGCCGAGGCACGCTTTGCCTGCGGGCGTGAGCGGAATCAGATTGCCTGCTCGTTCGAGGGGTGCCGGCGCCGGCAGCAGATAGATCGCGAAGAGCAGAGCGGTCGCCGCGAGCAGGATCAGAAACTTGCGATCCGGGCGCGTGGTCAGGTGCGGAGTTGGCGGGTCCGAAAGAACCCGGCTTACCTCGCGAGAAGAGGCGGTCATCAGAAACCGCAATAGTCTACATACTTTGTAGACTAATGCCTACAGGTTTCTTTTGCCCGGGTCCCGGCGACTGCGGGCTCGGGTGGCGGGACGCGCAACTCGCGCGTTCAGGCCGGTGAGGGTCGTGTTGTCCAGAATGTCCGCCGTGGCGTCCCGCACCTCCTTCATCGCCAGCCGCACGGCGCAGGTGTTTTCATCCAGACATTCGTCGCATTTCCGGTAGGCCGTGACGCTCACGCACGGTGTGAGCGCGAGGGGCCCCTCGAGCACGCGAATCACCTGCCCAACCGTGATTTCTGTTGGTTTTCGGCCGAGAACGTATCCGCCGCCTTTGCCCTTTTTACTGTGCAGCAGTCCGGCCCGCTTCAGTTCCAGCAGGATGGCTTCGAGGAATTTCCTCGGCAGCCTCTGCCGCTCGGCCAACTCGGAAATGAGCACCGGCCCGCGGTCGACCTCCTGCGCCAGCAGGAGCATCGCTTTCAGCCCGTATTTCGATTTGCGGGTGAGCACTTCTCTTCCACTGTAACGCACCGTTATTTGACTTCGGGCGTGTAACCGGTAAGAATTTTCAAACTCGTGTTGTCCAACTGCTGCGCATGCGCCTGTTGTTGTCGCAGGACCCTTCAGGTCCCCGCGCATTCGGTCACGGTGTAGGAGAGGCGACCAGCAGAAACGCTCCCGACAACGCGTAAAGATCGAAAAAGCCCGGGGAATAACTCCCCGGGCTTTTTTTATTTGGGACAATAGATGTCGACCCTCACAGTGCCAGAGATGGACGTCATGACCGCGCCGCGGCTGGATCACCTGCGTGCGCTCGAGGCCGAGAGCATTCAGATCCTGCGGGAAGTCGTGGCCGAGTTCGAACGGCCGGTCATGCTCTACTCGATCGGCAAGGACTCCTCGGTCATGCTGCGCCTCGCGCAAAAGGCGTTTTACCCGGGACTGATTCCGTTTCCCCTGCTGCACGTCGACACCACCTACAAGTTCCGCGAAATGATCTCGTTTCGCGATGAGATGGCGAAAGCGGTCGGCGCGCGCCTGATCGTTCACACCAACGAGGAGGCGATCGGCGAAGGAACGCAGCCGTTCAAAGTGGGAACGCAGCGGTGCTGTGGTCTGCTGAAAACGAAGGCGCTGCTCGACGCGCTGCAAGCGGGCAACTTCGATGCGGCCATCGGCGGCGCACGGCGGGACGAGGAGCGCTCACGCGCCAAGGAGCGCGTCTTCTCCGTTCGCGATGCCAACGGTCAGTGGGACCCAAAGCGGCAGCGTCCGGAACTGTGGAGCCTGCTCAACGGCAAGCTTCGGCCCGGCGAGAGCATCCGCGTCTTCCCACTCTCGAACTGGACCGAGATCGACGTCTGGCAGTACATCCACCTCGAGAAGATACCGATCGTTCCGCTTTACTTCGCGAAAGAACGCCAGGTGATCGTTCGCGGCGCGTCGCTGATCGTCCAGGAACAGCCCTTCGTCGTGACGATGCCCGGCGAGAAACCGCAGATGGTGAAGTGCCGCATGCGGTCGCTTGGCTGCTCGCCGTGCACCGGCGCGATTCGCTCCGATGCGGACACGCTGCCAAAGATCATCGACGAGCTCATCGCCACGCGGCAATCCGAGCGCCAGCTGCGCATCATCGACCACGACCAGGACGGTTCGATGGAACTGAAGAAGCGTGAGGGCTACTTCTGATGTCCGGTCTTCTGCGCATCTGCACGGCGGGCAGCGTGGACGATGGGAAGAGCACGCTGATCGGCCGACTGCTCTACGACAGCCAGTCGGTCTACGAGGATCAAGTGCACTCCGTCGCGAAGGCGTCGAAGAACCGCAACGCCGGACCGATCGACTTCTCGCTCTTCACCGACGGATTGCGCGCCGAGCGCGAGCAGGGCATCACCATCGACGTTGCGTATCGCTACTTCGCCACTGCGCGGCGCAAGTTCATCCTCGCCGACACGCCCGGCCACGAGCAGTACACGCGCAATATGGCCACCGGTGCGTCGACTGCCGACGTCGCCATCCTGCTGGTGGACGCGCGTCACGGCGTGCGCGTGCAGTCACGCCGCCACGCCCGCATAGCCAGGCTGCTCGGCATCCAAGACTTCGTCGTCGCCATCAACAAGATGGATCTCGTCGACTTCAACCGCGACGTGTACGAGAACATCCGCGAAGACTTCGAGGAGATTCTCAGCGGCGCGCGCACGCATGCCATCCCGGTCAGCGCGCTGCACGGCGACAACGTCATCACGGCGAGCGAGCGCACGCCGTGGTTCGAAGGACCGAGCCTGCTCGAGTATCTGGAAAGCGTGCAGGTGACCCGCGACCTGACGTCGCTTCCGTTCCGATTCCCGGTGCAGCTGGTGCTGCGGCCGCATCACGAGTTTCGCGGCTATGCCGGCCAGATCGTCTCCGGCAGCGTACGCGTCGGCGATCGCATCAGCGCCTGGCCGTCGGGCCGCGCCGCCCGCGTCAGCCGCATCGCAACCTACGACGGCGAGCTCGAGTACGCGTTCGCGCCGATGTCGGTGACGCTGACGCTGGACGACGAGATCGACATCAGTCGAGGCGACGTTCTGACGATCGATCCGCCAACCGTCGGCACGGAGTTCGAAGCCGACGTCGTGTGGATGGACGAGCGGCCGCTCGATCCGGGGCGCGTCTACCTGCTGAAGCAGGCGACGCGGACCGTGACGGCAGAAATCCACCATGGACTCGTGCTGAATCAGATCGGCATCGTCAACGTGACAACAGCAAAGCCTGTCGTCTACGACCGCTACGTCGAGAACCGCGCCACCGGCAGCTTCATCATCATCGACCCGGCCACACACTTCACCGCGGGCGCGGGCATGATTTCCAACGCGCTGCATCACGCCGTGAAGCCGACGAACGCGCCGATCAGCGCGGCGGAGCGTGTGGCCCTGCTCGCGCGGCACGCCGGCTCCGATGCCGAAGCCGTCGAAGCGGTGCGCAAGGCCCTCGAGGAGTTGTTGTCATGATCAGGGAGGCGTTGGCGCGCGCGACCGCGCCGTGCATCACTTCCAGCTTCCAGGCTGAATGTATGGTGCTGACGCATATGCTGCTCGAGCAGAAGCCGGACATCCCGGTCCTCTTCCTCGACACGTTTCATCATTTCGCGGAGACCTATCAGTATCGCGACGAGATGGTGGCCGCGTGGAAGATGAACCTTGTTACGCTGCAAGCCGCCGAGCCGCAGATCGGATTGTGGCAGCAGAGCACCGAGAGGTGCTGCGCGGTCCACAAGGTGGGTCCGCTCTTCTCCGCGCTCGAACGGCACGACGTGTGGTTCACCGCGCTGCGGCGCGAACAGTCGCCCTCACGCGCCAATCTGCAGGAGAGCGAACCGTTCCGCCTGCCAAGCGGCAAGATCATCCAGCGCCTCGCTCCGCTCGCGTCGTGGACGACGAAGGATGTGTGGACGTACGCGAAGGAGCACGGAATTCCGCTGTTGCCGCTCTACGAGGTGGGCTACACCAGCATCGGATGCGAGCCGTGCACGACGCCGCCACTCGATCCGGACAATCCGCGGTCCGGGCGCTGGCAGGGCCAGAAGCTCGAATGCGGCATTCATATCCAGGCTAAATAGAAGCTCCAAGTTCCAAGCTCCAAGTTCCACGCTCCAAGGTTGGGATTTCGATATAAGATCCCGCCCCTCTAGATCCATCTTTCTCTCAATTCCGAACATATTCCGGGGGGCGTCGAATGATCCGGTGGCTAAGGCCCTTCTCTGTACTCACCCTCAGTCTTCTCATCACCACGAACGCGCACGCTCAGCCGCCGGAGTATCTCAGCGAGCTGCCTGCTCCCGCGCGCGTCGTCCAGGACATGAAAGTGGCGTCGCAGCGCGAATCGGCGGTCCGAGCGGCGGTCGCCCTGAATCAGTTCGCGGGCATCGTGCAGGTCCTGTCGGGCGTACAGCAACGCCGCCAGCCGTCGCCGGAAGAAGCGCAAAGGATCGCGCTCTACCGGCAGCAGAGCGCCGCGGTCTTCAAGGTAGAGGAGGACAAGGCGGGGCCCTGCGCAACCGGTGACGACAATTGCCAGGAGTATCTGCTGAACCGCTGCGCGGCGTCGTTCGAATTCTCGCCAGCATTCCATCGCGAGATTCTCGATCGGTATTTCTCCCCGCAGTGGCAGGCGCAGTACGCACGAAGGTTTGCGGCGGCGTCCGGAACGGTCTGGCAGCAGGCCATCGCGCTGCCCGCCGGCACGAAGGTCACCCTTTCGCCCCGTGAAGCCCAGAACTGCGCGGACGCATCGGCAAGCTCACGATTCTCCGGTCTGCTGAACTCCGTAACCCGCGGCGACGGTGGAGGCGGAGCGGTAGGCGGCGGCGGTTTGGGATCGCAGGTGTCGTCGGTGCTGTCCACGCTCCTCTCCCTGGTCACGAATCTGATTTTCATTGCTGTCGTGATCGCCGGCATCGGGTTGATGCTCTTCTATCGCTACCGATACTCACGTTATTACCTGCTTCGCCAGAATAACCGTGAGGCAATCGAGGCATTCGGGACCGGCAGTCAGAGTGCGCGGGAGCAGGCCATCATCGACGCATTCGACTCGCCGGATTTCACCTTCCGCTACGCAGGAGTCAGCTACGGCGGGTCGCTGGGCGGACGGCTTGCTCCGAACTTGAGTATCGGCGGCCTCATCGGCAGCGTTGTCGCGCTTCCATTCGTCGCATTGATCAAATTCGTGACGTGGCTGCCGGCGCTCATCGTGATCTACATCGTCGACCAGTTCGTCGGAACACGAGCAGCCATTGTGGTTGGTGTTGCGTACGTCCTGTGGCGGACGGTCGGCCGATTCAAGTATGGTGCGGACAGGGTGCGGTTCGTGCTGCTGCGCAACATCAGGTCATTCCGACGCGGCCATCTGGAAGCGATGCGCTTCGGCTACCTCGCCTTCAACCGCGGCCTCATCGACGAGGAGAAGTTTCACTGGTATCGCTTCACCGCCATCTATGCCGACGGGCACACCGACCCGGCGGAATGGGAGTTCGGTGGGCTCACCAACAAGTGGTTCAGCGGTTTCAAATCGAAGCAGGGCGACATCGACAAAGCGCGAGAGGCGGTCAAGAGCTACGCCACCGACAACGTCGGCTCGGATATTGAGGCGCAGGCGCTGGCGACCGTGCAGCGCCTCGCGCACGAGCATCCTGAAGATCCGCTATGGCAGGACATGCGGCGACGGTTCGTGGAAGGGTCGTACTGGCTGACGCAGGGCGAGTTGAAGCGGACGGTGTTTGCACCATCCGACAGTCCATACGTCATCACGCTCGGCACGCTCGACGGCACGAACAACGAGCTGGTGTTCTCCGGCGAAGGCTCGATCATGACCATCGCCCCGCCCGGCGCCGGCAAGACGCAGTGCAACGTCTTCCCGAACCTGCTGCGATGGCCGGGGCCTGCCGTCGTACTCGATGTCAAAGGTGAGATTTACGACGGCACCAGCGCGTGGCGCGCGGCGAACGTCGGCCCGGTGATCAAGTTCAGCCCGCTCGATCCGCACCGAAGCGCGCGTTTCAACCCGCTGAGTGGCGTCCGCAGCGAGTCGTTGTATCTCTGGGAAGACGCGCGGTTCCTCGCCGACATGATGATCGTGCCGAAGGCGAAGGAGCCGTTCTGGGAGGACAAGGCGAAGGAAATTCTTACGTTGATCATCGCCGATGTTGCCTTCTGGAATCCGCCGGACGACCGTGCCATGTCGAAGGTGCTCGCCATCATCAACCGCAACGGCTGGAACGAGTTCATCGATCGTTCGAAGAAGAATCCGGAATTGCAGACGATCCGCGACGAAGGCGCCAACCTCGCATCCATGGATCCGCGAACGCTCGACGGCGCGCTGCAAACCGCCAAGGCGAGCCTTGCCGCCTGGGTCGGCGAACGCATCAACATGGTGACGAGGCAGTCGGATTGGAGTCCGCTTGATCTGCGCAACGGCACGAATCCAACGCTCTATGTCTGCGTGAAGCCGAACGAGATCGAGGCGTACCTGTCGTTACTGCGTGTCGTGATCGCGCAGCACATCCGTGCATTGACGTCGGAGCTGCCGCCGCGCGGCGCGGCGCCGATCCTCTTCGTGCTGGACGAGCTGCCGCGACTCCGACAGATGCCGCCGGTAGAAGAGGCGCTCGAAGTCGGCCGTCAGTACGGCATCAAACTCTGGATGTTTGCTCAAAGCATCGGCCAGATGAAGAACGCATATCCGAACGGCGAAGGGATGATGGGCAGCTGCGCCGTGCGCACGTTCATGAACCCGAGCTTGCAGGACGGCACCGCCAAGATGATTGCCGAGCAGATCGGCATGCGCAGCGGTGAGGAACATGGCGGCAAGGAAGGCGACCTGAAGGAAGCCGCTCTCGTCGTCGAGCCCACACAGCTGGCCGGCGTCGAGTTCAAGGAGCTGCAGATCGTCATGGGCGTCGGCAGCAAACCGGCGAAGGTACGGAAGAAGTACGCGCATGCCGACCAGATGATCCGGTCGAGGATGGGCACCTATCAGCAGGAGGTCCGCGGCGAAGCCGCGGCGACGTAATGACGCACCCACACATCATCACCGTTGCAAGAACGACAATCGTTGCGCTCACCTTTTCTTCGATGGCCTCCGTCGCGGCAGCTCAGGGCGTCGGCGTCGGCGACATTGTCGAAACAAACCTCAACGGCTCGCGCGTGATCGGCGAAGTTACCCGAGCGGCCGGAGCTGTCGCCGATCTCAACGTCGGCCAGAACAATCGTGTGCCGCTGCTCGGCGTCGAGAACATGAAGGTTCTTCAGAAGGCCGGCGTCGGCGGTAAGTCATCGTGCGCCGTCGGCGAGGCGGTGCAGGTGCCGTACCTCGCCGGCACGGTGATGTCCGGCAGGATTCTGAAAACTAACGGCGCGTATTGCGAGATGGACTCGTCCGGGTCCGGATTCACAGGATGGAGCAAGTGCTCGGACGTCAAGCGCGCCTCTGGTGGCACGTGCGCTCCTGCAACGGCTGCCGCGCCTGCGCGTGCGGGAGGCGCATCGTCCGCTGCGGCCGGTCCGCAGCCGCCGCGGCCGGGGCTCACCTCCTGCGCCGGCAAGATCGAGGGGCGTTATTCCTCCTCCGCGGGATTCGGTGGTTTGACCATCGAATTCAGATCCGGCAAGGCAACGCTGAAGGGTCCGCTATCCGATGACGAAGTCGTGGACTGCTGGACAACGGGGACGAAGATTGTCCTGCACAATCCGAAGGAGCCTGAGGATCTCGAGCTCGATCTCAATAAGGACGGGTCGATCGACACGCCGTTCGGCGAAATCAAAAAGAAGGGCGATTAGAGGCGTCACCATGGGAGAGCGAGACGACCGAATCGACGCTCTAAAACGCGCCGAAGGCAGCGCGCGCAGCGGGCTCGGAGGTGTCGAGCAGAAGTACCAAAACGAACTGAATGCTCCAGGCACCGGTGGAGACCATGACGCGCAGATTGCCTCGCTGACGAGTCAACGCAACTCCCTTCAGGAGCAGCTGGCGAAGGTTGAAGGTGAGCTGTCGGAACTGCAACGCGGGTGGGACGCGGAACGGAAAGCGGCACTCGGGCGCGACGCGCAGGAATCCAAGCAGCAGGTCAGCCCTTCCGATCAGCAGCGAGCCGACGATGCCGTCATATCCGACCCATCGAAGCCAGGCGTCGCTCAGCAACCCGGCACACCAAATCAGCCGGATTCGCCGCAAGGACCTGCTCAGGATCGTCAGTCGTCCGGTGGCAGCCAACAGCCGGGTGGCCAAGCCAATGCGGCCGGCTCCGGCTCGGACCAAAGCAGCGGCACTGATAGATCGGACGATAAGCCGGCGCAGGATCGCGACAAAGGCTTCCCGCCGTTTGAGAAATCTGACCGCGCTCCGGGTGGCTTCGATTGGAAAGACATTTCCAACGAGCCGGTGAACTTTCAGAAAGTGGACCCGAACGACGGGAACTTCTTGTGGGGCCAGGCCAAGTCACCAACCTCGGATTTCAAACCGTACTCGCAAGTGCTTCATAACAGTCAGGTCGCCGCTCTCGACGCGACGATGGAGCAGATTGAAAGAGACGGTGCGGCAGCGCAGCAATTGAAGCCGACGTTGAATCTCGACAAGAGTGCGAGCGATGCCTTTGACCGTGCGCAGTTTGAATCCGGTGCGCAGAAGTTGAATCAGACGTTTGCCGATCAAGATCGCCAGCGCGAGCAGTTCGGCTCGAATTCGCTTATCGATCCGAACCAGTCTGTGGTTGATCGCGAGATGCAACTCGAACGGTGGGATGTCACGCACAAATACTGCCGCGGCGAAGCGGAGCGCCAGCTGGACGACTTTCGTTCGCAACTGCGTTCGGAAGTCGACAACGAGCGACAAAGGCTTGAAACGAACGACCAATCGATGATGGCGATGTACGAGAAGCGAGTCGCAGGACAAGCAGATGCACAGCAGCGACTGGCCGACTTCGACAAGATGCTGACCGAAAATCGCGATCAACAACTCGAAGGATTCAAAGCGATCAAGGACCAGGAATTCACGTCCACCGTCGACAACAGAGCCGACGCGCTGCAGGCGCAACATTTCCCGGAGGTCCATCAGAACGGCCCCACACAATACATTCCCCCGGCCCCGACGCTCGAGGTTACGGGCCCCGGTGGAGGCAGTCCCGGCGGAGGCGGCCCCGGCGGCGGGCCCTAGCCGCGAATGCGACGAATCCCAAGGCGCCGTCCGCCGACGCCTTGGAATTTGGAGCTTGGAACTTCGAACTTGGAGCTTGGAGCTCGGAACTTGGAGCTTGGAGCTTACTTCTTGACCTTCTCGTACCGTCCCATCAACTCGGCCTGCGCCAGGATGTGACCCTTGATCGCGTCCTCGACTGCCGCCCGATCCTTGAACGTCTTGCCGGTGAGCGGAATGTCAACCGCGTAGAGGCGGAAGAAGTAGCGGTGCTCGCGATCCGGCGGGCAAGGACCGATGTAGCCCGCCTTTCCAGTCCCGTTCACGCCCATTGAACCGCCCGCGCCCTCTGCGATCGCTTTGCTCGTCGGCGCGATGTCCCACACCATCCAGTGATCGAAGTTGCCGCTCGGCATCAGGGTCTTCGGCACGTCGGGATCGTGCATCGTCAAGACGATCTGCTTGGTGTTGGCGGGCACTCCGCTGAACGCCAACGCCGGGTTTACGCCGCCGCCCTGCGCGTCGCAGGTGTACTTCGAGGGAATCTTATCGCCCTGCTTGAATGCGGGCGAGGTGAGCTCGAGCGCGGATGCTGCCTGCGCCATGAGCAGTCCTCCTAGAACGAATGCAAGTGTCTTCATGCTTCTCCTTGATAGGGAACGATGCAAACAATCCGAGATCGTACGGTGCGCCGCGCGATCGCGTCAACGTGCGTGGAGATGCCGCGTCGCGCGACTCTTGCAGGAGGTGCCAGCATGGCTGATGTAATTGCTGATGTCGACACGACCGTCAAAGCAGCCGATGGCAGCGAGTACTACGTCCAGGTTGCTGCTGAGCAAGTCGGAGCCGTATGGGAAGGGTGGCTCGAGTTCGTCCCCCTGGACGACAGTCTGGACGTGCTCCTCACGCGGACGGAAACGACGCAGCCGACGCGTGATGATGTAGTGCGGTGGTCAACAACGCTGACACCTGTCTTTCTGCAAGGTGCCTTCAAGCGCGCCGTTCGCGAGACATCGGGACGACACATCGCGCGCAATTTCGCCAGGGTCGCCGAGGATGTGCTCGTTCCGTTCGATCCATTCGCGGTGCTGCCGCTCGGGAAGCACGAACTGCGTGCGCGCCTTGCCGTGCTCGGACGCGGCGAGCTGCTCGCCATGATCGAGCAGTACGGATTGAATCCCGCCGGAAAGAGTCTGGCGAGGCTGACCAATTCGCAACTGGTCACCTTCATCGCCACCGCGGTGGAAGTGCAGAATCTGCAGCATCACCGCTGACGCGGCTCGACGGATTTGGCGATCCACGCCAGCACCCAGTCGGCGACCTGCAGGCTGTTCTTGTCCTGCATCAGCATGTGTGAGTTGCCGTGGAAGCCGACGTCCGGCAGCGCGACAATTTCGGCGCGGCCGCCCGCCTTGTTCGCGGCCTGCACGAACTCGCGGCATCCTTTCATCCGCGGTGCCCAGCGCGCCGACTGGTCGACGTAATCGCCGAACAGTACCAGGATGGGCAGGTTCGCAAACGGCCGCATGTCCTCACCTGAAGCCGGGCACGCTCCGGGTTCGATGGAAACGATCGCGGCAATCCCTTTTCGGCTGAGCGCTGCGGTCTGAAATGGATAGATCCCGGATTGCGAATGGCTGATCAGAATCGTCCCGTTCAGCCGCTGCGCGAGCTCGGATAACGCAGGCACTGTGGGGTTCGGCGTCGGCAATGCCTCGACCCAATCGGGCACCATCTGCTTCCATAATTCACCCTGCGCTTCGATTGGAAACTGCAGTCCCGCGAACACGTTCGGATACTCGGAGCCGAATCGGAAGACCGACCACGCCTCCTCGTGCGAAACAAACGAAACGGGAGGCAGGTCGTCATTGGTGCCCTTGCCGAGCCGCACACGATTGATCGCAGACGGATTCGCCGCCGACCGTCCCCGCCACGCCTGATCGACGACGTAAACACCCTTGCCGTTGCGCAAGAAGTACTCGTCCCATCCCATCCGGCCGTCCGGCGTTGTCTCCCACGTCTTTCCTGTAAGGCAGCAGCCGTGAATGAACGTCACTGAATCGCCGGACGCGCCAACGGGGATTTGATACCGGACGTACACCTGATCGATGGTCACCGTGCCGCTCGGCGCGCGCGCACCGGTCGCAGACAGGGTGTCCGAGTGCACGTCGCGGCCGCCGACGAAGAAGCTTCCCTGCCGTTGAATCTGCAGCGGCTTCTCCTGCTGTGCAGACAGCGATGCGACCGCCATGATCGCGAGCGTCAGAGAAGCACGTCGAATCGTCATCATCGTCCTCATAATGCGGGTCCGCGCCGATGCCAGTCGGTTGCCTGTTCGTAGGCACGCGCCAGCGCCAGCACCTGCGGTTCGCCGAGACGTGGTCCGCTGATCTGCAAGCCGATGGGAAGGCCCGCGCGACTGAAGCCGCACGGAATCGAGATCGTCGGCAGGCCGAAGATGTCGAAGGGCTGTGTGTTGCGAAGTGACGGCGCTACTCCACCCGGTGCCGGGACCGTCGGAATATTCATCGCTTCGTCGACGGTCATCGGAAGCAGCGGCGACGTCGGCGTCACGAGCAGATCGACGGTGGAGAAGACGTCGGCGACTGTCCGCCGCAATCGGTCGAGTTCGCGTCGACCTTCGATGTAGTCGGACGTCGAAATCCCGGCACCGCCCTCGATACGCCGGCGCGTGAGAGGCTGGTACAACTGCGGCGTCTTCGTCACGTACGGAGCGTGGAATGCATACGCTTCAGCGGCGACCACAGGGAGTCGTTGATAAGATGGCAGCGCGACGTCGCGCATCGATGCCGTCGCCTGGCGAATAACCTGCAGCGCCTCGTTCACCGCGTGCTCGATTTCAGAGTCGAGCTCCTCGTAAAACAAGGTGCGTGGAATGCCAATGCGCAGCGCCGATACCTTCTGAGTGATCGCTCGCGAATAGTCGGGCGTAGGGGCGTCGAGGCTATTGATGTCAGCGGGATCGTACCCCGCAATCGCCTGCAGCAAAAGCGCGCTATCCGCGACCGTGAGACACATCGGACCAACGTGATCCAAAGACCAGGAGAGCGGCACGACACCGGTGGTGCTCACGCGTCCATACGTTGGCTTCAAGCCCACAATTCCGCAGTACGCAGAGGGCTGGCGGATGGATCCGCCGGTATCGGAGCCAAGGGCGGCGCAGCAAAGGCGCGCCGCCACGGCCGCCGCTGAACCGCCCGACGATCCACCGGAAATGCGCTGCCGATCCCACGGGTTGCGAACGGCTCCGAAATGGCTCTGCGCGGATGTTTCTCCGTAGGCGAACTCGTGCATGTTCGTCTTTCCCACGATGACGGCGCCTGCCTCTTTGAGCCGGTGGACGACTTCGGCATCCCGTGTAGGGACCCGCTCGGCGAATACCGCGCTCCCAGCGGTCGTACGGACGCCGGCAGTGTCGAACAGATCTTTCAGCGCGATGGGAATGCCGTGCAGCGGACCGCGCCAGCGACCGCGCATGATTTCCGATTCCGCGACTCGCGCATCCGCGACCGCCTGATCGCCCATCACGGTGATAAATGCGTTGAGCTCGGGATTGAACCGCTCGATGCGAGCGAGGTAGGCGTCGGTCAGCTCGACCGGCGAGAGCTTGCGTGCGCGCAACAGCGCGCCCGCATCGGCGACCGAGAGTGCGGCGATATCGTCTCGCTGCGACGGCGGAGCGGCGCTGCGCTGCAGGGGCGGAAGCATCGCAGCCGACGCGTACGCGCCGAGCGTGCCCTTCAGGAAGTCACGACGTGTGGGATCCAACAATGCCCATCCACCAGAGCGGCTTTTGACCGACAGCGACGACGTAGCGATCTACGAATTCGAGTTGCCCATCTTCATGGATACGGAACACCGCTAGATTCGCCGGCCGTGCGTTCGCACCAGACGTCGTCACCTGATTGCCGACGACCAGCAGCCGGCCCGACGGATCGATCGAGAAGGTGCGCGGCGTCGATCCTTGCGTGTCGATATTCTGGATGAGCGTCGGCTCACCCGTGGCGGTGTCGATGCGGAACACCCCGATGTTGTTCGTCGCTCCACCAGCCGAACCGCGATTCCCCACGTAGACGAACCGTCCATTCGGGTGCACGTGCACCGTGCTGGCAGTTTGTCCGGCTTTCACGCCGGTACCATCTGCCAGCGTTGCTTTGTTGAAGATTGGCGCTGCACTGAGCCCGTGATCGATGCGCCGGTACACCAGCAGCCGGTTCTGCGCTTCGAGCGTCAGGTAGACCCATGGCCCGGTCGGATGGAAATCGAGATGACGCGAGCGGAACCCGATGCCATTCGACTGCGCGATGGACACCTCGTCCGACAACATGCCGTCGCTATAGCGAAATACCTTCAGCGCGCCGGGGTCTTCGCGCGTTGTCGCCGTTGGTTCGTTTCCTCGCGTCACGAGTACTACTGCGTCGTTTGTCGGCAGGACACGCACTTGATGGCCATAGATGCCAGCGTCGATCGACGCCGCCTGCTTCACCTCTGAGCCAATGGTTCCATCGGCATTGATGGTGTGGACGGACAGGCCGCTCGGATCGTTGTAGGCGACGATCAGATGCCGGGCGCGTGCATCGCCGGTGATGTGGATTGGCCGAGACCGCAACGACGCAACGGCGCCTTCTGGATGGAGCGCGCCTGTGCCATCGATGCGGAACGCCGTCACACCGTGCTGATCGCCGCGCGGCGTGACGCCGGAGGCGGCGTAACTGGAGCCGCCGTTGCTCCACGCAACGTAGATAAATGGAGCTGACGGAGACGCCCACGCCTCCTGCACGAAGCCAGGCATCAGCATA
This sequence comes from Vicinamibacterales bacterium, assembly GCA_035492455.1. Classification (GTDB taxonomy): domain Bacteria; phylum Acidobacteriota; class Vicinamibacteria; order Vicinamibacterales; family UBA2999; genus Gp6-AA40. Next base: position 23,434 of record DATJJE010000061.1, on the reverse strand, counting down.
GAAGCCTGACGCATGAGCGTGGCGTGCTCGACGTCGACGTTGAATGTGATGAGCTCTTCGCCCACGCTGGCGTACAACGCGGTGTGCGGATGGTTGCCGACACTCTGCGCGACCGCCGCGACGATCATGGGACCGACCGCCAGTCCCACGACAAAGTAGATCTGAAAGGCGTGCACCACGCGCGTGAGCCGTTGCCACGTCCCGGGCATAAACAGGTGGCGCGGATTGTAAGTCTATTTGGGCTGCGCCGCGCCGGCGGCGTGCCTGACGGCCAGCACGCATCCGGCACCGATGACCATCGACAACGCCAGCAGCATCAGGCCGATGTTGAACGAGTTGGTGGCGGTTTTCACCGATCCGAGGATGTACGGACCGACAAAACCGCCCAGGTTGCCGAACGAGTTGATGAGGCCGATCGCCGCGGCCGCCGCGGATTCGGTGAGAAACGCCGTTGGCAGCGGCCAGAAGCCGGGGAAGTACCCGTCGGCTCCCGCAGCGACGACGCAGAAAGCGAGGACGGCCAGCCACGGGCTTCCACCGGCGGCGACGACAAGGAGATAGCCCGCGGCACCGAGCATCATCGCGCCCGCGGCGTGCCAGCGACGCTCACCAGTGCGATCCGACGACCAGCCGAACGCCAGCATGCCGCCGAGACCTGCCAGGTGCGGCATCATCGCGACCATCGTTATTTTGAGGTCGCTCCAGCCGGAAGCCGCCTTCAGGATTTGCGGCATCCAGATGTTCAAGCCGTAAAACCCAACGGTGGAAAAAAAGTAGGCGCCGACGAGCAGCAGCACGTCCCGATGCTTCAGCGCCTGCCACATCGAGATCTCCTGCACGGCCTTGCGGTGCTTCTTCTCTTCCTCGAGCTCGTGGATGATCCAGCGCTTCTCGTCCTCGGGCAGCCATGTCGCCTCGCGCGGCCAGTCGGTCAAGTACCAGATCGTCGTGAAGCCGAGGATGATCGCGGGGATTCCTTCGACAATGAAGAGCCATCGCCATCCAGGCTCGCCCAGCCAGTTCACTCCGAGCAGCAGTCCTGAGATGGGCGATCCCAGCAGGTTGGAGATGGGAATCGCGGCCATGAACCACGCCACGGCCTTCGCGCGGTCTTCGTAGCGGAACCAGTGTGAGAGATACACGATGAGGCCGGGGAAGAACCCCGCCTCGGCGGCGCCGAGCAGGAAGCGCACGGTATAGAACTGCGACGCCGTTTTCACGAACGCCATGAGCACCGCGAGGATGCCCCACGAGATCATGATGCGCGCGATCCATTTGCGCGCGCTCCATCGCTCGACGATCACCGATCCGGGAATCTCGAGCAGCACGTAGCCGAAGAAAAAGATTCCGGCGCCAAGGCCGAACACTTCCGCGCTGAACCCAAGGTCTCCCGCCATCTGCAGGCCGGCGTATCCGACGTTGACACGGTCGAGAAACGCGACGATGTAGAGGATGAACACATAGGGCATCACGCGCAGGCTGATGCGCCTCAGCGCTCGCTCGGCGACGGGTTCCATTTATTCGGCGGCCGGCTCGGCTGGGAAAGCTGTGGGTGCTGGTTTCGCGCGCGGGCGTGGAGCGATTCGACGAGTCTGCACGACCCATCGACGCAGCACGCGGTTCCACCACATGATGGCGCCCGTGACGAACATCACGGCCGGCAGCAGGCCGATGATGACGTAGGTGATGCGCACGCCCATGCCGCCGTAGCGGCCAAAATGCATCCGCACCATCCAGGCGATGAACGCATCGCCGCGTCGTCCGATCGGAAATTGATCCAGCGGCTCGAAGTAATCAACCACCTTCATGAACGGATCGGGAAAGCCGAAGTAAATCCCCGAGACGCCCCAGAGAATCAGGATCAGCAGACCCCAGAAGCCCAGCGCCGCGTGCAGATCGAAATTCAGCCGCTTCCAGCCGCTGCGCGGGCTGAAGAAGAAGCCCTTGTACCAGGCGCCGCTGGCGCGCCACCAGATGACGAGGCCCGTGAGGCACAGGATGCAGAGCAGCGCGCCGCCAACGGCGTTGACCTTCCGGCCGGTCTCGCCCTTCAGTAGATTGTCGTGAAGGTCGGTGAACCACTCCATCACCGCGACGGCACGCGGACGCGCGCTGCCCATGTCCGCGCCCGTGTACGGATTGAAGCGCTCCTGCAGCACCTCACCGTCCTTCGTCATCCTCACCTCATTGGGGCTGAGACGACGGCGCGACACCGCGACCCGATTGATGGTGTAGCCAGGAAACTGTTTCAGGACAGCGGCGCGGAAATCGGCATCCGACAGCCGCTGCGCATCGGCGGCAACGTCTTTCGCCGGAATGTTGCCAAGCAGGCTCTGATTCAGATCGCGCCGGAAAACAACCGCGCTGCCGGTGAGGCTGATGAAGACCATGTAGACGCCGACGGCGACGCCGGTCCAGAGATGGATCTGGAACAGCGCGCGGCGCAGAAACGTCGGTTTCGGCTGCTTCCAGAAACCCATGGTCGCGGCCAGATCTTACAACTTGGCCCCTAAATACGCACAGACTCGAAGCAGATCCGCAAAAACACCGCCGGCTGTGACCGCCGGGCCCGCGCCGGGTCCCTGCACGACGAGCGGGTTCTTGTCGTAGCGGCTCGTCACAAACCGGACGATGTTGTCGGTCAGGTTGATATTGGCGAACGGATGCGACCGCTCGAGCTCGACCAGGCCGACCGTCGCGCGGCTCGACGCCGCATCCAGCGCGGCGACGTAGCGCAAGACTTTCCCTTTCGAGTGCGCGGACTCGAGCCGCTGCAGCATCGGCGCGTCGAGTTCCGGAAGCCGGGCCATGAACTCCTCGACATTGCACGCGCTGAGCGATGGTGGAATCAGTCCCTCCAGCTCGACACCCGAAAGCTCCAGACGCAAACCCATCTCGCGGCCGAGGATGATGATCTTCCTCGCCACGTCGGTGCCGGAGAGGTCATCGCGCGGATCCGGCTCCGTATAGCCGTTCGCCTTCGCGACGCGCACGACTTCGGAGAACGGCTGTTTGCCGTCCCACACGTTGAACAGGTAGGCGAGCGTGCCGGAGAAAATCCCTTCGATGCGGCGTATGTCGTCGCCGGTCTCCCGCAAATCGCGCAGCGTCTGGATGATCGGCAGTCCCGCGCCAACCGTTGCTTCGTACAGATAATGGGAACCGGCGGCGCGCCGCGCTTCATGCAGATCGTCGTAGCGCTCGAGCGGCCCGCTGTTGGCGCGCTTGTTCGGCGTCACCACGTGAATGCCCGCGCCCAGCCAGCGCGGATAGTGCTCGGCGACGTCATCGCTGGCGCTGCAATCGATGATCACCGCGTGCGGCAGATGCTCGGCGTTGATGTGATCCTCGAAGCGCAGCATGTCAGGCGTCTTCCCGCTTGTCAGCGCGTCGCGCCAGCAATTGAACGGAATCGCGGACTCCGACAAGGCCATGGCGCGCGTGGTCATCACGCCGCGCAGGCGGAGGTCGATATGGAAATCGCGCGTCAGCCGCTCGCTCTGCGAGGCGAGCTGTTCGATGAGCACGCTGCCGACCGCACCAGGTCCGATGATGCCAAGCGAAATCGTGTGCGGCGAAAGATAGAACCCCGCGTGCACCGATCGCAGTGCCCTGGTCGTCTGCCGCTCGTCGATGACGACGGAAATGTTTCGCTCCGACGAACCCTGCGCGATTGCGCGGACGTTGACACCCGCAGCGCCAAGCGATCCAAAGACCTGCGCCGCGATGCCAGGCGTTCCGGCCATACCGTCGCCGACGACCGACAGGATGCTGCAGCCGCGCACGATGTCCACGTTCTGAATCTGGCCTCCGTTCAGCTCCGCATGAAATGCGTGACGGACGGTTCGCGCGGTCCGCTCCGCCTCGGAGAGCGGAATGGCAAAGCAGATTGAATGCTCGGAGCTTCCCTGCGAGATGAGGATCACGGAGATGCCGTCTTCGCGCAGGGCGCCGAACAGACGCTGCGCCGTGCCCGGAACGCCAATCATGCCGGCGCCTTCGACGTTGACCAGCGCGACGCCGTCGATGCTCGTGATCCCTTTTACCGGGTGCATGGAGGTGGGCGACTCGCAGATGAGCGAACCGGGCTTGTCCGGCGCGAACGTGTTCCTGATCCAGATTGGAATCCGCTTCTCCACCGCCGGCGCCATCGTCTGTGGATGAATCACCTTCGCGCCGAAGTACGCCAGCTCCATCGCTTCGTGGTACGACAGCGAGTCGATCACGCGCGCGTCGGGCACGCGGCGCGGATCCGCACTCAGCACGCCATCCACATCGGTCCAGATAACGATTTCTTCCGCATCGAGCAGGTCGCCGAAAATCGAAGCCGAGAAGTCGCTGCCATTCCTGCCAAGCGTTGTCTGCAGGTTATCCGCGGTGCGGGCGATGAAACCGGTGATGACGAGCGTGGCGTCGACGTCCTGCGGGATTACCTGAGTGGCGAGCGCGCGCGACTCTTCCCAACGTACGCTCGGGCCGAGCGGGCTCCAGTCCACGCGCACCACCTCTCGCGCATCGACCCAGATCACCTTGCCGGGACGTTTGCCGCGCGACGACAGGTAATGCGCGAACAGCCGCGTCGACCAGATCTCACCGAATCCGGACACGAGATCCCGAACGGCGCTCGACGCCGAGCGCGTCAGATGGACCGCGTGAAGAATGCCGGTGATGTCCTGACAGTCGCGATCGAGGACCTCGGTATACGCATCGGCCGACGTGCCGGGGATGAGGGCGCGCGCCATCTCGACATGACGCTCGCGCAGTGCCAGCACCGCATCGTCAACTGGCTGCTGCCGCTCGGCGAGGTTGATGAGCGCAAGGAGCGCGTCGGTCACACCGCGCGCCGCCGACAGGACGACCCCCAGGCGCTTGCCCGGCTCCCGATCGATGATGTCGGCCACACGCTGCATGCATGCAGCGTCGGCGACGCTCGACCCTCCGAATTTGTGAACCCGCCAGCGATCCATCTAGCGGGTTATCGAACAGTGCAGCGCGGACCTTTTAGGTTCGCGAGACCGGAGAGGCGCGGACCCTTCGGGTCCGCGATTATCGCGAGAAACGATCGACGATGTCGACCAGTTCGGCGAGGCTTTCGGTGTGTTCGTCCATCCCCTGCGACACGCTGTGGGGAACACACTTTTCGACGTGAAATTTGAGGATGACATGGCTGACGCGCCCGATCGCCGCTTCCGCCGCCGCCAATTGCTGCAGGATGGCGATACAGGTACGGGGCTCTTCGATCATCTTTCGGATGCCGCGGAGTTGCCCCTCGATGCGCTTGAGTCGCGCGAGGACGTCGCGTTGGTGCTCGATGTCCAGCGCGGGCGCGCTCGCCCGGCGCGGTTTGACTATAGCATGCGCATCCAGAGTGGCAGTGGTGAGCTGTTCGTCGGCCATTCAATGCCATTTACGGCCCTTAGGTGTGATTTGTTTACCGCCTCCTCCACTGAACGCGTGCGGCTTCGTGGAAATTCCGCCCGGTCCGGTCGATGATGACGACTGCCGGAAATGCTGAAACTTCAAGCGAGTACAACGCCTCGGGCCCTAGATCTTCATATCCGGCCACATCGGCCGACGAAATTTGTTTCGCCAGCAGCGCTCCCAGGCCGCCGATCGCGGCGAAATACACTGCGCCGCTCTTAACAAATCCTGACATTTCGTCCCCGTGCAATTCGCCTTTGCCGATGACCGCGCGTACGCCCGCGGCGAAGAGTGTGGGTAGAAATCGTGCCATTCGTGCGGTCGTCGTGGGTCCCGCGGATCCAATTATTTGGCCCGGCTTCGGCGGCGACGGACCCACCGCATAGAGAATTTGGTTCTCGAGTGAGACCGGTATTGGCTCGCCGGCGTCGAGCGCGCGCGTGAGCCGTGCGGCGGTCGCATCGCGGAACGAGAAGACGCGGCCGGTCAGCTCGACCGCATCTCCGGCGCGCAGCCGATCGAGGTCCGCATTATTTACTCCGGTGTTCCATGTAAGGTGAATTACTGACATTTCAGAGAGACGCGGATATACGCCGCGTCGAGTGACATCCGAGGTTCACGGCCACCGGCAGGCCGGCGATGTGGGTTGGATACACCTCGATGTTCACGCCGAGCGCCGTGATGCGGCCGCCAAGCCCCTGCGGTCCGATGCCGAGACCGTTGACGCGCTCGAGCAGCTCCGCCTCGAGGCGGCAGAGGTCGGGGCGCGGATGGCGTACGTCGAGCGGTCGCAGCACCGCTTTCTTCGCCAGCAGCGCCGCCGTCTCGAACGTGCCGCCGACGCCGACGCCGACGATGATGGGTGGACACGCGTTGGCGCCCGCGCGATCTACCGTGTCCAGCACGAACTGCGTGATCGCGGCCACTCCATCGGCCGGCACGAACATCTTCAGCGCGCTCATGTTCTCCGCGCCGAATCCCTTCGACGCAAACGTGATCTTCACGTCAGAACCCGGAACGAGATCAACGTGAATGACCGCGGGCGCGTCGCCGCCCGCCGGCTTCAGCATCCGCGTCGGATCGCCGGTGACAGACCATCGCAGATACCCGGACTTGGTTCCGTCGCGCACGCCCTCGAAAATCGCTTCCTGGAAACTGCCGCCGCTCCAGTGCACGTCCTGTCCGACTTCAAGCATCACCACGGCGACGCCGCTGTCCTGGCAGACGGGCAGCCGCTCGGCGGCCGCAACCTCGTAATTGCGCACGAGGTGCTCGAGGGTGCGGCGTCCGATCTCCGACTCCTCGCGCGCAACCGCGCCGCGCAATGCCTGCAGGATATCGTCAGGAATGTTGTAGTTCGCCTCGACGATGAGCCGCGCCACCGTATCGCGCAGTGTCGCGACGTCGATTTCCCGGATCATTTCTTCGGTTCGGGTATGCTGCCGCGCTTCGGAACGTGACCACGCTTGTAGACCATGAAGGTCCGCAGGAACTCGATAACGACTTTTCCTGTTTCCGTGAAGCCGGTGGTTTTCACGCGCACGATGCCGACGTTGGGGCGTGATTTGGACTCACGCTTCTCGAGCACCTCGCTGCGCGAGTAGACGGTCTCACCCTCGAAGAGTGGATTCGGCAGGCGTACTTCGTCCCATCCGAGGTTGGCCATGACGTTGATCGACAGGTCGATCACCGACTGCCCTGTCACCAGCGCCAGCGTGAACGTCGAGTCGACGAGCGGCTGACCGAACTCGGTCTGCGCCGAATAGTGCCGATCGAAGTGAATCGGATTCGTATTCTGCGTCAGCAGCGTGAACCAGCTGTTGTCCACCGGCAGCACGGTCCGTCCGAGCGGATGCTGATAGATGTCTCCGACCTCGAAATCCTCGTAGACACGGCCGGTCCAGCCCTCTTTCAACGGCATTCAGTTCTCCGAATCAAATAATCCCTGCCCCGCGCCATTGTGCGATCGTCGCCTGCTCGATTCCAAGCTCCCCGAGAATAGCGTCCGTGTGTTCCCCCACTTTCGGGATGGCGGTCATGGGAACATCCATCCCCTCGAAATTGAACGGCGGCTTCAGCATGCGGACCTCGCCTGCCGGCGATGACACATCGCGCCAGCGGTCGCGCGCCGCCAGCTGCGGATGGTGGATCAACTCCTCGACCGTGTTCATGCGCGCATTCGCAATCTGTGCCTGCTCGAGGCGGTCGATCACCTGCTCGGCGGTCAGGCTGCGAAACGCGTCCGTGATCACTGTGTCGAGCTCGCGCCTATGCTGGACGCGGCTTGGGTTGGACGAGAATCGCGAGTCCATTGTCAGCTCCGGCTTGCGCAGAACATCCGCACAAAAGCGCGCCCACTCGCGCTCGTTTTGCAGACCGATGAAGACCACCTTGCCATCGCCGGCGGTGTATGGACCGTACGGATCGATCGTCGCGTGCCGCGCGCCGGTCCGCGGCGGCGGCGTGCCGCCGTACGTGTAATACACCGGATACGACATCCACTCCGCCAGCGAATCGAACAGCGAGATCTCGAGCGCCGAGCCTTCCCCGGTCTTCTCCCGGCGCAGCAATGCGGCCAGCACGCTCGAGAATGCGTACATGCCGGCGGAGATGTCCGCAACCGAGATGCCCACCTTCGCTGGTTGCTGTTCGCTGCCGGTGATCGACAGCACGCCGGCTTCGCTCTGGACGAGCAGGTCGTACGCCTTCTTATCGCGATATGGGCCGGACGATCCGTAGCCCGAGACCTCGCACACGATCAGCCGCGAATAGTCGCGCCGCACCTCGGCTGAAGCAAAGCCAAGCCGCGACATTGCGCCCGGTGCCAGATTGTGGATGAACACGTCCGCACGCGTGAGAAGTCGCCGCAGCACGTCGATCGCCTCGCGCTGCTTCAAATCGAGCGTGAGCGACTGCTTCGATCGATTGAGCCAGACGAAATGGCTCGACATGCCGTTGACAGTCGTGTCGTAGCCGCGCGCGAAGTCGCCGATGCCCGGACGCTCGATCTTGATGACGCGCGCGCCGAGATCGGCCAGCTGCCGCGTCGCAAATGGCGCAGCCACCGCTTGCTCGACGGCGACGACGGTAATTCCTTCAAGTGGAAGCACTCGCACAATATAGGCTGGAAGGGCAGGATGGGCGGGAAAGGCCGGACGGTTTAAGATTGCGATGCATGCCCACCGCGACCAGCGCAGTCGTCGACTTCATCGCCTCGACATCGTTCGCCGACATCCCATCCGACGCGTTGACAATCGGCCGCCGCTGCATCGCCGACGGTATCGCGGTCATGCTCGCCGGATCGACAACTCGGGCGAGCGAGATCCTGCGCGCCCAGGTGCGCGATGATGCCAGCCGCGCGGAGGCGACGACCATCGGCCGCAACAGTTTTCAGACGCGCGCGGCCTCCGCTGCGCTCGTCAACGCGACGAGCGGCCATGCCCACGACTACGACGACACTCAGCTTTCGACTGCCGCCGATCGCATCTTCGGCCTGCTGACGCATCCAACGATTCCTCCGCTCGCCGCCTCGATGGCGCTCGGCGAACGGCTTGGCGCCTCCGGCCGCACGATGTTCGAAGCGTTCCTCATCGGCTTCGAGGTGGAGTGCAAGGTTGCGGATGCGATCAAGCCCACGCACTACAAGCAAGGTTTTCACACCTCAGGCACGGTTGGCGCCTTTGGCGCGATGGCTGCGGCGGCGAAGCTGCTGAAACTGAATCGCGAGCAGATCGCGCACGCCATCGGCATCACGGCCAGCATGTCCGCCGGCATTCGCGTCAGCTTCGGAACAATGACCAAGCCGCTCCACGTCGGCCGCGCCGCCTTCAACGGTGTTACCGCGGCGGAGCTTGCATCACGCGGGTTCACCTCGGGCGCCGACGCACTCGACGGTCAGTGGGGCTTCTTCCAGGTAACCGGCGGCGGCTTCGATGAAGACCGCGTCGTCGGCGTGCTCGGGAATCCGTGGACCATCGCCAGTCCGGGCGTGTCGATCAAGCCGTATCCGTGCGGCTGCCTCGGTCATCCGACGATGGATGCGATGCTGACACTCGTGACCAAGCACGACATCAAGCCGGAGCACATTCGCAAAATCCGGCTGCGCGCCGGCTCCAACATCCTCAACCCGCTGCGCTACAAGATCGCCAACACCGAGCTCGAGGCGAAATTCTGTCCGCCGTTCATGTTGTCGGCGGTCGCGCTGCGGCGCAAAGCGGGCGTCAACGAGTTCAGCGACGAGTTCGTGCGCAGCGCTGCCGTGCAGGCGATGATGCGCAAATGCGAAACCGTCTTCGATCAAGAAATCGAGAACAAAGGCTTCGTCCGCATGCTCAGCATCGTCGAAGTGGAGCTCGAGGACGGGCGTGTGCTGACGCAGGAGTCCGGCCCGTATCGCGGCGGGCCGGAACGGCCATTTACGCGTGCGGAGCTGCTCGACAAGTTCATGGAATGCGGATCGCTGGTGCTGCGGCAGGAGCGGCTCGACGCAATCTTCAAACGGATCGAAATCTTCGAACAGATTGGACGCGTGGGTGAATTCACGTCGATGCTCACGCAGGAAGCGTTGACGACGGCGTGAGTGGGCCACGTGCGCAGAGGCGCGAATGCGCCGCGGAACCCCGTCCTACGTTTCAAGGAGATCTCTATGCGTGTGCCGCCAACTGTTCTCGTCATCGCGCTGGCTCTGCCGCTGAGCGCGGCGGCCCAGAGTCTGCAGCTCCGCGTTGTCTCCAATCCGAAGCCGGAGTTCGTCAGCGGCGGTGATGTTCTGGTCAGCGTCTCGCCCGTTCAAGGCGTGCGGCTGACGCTGAACGGCAGCGACGTGACAACCGCGTTGCGAGCCGATGGCTTCGCGCTGGTTAAAGGTCTCAACGACGGCGCGAACACGCTGGTCGCGACGGCGGGCAAGGCAACATCGAAGCTGACCGTCGTCAATCATCCGATCACGGGCCCAGTGATTTCGGGACCGCACGAGCAGCCGTTCATCTGCGAAACCGAGAAGTTCACGCTGATGTCCGGCGGCACGCTCGGCAAGGCACTCGATGCGAACTGCTCCGTCGCGACGCGTGTCGATTACGTCTACAAGTCGACGAATCCGTCGGCGCCGACTGGCCGCGGCCGCGGCGCCGCCATGGTCTTCAAGCCGCTCGCTGACCCGAAGAACCTTCCGGCGGACGTCGCGATGACAACGACCTCGCTCGGCAAGCAGGTGCCGTTCGTCGTACGCGTCGAGACCGGCACGATCAATCGCGGCGTTTACGAAATCGCGATGCTCGAGGATGGCTGGAACCGGCGGTTGATCTATACGTTCGGCGGCGGCTGCGCGGGCGGCTGGTTCAAGCAGGGCACCGGCACCGGCGGGGTCGATGACGAAGAGATGCTGCGACAGGGCTACGCGGTCGCGTCGAACTCGCTCAACGTGATGGGCAACGATTGCGCCGAGCTGATGACCATCGAAACGATGATGATGACCAAAGAGCACTTCATCGAGACGTACGGCGTGCCGAAGTTCACGCTCGGCTTCGGCGGCTCGGGCGCGACATATCAGCAACATCAGATCGGCGATGGCTATCCCGGCCTCCTCGACGGCCTCATCGTGCAGCGCAGCTTTCCCGACATGGAGTTCGGCACCGTCGGCATGATCAGCGACGCACGCCTGCTGGCGAACTACTTCGACAAACTTGCCGGCCCGCTCGCGTTCACCGACGAGCAAAAGCGGCAGGTTGCTGGTCTCGGTCAGCTCGCGACGCTGAAGACGAACAGCTTGAATCCTGGACGCATCACCGTCGGTGAGTACTGCTCGCTTCCCGAGAACCTGCGCTACGACGCGGTGAAGAATCCGACTGGCGCGCGCTGCGACGTGTACGACCATGCAGTCAACGTGTGGGGCAAGGATCCGAAGACCGGGTTCGCGCGACGACCGCTCGACAACGTCGGGATCCAGTACGGGCTTGGCGCACTGAACACGGGCGTCATCACGAAAGAGCAATTCCTCGATCTGAACGCGAAGGTCGGCGGCTACGACAACAACGGCGGGATCGCTGCAACGCGCACGGTCGCGGATCCCGCCGCGCTGCGAATCGCGTATCGCATGGGGCGCATGACGTGGGGTGGCGCCGGCCTGGCGACGACGCCGATCCTCGATTACCGCGCGTATCTGGACGATGCGCCGGGCGGGAACATCCACCTGCGCTACCACTCGTTCTCGACGCGCGAGCGGCTGCAGAAGGCCAACGGCTACACCGACAATCAGGTGATGCTCACCGACGATCGGCGCTGGGGTGACTCGCTGAAGGCGCCCGTGCTCCTCGAAGGCCTCGCAGAGATGGATCGGTGGCTGACGAAGTTGACCGACGATACGTCGAAGGACTCGAAGCTGGCGAAGCTGCGCCGCGCCAAGCCTGCCGATTTCGTCGACGCCTGCTGGACGCGCGATGAACATCCGCAGAAGATTGTCGAGCGCCAGATGCCGACATCAGGCAAGTGCAACGAGCTCTATCCCGTGAACTCGTTCCCGCGTGGCGTGGCGGGCAGCCCGCTCGCGGCCGACGTCATCAAGTGTCAGCTCAAGCCGGTGAGTGCCGCGGATTACAAGGTCACTTTCACGCCGGATGAAACGGCGCGGCTGAAGCAGATCTTCCCGGGCGGCGTGTGCGACTGGAGCAAGCCAGGAATCGAACAGCAGCCGATGGCGGGCACGTGGCAGGCACTGCCGGCGGCGCCGTCCGTGGGGAACTCGACGCGCTAAACGACCTCGTCGCGGCACGCGCCCAGATGGCGCTGTCGCTCGGCTTTCACATCATCTTTGCCGAGATCGGCATCGCCATGCCGCTGCTGATGGTGGTGGCGGAATGGCGATACCGTCGCAGCGGCGACCGCATCTATCTGCAGCTCGCCCGCCGGTGGGCCAAAGGCACCGCAATTCTCTTTGCGGTCGGCGCCGTCTCGGGGACCGTGCTCTCGTTCGAGCTTGGGCTCCTGTGGCCGGCATTCATGCAGCTCGCCGGCCCGGTGATCGGCGTTCCGTTCGCGCTCGAAGGATTTGCGTTCTTCACCGAGGCTATCTTCCTTGGTGTTTATCTGTACGGCTGGGACCGTGTTTCGCCGCGCGCACACATGGCGGGCGGCCTTATCGTCGCCCTGAGCGGTGCCGCCTCCGCCCTCTTCGTCGTCATCGTCAACGCCTGGATGAACACACCGGCGGGCGTCGTCATTCAGGGCGAAAGCTTCGCAGCAATCGATCCGATCGCGGCGATGCGCAATCCCTCGTCGTTTCAGCAGGTGCTGCATATGCTGCTCGCCGCATATGCGTCGACCGGCCTTGCAGTAGGCGGCCTTCACGCTGCGGTACTTCTCCGTCGCGGAGCGAAATCCGCGGGTCCGCGGAGCCACGTCGCATTTCATCGCCAGGCGATGATGGTGGCGCTGACGATCGGCATCCCCGCAGCGATTCTCCAGCCTGTCTCCGGCGACATCAGCGCGCGCGCCGTCGCGCGGTGGCAGCCAACCAAACTGGCGGCAATGGAAGCGCTGGTCGAGACGCAGCGCGGCGCACCGCTGAACGTGGGCGGCGTCATTGACATCCCGCGTGGATTGTCGCTGCTCGCCTTTCACGATGCCGATGCCGAGGTGAAGGGGCTGGCGGCATTTCCGCGCGACGAGTGGCCGCCGGTTGCCCCTGTGCGCGTCGGGTTCCAGGTGATGGTGATGCTCGGCACCTTGATGGCGCTTGTGTGCGTGTGGGCCGTAGTTGTCGTCGTCCGCGGCGGTGACATCGCGGCACAACGACGCCTGCTCGCGGCGCTCGCCGTACTGACGCCGGCGGGCTTCATCGCCACGGAAGCTGGATGGACGGTAACGGAAGTCGGCCGTCAGCCCTGGATCATCTCGGGCGTGCTGCGCACGGCAGATGCGGTGACACCGATGCCCGGCTTGTCTGTGCCGATGGCCCTGTTCGCGCTCCTCTACATCGGCCTCGGCGCCATCGTTGCGGCGCTCATCACGTCGCTGGTGCGCGAAGCGGAATGATCGGCCTGCCCGAAATCATCGCCGGCGTCATTGCGATCTCGCTGAACGCGTACGCGCTGACGGGAGGCGCCGATTTCGGCGGTGGTGTCTGGGATCTGCTTGCCACCGGACCACGCCGCGATCGGCAGCGCGAGCTCATCGCCGAGTCGATTGCACCGATCTGGGAAGCCAATCACGTCTGGCTCATCGTCGTCATCGTCGTGCTGTTCACCGCATTTCCCGCGGCGTTCGGCATGCTGGGCATCGTGCTGCACATCCCCATCACGGTTCTGCTGATCGGCATCATGATGCGCGGATCGGCGTTCGTGTTTCGCAGCTACGGACCGCAGGGGCGCGGTCGGAATGTATGGGGGACCACGTTCGCGATCGCAAGCGTCGTCACCCCGTTCTTCCTCGGTATCGTGATCGGCGCCGTCGTGAGCGGTCGCGTCGCTGAAGCTGCGACACGCCTCGGCAGCACAACGTTTGTCGATGTGTTCATCCGATCGTGGGCGGATACGATTCCGGTCGCCGTCGGTGTGTTCGCGCTCGTCCTCTTTGCCTTCCTCGCTGCGACGTACCTCACCGTCGAGGCGGAGGATGATGCGCTGCGCGAAGACTTTCGCAAGCGCGCGCTCGTCGCCGCGGCGGCTGTCATCGTGTCGGGTGCTGTCGTAGACATCCCGGTCGTCTTGATCGTTCAGGCCGCCGCGACCATGGCTGCGGCAATCGCCTTCGGCGCGTTGTGGGTGCGGCGATACCGCGTTGCCCGGGTTGCGGCCGCGGCCGAAGTGAGCTTCGTCCTATGGGGATGGCTGTTCGCGCAATACCCGTACGTAATTCCGCCGGCGCTGACCATCCGTGAGGCCGCGGCGCCGGCGGTGACGTTGCGATTGCTGGCGATTGGACTGGCCGCAGGCGCGGTGGTCCTGCTGCCGTCGCTGCATTACATGCTGCGAGTCTTTAAGACGAAAAGGCCGACCTCTTCCAACTTCTAACTTCCAACTTCTAACCTCTTTCGTGCGTGACGATGTGCTGGCTGTCGCGCTCCTCGCAGGGCAGATCTTCGATGAAGCTCGCCTTCGGATCGGGGTTCAGCCGCAGCGTACGCGGATCCATGTGGAACGGCTGCAGCAGCGTATCCGGATCCTCGACGGTCGCTTCCCACCGCAACGCGTTGCCGTTGCGCGTGTAGCGCTCGATCACGTGCATGTTGTTGCTGTGCAGCCATCCCGGCCAGCCGAGCCAGCTCTCGTCGTTGAAGCCGACGATGTCGATGACCATGGTGTCGCCCTCCCACTTGCCGACCGCGTCGCCGTACCAGGTCGTGTCCTGCGATTTGATCGGATCGTGCGGGCGGCCGTCGATCGGAATGATCCGGAACGTGTTGCCGTTCTGATAGAGGAAGATCAGCTCGGTCGCTGTCTGCACGATCTTCTGCGGCGGTCCCATGCGCGGCACGCCGTTCGGCTTGCAGTGGAACGCCGGATCGAGCTGGATGCCCTCACGATCGAGGTGCTGCACCTGCTCCCAGAGCTCCGGCTTGTACATCGGCTGGTTCGGCGGCCGCTGGTTGATGCCGGCGTCGCGCTCGGCGTTGACGCCCGGGTGGCATTCACCGGCGTCGATCTGCGTTTGATGGCAGAGGCGCGCCTGCGTCAACTGCACGATGTTGCCCTTCTCGTCGGGCTTCACGCCGCCGCCGCCACCGCCGCCCCAGAAACCGGAGAGGTCGGGATGGCCGTCCGCCGTCTTCGGCGTCGGAACGTTCTGCTGCTGCGCCGCAGCACCGCGGCCGCCTTGCGCCGGAGCAGCGCCATACTGCGCGTGCATCGATATCGAAAACATCGCGGCCATCGCGAATGCGGCGCCGATACGGGCTGCTTTCATCGCACAAACTCCTTCGCTGGCAAATCCGGCGGGTCCAAAAGGACCCGCCCTGCACTATCCACGCTCGTGGGTAACGATATGCTGGCTGTCGCGCTCCTCGCAGGGAAGATCTTCGGTGAGCGTCGCCTTGGCATTCGGGTTCAGACGAATCGTGCGCGGCGGCATGACGAACGGCTGCACCAGCGTGTCGGGATCGTCCACGGTCGCCTGCCACGTCAGCGTGTTGCCGTTTCGCGTGAGCTTTTCGATCACGTGCATGTTGTTGCTGTGGAACCAGCCGGGCCACTCGATCCAGCTCTCGTCGTTGAAGCCGACAATGTCGATGACCATGGTGTCGCCTTCCCATTTGCCAACGGCGTCGCCGTACCACGTGGTGTCCTGCGACTTGATCGGATCGTGCGGACGGCCGTCGATGGGGATGACGCGGAACTGGTTGCCGCGCGCGTAGAGGAAGATCAACTCGGTGGGCGTCTGGACGATCTTGCTCGGCGGTCCCATGCGCGGAACACCCGACGGCTTGCAGTGGAACTCGGGATCGTACTGAATGCCGTTGCGGTCGTAGTCCTGGACCTTCTCCCAGAACTCCGGTTTGTACATCGGGATCGGATCCATGCGCTGCTCGACGCCCGAGTCGCGCTCGAAGTTCACGCCGGGCGCACAGTTGCCCAGATCGCGCTGCTGCGGAGAGCAGGGCCGCTGCTTGAAGAGGACCGTCAGGTTCCCCTTCTCGTCAGGCTTGTCGCCACCGCCACCGCCGCCGCCTCCCCACATGCCGGAGAGATCCGGGTGGCCGTCGGCCGTGCGCGGGGTCGGCACGTTCTGCTGCTGTTGCTGCTGCTGTCGCTGTTGCGCGTGCAGCGGGACGAACGACGCGAGGGCGGCGATCGCGAACGCCGCGCCCAGGCGCGTCACGACTGTTCTCATAAAACCCCCGGGGTGAACAGCGCGAACGTAGTCCGCGCGGAGCAGCGCGGCCCTCTCTGGGTCCGCGAAACGAAAGTCTACCCCTAAAGGCCTGCCCCCACGCCTGCTCCCAGAAACGGCAGCATTCGGCCCGCCCACAATACTCCCGCCCAGGAGATGAGCGAGACCGCTGCAATGATTTTCAGCGGCGTCGGCGTATCCTCACCGGCCGGCAGCGCGGCCGCCCGGCGGCCATACGCAGTCTCAAAGATGAAGGCGTTGAGACCGGCGATGATGAGAAACATCACCTTGACCCACCACGTCGGGTTGCCGAAGTACTGCGCCGGCTGGGATACGACGAAAATGATGCCGGTTATGAGATTCAGCGAGAAACCGACGAGCGCCCACGGCATGAATTCCTTGACCACACTGATCGGCACCCGCTTCATGAAACCCATCAGCCGCAGGTCGAACATGCCGGCGACGCCGAGCAGAAGCGCGAGGCCGGCGAAATGCAGCGTCTCGCAGAATGGCCAGAGCCACGCGACCTGGCGCTGCAGCGCCAGCGAAATCGACGTGTTGTGAAGCCAGCTCGCAAACGGGAGAAGCATTGCGTGACCCCTATTTGATGTACGCCATAAGACGGCCCGCAGTAATCGCCACGAGCCACAGCACGAGCGATGCCTTCGCGAGGCTCCGCGCTTTCGGCGCGGCAACGTCTGCTGCCGGCGCGACGCTGAAGACCTGACGCCGCAGCCGGCTGGTCACCACGAGCGCGAGCGCAATCGAGGCGAGCTTCACCCAGAAGATCCATTTCAGGCCCTTGTCGTCAGCCTCGGAAATGAACAGCGCGATGCCTGTCGTGGCGTTGATGAAGAAGCCGATCCACATGACGCGGAATACGCCGCGCAGCGTTTCCACCGGCAACCGCGCGCCGTAGCCGAGCAGCCGCACGTCGAGCAGCCACGCGGGACCTACCACCATTGCCAGTCCCACCGTGTGCAGCATCAGGATCGTCGGATAGGCAAAGATGGTGGGCGCTGACGACACCCACACGCCGAAGTCGCTTTCCTGAAGACGTAACAGGAAATCTTCCATTCACCCTCTGACGTGATGCGGATCTTAAGGTCCGCGGCTACAAACAAAAAAGCCGGGTCCCAAAGGACCCGGCCTCCACGACCGAGTTACGAACGGGCGCTACCCACGCTCATGCGTGACCATGTGCTGCGAATCCCGCTCTTCGCACGGCAGATCCTCGGTGAGGGTCGCCTTCGCATTCGGGTTCAGCCGCAGCGTCCGCCCTTCGACGTGATACGGCTCCATCAGCACGTCCGGATCTTCGACGATCGCTTCCCACTTCAACGTGTTGCCGACGCGCGTGAGCTTCTCGATCACGTGCATGTTGTTGCTGTGGAACCACCCTGGCCACTCGATCCAGCTCTCGTCGTTGAACCCGACGATGTCGATGACCATCGTGTCGCCTTCCCACTTGCCGACCGCGTCGCCGTACCACGTGGTGTCCTGCGACTTGATCGGATCATGTGGACGGCCGTCGATCGGAATCACGCGGAAGATGTTTCCCTGCGCGTAGAGGAAGATCAGCTCGGTTGGGGTCTGGACGATCTTGCTCGGCGCCCCCATGCGCGGGACGCCCGACGGCTTGCAGTGGAACTCGGGGTCGTATTTCGTTCCGTTGCGATCGTAGTCCTGCACCTTCTCCCAGAATTCCGGCTTGTACATCGGAATCTCCGGACCCATCCGCTGCGTCACGCCCGAGTCGCGTTCGAAGTTGATGCCCGGCTCACAGTTGCCGAGATCAAACTGTTGCTTCGAGCAGGGACGGCCGCGCGTCAACTGCACGAGATTCCCCTTCTCGTCCGGCTTGACGCCGCCACCACCGCCGAAGCCGCCACCCCACATACCGGACAGATCGGGATGGCCATCGGTCGTGCGCGGAGTCGGAGCATTCGCGGGGTTCTGCGCAGCGCTCTGCTGCGCATGGAGGGACACGAGGCTCATCGCCGCCGCCACTGCGGCGGCGATGGCAAACCGGTTGAACTGGTTCATGGATTTAGTGGTATGTCCTTCCCGAATCACAACTGGGCGCTCCGTTGGAGCGCCAGCACAATGGTTGCGTGTGGCGATGCCGTTGGTGTCAGTACATCAGTTGACACACGCCACTAGAGGTCGTTCGGGTTGTTCGGATCTTCGTGATACATCGTCACGGTGCGTCCGTCCTGGAACGTGAAGGTGACGACGCGGCCCGTGTGCGAGCCGTCACGCGCGGGCGCGTAGCTCACTTTCAGGGTCTGACCGACCTGGAAAATACGGGTCATGCCGTTCTGCCGCAGCGCCTGCGGGCCGGCGCCCGTGATTTCCCACTGCTCGGTCGTGCCGTCGGCCTTCTTCACGTCGAAGAACCAGCGGACGTGCGGGTTGATCATCGCGAACTTGGTCAAGGTACCCGTGAACTCACCACGCTTCGCGGTGTCGAACTCGGCCTGCAGCGCGTGATGCGCGACGGCCGGCTTTGCCGCCAGGCTGAGGGCGACAATGGCCACAAGACCGAACATCTTTTTCATAATCACCTCTCCGCGAAGTCGTTTTCGCAGCGTTCTTATTATGCCATCGCAGGGTCGGGCTTCAGCCCGGACCTCAATTGCTCCGCGCCCCCGTCGTCCCGCCATTGACGCTCGCGGGAATCGGCATGATCACATACGGGTTGTAAGTATTCGTATGAGTAATCGTCAGGTCGAGAACCGTCATCCCGTTCTGGGTCTGCACGATGTGCTTTGGCAGATACACGTCGGCTTTGGCGTCGTCGTTCCAGTCGCCGTATTGATCATACGTAACGGCCAGGACCGTCGTTCCGTAGCGCGCCTCCGCCTTGACCGGCTCCATGTACTTATTCAAGGTGGCGGTGATGGTCGCGCCAGCAGCGGGGAAAGTCAGCACCGTCGCGCCGTTGACTGTCGAGACTTTGGCGGAATCGGCCGCAGCCTTGGCAGCCTTCGCCATCCCAAGCGGCGTCAGCACGAGCTGCACCTGGCGCTCCTGGAGCGCGGCCGGCATCGGCGTCGCCTTGCCGCCCGGCGTCTCCTCATTCCACGCGTACTTGTCGGACACGACCTCGATCGTGCGCTGACCGTCGTGCGTGTAGTCGAAGCGCATCCCTTGCTGCGTGTAGTTGAGGCTGACCTTCCACTTCGCCAGCATCACGTTCCGACCGCCGATCATCTTGGTGCCGTTCTCGCCCCACATCTCGACGCGGGTGACCGAATCGTTCCGCTGCATGCCGCGCAGCATTCCGAGGTTGTCCTGCATCGTCTCGATGACCTTCTTCGCGTCACTCGACGCTGCGGCTTGCGTCGAAGGCGCTTGTCGCGGGGCGCCGCCAGCTCGTCCTCCCTGCTGCGGCGCCGCGTACGCCGTCAGCGCCGCGAGCGCGAACAGCGCCACGACAGCTGATGCCTTGCTTGTCATTCACGCCTCCTGCGTAGAAGAACCCCTGGGCGATTGATTGTGTGGGGCTGAACCGATGAACTATCGCTGAAATCGGGCAACTTTCGCAAGCGCCCACGAAACCACCCTGTAGTATGCGACTTACGACGCGCGCGGACCCTTCGTTTCCCGGCTGTATACTCGCAGTCCCTGGAGGCTCCTTTCATGCCCGCAACGAGAACCGCCGCCCGCCAGCAGCCGCTTTACGCGCGCCTCTGGTTTCAAGTCATCGTCGGCATCATCGTTGGCGTGGTTCTGGGACAGATCAATCCGGGGCTCGGCGCCTCGATGAAGCCGCTCGGCGACGGGTTCGTCAAGCTGATCAGGATGATGATCGCGCCGATCATCTTCGGTACGGTCGTCGTCGGCATCGCGAAGATGGGCGACATGAAACAGGTCGGCCGCATCGGCCTGCGCGCCATCTTGTACTTCGAGGTCGTCTCTACCGTTGCGCTGATCATCGGCCTGGTCTTCGTCAACGTAATGAAGCCGGGCGCCGGCATGCATGCGACCGCAGCGCAGCTTGATCCAAAGAGCGTTGCGGCCTACACCTCGAGCGCGTCTCATCTGACGACCGTCGACTTCCTGATGAACATCATCCCGACGACCATCGTCAACGCGTTCGCGACCGGCGACATCCTGCAGGTGCTGTTCTTCTCGGTGCTGTTCGGCGTCGCCGTCCTGCACCTTGGCAATCTGGGCAAACAGCTCGTGGCGCTGATCGATCAGTTCACGCACGCACTCTTCGGCATGGTCGGCATCATCATGTACGTCTCGCCGATCGGCGCCTTTGGCGCCATGGCGTACACGATCGGGCAGTTCGGCATCCACACGCTGCTGTCCCTCGGCGAGCTGATGCTGGTCATGATCGTCGCCTGCCTGTTCTTCATCTTCGTCGTGCTCGGGGCAATCGCCTGGTGGTCGGGAATCAGCCTGCTCAAGTACCTCGCCTACATCAAAGAGGAAATTCTCATCGTCCTCGGCACGTCCTCGTCTGAAACGGTGCTGCCGCGGATGATGGCGAAGCTCGAACACGCCGGCTGCGCGAAGCCGGTTGTCGGTCTCGTCATTCCGACTGGCTACTCGTTCAACCTTGACGGCACGTCGATCTACATGTCGATGGCGGCGATCTTCATCGCGCAGGCGACCGACACACAGTTGACGCTCACACAACAGCTCGGCATCCTCGCGGTGCTGCTGCTGACGTCAAAGGGCGCTGCAGGTGTGACGGGCTCCGGATTCATCACGCTCGCGGCGACGCTGTCGTCGATTCCGGCGCTGCCTGTCGCCGGCCTGGCGCTGCTCATCGGCATCGATCGGTTCATGTCGGGTGCGCGGTCACTGACCAATCTGATCGGCAACGGCCTGGCGACGATCATCGTGGCGAAGTGGGACGGTCAGCTGGACAAGAAACGTTTACAGCGGGTATTCGACGGAGAAACGTTGCGGGAAGCCGACGAGCCCGAGGAAATGCTGCTCGCCGATCATGCGCGTTACGGCGCGTAATTAACGATCAATAACGAGCGTAGAGGCGGACCTTCAGGTCCGCTCGTCAGGAGGAAGTCATGCGGCGAATCCTGGTGGTCATCGTCGGGCTCCTCACCCTCGCGCACATCGGATACGGGCAGCAGGCCGCACGCCTGCATCCGCATCGCATTGCGGTCTTCGGGTCGTCGGTCGCCAATGGCCGCGGCGACGAAACCGCGCGGGACGGCTATACGGGCTTGCTGCGCGTGATGATGGCGCAGCGCGGATGGGAAGTGCTCAATCAGTCGCGCGGCGGCGACAACACGAAAACGCTGATGACGCGCTTCGCGCCGGACGGCGCACCCGACCCGAAGACGCGCTACTTGACGACGGTTAATCCAAGTTACGTCGTCGTCGGCCTCTCCTTTGGCAACGAGAATCTCTTCGAATCGAAGACCAAAGCCGAGAAGGACGCGGTCTACGACGGCTATCTGAAAGGCATTCGCGCGGTCGTCGATCGCGCACGGCAGAACGGCATCATTCCGGTCGTGATGCTGTGCTACACGCGCGACCTCTATACGCCGCAGGATTACGAGTACGTTCGCCGCGCGAATGTCGAGCAGGCGCAATGGGACGTGCCGACCGTCAACGTCCTTGGTGCGATTGACGACGGCAAAGGTCACTGGGCGTTAGGCTGGGACGACAAGCACCCGCAGGCGTCTGGACATGCGGAGTTTGCCTATGCGTTCGTGCCATCGCTGTTCGAAGCGCTCGAGAAGGGCAAGCCGAATCCCGTTCGGGCGGCGAGCGGCGGGTTCGCGCACATCGCCTCCGCTACGGCTCCGCTGACGTTCGCGCCGACCGAGACGATGCATCCGTTTGCCATCAGCGTTATGGTCCGCACGCAAACCGACGGCACGCTGAGCGCGATCAGCGGTTCCACGCTTGCCACCCGCACCGAGATCCGCGTCAACGAAGACAAGCCGTTCACCGCCACGACGCTCGTGGCGGACAAGCCGTTTGCCGCGTCGCTCGTCGTGCAGGACGGCAGGTTCGGCTACAAATCGGCCGCGAAAACCACGATCGATTCAGGTGTCCGCGCCGATGCGCAGTGGCATGACATCGTGCTCAGCCACTTCACCGCACGCGGTGAAACCGTGCTCTTCGTTGACGGCAAGCAGGTTGGCACCGTGGCGGAACGTCTCGAGCCGAAGAACTTCGTCGTCGGCAGCCGCGGCGACTTCAAGGATCTGTTCCTGTATCGCGCGGCGCTCAATGCCGATGAAGTGGCGGCCCTGCACGCGGACAAGATGCTGAAGGGCAGCCTGGAAATCTACTCATCGTTGACCGATGCGGAGTTCAGGGCTGGTGGAACGGTGGAGAACCGTGCGCAGAGCCTGACCGCTTTCAAGGTGGGAACGGATCGCATCGTTCACGTCGAAGAGGGAACCAGCACTCGGTAACTACCAGTCCAACGACCAAGTTCCAAGGGTTTGGTAGTCAGCGCTTCCGTTTACTAGTGCGCACTCAGGCGAGCGGGGCTCGGAAAGAATGTCCGGAGCCCCGCGAGCTATCGCAGCGGTTGGCCGCGCTGCGGCCTGCCAATCACTGGGGCAAGAGTCCGCCAATCACTGGCGGCAGAAGGCTCGGGTCGAGCGTCGCGTCCGGCCCTGCCGAGGTGTTGTCGCCGTTGCTGTTGTCGGCCGCTTTGGAAAATGTTTTACCGTTGACAGTGATGTCGTCGATCAGGTGGTAGATGCCATACGCATCCGCGACGATATAGACCGATAACGTCGTGTCGCCCGCGAAGCACGACTGGACGACTGACCATTTGACGTTGTACCTGAAGACGCACGGACCGCCCATGACATCCCAAGCGCTGTTCGGGTACGAGGGTCCTTCGTCAGAGACGAATTCCCAATCATTGCCGCGAGCGTTCTGTCGCAGATCGCCATAGCCATCGAACTGCCCCGCGGCATTCTGGAACTGGACGACAAGCCGAGGCGACCCCAGCGTGGCGCCAGGTGCGTAAGGCGTCTTGCTCCAAAACGACGAGTCGGAGAACGCAGCGGCCTGAATGCCGGTGACGTGATGGAAGAGAATCCCCGCATACCCATGCTCGAAGGTTGGCGCACCGTTCGTAGTCTCGAGTCGAATCGCGAGGTTATCGATATCTTGGGGCGGCTGATCAGAGGTAACTATCCAGTCCGCTTGCGCGCCGTTACCTCCCGAAAAAAAGCTCAGC
>DATJJE010000060.1:0-2395 GCA_035492455.1 Vicinamibacterales bacterium | reverse complement strand
GGTGGCGCACCTTGTAAAAGGTGGCCAGTGCGATTTTGCTTGAAATCACGTTGAGGCCGCCACGCATGGGCGGTCTTTTTGTTTGTCCTGTGTGGCGTTCCTCGTGGAAGTCTCTTAAGAGGAACCCATGAACAGGACGGTCTTTTCCCTTCCCGCCACGGCGGATTACACCACGGCGCGAGGCCTCGAGGTCTCGCGGCGGGTCACGTCGTTTTCCGGCGGGCAGAAGCTTGATGCGCTGATCGATCTCCTGGATCGCCGCCGCGGCGTGGTTCTGTCATCCGGCACCACGGTGCCGGGGCGCTATGAGAGCTTCGATCTCGGCTTCGCCAATCCGCCGCTGCGGCTGGAATCTGTCGGCGAAAAATTCTTCATCGACGCGCTGAACGCGCGCGGCAAGGTGCTGATCGTCTTTCTCGCAGCGACGCTGAACAACCCCGCCGTTTCGATCACGTCGAAAAGCGCCGAGCGCATCGAAGGCCATATCGTGCGCGGCGATGCGCCAGTCGAGGAGGAGCAGCGCACGCGGCGCGCCTCGATCATGTCGCTGGTGCGCGAGATCATCGCCTCAATGAGTTATGCGGGCGAACCGCTGCTCGGCCTGTTCGGCTCCTTCGCCTACGACCTCGTGTTCCAGATCGAGGACCTCAAGCAGAAGTGCAAGCGCGACGCCGATCAGCGCGACATCGTACTCTACATTCCCGACGAGCTGCTCGCCTACGACCGCGCCACCGGGCGCGGCGTCGTGATTGATTATGAATTCAGCTATGGCGGCGCGAGCACGCGCGGCCTCGACCGCGACACGCCCGACAGCATCTACACCAAGACCAAGCGCGAGGGCTTTGCCGATCACGCGCCCGGCGTGTATCAGGCGACGGTTGAACGCGCCCGCGAGGCATTCGCGCGCGGCGATCTGTTCGAAGCGGTGCCGGGGCAACTGTTCGCCGAGCCCTGCGAGCGCACGCCTGCCGATGTGTTCAAGCGGCTGTGCATCATCAACCCGTCGCCTTACGGCGCGCTGCTCAATCTTGGCGACGGCGAATTTCTCGTCTCGGCATCGCCCGAGATGTTCGTGCGCTCCGACGGCAAGCGCGTCGAGACCTGTCCGATTTCCGGCACCATCGCGCGCGGCGCGGATGCCATCGGCGACGCCAAGCAGATTCAGGAATTGCTGAACTCGCAGAAGGACGAGTTCGAACTGAACATGTGCACCGACGTCGATCGCAACGACAAGGCGCGTGTTTGCCAGCCGGGCACCATCAAGGTTCTGGCGCGGCGGCAGATCGAGACTTACTCGAAACTGTTTCATACCGTCGATCATGTCGAGGGCATGTTACGTCCGGGTTTTGACGCCATCGATGGCTTCCTTACTCACTGCTGGGCGGTGACGGTGACCGGCGCGCCGAAACTGTGGGCGATGCAGTTCGTCGAGGACAATGAGCGTTCCTCGCGCCGCTGGTATGCGGGCGCGCTGGGCTTCCTCGGTTTCGACGGCAGCATCAACACCGGCCTCACCATCCGCACCATCCGCATGAAGGATGGTCTCGCCGAAGTGCGCGTCGGCGCGACACTGCTGTTTGATTCCGATCCGGTGGCGGAAGAGAAAGAATGCCAGACCAAGGCGGCGGCGCTGTTTCAGGCGCTGCGCGGCGACGCACCGAAGGCGCTATCGAGCTTCGCGCCGGATGCGACCGGCTCGGGCAAGCGCGTGTTGCTGGTCGATTGCGACGATTCTTTCGTGCACATGCTGGCGGATTATTTCCGTCAGGTCGGCGCCAATGTCAGCGTCACGCGGCATCTGCATGCGATGCAGCGGCTTAAGAACGAGACATTCGATCTTCTGGTGCTGTCGCCCGGTCCGGGCCGGCCGCAGGATTTCGGCGTGTCGAAGTTCATCGACGAGGCTCTTGAGAAGAAGATGCCGATTTTCGGCGTCTGTCTCGGCGTGCAGGCGATCGGCGAGTATTTCGGTGGCACACTTGGTCAACTCGCGCAGCCCGCACATGGGCGGCCCTCGCGGATTCTGAATCGTGGCGGCATCCTGATGCGTAACCTACCGAATGAGCTGACCATCGGTCGCTATCATTCGCTGTTCGTCGGCCCCGACACCATGCCGGATGTGCTCGCCGTCACCGCGAGCACGGAGGACGGCATCCCGATGGCGATCGAACACAAAACGTTGCCGGTCGGTGGCGTGCAATTCCATCCTGAATCGCTGATGTCGCTGGAAGGCGATGTCGGGTTGAAGATCGTGGAAAACGCCTTCCGGCTGGGGCAGAAGTGAAATGGCAGAAGCATCCATGAGCATTGCAGACGATTTGAAGGCTTCGGTTCGCGCAATCCACGATTATCCGAAGCCCGGCATCATCTTTCGCGACATCACCACGCTGCTCGG
>DATJJE010000059.1:0-23885 GCA_035492455.1 Vicinamibacterales bacterium | reverse complement strand
GACGATTCGGGAAGAGGGAAGCCCGGCGCAGGAGTTCACCATCCCGCCGCACCGCACGCTCGCCGAAATCGAGAAGATGGCAATCGTGCAGACCCTGCAGCGGACGAACTGGAACAAACAGGAAGCGGCGCAGATTCTTGGGCTGTACCGGCCGACGCTCTACAGCAAGATGAAGAAGCACGACATTAAGGATCAGCGCGCGGCGCAGCGCGCAGCCGCCGCCTCGACCACACCAACGACCGCTAACTAGGCCCGGCTGTTGCAAAACCGCCGGGCGTGGTAGTTCGCCTCGGCGACCTGATACTTACGCTGCTCGCCTGGGTCGGCGACGCCGCGTTGTTTGGCGGCCGCGCCCTCTACGAGGCACTCCTCCCGCCCTACGAGTTCAAAGAAACCTGGCGGCATGTTTACGAAATCGGCTGGCGATCGCTGCCGCTCATTACGCTGGCCGGCCTGGCCATCGGCGTCGTGCTGTCGATGCACACGCGCGCCTCGCTCGAGCGGTTCGGTGCCGAAGCGATGATTCCGGCGGTGCTGGCGGTCGCGCTGGTTCGCGAGACCGGCCCGCTGGTCGCCGGACTGCTGGTCGCGGGACGTGTCGGCGCGGGCATCGGCGCGGAGCTCGGCGCGATGAAGGTGACCGAGCAGATCGACGCGCTCGAGGCGGTCGCTGTCGACTCCTTCAAGTTCCTCGCGGTGACGCGGATTCTCGCCTGCGTGCTCGCCATGCCGCTGCTCACCGCCATCATCGACTTCTGCGGCATTTTCGGCGGCTATCTCGCCGAAACCGCGACGAGCGGCATGTCGATGCAGCTCTATTTCCACCGCGCCTTCTCGGTCGTCCAGTTCAGCGACTTCGTTCCCGCGACCCTGAAGACCGCCGTCTTCGGTTTCATCATCGGCACCGTCGCGTCCTATCTCGGCTTCACCACGACGCAGGGCACCGAAGGTGTCGGACGCACCTCGACCAGCAGCGTCGTGCTGTCGTCGATCTGCATCATCCTCGTCAACGTCGTGCTGGTGAAGCTGATCTTCCTGTTGTTCCCGGTGAGAGCCTGATGGAGGCGATCAAGCTCGAACACGTCACCAAATCATTCGACGGCCGCAAGGTGCTCGACGATGTGACGCTGGAGATCGGAGAAGGGAAGGCGTTCTGCCTGCTCGGGCGCAGCGGCACGGGGAAGAGCGTGACCTTGAAACACATCATCGGGCTGCTGCGGCCTGACGAGGGACACGTGCTCGTGCACGGCAAGGACGTCAGCGCTCTGAGCGGACGAGAGCTGTCGGACGTGCGTCGCTCGATGGGCTTCCTGTTTCAGAACGCGGCGCTCTTCGACTCCATCACGGTGGGTGAGAACGTCGCGTTTCCGTTGCGGCGTCATACCGATTGGCCCGACGCGAAGATTCGTGACGTCGCCAGAGCGAAGCTCGCCGAGGTCGGTCTCGAGAACGAGTACGACAAGATGCCGGCGGAGCTGTCCGGGGGCATGCGCAAACGCGCCGGCCTGGCGCGGGCGATGGCGCTCGATCCCGACATCCTGCTGGTTGACGAGCCGAGCGCCGGCCTCGACCCGATTACCGCCGACGAAATCGACGACCTGCTCGTGAATCTGAAGAAGGAGGGCACGACACTCGTCGTCGTCACGCACGACATTCCGAGTGCACGCCACGTCGGCGACGAGCTTGCGATGCTGCACGAGGGAAAGATCGTCGCGCGCGGCACGGCGCAGGAGCTCGATCGCAGCGATGACAGGCTGGTTCGCGCGTTCATGAGATCTGAGGGAGCTGGGTAAAGCCATGGTGTCTTCACGGGCGGTCGGCGCCGGCGCGTTTGTCGTCATCGGTCTGCTGATGTTTGCAGCGGCGTTGTTTCTGATCGGCGAGCGCCGCGGACTGTTCGAGCGGCGGTTCACGGTCTACGCCGAATTCGCCAAGCTCGGAGAGCTCGAGACCGGCGCGCCGGTTCGCGTCGCGGGAGCCGATGCCGGTGAGGTGACCGACATTCAGCTGCCGCGCAATCCATCGGAGAAGTTCAGGGTCAAGATGGAGGTGCGGGAGGCGCTGCATCCTGTCGTGCGCACGGATTCGATTGCGGTGCCGCAAACGGAAGGGCTGGTCGGCGGCGTGTTCGTCAACATCAACGTCGGCACCGATCAGGCGCCGCGCGTGAAGGACGGCGGCACCATTGTCGGCCGCGACGCGTTCGAGATCAGCGATCTGCTGCAGCAGGCGAACGACACCATGATGCTGATCGGCGACACCGTCACATCACTGCGCGGCAATGCCGAGACGGCGGTGAAAGAGATCGCGGGCACGGCGGAAGACGCGCACGCGCTGCTCGACACGATGCGTCCGGACTTGGAGGCGCTGGCGCGCAACGGCAACGTCATTTCCGCCGACACGCGCGAGCTGGTCGCCAAGATCAACGACGGCCAGGGGACAATCGGCAGACTCGTCAACGACGACCAGCTCTATCGCCAGTTCCAGAGCCTGACCGACGAAGCGCACACCGTTGTGGCGAATTTGCATCAGGTCTCCGACGAAGCACGGCGCGCCATCGTCGATTTCCGATCGAAGGACGGCCCGGCGCAGGGGATGCTCGCCGACATGCGAACTACCATCGGCCAGGCGCGCGAGGCGACCGCCGACTTGGCGGACAACATGGAAGCGCTGAAGCACAACTTCCTGCTGCGCGGCTTTTTCAACAAGCGCGGGTACTTCGACCTCGATGCCATCTCGCCGGTCGAATACAGAACAGGTGTGCTGGAAAACGGCAAACGGAAAGCCATGCGTATCTGGCTGAAGTCATCCGTACTGTTCGAGCCGGGACCCGACGGCAGCGAAGTTGTGTCGGCAGGCGGACGCGCGCGCATCGACTCCGCGATGTCGACCTACCTGAAGTATCTGCCTGCGAATCCGCTTGTCGTCGAAGGCTACGCAGCCGCGCCAACGAATGCCGAACGGTTCCGTTTGTCTCGAAGACGTGCGGGCATCGTGCGCGAATACATCCTCGGGAAGTATGAAGTGCCGCCGCAGACGGCCGGTTTCATCGGGCTTGGTGTCGATGCGCCGGACAGTCCAGATGGGAAGCGCTGGGATGGTGTGGCGATCACCCTCTTTCTCGATCGCTCTGAGCTTCAGTTGGCTAATACGCGAAATCCTAAGTCCCAAATCCCGGATCTGAAACCCCAAACGAACTAATGGCATCCATTTTGGAACCACATACCGTTGGGCCAATGAAGGAGGGCGTGTGAACGAGTCTCGTGTAATCGCCATAGGTGCGGTACTCGGCGCGGCAATCGGCGCGGCCGCGAGTTACCTCTTCTTTACCGAGTCGGGCAAGCACGTGCGCGATCGGATGGAGCCCGCCGTTGACGATCTCCGGCGCGAATTCGCGCGGTTCCAGAAAACCGTCGAAAAGCTGGGGGAGATGGCCAACGACGGTATTCGCGCGGTGAACGAATTCAACGCGGCGCGCCAGCAGTCGACGTCGACGTTCTCTTCTTCGCGTACGTCGCACTGACGAGGCCGGCAACATGAATGCAGGGAATCTGGACACGACGAACCTCCTGCTCGGAATCATGGCGGTAGTGAGCATCGTCGAGGCGGTCGTGCTCATCGGCGCCGGCGTGATGGCGTACCGCCTCTATACGCATGCGATGCAGACCATGCGTGAGGTGGAGGCGAGGCAGATTGCTCCACTCGTGGCGCGAGTCAACGCGCTGATGACGCGCGCGGACGCGATCCTCGGTGACGTGAAAGAGGTCACCTCGCGCGTGAGCAACCGGACCGAGCGCGTCGACACGGCGATTCGCAACACCACCTCGTCGGTGTCGTCCCGCGTCCATCGCGTTCTGACACTCGTGCACACCGCGCGCGCCGCGGTGGACGGGTTCTTTCACAACCGGCGCGCGGAACAGGCGTGAGTTTGGAACTTACGGCAACCACAGGGAGGAGCATCACAATGGCGGACAGCTTTGATCGGTATGACAACGAAGGCGGAGGCGGCGGGTTCATGATGGGCCTGCTGACCGGTACGGTGCTCGGCGCCGGTCTCGGCATGCTGCTCGCGCCGAAAGCGGGCTCGGAACTGCGCGGCGCCATCGGCGAGCAGGCGCGCAATCTCGGCAACGCCGCGTCCGAGCAGTATCGTCGCGCGTCGGAAACGGCCGGCACATGGGCCGAGCGCGGGCGCGAGATGGTGGACAAAGCGCGCGATGCGGTGCAGCGCGGCGCGGACGAAGCGCGCAACTACGCAAGCGGCACCACCGGCAGCAGCTACAGCAGCGGCACGACGGGCAGCAGCTACGGGTCGGGCAACACCGGCGGCTCGTTCGGGTCGGGAACGCCCGGCAGCACCGGAGGATCGGACTTCGGTCGATCGTAGAGCCGAATCCTTCATAATCGTCGCGTGACTCCAACGGAGGAGCTACGCCTCACAGGCCGCGCCGCATGGCGCGGCCTCGTTGAACTCGTCAACAGCAACGACCTCACCCATGCCGCGTCGATCGCCTACTACGCGCTGCTCTCGCTCTTTCCCTTCCTGCTGCTCATCATCTCGCTGCTGGGATCGATTACTGCGAGCGAAGACCAGCGCCTTGCGGTCCTGACCTTCGTCTTCCGGTATTTCCCGACCAGGCTCGATTTCGTCGCCTCTCAGCTCGATGCGTTCCGGCAGACGCGCATTCAGGTTGGCGTCGCCGGCAGCCTGGCGCTGATCTGGTCCTCGCTCGGCGTGTTCGGGGCGATTACCAGCGCCGTGAACGAAGCCTGGGGCGTCGAGAAGCAGCGCAGTTTCCTGAAGCACCGCATGGTGTCGTTTCTGATGCTCGTCGCCGCCGGCCTGGTGATGGTGATCGGCCTGATTCTGGTGACCACGATTCAGGTCGCCGAGGCGTCGTGGTTCGGCGTGATGCTGCTGCGCTTCCACTGGCTGCAGGCGGCGCAGACCTGGATGTTCCGCTACGCGGCGACGATCATCCTGATCTTCGGCGTCGGCCTGGTGTTCTACTTCATTCCGAACGCGAAGACACGCTTTCGTGATGTGTGGGTGGGCGCGGCGTTGACGGGCGTGCTGTGGCGCGTGGCATTCGACGGCTTCTCCTGGTACATCGCGCGCAACTCCCGCCTGGCGTTCATCCAGGGATCGATCGCCGCCGTCGTCGTCTTCCTGCTGTGGATCTACGTGTCGTCCGTTATCCTCATGTACGGCGTTGAATTCACAGCTGCCTACGCGCGTCTGCGGCGTCATCGGCCGGATGAAATGGCCGCGGCACCCACACCTCGCGTTTAGCGTCGCTCTCGCCGGCTTCAGCTTCATTTCCGTCGCGCAAGAGATCCAGATCGGCCGGGAGGAGAACGCGCAGGTCCGCAAACAGACCGCCGAGCTGCGCGATCCGCAGGTCACCGGTTACATCACACGGATGGGCCAGCGGCTGGCGAAGGTGGCGCCTGGCGCGAAGTATCCATATTCCTTCGAGGTCGCAAACTACCGTGAGATCAACGCGTTCTCGCTGCCCGGCGGTCCCGTCTGGATCAATCGCGGGGTGCTGCACGCCGCGGGTAACGAATCGCAGGTTGCCGGCGTGCTCGCGCACGAGATCGCGCACATCGCACAGCGCCACGCCGCCGATCAAATGGAGAAGACGCTGCTGGCGAGATGGAGTCTCGGCGTGCTCGGCGCGATGCTCGGCAACGTCGGCGGTGCCGGGACGGCGCAGGCGGCGGGCGCCATGGTTGCCAACGGAGTTTTCCTGAAGTTCAGCCGCGACGATGAACGTGAGGCGGATCGGGTGGGGCTGCAGATCATGACCAAGGCCGGGTGGGACAGTCGCGGCATGACGGAGTTGTTCGAGGTGCTGCGGCGCGAGGCGAATCGCGATCCGAGCGCGGTGGAAGTGTTCTTCTCGACGCATCCGTCGCCACAGGATCGCATCGCGGATCTGACCGCCGCCTCGTCACGCAGACGCGGCGGGATCCACGACACGAAAGAGTTCCGCGCGGTGAAAGCGCACGTCCTCAAACTGCCCGCGCCGCGCAAGATGCCGGTGCGATAGACTGCGATTCGTGCCCTTCATCGTCTCCGACATCTCGTACGTTGATCTGAACTTCTGCAACACTCCGAAAGCAATTGCGACGGGCGTCTACGGCGGCGATGCCGGCGTGATCCTCATCGATCCAGGTCCCGGTTCGTGCATCGACACGCTGACTGGCCTGTTACAGGCGCAGGGCATCCGGGTCAGCGATGTCCAGACGATTCTCATCACGCACATTCATCTCGATCATGCCGGGGCAACAGGCCTGCTCGTGCGTGAGAACCCGAAGATTCGCGTCTACGTGCATGAAAAGGGCGCGCCGCACGTCATCGATCCGTCGAAACTGGTGAACAGCGCGAATCAGCTGTGGGGAGTTGAGGGCGTGGCGCGGCTCTGGGGCCAGGTCATTCCGGTGCCGCAGGAGAACCTGCACATCCTCGGCGAACACGATCGGATCGCGACGGGCGGACACATCTTCGACGTTCGCTACACGCCGGGGCACGCCTCGCATCACGTCAGCTACTTCGACGAAGGAAGCGGTATCGTCTGGGCCGGCGACACGGCGGGTCTGCGATTCACCTCACAGACGTTCACCCTGCCCCCGACGCCGCCGCCGGATATCGATCTCGAGGCGTGGGGCGACAGCATCGCCAAGCTGCGCGCCTGGGGCCCGGAGATCGTCTTCATCACGCACTTCGGTCCGTATGGCAACGTGCCCGATCATCTTGACGATCTCGAGCGCAGCATCGCGGCCGCGGCGGAGATCTCCTGGCGCGCGCTGCAGACCGACCTGCCGGACGACGCGAAGTACGAGCAGTTCAAGAAGGACATCGCCGCCTATATCCGCGCCGCGAAGATCTCAGAGAGCGAGATCGCGCCGCTCGAGCATGTCGGGCCTCTCGAGTTCAACTGGCGAGGGTTGGTCCGGTATTGGAAGAAGCGCGGGATATGACCACGGGCCGCACCCCGTCGTCTCCGTGCCTCGTGAGGAGTTACTGGCGATCGCGCTGGCCCCGGTGCTCCTTCAACAGGAACACGCAAATCAGGCTGAGCACCGAACAGAGCGAGATGTAGACGGCGATGGCGGATGATGTCCCGTACTCGCGCAGCAGAAACGTGGCGATGAGTGGCGCGGGACCACCGGCGGTAATCGATGCCAGCTGATACCCCAGCGCGGAGCCGCTGTACCTGACCGACCCCGGAAAGCTCTCGGCGATGAACGCGGCCTGCGGCCCGTATTGGATGTCCTGAATCGGATTCGAGATCACGATCGCCAGAAACACCAGCGGCAGCGATCGCGTGTCGAGCAGCCCGAAATACACGAACGGGAAGACGATCATGATCACGCAGCCAATCGCAGTGATTGTCTTTCGGCCGTACACGTCGGACAGGTGGCCGAACAGCGGATTGGCGAGGCACGACACGACCGCCATGGTCATGACCATGTTCAGCACGACGCCCCGACCGAACCCGAGCACGGTCGTTGCGTACGTGATGACGTACGTCGTGTAAATGTAAAAGCACACCTGCTGGCTCGTCCGCATCAGCGCAGTCAGCGCGACTTCCTTGCCGTTGTTGCGCAGCACTTCGACAAGCGGCGCCTTGACGACCGCACCGCTCTTCTTCAATTCCTCGAACACCGGCGTCTCGTGCACGCCGGCGCGGATGTAGAAGCCAGTAATCACGAGGGCGACGCTGGCGAGAAACGGAATGCGCCATCCCCACTCGAGGAACTGCTGATCGCTCGTCAGCCCTGTCATCAGCGCGAGCGCGCCGTTGGCGAGCACCATTCCTGCGGGCGCCCCAAGCTGCGCGAAGCTGGTGGTAAAGCCGCGCCGTTTTGGATCGGTCCACTCGGCGGCCATCAACACCGAGCCGCTCCACTGACCGCCGATGGCGAGGCCCTGCAGGATGCGTCCCAGCGTCAGCAGCACCGCGCCCCAGACGCCAATGACGTCGTACCCCGGCGTGAGACCAACCGCCATCGTCGAGGCGCCCATGACGATCATCGTGAAGACCAGCAGCTTCTTGCGGCCGACGCGATCGCCGAAGTGGCCGAAGATGGCCGCGCCGACGGGACGTGCCACGAACCCGACGAAGAACGTCGTGAACGACAGCATCGTCGCGATGAATGGATCGGAGCCGGGAAAGAATTTCTGCGGGAACACCGCGGCGGCGGCGACGCCGTAGAGGAAGAAGTCGTACCACTCGATCGTCGTGCCGACCGATGCGGAGACAACGGCGCGGATCTGGTGGCGGCGGACGGCTTTCTCGTTCCGAAGAGTGGTAGCAGCGTCAGTCACGGGCGACATTCTATCCGGAGTGCGATGTGCGATATGTGCGACGGTGCGAGGGTGCGTCCGACGTGCGAATCGTGCGACGTTCGAGCAGGACGCTCCTTGTACGCACCTTCGCACATCGCACCTTCGGACGCACTTTCACACCATCGCACCGTCGCAACCGTCGCACCTTATTCCTGAGTCACCACGAATTTGAGCGACCACGACATCAGCGTCGAGACCATCAGCAGCCCGGCCATCGCTATCAATCCGGCGGAAAACGATCCGGTCGCGTCGCGCAGCCATCCCATCGCATAAGGGCCGACGAACCCACCGATGGTCGCTACGCTGTTGATGAACGCCAGCCCACCGGCGGCTGCAAGGCCGGTGAGAAAACGTGTCGGGATCGTCCACAAGATCGCGCGTGCGGACGTCGTGCCGATGAGCGCGAGCGTGATCCACGCGAGCGACACCCAGAAGTTCGGGAAGACGACAGCGAGCAGGAGTCCGATCGCGGAGGCGAGGCACGCAAGCGCAAGGTGCGTGATCTTCTTGCCGGTGCGCGCCACCCATTCCGCCCATCCAATCATCGCCACCGATGCGAGGAGATAACAGCCACCGGTTACGAATCCGATCTGCAGGTTCGACAGCCGTGCATCCTTCATGATCTGCGGCAGCCAGATGGCGATTGCGTACGACCCCGCAATGAAGCCGAACTGCGACGCCGCCAGCAGGAGCACGCGCGGATCTTTCAACGCCGCGGCGAGGTGCCGCTTTTCACGTTCGCGCGGCTCGCGATCGAGAGCGGCGCGCACCAGCAGACGTTCTTCGGCGGTCAGAAACGTCGCGTCTTCCGGACGGTCTGGCAGCAGCCAGAGGGCGGCGAGACCGAGTAGAACAACAGGCAGCCCCTCGACGAAGAACAGCCACTGCCAGCCGCTCATTCCGGCGACACCGTTCATCTGCAGCAGCAGGCCCGATACAGGTCCGCCCACGACGGTTGACGCCGGAACCGCGATGAGAAACCAGGCGAGCATCCGGGCGCGATACTCGGCGGGAAACCACGTCGCCAGATAGTAAGTCACGCCTGGGAAATAGCCGGCTTCAGCGATTCCGAGCAGCAGCCGCAGCACGTACCAACTGCGAGGTCCGGCGACGAAAGCAGTCGCCGCGGAGACGATGCCCCACGTGATCATGATGCGGGCCAGCCATCGGCGCGCACCGAAGTGGTAGAGCGCGATGTTGCTGGGGATCTCACACGTGCTGTAGCCGAGGAACAGGATGCCGGCGCCGAAGCCAAACTGCGTCGCCGTCAGTCCCGTCTCGCGGTTCATCGTCAGCGCGGCGAAGCCGACGTTGTTCCGGTCCATGTAGTTCAGCAGGTAGCCGAACGTGACGAACGGAACGATGCGCCAGGCGGCCTTGAGGAAGGCACCTCGAGTGGCCTCGGGGCGAGCGGCGTGCGTGTCAGTCGACGCGACAGGCATCGATCACCCTGCAAAGCTCGGAGGTGAACGCCGCCGTACCGAGCGGACCGCCGAGATCGATCGTCCGCGTGGATGCCTGTTTGAGCACCGCATCAACGGCCGTGTCGATGAGGCGAGCCGCCTCGGCCAGCTTCATGTTGTTGCGGCGCCGACCGAGCCATTGGAGCAGCATGGCTGCCGAGAGGATAAGCGAGGTCGGGTTCGCCTTGTCCTGCCCCTCGATGTCGGGCGCCGAGCCGTGCTGCGCCTGGGCCATGCAGTGGCGATCGCCGAAGTTGATCGACGCCGCCAGCCCCAGGCTGCCGGCGAGCTCCGCCGCTTCATCCGACAGGATGTCGCCGTACATATTGGTCGTGACGATCACGTCGTAGCGCTCCGAGTCGCGCACGAGCAGCGCCGCCATCGAGTCGACGAGCTGCTCGTCGTAGGTGACGTCGGGATGCGCCTTCGCGATTTGTCTGACTTCGCGCAGGAACAGGCCTTCGGTCACGCTCAACACATTCGCCTTATGAACGGCGGTCACGTGCCGGCGCCGCGTGGCGGCAAGCTCGAACGCGGCGCGCGCAATGCGCGACGAAGCAAAGCCGGAGATCTTTCGAATCGACAACGCCAGGTCGGGTGTGGGCATGAACTCGCCGTTGCCGCGATGCATGTTGCGGTCGGCGTAGAACCCTTCGGTGTTCTCGCGCACGATGACGAGATCCATCGGCGTTCGGCCCCAATGGGTGAGCCCGTGGCGCGTGCGGCTCGGACGGACGTTGGCGAACAGATCGAGCTGGATGCGCAGCTCAGCGGATGCGTTGACGCCGCCTTGATCGCGCGCAGGGTAGTCGGCCGTCGAGACCGGCCCGAGAATGATGCCATCAGCGCGGCGGCAAGCATCAAGGACAGACGCGGGGAACGTGGTGCCGGCCGACCGCAGCGCGGTGAGACCGATGAGGCGGACGTCGAACGTGAGGTCGAGTGAAACGATCTGCTTGACGCGTTCGAGCACCTTCAGCGTGGCGTCGGTAATCTCGGGGCCAATACCGTCGCCGGGCAGCACCAGGATGTTCAGGGGAGCAGTCGACATTGGGGGAATTCTACGGTCGAGCGTAAAATGAGTTTTCGAATCCTGCGGGCGGTGAACTAACCGAAGGGCATCTTCGTAATGAACGTTGAGCCCGCGCGCCTGCCACGCCGAAGCGCGGAGCGCGGAGGCGGGCCTTGCGACATCCTGTAAATACCGGTATAAACAGCTTCTTGTTCAATTCCTCAGAGGACACAAGATGCGCAAAGTCTACGCGTTAGCTGCTGCCGTGGCGCTCCTGGCCGGTGGTGTGTTGATGGCTCAGGAGGAAGGCGGTGGGCGCGGCGGCCGCATGGGCGGCGCTCCCGCAGGACCACCTCCGGCATGTCCGGCCAGCGGCTACGGCGCGCAGGCGTATTACGCCGGCTTCGGCCAGAACGGCGGCGACGGCCAGACGTTCTATGAGATCGCCAGTCCCTGCATTGGCCAGGATGTGCGCGACGTGGCCCTGTCGATCGGCATGGGGCGCAGCTCCTTGTTGGGCGTCAAGAACGTCATCGGCGTGATGTTTCGTGTCGATGGGACGCTCGCCGACGGTGCTGGCATGGCCAAACTTGCCGGCGCCGAATTCCAGATGGCGTACTACATTCCGGCGATGCGCGCGATGCTGAAGGGTACCAAAGCGAACGGACAGCCGCTGAACGAGATTCGCGTGTTCGCGGATCAGTACGCGTGGAACGAGACGCAGGAAGGGCGCGGTGCCACTGCGGCCGCCAACACGCTGAACGATCGCGCGCCGTTGCTCAAGCTCACGCCGTTCGGCGCGCTGTGGTCGGTCATCGAAGCCGAAGGCCACACGGTCGTCAGCAAGACGGCCGACGGCAAGACCGTGCTGACCGGCACCTCACCATACGACGGTATCGAGGTGGCAATCACGGTCGAGGACAGCAGAAATCACGTGAAGCTGGGGCCGTACGATCCAACGGAGCTGATTCGGCTGCCCGTCGCGGTGACGGCGAAAGCCAACGGCCACACGTGGGGCGCGACGTTCGCCGACTATCTCGGCGGCACCAAACTCGAGCCGGATGTGTGGATGATCTTCCCGACCACGATGAAGTGGACGCTCGATGGCAAGCCCTACGCGGATCTGAAGGTCACATATTTCCGGTCCAACCCGTACATCGTGTTTCCCATCCCCGACGTGGCGAAGGGACGATCCTCGAATTAGGGCAAACTCACGTAGAGAAAGGACTGCTGAACCAACATGGTGAAGAGAAACGTGAAGAGAATGGTCATCGCATCCGCCGCCGCCCTGGCGCTGCTGATGATAGGCGCGCCGGCACGGGCGCACCACTCCGCGAACGCTGAATTCGACACTCAGAAGGAATTCACCATAACCGGGACGCTCACCAAGCTCGAAAATGTCAATCCGCATTCGTGGTGGTACGTCGACGTGAAGGGACCGGATGGCAAGGTCACGTCGTGGAAGCTGGAATCGCTGAGCCCCGCCGGCCTCATCCGCCAGGGTCTGAAGGTAAAGACCGATCTCAAGATCGGCGATACCTACAGCTACCGCATTTCGCCGGCGTGGAAGGATCCCGATCCGAACAGCAAACTGGGATTCATGCGCTCGATTACGGTGGCCGGCAAGGAATACGTCGTCGTCGAGCTGTAGGAGGCTTCTGTGAGTCAGACCTTCCGATCGTTGTTCGCTGCCGCATGTGCAATGGGTGTCGCGATCGCGATGGCACCGGCGACTTCTAGTGCACAGCAGCCCGCGGCTTCCGCGGCAGTCGCATCGCAGCTGCCGCCGGCGGCGCAGCGTCCCGGCAACCTGCCGCTCCGCAACGTGCCGTGCTCGTACACGCCGTGCGGCAAACGCGTCTCGCCGCAGGACGGCGCGGTGTGGCAAGTCAAGCCCAACGGCCAGACACCGCGTGATGCGCAGGGCCATCCGGACCTGTCGGGCAATTGGGGAGCGGCGAACCTCCAGTACGGATTCCCGGGCGGCGGCCGCATCCGCCGCAATGGCTCGTTCGAGGCCGATCAGTCCGCGATGCAGCGCGGCGCGCAGTGGAACAAGCCGATCTACAAGCCGGAGTACTGGGAGAAGGTCCGCAGCCTCGACTACGGCAAGGCGGACGTCGATCCGGCCTACGGCTGCTACAAGCCCGTCGGCGTGCCGCGCCAGAACGTGCCGGGCAGAATCGTGATGAAGGACAACCAGCTCTGGCTCCTGAACAGCGTCGAGAATGGCCTTCGCATCCTGCCGCTCAACAACGCGAAGCGCGACGAGGAGGACTATCAGTTCTCGACCTACAACGGCATGGGGCTGGCGCACTGGGACGGCGACACGCTCGTCGTCGAATCGGTGGGCTTTGGCGACATGACGTGGCTCGGCTGGGAGGGTTACTTCCACTCCGACAAGATGGAAGTGACCGAGCGTTTCCTGCGCAATGGCGACCTGCTGTACTACAGCTTCACCGTCACCGATCCCGAGGTGTTGATGGAGCCGTGGAACTCGTACACTTACGTTCGCCGCGTCAACCCGAATCCGAACCGTCAGGGCGAAGCGACGGAGTGCGACGAGCGTGACCTCGAGTTGCTCGCGGACCCCTTCCTGCGCGGATAAGAAAATTTACGAACTGACGGATGTACAAATTGACGAATTGTCGGTTCGGAAATGCGTAGATTCATAAATTCGTAGCTTCGCAAATTCGTAGATTCAGAAGGCCATGGTTAACGCCGTGGCCTTTTTGTTTTAGGATTCGCTACATGCGAAGACTCATAGCGTTCTCAGTCGCCGCTCTTGGCAGTTCCGCAGCGCTGTTCGCGCAGCAGCCCGCGCAGCCACCGGCACCGGTCTGTGCGCCCAACGGTTACGGCGCGCAGGGCTACTACTCGATGTTCGCGCAGAACGACGATGGGTTCACGGCGTACGAGATCGCGAGCCCGTGCATCGGAAAGGAAGTGCGCGACGTCGCGGAATCGATCGGCATGGGGCGCGGCAAGGTGATGACGGTCAAGAGCGTCATCGGCGTTCAGTTCCGAGCCGACGGAACGATGGCCGACGGCGCGGGAATGGCGAAGCTCGCCAGCTCGGAGTTCCACATCGCGTATTACCTGCCGGCGATGCGCGCGATGCTGAAGGGCACAAAAGCCAACGGTCAGCCGCTGAACGAAGTTCGCGTGTTTGCCAATCGCTACGCCTGGAACGAATCGCAGGAAGGGCGCGGCGCTACCGCGGCGATGAACACCCTGGGCGATCGGCTGCCGCTCATCAAGCTCACACCGTTTGGCGCCGTGTGGTCGTTGATCGACGCTGAAGGTCACACGACGGTCAGCAAGGCGCCTGATGGCAAGACCGTACTCACCGGCACGTCGCCGTACGACGGCATCGAGGTGTCGGTCACGGTCGAGGACAACCGCAATCATCCGAAGCTCGGGCCCTACGAGCCGACCGAGTTGATTCGGCTGCCGGTGGCGGTCACCGCGAAAGCGAACGGCCACACCTATGGCGCGACCTTCGCGGACTACCGCGGCGATCTCGAACCGAATGTCTGGATGATCTTCCCGACGACGATCAAGTGGACGATGGATGGGAAGCCGCTGGCGGATCTGAAGGTCACCTTCTTCCGCTCCAACCCGTACATCATCTTTCCGATTCCTGACGTTGTGAAGAACGCGGCCCCCGCTACGCAGACGGCCGCGGCGCAGCTGCCGCCTCAGGGGCAGCGCGCCGGCAACCTTCCGCTGCGCAACGTGAATACGTCGTATTCGCCTGCAGGGCTGCGCGTGTCGCCGCAGGACGGCTACGTCATGCAGCTGATGCCGAACGGCCCGACGCCGCGCGACGCCGACGGCCATCCGGATCTGAGCGGCAACTGGGGCGGCAATATTCCGAACGTTTTCCAGGTGCCTGGCCTGCGCCGGCCGGGCGCGTTCGAGGCGGATCA
The DNA here is from genome assembly GCA_035492455.1 of Vicinamibacterales bacterium. GTDB lineage: Bacteria > Acidobacteriota > Vicinamibacteria > Vicinamibacterales > UBA2999 > Gp6-AA40. The sequence goes on along the minus strand of DATJJE010000059.1, from coordinate 9,119 downwards.
ATCCTCAATGCAGCGCGGCGCGCAGTGGAACAAGCCGCTCTACAAGCCCGAATTCTGGGACAAGGTCCGCGGCCTCGATTACGGCAAGGTCGATGTGGATCCGTTCTACGGCTGCTATCACCCCCTTGGCGTGCCGCGGCAGAACGTCCCCGCGCGCATCGTGCAGAAGGATGGTCAGATCTGGTTGTTCAACGGCGTGGAGAACGCGCTGCGCATCCTGCCGCTCAACGGCGGCAAGCGTGACGAGAACGACTATCAGTTCTCGACCTTCAATGGCATGGGGCTGGCGCACTGGGACGGTGACACACTGGTGATCGAATCGGTCGGCTTCGGCGACCAGACATGGATCGGATGGGAAGGCTACTTCCATACGGACAAGATGGAAGTGACGGAGCGGTTCACGCGTGTCGGCGACCTGCTGTATTACAACTTCACCGTCACCGACCCCGATGTGCTGATGGAACCGTGGACGTCGTATACCTACGTGCGGCGCCTGAACCCGCGTCCGGCGCGCCAGGACGAAGCGCCGGAATGCGAGGAGCGCGATCAGAATTTTCTCGCGGATCCGTTTCTCCGCGGATAAATCAGGTCGCCGAACCCAGGCCCAGCGTCTTCTTCGGCGGCGGTACTGCCACCGGGGCGCCGTCCGTTGCGGTCGCGCGCTTGGGAGAACGGACCATCAGGACCGGGCACGGCGCGACGCGCAGGACGTGCTCCGCCACGCTGCCCATCACCGCGTGCGCGATGCCGCTGCGGCCGTGCGTGCCCATGATGATCAGGTCCGCATCACAGACGTCAGCGTAGCGCGCGATCTCGTCGGCCGGCGAGCCGATGCGCATGACGTACTCGGGGCGCACCCGCGCGAGCTCTTCCTTCGTCAAGAGCGACGAGAGCCGCTCGCTCACCGTTGACTCGAACTGGCCGATCGGAAAGTTCGCCTCAAAGTGTTCGCCGGTTTTCCCCGGTACGTGCAGGAGGTAGAGTCGCGCGCCGAAGCTGAGTGCCATCTGCGTCGCGTACTGGACGGCAGCGTCCGAGGTCGCACTGAAATCCGTTGGAACCAGGATGCTGTTTACCATCATCGCCACACCTCCGGCGGCAACGTGGGCAAAGTGCGTGCCCTCTGTGCAGTACGGAGAAGAGCGCCAGCTATTCGGAATCCGTTGCGAGAATTCGCGCGCCGCGGGGAATATCTCCGGTCGTCGGTGAAAATTCCCTACACGACCTTCGCGAAGTCCTCTTCGAAGAATTCGAGCGGCGCACGCTCGCCGGCGCTCCGTCGCTTGTCTTCGATGGCCCTCAACTCGACCCGCCGAATCTTCCCTGAAATCGTCTTCGGCAATTCGGAGAACTCGATCCGCCGAATTCGTTTGTACGGCGCAAGCGTGTTGCGGCAGTAGTTGAAGATGTCGGCCGCAACCTCGCGGGTCGGCGCGACGCCCGGCGCGAGCACGACAAACGCCTTCGGGACGGCGTGACGCACAGGATCCGGGCTCGGCACGACGGCGGCTTCGGCCACGGCGGGGTGCTCGATCAATACGCTCTCGAGCTCGAACGGGCTGAGCCGATAATCCGATGCCTTGAACACATCGTCGGCGCGGCCAACGAACGTCAGGTAGCCGTTCTCGTCGCGCGTCGCGATGTCGCCGGTGTGGTAATAGCCGCCGCGCATGGCATCCGAGGTCTTCTGGTCGTCATCCGCGTAGCCGTCGGTGAGGCCGAGAGGACGGTCGTCGAGTCGAAGGCAGACCTCACCTTCGTTTTCCGACACATTGCCCTCGGCATCGAGCAGCACGACAGGGTAGCCGGGCAACGGACGACCCATCGACCCTGGCTTCAGTGGTTGTCCTGGCGGGTTGCCGATCTGCGCGGTCGTTTCCGTCTGACCGTAGCCATCGCGGATGGTCAGGCCCCACGCCCGCTGCACCTGATCGATCACTTCCGGATTGAGCGGCTCGCCGGCCGAGAGCAGCTCCCGCAGCGACACCCTATAGTCAGCAAGTGGTTCCTGAATGAGCATCCGCCATACCGTCGGCGGCGCGCACAATGTCGTCACGTGATGCGTGACGAGTGCGTTCAGCACTGCCTTCGCATTGAACCGCGCGTAGTTGTAAATGAAAACCGTTGCTTCCGCATTCCATGGCGCGAAGAAGCAGCTCCACGCATGTTTCGCCCATCCGGGCGAGCTGATGTTCCAGTGGCGATCGCCCGGCTGCAGGCCGATCCAGTAGAGCGTCGACAGATGTCCCACGGGATAACTCTGATGCGTGTGCATCACGAGCTTCGGGCGCGCCGTGGTGCCTGACGTGAAGTAGAGCAGGAGCGGATCGCTCGCGCGGGTGACTCCGTCCGGCGCGAACCTGTCGCTCGCCGCGCGGCTGTCGTCGTATCGCGACCAGCCAGGCGCTGCGCCGCCGACGGCAATGCGCGTGAAATTACCGCGAACGCTATCGAACTTCTCCGCCTGCGCCGCCCTGCAGACGAGGTGCCGGACGCGGCCGCGATCGATCCGGTCCTGCAGATCCGCCGTTGTCAGCAGCGTCGTCGCCGGCGTCACGATCACGCCAAGCTTCATGGCCGCGATCAGCACCTCCCATAGGGCGACCTCGTTGCCGAGCATCAGCAGCAGGCAATCGCCGCGCCTCGCGCCGAGCCTTCGGAGATAGTTCGCCACGCGATTCGAGTCCGCCGAGAGCTGCGCGAACGAACGGATCGTCTCGGAGCCATCTTCTTCCACCAGATGCAATGCCGGACGATCGTTGGCCTTGGCGATCACGTCGAAGTAGTCGATTGCCCAGTTGAACGCAGCGAGCCTGGGCCACTCGAAGTGACGCGACGCCGTTTCGTAATCGCTGCGGCATGCGAGGAGGAAATCGCGCGCCGCGAGGAAGGTTCCCATTACCATGCAAAGTATATGAGACCGCTCGCAGGCTGCCTGGTGCTCGACTTCTCGACGTTGCTGCCTGGTCCGCTGGCGACGCTGCTGCTGGCCGAGACAGGCGCAGAAGTCATCTCCATCGCGCGGCCGGGCGCGGAGGAGATGGCGTCGCTGACATCGCTGCAGCGCGGGAAGCGGCGCATGGAAGTCGACCTGAAGGATGCAGCAGCGCTCGAGCGGCTGCAGCCGCTGTTGATGCGCGCCGATGTGCTCGTCGAGCAATTCCGCCCTGGCGTCATGCATCGTCTCGGCATCGGTTATGAGCAAGTCAGCGCGATCAATCCACGCATCGTCTACTGCTCGATTACCGGCTACGGACAACATGGGCCGAAGAGCGGCGTGGCGGGTCACGATTTGAACTACATCGCTGAAACAGGTTTGCTTGCGCGGTCCATGGGGGCGGCATCGAATCCCGTGATCCCTCCCGTACTCATGGCTGACATTGCGGGCGGCTCATACCCCGCCGTCATCAACATTCTGCTTGCACTACGCGAACGCGAGCGAACGAATCGAGGTCGCCACCTGGACGTATCGATGACCGACAACCTGTTCACATTGCTGCTCGGCGGGTCGGTCATCACGAGCGGAAGTCCGCGCTACCGGCTGTACCCAACCAGCGATGGGCGTGTCCTCGCGGTCGGCGCGCTCGAGCAGCGCTTCTGGGACACGCTATGCGACGTCGCGCGCCTCGAGCCGGAGCTTCGCGACGACACGAAAGATCCGATGCGAACCGCCGCGCGTCTGGCGGAATTGATCGCCTGTGAGCCCGCCGATGTATGGGCGCGACGCACGGCCGGGCGAGATTGCTGCTGCAGCGTTGTCGCCACGGTCGAGGAGGCGATGCGTGACGCTCACTTCCGCTCCCGTGGGATCGACGCGGAACAACAGGTGCCGATCGACCGCGTGTTCCGCGAACCACGAAGCTGACGCGCAGGGTCGCTATGTAGTAGAGTCGCGCCCGCCATGCGCCATCTTCTGCTGAGAATCGCGATGTTTGTCCTCGTTCCCTCGGTCGCCTTCGCACAGGAAGCGACGGTCAGCGGAACGATTACGGATACGACCGGCGGCGTGCTGCCGGGTGTCACTATCACAGCCGTTCACGAAGCGACGGGTAATACCTTCGTCGCGGTCACTGATGAGCGCGGAGCATTCCGCCTGCCGGTGCGTACCGGTGTGCACCGCGTGACCGCCGAGCTGTCGGGCTTTGCGACCGTCACGCGCAGCATCGACCTGCTGGTGAACCAGCAGGCCGTCATCAACCTTCAGCTGTCGCCGTCGACGGTGCAGGAAAACGTTACCGTCACCGGCGAAGCACCGCTCATTGAGACGACCTCGTCGCAAGTGGGTGGCAACATCGATCCGCGTCAGATGCAGGACCTGCCGATCAACGGCCGCAACTGGCTCGACCTCGCCATCCTTGCGCCGGGCAGCCGCCAGAATGCCACCAGCGACACGCTCGGCGGCCGGGACTACGAGTACCAGATCAACGTCGACGGCCAGCAGGTCACGCAGCTGTTTGCGGGTTCGTTCGGCCAGCCGCGCTACAGCCGGGAGTCGATGGCGGAAGTGCAGGTCGTCACGAACCGGTTCGATGCGACGCAGGGCCATTCAAGCGGCCAGCAGCTGAACGCCATCACCAAGTCCGGCACCAACACGCCACAGGGCACGTTCTCCGGCTACTTCCGCGACGACAAGTTCAACGCGAAGGATTTCATCGCCAACCGCGTGCTGCCCTATTCGAACCAGCAGCTGGCATGGACCTACGGCGGCCCCATCATCAAAGACAAATTCCACGTCTTCGGCTCGTTCGAGTACGAGCGCGAGCCGACAACGTTTACCTACGAGACGCCGTATCCAGCGTTCAACATCGATCAGCCGAGCACGCGCACCGAGAAGAAGGCGCTGGCACGCCTCGACTATCAGCTGTCGCCGCGCAATCGGGTCACCTTCCGTGTCAACAAGTCCAACGCGTACCTTCCCGTCGACGATCGCTTCTCGGGCGGCGGCAACCGCACACCGTCATCGGTGATTCAGACCAAGCGCTATTCGCTGAACTGGCAGGGGACCGCGACGCAGGTGCTGAACAACTCGACCGTCAATGAAGTTCGCGTCGGCTATGGCGGCTTCGGTTTCTGGCAGCACCCGGGCGTGCACTGGTCGAACCATCCCAATGCGCCCGGACAGCAGATGGGCGGAACGCCGATTCTGACCATGACCGGCGGATTCACAATCGGGCAGGGACACGCCAATTCGCCGGTGGACGTCTATCAGCGGCCGTACTCGGTTCGTGACGACCTGACGCTGTCGTACAACGCGCGCGGACGTCACGATCTGAAGACCGGGCTCGAGTACATTCACATGGGTCAGACGGTGACCGTGTGCGACTTCTGCATGCCGACCTACGACATGCAGGGCGGGGCCGTTCCCGCGAACATCGCATCGATCATTCCCAATCTCTTCGATCCGAACACGTGGAACCTAGCCGCGCTGTCGCCCGTGACGCGCTCGATGCGTCTCAGCGTCGGCACGTTTACGGTGTTCCCGGTGCGCCACGAGTACGCCGCATGGGCCCAGGACGACTGGACCATCGGACGACGGCTGACGCTGAACCTGGGTCTTCGATATGACCTCGGCTACGGCAACATGCAGCAGATCCGCTACGCGCCGTTCATCACCCAGGACACCCCGACGGACAAGAACAACATCGGCCCGCGCCTCGGGTTTGCCTACAGTCTCAACGACAAAACAGTGCTGCGCGGCGGAGCAGGGAAGTACTACGCCGCGGAGAACGAGAACACGGTGTTCTGGTCGCTGTTGACGGCGGGCATCATCAACATTCAGCGGTTCAACGACGGTCGCGCAGACTTTGCCGCCAACCCGTTCAATGGTCCGGTGCCGACGTACCAACAGGCGCTCGACATGTTCAACGCAGGGCAGCTGCGGCGCAGCGCACGCAACCTGTTCGATCCCAACCTCCGCACGTCGTACAGCTGGCAGGGATCGCTCGGCATCCAGCGACAGATCGGCAACGTGCAGGCGGTCACCGCCGACTGGGTCTACATCGCCAATCGCGCGCAGGAGATTTCGACGGATGTGAACCTTGCGTTCAATCTGGCCACCGGCGCACCGTATTCGTTCAGCGACACCGCGCATCGTGTCGCGCCCGGCTTCGACAGCGTCGTCGAGGACCTCACGGCAGGGCAGGACCGCTATCACGGCATCGACTTCAGCTGGACGAAGCGCATGAGCCAGCACTGGCAGGCGGCGGCCACCTACTCGCTGAACTACCAATGGAACTGGCAGCACATTCAACCGGCACCGGGATGTCAGTACTTATGGACGTTCTCGGCGGCGGGTCGCCCGCAGTGCGACGTGCCGATCGCGTTGCATCCGTCATTGCGCGACGAGTGGTACCGCGCCGGCGATCAGGTAAATCGCGCCACGTTCAATGGCATCTGGGAAGCGCCCGCCGGCCTGCAGTTGAGCGGCCTCTATTTCTACGGGGACAACGGCAAGTCGACGCCGCAGGCGGGTGTCGATCCACTCTCCATCAGCAGCGGCATCGCCGGGCAGGGCACAGGCGGACGGCTTCGCGCCGACGGCTCGCTCATCGCGAGAAATTCCTTCGACCGGCCATCGATTCATCGCGTGGACATGCGCATCCAGCGCGAGTTCAAGCTGGCCGCGCATGCGAGCATCGCTGGAATGTTCGAAGTGTTCAACGTCTTCAATCGCGAGAACTTCAACACGTTCGTGATCAACGAACGCAGCCCGATTTTCCGAGCGCCGCAGGTGGACAAGAACGTCGCCTATCAGCCGCGCGTCGTTCAACTCGGCTTCCGCGCGAGCTTCTGATGGATCAGGATCGATACGACAGTGGCATGAAGGTGCGTCGCCAGGTGCTTGGCGACGCCTACGTCGACAAGGCCTCCGCCAACGTCGACGATTTCAACCGCGATTTTCAGCGCATCGTCACCGAGTACTGCTGGGGAGAGGTCTGGACTCGTTCCGTCCTCTCCAACAAGCAGCGCAGCCTGAACAACCTGTGCATGATCGCCGCCCTCAACCGCGCGGCCGAATTCGAGCTGCACGTGCGCGGCGCCCTTCGCAACGGCTGCACGCCTGAGGAGATCCGCGACACGCTGGTGCAGGTAGCGATCTACGCCGGCATCCCCGCCGGCGTGGAGGCCTTCCGCATCGCCCGGAAAGTACTGATCGAAGAAGGAGTTCTCAAATAAGATTGGGCGCATCAAGAACTTCCAACGACCAACGCCGCTACAATCCGCAACGCTCCTGACAAGAACGGATGTCGCTCGGTTCCGGCACTCGTCTCGGACCGTATGAAATCGTCGGCACCCTCGGCGCTGGCGGTATGGGCGAAGTGTATCGCGCACGCGACACGAAGCTGAATCGCAACGTCGCGATCAAGGTTCTCTTGCCCGCCGTTGCCAGCGATCCCGACCGTCTCGCCCGGTTCAGCCGCGAGGCGCAGGTACTGGCCTCGCTCAATCACCCGAACATCGCGCACATTCACGGCCTGGAAGAATCGGGTGGTGTGCAGGCACTCGTGATGGAACTTGTCGAGGGACCGACCCTCGCCGACCACATCGCTGGGTCTTCAGGCCCGATGCCTGTCCGCGAAGTGCTATCGATCGCGAAGCAGATCGCCGAAGCGCTCGAGGCGGCGCACGAGCAAGGCATCATTCATCGTGATCTGAAACCCGCGAACATCAAAGTGCGGCCCGACGGCCGGGTCAAGGTGCTCGACTTCGGATTGGCCAAAGCGCTGGCGCCGGCAGGTGCGGGCGACACGACAGACGCACGCGCGACGATGTCTCCGACGCTGTCGATGCGCGCCACGCAGGCGGGCATCATCCTCGGCACCGCGGCGTACATGAGCCCCGAGCAGGCCGCCGGCAAGCCGGTCGACAAGAGGAGCGATCTCTGGGCCTTTGGCGTCGTGCTGCTCGAGATGCTCACAGGCCGCCAGGTTTTCGGCGGTGAGACAACGTCACACGTCCTGGCGTCGGTGTTGAAGGACGAGCCCGATTGGACGGCGCTCCCTGCAGACACACCAGCCCCGCTTCGCCGGTTGTTGCGCCGCTGCCTGCAGAAGGATCGGAAGCGGCGGCTCGCGGACGCGGCCGATGCGTGGCTGGAGATCGACGAGGCCGAGACGTCCCCGACGGACGCACCGCTGCCGTTGGATGCGTCCAGCGCGCGCGGGCGACTGGGTTGGGTCGTGGCCGCTGCGTCGTCGGCGGCGATGCTCGCACTGGGGTTTCCGGCCGTCCGGTATTTCCGCCAAGCCCCTCCGGTCGTCGGTTCCGAGATGCGCACGGAGATCAACACACCTGCGTCTACAGACCCGCTGTCGTTCGCTCTTTCCCCCGATGGGAAGCAGCTCGTGTTCGTGGCGTCCGGCGACGGTGCTCCCCGCCTCTGGCTGCGGCCCCTGGCGACGACGAGCGCGCAACCGCTCGCGGGCACCGAGGGCGCAGACTATCCGTTCTGGTCGCCCGATAGCCGATCGGTGGGTTTCTTTGCGGACGGCAAGCTGAAGCGGCTCGACATCGGCGGCGGCTCACCGCAGGTGCTGGCGGATACGAACGGCCCCCGCGGCGGGACGTGGAACGCCGATGGCGTCATTCTCTTTGCGCCGAGCTTTACCAGTCCGATTTTCCGTGTGCCATCGTCGGGGGGAAAGGCAACACCGGCCACGACGCTTGGCGGGGTGCAGAGCCACCGGTTTCCGCAGTTTCTGCCGGATGGCCGTCGGTTCCTGTTCTACGCGCAGGGAACGCCTGACACTGGAGGCATATATCTCGGCTCGCTCGATACCCCCGACGCACGCCGGCTGACCGCCGCCGACGCGGCCGGTGCCTACGCGCAGCTCGGGTGGCTGCTCTGGGTGAGAGCGGGGACCCTCATGGCGCAGCGCCTGGACATGGAACGAAGAGCGCTGACCGGGGATCCGGTAACCGTGGCCGACGTCGTGGCCATCGACGCCACGACGTACGCGAGCGCGCTGTCTGTGTCGGCGTCAGGCCTGTTGGCGTACCGGACCGCCACGACGAACCGGCGGCAACTGAACTGGTTCGACCGCACGGGGAAGGCACTTGGTACGCTGGGCGCGCCAGACGAAAGCAACCTGTGGAATCCACGTGTGTCGCCCGATGGC
>DATJJE010000058.1:0-3172 GCA_035492455.1 Vicinamibacterales bacterium | reverse complement strand
AATCCTCGATCTTTTTCAGAGGGCGAGGCTCACGACGCTTGCCGATTGATTTGGGAGACTTCGTCGAACGCGTCGCCCGCCTCGCAGCCAACAGAGTTCCAAAGTGAAATCACACTGTCGCGCAAGTGATTGACACTGAGTGCGTTGTAAGGGCTGGCGGAGAGAGTGGGATTCGAACCCACGGTAGAGTTTCCCCTACACACGCTTTCCAAGCGTGCGCGATCGACCACTCCGCCATCTCTCCGCTTTAGAATCAACGAGTTGCAGACGGTCCCAAGAAGTGTAGCGCAAAACCCTCCTTCACGCGTATTCGATCTCAGATGTCCCGTCGTTCCAACGATTTGCTGTTACGTGCGCACTGACCCGAAGCGGAATTGTGTCAGACCTTCTAATGTGCCGCGATCACTTACGGGGATATCGCTCAGTTTAAAGACTGATGCGCCAACGTTGACGCTTGTTGACGACGACGTGCTGGAAGCGTGGCGACATCAGCGGTGTCTCTGGCAGCTGCAGTCGCGGCAACCGTGTTCAGCGCACGTCCCGCACGATTCGATGAGGCGCTTCTTCAACGCCTCTCGAGCACGGAAGATGCGCACGCCGGCTTACTCGCAGACAGGCCGCGTTGCTCCGCGAAGGCCTTCACTGGCGTCCCCTGCACATCAATCGCCTGCAATGCGTCGGCGTATTCCGCCTTCAGCGAACTCGCGAGTCGTGCGATGCAGCCGCAGATTTCCGCTTCGATTTCAGAGGTCGGCGCAGCATGCGTCTCGAGTTCTCGCGCGAACGCCTCGACGGCGCGGCTTGCCGCCTCGCGCCGACGAAAGCGATCGATGGCTGCATTCCTGAGCGTTCTGTAGAACCACGGAATAAGGCCTTCACCGGCCGGCGCTTGATCCGGCCGATCCATCACCTTGATGAACGCGTCCTGCAGGATGTCCTCGGCCAGCTCGCGGTCGCCCACCCTGCGCTCGAGATACCTGAGGAACGCACTTCTCGACCAGGGCGTCGAGCGGCGCTGGCGAGTCCTCCGAAACCGAGTCCGACGGAATCATTACGGCCAGTATACCGGCCGTTGACGAGTGTAATGAACGCGGGGGCTGTGCGTGATCAGTGTGAAGACCGACATGGGGTCGGCTGACAAAGGAGCTTCAGATGTCCAAGAAGAACACGGAAACGCGCAGACCCGGATGCCGCTGCGGCGCAACCTGCCAGTGCGGTAGTGGTTGCACCTGCGGCCGGTAATACACGAGACCAGGTGCCGCGTCGAATCGGACGCGGCACCCGCCATCAACGAATCCCGCTGTTTCGGCCAAGCGGCGCCGTCTCGAGATCCGGCGTCCGTCGCGCAACAAAGAGCAACCAAACCGCCCATGCCGCGTTGAAAACCTCGGCCAGCACGATGCCAATCGTGTGCGTCTGCGAGAATCCCTCGGTCGCGCCCGTCCAGCCCTGCACCAGGTACGCCAGCCCCGACAGTCCCATCAGGTACGCGATCGGCCGCAGCGCCCGGGCCGCCTGCGCAACCGCCACGGCAAACAACAGCATCGCAAGGCCCAGCGTGAACGACTCGAAGCTCCTCGTGCCCCATTCGAGCCAGCGCATCCCTTCGGCGACGGCGAAGCGTGCAGCCTTTTCGGCTTCCGGAGCACTCGCCCAGGCGTTCGCGGCCTGCTTGAGCGCAACCCCGTCCACGGCCAGGACGACGCCACATAACGCCAGCGTCGCCACTGCGGACGCGGCGCCGAATCGGGCTGCCCATCCGGCGGTGCCAGCCGGAGCGTCCAAGGCGAAGAACAGCGCGAGCAGCCCGGCGAGCATGATCGCCATGCACGCGAACTGGGCGATGTGCACACCGGTCCAAATTTGGCTGGCCGCGTACGCAGCGAAGATGGTCGCGTGATTGTTCGCCTCGCCGCCGGTGTGGAACAGGGTGATTACGACGTACAGCAGTTGTCCGGCAAACAGCAGCGTGGCGGCCACACGGAGCGACTTGCGATCGAAGGTGCCGGTGTTCACGACCGTGGCGTTCGTCGGCGTCATCACCGCACGACATCGAAGTGCGCCATCATGCCGGCCGCGTGGTGCTCGAGGATATGGCAGTGGTACATCCACATGCCGGGCCTGTCATCGGGATACCACGCAATTCGGACGGTCCCCTTCGGCGGCACGTTGATCACGTCCTCCAGCGATCGCCACGCCGGTTTCTTCCCATTGACCTCGAGGACCTGAAAAAAGAAGCCGTGCAGGTGGAACGGGTGATCCATCATCGTAGCGTTGACGACGTCCCACACTTGAAGCTCGCCGACCTTCACCGGCTGGTCATGATGGTGACGCTCATCATTGACGACGAAGTCGAAGCCGCGGCGAAGGCTCATCTTGAAACCTAACTTCACCGTGCGCGTCACGGGCGCGTCCGCGGTCACCAACGGAACGATCTCGCGCAGCCGTTCCGGTACGCGCGCAGTGGACGGCTTTCGCGGTGCGACGCGAATCGTTCCGAACCGCTCGATCCCCTTTTTTCCCGCCAGGCGGTTGTACGGCAGGTCCTCGATGTTCAGAACCTCACCTTCCTTCTCGAATGGACCCACGGCGAGCTCGACACGGTCCGCCGCCGGAAGAAGCACCTCCTCGGCCGTGACAGGAGCTTCGATCAATCCGCCGTCGGTACCGATGATCCGGAACTGAAGTCCGCCGAGGGAGAGACGGACGTACCGCGCGCTCGATGCGTTCACGATCCGCCAGCGTTCGATCTGTCCCGCCGCGATCGTCAACTCCGGCTCGGACTTGCCGTTGATCAGGCGCACGTTGCCTTCGCGGCCATTGTGGCGGTCCTTGAGACCGCCGAACTTCGCGATCTGTCCCTTCTTGTCGACCCGTAGATCATCGAAGACGAGGACCTTCTCGCCGTCTAGCGTCAGTTCATCGGCCGCGCGCACGATCAGCGCGCCGTACAGTCCCTTTTCCAGCTGCTCTGTCTCATTGAGGTGTGGGTGATACCAGAATGTGCCCGCGTCTGGCGGCGTGAAGCGGTATGTGAAGGTCTCTCCGGGCTGGACGGGGCGCTGCACAATCTCTGTGCCGTCCATGGCCGCCGGAATCCGCAAGCCATGCCAGTGAATCACGGTCGGCTCGGGCAGCCGGTTTGTGAACTCGATCTCCAATGGGATGCCCT